>NZ_JBSGHN010000052.1:0-1018 GCF_053604425.1 Microbispora sp. NPDC004025 | reverse complement strand
GTGAAGCCGTTCCGGAGCCTTCGGGCAAAGGAAAGTGGTGGAGCCGCCGGACCAAGCGGTTAGTAGGTGAGTGATGGGGTGACGCAGGAAGGTAGTCCATCCCGGGCGGTGGTTGTCCCGGGGTAAGGGTGTAGGACGAGTGGTAGGTAAATCCGCCGCTCATGTGTCTGAGACCTGATGCCGAGCCGATTGTGGTGAAGTGGATGATCCTATGCTGTCGAGAAAAGCCTCTAGCGAGTTTCATGGCGGCCCGTACCCTAAACCGACTCAGGTGGTCAGGTAGAGAATACCGAGGCGTTCGGGTGAACTATGGTTAAGGAACTCGGCAAAATGCCCCCGTAACTTCGGGAGAAGGGGGGCCAGCTCTGGTGATGGACTTTACGTCCTGAGCTGGGGGTGGCCGCAGAGACCAGCGAGAAGCGACTGTTTACTAAAAACACAGGTCCGTGCGAAGCCGTAAGGCGATGTATACGGACTGACGCCTGCCCGGTGCTGGAACGTTAAGGGGACCGGTTAGCTCACCTTCGGGTGGGCGAAGCTGAGAACTTAAGCGCCAGTAAACGGCGGTGGTAACTATAACCATCCTAAGGTAGCGAAATTCCTTGTCGGGTAAGTTCCGACCTGCACGAATGGCGTAACGACTTCTCGACTGTCTCAACCATAGGCCCGGTGAAATTGCACTACGAGTAAAGATGCTCGTTTCGCGCAGCAGGACGGAAAGACCCCGGGACCTTTACTACAGTTTGATATTGGTGTTCGGTTCGGCTTGTGTAGGATAGCTGGGAGACTGTGAAGTCCCAACGCCAGTTGGGGTGGAGTCGTCGTTGAAATACCAGTCTGGTCGTGCTGGATGTCTAACCTGGGTCCGTGATCCGGATCAGGGACAGTGTCTGATGGGTAGTTTAACTGGGGCGGTTGCCTCCTAAAGGGTAACGGAGGCGCCCAAAGGTTCCCTCAGCCTGGTTGGCAATCAGGTGTTGAGTGTAAGTGCACAAGGGAGCTTGACTGTGAGACCGAC
>NZ_JBSGHN010000051.1:0-1088 GCF_053604425.1 Microbispora sp. NPDC004025 | reverse complement strand
AGAGCCGGCAGGAGCCGGACACGCCAGCGGGATCGCGGCAGGATTCGGTCGCGGGGGTGCCGACGGGTGCGGGTGAGGCGTCTGCCGTGGAGGGCGGGGTGGGTTCGCCGCCGGTGACGGCGTGGGTCGTCTCGGCCCGGTCGCGGGAGGCGCTGCACGCCCAGGCGGCCCGGCTGGCCGACCACCTGGACCGTCATCCCGGCCTGGAGGCGGCCGACGTCGGCTACTCCCTGGCCACCACCCGCGCCCGCTTCGACCACCGCGCCGTCATCACCGGCACCACCCGCCAGGAGTTGCTGGAAGGCACCCGCGCCCTCGCCAACGCCACCATCGCTCCCGGCGTGACGACCGGGGTGGCGCGGCCCGGCGGGGTGGCGTTCGTGTTCACCGGCCAAGGCAGCCAACGCCCGGGCATGGGACGCCAGCTGCATGCCGCCTATCCCGCCTTCGCCGCCGCCTTCGACCAGGCCATCGACCTCCTGGACGAACACCTCGCCGCACACGCACCCGTCCCCCTGCGGCAGGTGCTGCTCGGCGACGCCGACCCCGGCCTGATCCACCAGACCCTCTACACCCAACCCGGGCTGTTCGCCCTGCAGACCGCCCTCACCCACCTGCTGGCCACCTGGGATATCACCCCCCAAGCGGTGGCCGGGCACTCCATCGGCGCCATCGCCGCCGCCCATGCCGCCGGCATCCTGTCCTTGCCCGACGCCGCCGCCCTGGTCGCCACCCGCGCCCGCCTCATGCACACCCTGCCCCCCGGCGGCGCCATGACCGCCATCAACACCACCGAAGAACACATCACCCCCCACCTCGCCCACTACCAGGGCAAGGTCACCATCGCCGCGCTCAACACCCCCACCTCCACCGTCATCTCCGGCGACCACGACGCCGTCACCCACCTGACCGACCACTACCGCGACCTCGGGGTCAAAGTCCGGCCCCTGACCGTCAGCCACGCCTTCCACTCCCCCCACATGGACCCCATCCTGGAGGAGTTCGAAAGCGCCGTCGCCGCGCTGTCCCTCACCCCGCCCACCGGGCCGGTCGTCCCCTTCGTATCCGACCTCACCGGCCAGGCCGCC
>NZ_JBSGHN010000050.1:0-1093 GCF_053604425.1 Microbispora sp. NPDC004025 | reverse complement strand
CGGTGGTCAGGTCGATGGGGTCGTCGGGGTGGACGGCGACGGCGTGGCGGGTGAGTACCAGCAGGCGGGATCCGGCCAGTCGCTCGTCGGCCAGGAAGGCCTGCAGCGTGCGCAGCGTCTGCTCGGTCACGGCGTGCGCCGCCACCACCGGATCCTCCCCGCCCGGCGCCGCGACCGGTAGGACGACGAGGTCGGGCAGAGGCCCGGAATCCTCGATCGCCGCCGTGAGACCGGCCAGGTCGTCGTGGAACGACGCGGCGACCCCCGCCTCGCGCAGCCCCTCGCACAGGTCCCGATCGCCGAGCACCGCCCAGGTGCCCGGCTCGCCGGGAAGCACGTCGAGAGGCGTCCACTCCACGCGGTAGAGCCCGTCGTTTCTCGCCCGCTTGACGCTCAGCTGGTCGGACGCCACGGGACGCACCCGCAGCGTGTCGATGGAGACGACCGGCGCGCCGGTGGGGTCGGCTGCCTGCAGGGACAGCGACCCGGCCTCGCCCAGCGTCACCCGCACCCGCAGGTCGGTGGCGCCGACCGCGTGCAGACGCACCCCGCTCCAGGCGAACGGCAGGTTGCTGTGGCCGCTGGGAGTGTCGCCGAGCCACTGCAACGCGGCCACGTGGAGCGCCGCGTCGAACAGCGCCGGGTGCAGGCCGTAGCCGGTCACGTCGCCGCGTTCCTCCGGCGGGAGGGAGACCTCGGCGAACAGTTCGTCGCCGCGCCGCCATGCCGCGCGCAGTCCGCGGAACGCCGGACCGTAGCCCAGCCCCGCCTCGTGCAGCCGGTCGTACGCGGTGCCGAGGTCCACCTGGGCGGCGTCAGGGGGCGGCCAGGCGGTGAGGTCGAAGCCGGGCTCCGCGTGGTCCGTCGCGAGTACGGCGGTGGCGTGCAGGGTCCAGTCTCCGGTGTCGCCGTCCGGACGGGAGTAGACCTCCACGGTGCGCCGGTCGGAGCCGGCGACGACGATCTGGATCTGTACGCCGCCCTCCTCGGCAAGCGGCAGCGGGGCGTGGAGGACGAGTTCGTCGATGGTGGTGTGGCCGGTGTGGTCGGCGGCGTGGAGGGCGAGGTCGAGGTAGGCGGTGCCGGGGAGGAC
>NZ_JBSGHN010000049.1:0-1210 GCF_053604425.1 Microbispora sp. NPDC004025 | reverse complement strand
CCGGCACGAGGTTCACGGCCGGTGGAACTACACCCTGTGCGCCACGAGGCACGACGAGATCGAGCGGGGGTGAAAGGACGCCGCCGCCGGGCAGTCGCAGCTGCCCGGTGAAGCTGAGGGCAGGCCGACCCGGGGAACGCCGGGAAGGCTGGGAGCAGCCCTGACAAAGTACGGGACGGGTCGGCACTGTCAGACGATCCGGGCCCGGCAAGCAGCGAGGAGAAGGTGTACGCGAGGAACCACTGTCTGATGCCCCGTAACAGTTCCACCCGGCTCAAATCTGACGGATACGGGCCCGGGGTGCAGTGCGTGACCATCGCCGCGAAGTGGCGATTGGTCAACTCCGAAGCCGGTCAGGGTGTCCGGTGGGGAGGCCACGGTGAAGGCCTGCGGCGTAGGCGTGGCGATGCTGCCGGGGTAGAGGTGGGCACCTCACTCCTTGATCGATTTGGTCGTGAACGTGGGAACCACCCGCGGTCGCCCCAACCTCCGGGCAGCCAACTCGGTGGAGGGCAGGCCCGTTGCCGGCTGAGGGCCGTCGGGTGGGGCGGAGGCCTCGTAGTAGTCCGAACGGAGGAGAGCTCCGTACATGGCAAAGGAGGCCAGCAAGTCAGTGGTGGAGATACTGGAAGATCAGGAGGACGTCGCCGGTGAATACCGACGACCTTGAGCTCGCCTTGTACCAGGCCGAGCGCAAGGTACTGAAGATCCAGACGAAGCTGCACTGTTGGGCCCGTGATGACCCTCATCGCAGGTTCGATGATCTTTTCAATCTCGTCGCCGACCCCGCGTTCCTTCTGGTCGCGTGGGATCGGGTGCGGGGGAACAAGGGAGCCAAGACCGCCGGGGTGGACGGCCGCACGGCGCCGTCCATCGCGCAGATGACCGGCGTCGAGGAGTTCCTCGACGCGCTGCAGTCCTCACTGAAGGACCGCAGCTTCCGGCCGCTGCCGGTGCGGGAGCGGATGATCCCCAAGGCGAACGGCAAGCTACGTCGTCTGGGCATCGCCACCATCACCGACCGGGTGGTCCAGGCATCCCTCAAGCTGGTGTTGGAGCCGATCTTCGAGGCGGATTTCCTCCCGTGTTCCTACGGGTTCCGCCCGAACCGCCGGGCTCACGACGCGGTGGCCGAGGTACGCCACTTCACGTCCCACTCATATGAGTGGGTCGTTGAGGGCGACATCAAAGCCTGCTTCGACGAAATCTC
>NZ_JBSGHN010000048.1:0-1384 GCF_053604425.1 Microbispora sp. NPDC004025 | reverse complement strand
GCCGGGGGCGTCGTTGCCGCCCGTGGCCGCGGCCGCGGGAGCGGCGGCCGGCGCGCTCGCCTGCGCGGCCGGCTCGTTGCTCGTGCAGGCCGTGACGAGGGCACCCGCGCCGAGGACGGCTCCGCTGACCAGGAAACCGCGGCGGCCGACGTTCTTGCTCATATGTGTTTCTCCCTTGGGGATTCGGGGTGATCGTTACTTGTGAGGTCAGGTATGCGTTTTGAGGCTGCGCCGCTGCAGGAGCACGGCGACGACGATGATCAGGCCCTTGGCGACCAGCTGGTCGGCGGTGTTCAGGCCGTTGAGGATGAACAGGTTGGTGATCACCGTGAAGATCAGCAGACCGAGGATCGAACCGATGATCGTGCCCCGGCCGCCGGTGAGCAGCGTCCCGCCGATGATCACGGCGGCGATCGCGTCCAGCTCGTACAGGTCGCCGTGAGTGGACGACCCGGTGGTGGTCCGCGCCATGATCAGCACCGCGGCGATCCCACAGCACAGACCCGACAGCGCGTACAGAAGCACAGTGTGCTTGCGGACGTCGATACCGGCCAGACGCGCCGCCTCGGGGTTACCGCCCACGGCGTAGGTGCGACGGCCGAAGGTCGTGCGGTTCAGCACGATCCAGCCGATCAGCACCACCAGCGCGAACACGTACACCAGCAGCGGCAGCCCGAGCACCCGGGTGGTCGACAAGTCCACGATCATCGAGTTGTCGGCCTGCACCAGCTGGGTGCGCTGGTTGGACATCCGCTGCGCCAGACCACGCGCGGCCACCAGCATCGCCAGCGTCGCGATGAACGGCACCATCCGCCCGTAGGTGACCAGGATGCCGTTGAGCACTCCCGCACCGGTGCCGACCAGCACCGCGCACACGATCATCACGACCGGCCCGTACGCCTGGGTCGCCAGCGTGGTCGCCCACACCGACGCCAGCGCCATCAACGCGCCGACCGACAGGTCGATGCCGCCACCGATGATCACAAAGGTCATCCCGACCGTGATCACACCGATGGTCGAGGCCAGCGCCAGAATGCTGACCAGGTTGGAGGAGGTGGCGAAGTTCTCCGGCCGGGTCACCACACCCACGATCGCCAGCAGCACGAGTGCGACGACCAGCCCCAGATGCCGGACCTCACCAAGCCGGCTGAGGCCACCCGGCCCCGCCGCCTTCACGCGCCCGGCCGGCGCGGCCTGATCGACCTCAGTCATGGAACGCTCCTTCAGAGGATGTTTCTGCTTCATCGGACCCGGACCCGGCGGACTCGGTCCCGGACTCCGGCCCTGTATCGGGGGTTTCCTGGGAGACCATCACCAGGTCGAGCACCCGGTGCTCGTCCAGGTCCTCGGCCGGCGCCTCATGGACGATCCGGCCCTCACGAAC
>NZ_JBSGHN010000047.1:0-1384 GCF_053604425.1 Microbispora sp. NPDC004025 | reverse complement strand
TAGGTCTTGCTGAAGTCGATGCAACCGCCCCAGTAGAAGGTCTTGTTGCTCTTGCGGTAGTTCAGGAACGAGGCCCAGATGCCGTTGACGTAGGCGCGGCCGCCGCTCATGTCGTACTTGGAGCCGAAGTCCAGCTTGGGCACCGAGTGCCCGGCGTACTCCCAGTTGACCAGGTCATAAGAGCGCAGCACCGGCGCACCGGGCGAGTAATGCATCGTGGAGGCCGAGTAGTAATAGGTGTCGTCGACCCGGAAGATGTCGATGTCGGCCAGGTCCTGCCACAACACCGGATTGGAGTACGTCGACGACGGCGGCCACGGCCCACCCGACGGACTCGCCGACGGCGACGGCGAAGGGGAAACCGAGGGACTGGCGCTGGGGCTCACGCTGGGGCTCGCGCTGGGACTGGCACTCGGGCTGGCACTGGGACTCGCCGAGGGGCTGGTGACGGTGCCGCTGCAGGTGGTGCCGTTCAGCGCGAAGCTCGCCGGCACGGGGTTGGACGAGGTCCAGGAGCCGTTGAAGCCGAACGACGCGCTGCCGCCGGTCGGGATGCCGCCGTTGTAGGAGGCGTTGGTCACCGTGACCTGGGCGCCGGACTGCGTGTAGCTGCCGTTCCACAACTGGCTGATCGTCTGGCCGGCGGGGAACGACCAGGTCAGACGCCAGCCGTCGACCGGGTCGCCCAGGTTGACCACGTCGACGTTGGCGCCGAAGCCGCCCTGCCATTGGTTGGTCACCGTGTAGGTGACCCGGCAGCCCGCGGCGGCCCGGGCGGAGCCGGCGGTCGCGACTCCGAGGACGCTCAGCGCCGCGGCCACTCCGGCCGCGAGCCAGCGCCGATGTCTGATGAAGCGCACGGAGATCTCCAGGGGATAGGGAGGCGTCAGGAGATGGTGCAGGTGTTTCCGTTGAGCGTGAACGCGGTGGGCTTCGCGGCGTTGCCGGTGTGGGTGGCCTGGAAGCCGATCTCGGTGGAGGCTCCGGGCGCCAGCGAGCCGTTGTAGCTCACGTTCTTCGCCGTGACCTGTCCGCTGGTGGGCGAGTAGGTGGCGTTCCACCCGCCGGTGATGGTCTGCCCGCTCGGGAGGGTGAAGGCGAGCGACCAGCCGTTGACGGCCGAGGAACCGGTGTTGGTGACCGTGATGTTCTCGGTCAGCCCGTTGTTCCAGGCGTTCACGGTGGCGCTGACCCGGCAGGCGCCCGATCCGCCGCCGGGGGACGGCGAGCTGCTCGGCGAACTGCTCGGGGAACTGCTAGGCGAGCTGCTCGGTGAGCTGCTGGGAGAGGGGGACGGGCTGGGGGACGACGGTGTGCTGCCGTCGAGGCCGAGGAAGGAGATGGCGTAGGCGATCTGGCCGTTCATCGGCAGCTGGTGGCCGAC
>NZ_JBSGHN010000046.1:0-1530 GCF_053604425.1 Microbispora sp. NPDC004025 | reverse complement strand
ACAGCGGTGTGCTGAAGGCCACGGTGACCTACAGCCCGACGATGGCCGCCTCGGCGATCAAGCTGGCGCGACTGATCGCGCAGGGCAAGGGCATGAGCGACCTGCTGGAGCAGCAGGTGCCGCAGTCGATCACCCTGACCTCGGAGACCGTCACCAAGGACAACGCCGACAAGTACCTGCCGACCGGCTTCGAATCCTGATAGGGGGAGATATTCAGTGACAGACAGCAAGCCGACGCTGGGCGTCGGCATGGTGGGGTACGCGTTCATGGGACGCGTGCACTCGCAGGCATGGCGGAGCGTCTCCTCGTTCTTCGACCTGCCCGTACGGCCCGTCATGGCGGCCCTGGCCGGGAGGTCGCCCGAGCGCACGGCCGAGGCCGCGGCGACGCTCGGCTGGGCGGCGGTGGAGACCGACTGGAAGCGGCTCCTCGAGCGTGACGACGTGCAGGTCGTCGACATCTGCACGCCCGGCGACAGCCACGCGGAGATCGCGGTCGCGGCGCTGGAGGCGGGCAAGCACGTCATCTGCGAGAAGCCGCTCGCCAACACCGTGGCCGAGGCCGAGGCCATGGCCGCCGCCGCCCGCGCGGCGGCGGCGCGCGGCGTGCGCAGCATGGTCGCCTTCAACTACCGCCGGGTGCCCGCCGTCGCGCTGGCCCGGCGGTTCGTCGAAGAGGGCAGGCTCGGGGAGATCCGGCACGTGCGGGCGCAGTACCTGCAGGACTGGATCGTCGACCCCGAGTTCCCCCTGGTCTGGCGCCTGCAGAAGGACAAGGCCGGATCCGGGGCTCTCGGCGACATCGGCGCCCACATCATCGACACCGCGCAGTTCGTCGTCGGCCGGTCGCTGACCGGGGTGAGCGCGATCACCGAGACCTTCGTCAAGCAGCGTCCGCTCGCCGAGGGGTCGAGCGGCCTGGCCGGCCAGGGCGGCACCGGTGAGATGGGCGAGGTGACGGTGGACGACGCCGCGCTGTTCATCGGCCGTTTCGAGGGCGGGGCGCTGGCCTCCTTCGAGGCCACCCGGTTCGCCGCGGGACGCAAGAACGCGCTGCGCATCGAGGTCAACGGATCGCTGGGCAGCCTGTCCTTCGACTTCGAGGCGATGAACGAGCTGTGGTTCCACGACCACACGCTCGACGCCGCCGAGGGCGGGTTCCGGCGGATCCTCGTCACCGAGGCGGACCACCCGTACGCCGGGGCGTGGTGGCCGCCGGGTCACGGCCTCGGCTACGAGCACACCTTCACCCACGAGGTGAAGGACTTCATCGAGGCGGTGGCCGCAGGCGCCGACCCCGCACCGTCCTTCGAGGACGGGCTCCGGGTGCAGAAGGTGCTCGCCGCGGTCGAGGAGAGCGCGGCCGCCGGGTCGGGCTGGACCTCGATTTGATTGTCCACAGGACTGTGAGAACGGGTGTGATATGACGCGACCGATCACGTTGTTCACGGGGCAGTGGGCGGACCTGCCGTTCGAGGAGGTCTGCCGCCTCGCCTCCGAATGGGGCTACGACGGCCTGGAACTCGCCTG
>NZ_JBSGHN010000045.1:0-1545 GCF_053604425.1 Microbispora sp. NPDC004025 | reverse complement strand
GACGGCGTGGGGGTCGGTGATGTCGGTGGCGGTGATGGTGACGTGGGCGCCGGCGTGGGTGAGTTGGTCGATGAGGGTCTGGGCGCCGGGGGTGTTGTGGCCGCGTCGTCCGACCAGGTGGAGGTGGCGGATGTGGTGGGTGGTGGCGAGGTGGTGGGCGAGGAGGGCGCCGATGCCGGTGAGGCCGCCGGTGATCAGGACGGTGCCGTCGGGGTTCCAGGGGCGGGGTGTGGTGGTGCTGTCGGTGTGGGGGGTCAGGCGTGGGGTGTGCAGGGTGGCGTTGCGGAGGGCGGTGTGGGGTTCGGTGTGGTGGTGGGCGGTGGTGGTGGCGGCGGGTAGGGCGGTGAGGGAGCGGGGGTGGTTGTCGTGGTCGATGAGGTGGATGCGGTGGGGGTGTTCGGTCTGGGCGGAGCGGACCAGGCCCCAGATGGGGGCGGTGGTCAGGTCGATGGGGTCGTCGGGGTGGACGGCGACGGCGTGGCGGGTGAGTACCAGCAGGCGGGATCCGGCCAGTCGCTCGTCGGCCAGGTAGGCCTGCAGCGTGCGCAGCGTCTGCTCGGTCACGGCGTGCGCCGCCACCACCGGATCCTCCCCGCCCGGCGCGGAGACGGGCAGCACGACCACATCCGGAACAGGCTCGGCCGCGTCGACGGCGTCGGTGAGGGCCGTCAGATCCTCGTAGAGGGACGTGGTCACGGCCTGGCGCAGGTCTTCGTACAACGCGCGGTCGCCGAGCACCGCCCAGGCTTCACGCGCCGCGGGCACGAGATCGAGGGGTGACCACCCCACCCGGAACAGGCGTCTGTCCGGAGCGGAGCCGGATGCGCCGAGCTGGTCGGAGGAGACGAGTCGCGCGGTCAGTGTGCCGATCGAGGCGACCGGCGCGCCGGTGGGGTCGGCTGCCTGCAGGGACAGCGACCCGGCCTCGCCCAGCGTCACCCGCACCCGCAGATCGGTGGCGCCGACCGCGTGCAGACGCACCCCGCTCCAGGCGAACGGCAGCCGGTTCTGCCCTTCCGGCACCTCGGCCAGGCCCGCCCAGGCCGGCAAATGGACGGCCGCGTCGAACAGCGCCGGGTGCAGGCCGTAGTCGGTCACGTCGCCGCGTTCGTCCGGCGGGAGGGAGACCTCGGCGAACAGTTCGTCGCCGCGCCGCCATGCCGCGCGCAGTCCGCGGAACGCCGGACCGTAGCCCAGCCCCGCTTCGGTCAGGGCCTCGTACACGCTCTCGACGTCGATCCCACTCGCGTCCGCGGGCGGCCAGGCGGTGAGGTCGAAGCCGGGCTGCGCGTCGTCCTTCGTGAGCACGGCCGTGGCGTGGTGGGTCCACTCGGCCTGCTCTCCCTCCGGGCCCTCCGGGCGGGCGTACACGTCGAGCGTCGCCTCCCCGTCGGGGTCCGCGCCGTTCACGATCACCTGAACCCGGACCGTACGGCCCGGCTCCAGGACGAGCGGGGCGTGGAGGACGAGTTCGTCGATGGTGGTGTGGCCGGTGTGGTCGGCGGCGTGGAGGGCGAGGTCGAGGTAGGCGGTGCCGGGGAGGAC
>NZ_JBSGHN010000043.1:0-1747 GCF_053604425.1 Microbispora sp. NPDC004025 | reverse complement strand
TTGTTGCCGTACACCCGCAACTCGCCCGCGCTGGTGGAGGTCCACTTCTGGTTGTTCTGGCCGTTGCAGTCCCAGATCAGCACCGTCGCGCCGTTCGACTGCGACGCGCCGTTCACGTCCAGGCAACGACCCGACCCCACACCCTTGAGCGCGCTCGTGCCTCCTGCGGGCGGAGTGCCCGTCGGAGTCGAGGTGGGTGTGGAGGTCGGGGTCGAGGTCGGACTGGCCGTCGGACCGCCGCCGGGCGGGTCGAGCGGGCAGCTGGCCATGTACTTGGAGATGCCGTTCGCGTTGGTCAGCGACGGGCACAGGAACGGCGCGTAGCGGGTGTCCCTGTCGACGAACAGCTTCAGCCAGATCATCATGGTGCGCGCGAAGGCGCCCGAGTTGCCGCCGCCGCCACCGGCGGGGAAGCCGTGGCCCTCGTTCGCGATCTCGACGTACGCGCGCTCGACGCTGCCGGGAATCGTGTTGTACGCGTTCTGGGCGTACTGCGGGGTCACCGTTCCGTCGGTCTGGCCGGCGAAGATGATCGTCGGGCTCTTGATGCCCGACAGGCTGCCGTCGGGCACGTACGGCGCCTGCCCGACCGCGGTCAGCAGCGAGGGCCGCTGGTCGGCCGCGAGGATGGCCCCGCCGCCGCCCATCGAGTGGCCGCCCACCGCCAGCCGGTCGCGGTCGACCCGGTCCCGTACGGAACTGCTGTTGACCAGGTAGTCCAGCGCGGCGAGCAACTGCGCGGCCCGGGCGTCGGCGTAGTCGTTGAGGGTGTTGGTCTCGATCCCGATCACGACGAACCCGAACGAGGCGAGCCTCGGGCCCTGCCAGGCGTAGTAGCTCCAGGCGGTGCCGAAGCCGGGGGCGATCGCGATCGCGCCGAAGGTGCCCTGGCTGGTGTCGGTCGGGTAGTAGATGACCCCGCCGCCGAATCCGTTGCCCCTGGGAACGGTCACCTGGGCGGTGGCGAAGGGACCGCGGTCCGCGGCGATGCTCGCCGCGGTGGGCGCGGGCCCGCGCTGGTAGGGGTTGTCGGCGGCGGACGCGGCGGACGGCCATCCCGCCGCGCCGGCCATCGCCAGGAGAACGGCCACGATCCCGGCGAGGACGGCGGCTCCGAAGCGCCGCGGTCCGATGTCGTACTCGGGGAGCGCCCTGCGGGAGGCCGGCTCCGGGACTTGCGGTGAGGACACTACTGCTCCTGCGGGATGGGGGCCTCGCGTTCGAGGGGTGCGGCCGAGGCGGCCGGCGCGGACGAGAGCGGCTCTACAGGTGCCCGGAACCGGAAGGGCGCGGCGTGCCGCCGGATCCGCCGATCCGGCGGCGGCCGCCGCACCGTGCTCCGCCGGGGCGAGGGGTCGCCCCGGCGGAGCCTTGTGTCAGATGCGGGTCCACTTCTGGTTGTTGCCGCCGGTGCACGACCAGATCTGCACCTTGGTGCCGTTGGCGGTGCCGTTCCCGGACACGTCCAGGCACTTGTTGGCCCCGACCGCGGTGATCGTGCCGTCGGAGTTCAGGCGCCACTTCTGGTTGTTCTGGCCGTTGCAGTCCCAGATGATCACCGCGCTGCCGTCGGCGGTGCCGCCGCCGTTGACGTCCAGGCACTTGTTGCCGTACACCCGCAACTCGCCCGCGCTGGTGGAGGTCCACTTCTGGTTGTTCTGGCCGTTGCAGTCCCAGATCAGCACCGTCGCGCCGTTGCTCTGCGACGCGCCGTTCACGTCCAGGCAACGACCCGACCCCACGCCCC
>NZ_JBSGHN010000042.1:0-1770 GCF_053604425.1 Microbispora sp. NPDC004025 | reverse complement strand
AGCGTGCCGGCGGCGGCGCCCGCGGGCGTGGTCGCCGCCAGCGCGGTGACCGCGCCGAGTACGCCGAGAGCGCCGGCGACCAGCACCCGGCGGGTCGCGCCGGACAGGCGCCGAGTCGTGCCGGCGGGTACTGGGCCGACGCGTACTGGGCCGGCGGGTACTGCACTGGCGGGTACTGGGCCGGCCGGTGAGGGATTTTCGCCCATGCCTGAGCCTCCACTGCGAGATCAATGAGGGAACGCGGGCAGACGCCCGCGGAAAAACACACGCGATCCGTCGTCGCGCCGAGACTGCGGCCCCTGCCACGCACCACCGACCCCGGCAGGAGGAAGCCGCCTTGGGGAGCAGTGTGGGAAAGCATCACGAAATGTGTCAAGGGCATGTCGAGAAAGTTTCGCGACCATTCCGGTGCGGGCCATTCATGCACACAGGTGGGAGGGATGACGGCTCGGCGTAAGTTTCCTGCGGCGCCTGACACGTGGCGAAGCGACGCCGCAGCCGATGAAAGTTTCATCGCGCCCGGACTCCGGGCGGCGTTCTCACACCCGGGACAGGAGCAGGTGAGCCGCCCCCGCCTTCATGGGGACCGCGACGCGAGCGGGAGCGTGCGTTGACACCGCTTGGGGGGTCAGGTTTGATCCGCTACACCACCACCACGCCCGTCGCCGATGGGAGAGGAGCACTGGCTCGCAATTGTTAGCGCTCACATATCGGGTGCGAATCGCCTGACTTCCCGGGCCGGTGCGCCCATGGCCGCGTCGCCGACGACCACCTCCGGCACCGGCGTCACCGTGCCCTGACATCAGCCGCCCTGACCTCAGCCGCCCGCGCCATGCGGCACCACCACCAGGGCCGTAACTCCAACCCGGGCGGCGACGACAGGCCGCCTCGGCGGCTGGGCCCGCTGACCCCCGCCACCTTCCCCGGCGGGACACCGCCCCGGTGCGGGGGACACGCTTCCCCCGCACCGGCGGTGAGTCCATGGAGCGCGTCGCGGGCGTCTCCGCCCGCCGGCCGTGTCTCCACCCTGCAGAGGAGAGTAGATGCACGCACCCCCCACTCGCGCGACGCGTGACCGGCGACGGTCGCCGGTCACCGTCTTCGCATGTCTCCTGGCGGCGCTCGCGACCGTCCTCGCGGGCGCCGTCGCGTGGACGGCGCCGGCATCCGCGGCGACCGTCGACACGAACGCCTGGTACGTGCTGGTCAACCGCAACAGCGGCAAGGCCCTGGACGTGTACAACTTCTCCACGGCCGACGGCGGGTCGCTCGTGCAGTGGACGCGCAGCAACGCCAACAACCAGCAGTGGCGGTTCGTCGACTCCGGCGGCGGTTACTACCGCCTGCAGTCGCGGCACTCGGGCAAGGTGCTCGACGTGTACAACGTCTCCACCGCCGACGGCGCCGACATCGTGCAGTGGAGCGACCACAACGGCAGCAACCAGCAGTTCAGTCTCGCCGACTCCTCCGGCGGCTACGTCCGGCTGATCAACCGCAACAGCGGCAAGGCCGTCGAGGTCCAGAACGCCTCCACCGCGGACGGCGGCAAGATCGTGCAGTACTCCGACTGGGGCGGCAACAATCAGCAGTGGCAGCTCGTCCGCGTCGGGAGCGTCTCCGATCAGTCGCCTTCACCGTCGCCGTCACCATCGCCTTCGGCCTCGCCGTCGGGGGATCCGTCGGGTGGGCCGTGGCCGCCGTCGTCGACGTACTCCAATCCGGTGTTGTGGCAGGACCTGGCCGACATCGACATCTTCCGGGTCGACGACA
>NZ_JBSGHN010000041.1:0-1826 GCF_053604425.1 Microbispora sp. NPDC004025 | reverse complement strand
TCATGGTCAAGTCCTCGGCCTATTAGTACCGGTCAGCTCCACACATTACTGCGCTTCCACTTCCGGCCTATCAACCCCATCATCTCTAGGGGGCCTTACCCACTCTCGTGGTGGGAGACCTCATCTTGAGGCGAGCTTCCCGCTTAGATGCTTTCAGCGGTTATCCCTACCGAACGTAGCCAACCAGCCGTGCTCCTGGCGGAACAACTGGCACACCAGAGGTTCGTCCGTCCCGGTCCTCTCGTACTAGGGACAGCCCCTCGCAAGTCTCCTGCGCGCGCAGCGGATAGGGACCGAACTGTCTCGCGACGTTCTAAACCCAGCTCGCGTACCGCTTTAATGGGCGAACAGCCCAACCCTTGGGACCTACTCCAGCCCCAGGATGCGACGAGCCGACATCGAGGTGCCAAACCATCCCGTCGATATGGACTCTTGGGGAAGATCAGCCTGTTATCCCCGGGGTACCTTTTAGCCGTTGAGCGACACCGCTTCCACACGCCGATGCCGGATCACTAGTCCCAGCTTTCGCTCCTGCTCGACCCGTCAGTCTCACAGTCAAGCTCCCTTGTGCACTTACACTCGACACCTGATTGCCAACCAGGCTGAGGGAACCTTTGGGCGCCTCCGTTACCTTTTAGGAGGCAACCGCCCCAGTTAAACTACCCACCAGACACTGTCCCCCACCCGGATTCACGGGCGCGGGTTAGACGTCCAAAACGACCAGAGTGGTATTTCACCAATGACTCCACGGTAACTAGCGTTACCGCTTCCCAGTCTCCCACCTATCCTACACAAGACGCTCCAAACGCCAATGTCAAGCTGTAGTGAAGGTCCCGGGGTCTTTCCGTCCTGCTGCGCGAAACGAGCATCTTTACTCGTACTGCAATTTCACCGGGCCTGTGGTTGAGACAGCGGGGAAGTCGTTACGCCATTCGTGCAGGTCGGAACTTACCCGACAAGGAATTTCGCTACCTTAGGATGGTTATAGTTACCACCGCCGTTTACCGGCGCTTAAGTTCTCACCTTCGCCAGTCGAAACTGGCTAAGCGGTCCCCTTAACGTTCCGGCACCGGGCAGGCGTCAGTCCGTATACATCGTCTTACGACTTCGCACGGACCTGTGTTTTTAGTAAACAGTCGCTTCCCCCTGGCCACTGCGACCCCCACCAGCTCACGGAGCTAGTCCGATCACCAGTAAAGGTCCCCCTTCTCCCGAAGTTACGGGGGCAATTTGCCGAGTTCCTTAACCACAGTTCACCCGACCGCCTTGGTATTCTCTACCTGACCACCTGAGTCGGTTTCGGGTACGGGCCGCCGCGACACTCACTAGAGGCTTTTCTCGGCAGCATAGGATCACCCACTTCGCCACAATCGGCTCGGCATCACACCTCAGGCTCAATGAGAGACGGATTTGCCTATCTCTCGCCCTACATGCTTACCCCGGGACAACCACCGCCCGGGCTGGGCTACCTTCCTGCGTCACCCCATCGCTTACCTACTACCAGATCAGGCCAGGCGTTCACCCTGACGCCGGCTCCGAAGAGCCAACCGGGCTAAGGACCCTTAGTATCACTGGATTCGATATGGGCGCATCACAGCGGGTACGGGAATATCAACCCGTTGTCCATCGACTACGCCTGTCGGCCTCGCCTTAGGTCCCGACTTACCCTGGGCGGACGAACCTGCCCCAGGAACCCTTGGTCATCCGGCGCAGAAGATTCTCACTTCTGACTCGCTACTCATGCCTGCATTCTCACTCGCACGACCTCCACCACACGATCACTCGGCGGCTTCACCGGTTCGCACGACGCTCCCCTACCCACCCCC
>NZ_JBSGHN010000040.1:0-1958 GCF_053604425.1 Microbispora sp. NPDC004025 | reverse complement strand
CAGGACGAGCTTGCTCCCCTGCGGACCCGCCTTCTGGTGTCCGTCGTGCTCGCCGTCCCGGTGATCGCGCTGGCGATGATCCCCGCCCTGCAGTTCACGTACTGGCAGTGGCTGTCGCTCACGCTCGCGGCCCCGGTCGTGGTGTACGGCGGCCTGCCGTTCCACCGGGCGGCCTGGACCAACCTGCGCCACGGCACGGCCACGATGGACACGCTCGTGTCGCTGGGCACGATCGCCGCGCTGGGCTGGTCGCTGTGGGCGCTGTTCCTCGGCAGTGCTGGCGTGCCCGGCATGACCCACCCGTTCGCGTTCACGATCGAGCGCAGTGACGGCTCCGGTGACATCTACCTGGAGGCCGCGGCCGGGGTCACGGCGTTCATCCTGGCCGGGCGCTATTTCGAGGCCCGCTCCAAGCGGCGCGCGGGCGCGGCCCTGCGGGCGCTGCTCGAACTCGGCGCCAAGGACGTCGCCGTCCTGCGCGACGGCAGGGAGGTGCGCGTCCCGGTCGGCGAGCTGGCTGTGGGCGACCGCTTCGTCGTCCGGCCGGGAGAGAAGATCGCGACCGACGGCGTGATCGAGGAGGGGACCTCGGCGGTCGACGCCTCGATGCTCACCGGCGAATCGGTGCCGGTGGAGGTCCGGCCGGGCGATTCGGTGACCGGGGCGACGGTGAACGCGGGCGGCCGGCTGGTCGTGCGGGCCACCCGGGTCGGGTCCGACACCCAGCTCGCGCAGATGGCGCGGCTGGTCGAGGAGGCCCAGACGGGCAAGGCGCAGGTGCAGCGCCTGGCCGACCGCATCTCCGGGATCTTCGTGCCGATCGTCATCGCCCTGGCCGTGGCCACCCTGGGGTACTGGCTCGGCACCGGTGAGGGCGCCCAGGCGGCCTTCACCGCCGCGGTGGCGGTGCTGATCATCGCCTGCCCCTGCGCGCTGGGCCTGGCCACGCCGACCGCGCTGCTGGTCGGCACCGGCCGCGGCGCCCAGCTCGGCATCCTGATCAAAGGCCCCGAGGTGCTGGAATCCACCCGCGCGATCGACACGGTCGTGCTCGACAAGACCGGCACCGTCACCGAAGGAAAGATGACCCTCATCGAGGTCCACCTGGCCGACGGGGAGGACCGTGACGAAGTGCTCCGCCTGGCCGGGGCTCTGGAACACGCCTCCGAACACCCCATCGCCCAGGCCATCGCACGGCGCGCCGCCGAACGGGTGGGCACCCTGCCGGCGCCGGAGGACTTCGCCAACATCGAGGGCCTCGGCGTCCAGGGCATCGTGGACGGCCACGCCGTCCTGGTGGGACGGCCCGCGCTGCTGGCCGAGTGGTCCCAGCACCTGCCCGCCGACCTCGCGCGGGCGCTGGAGGAGGCGCAGGCCGCCGGCCGCACCGCGGTGGCGGTCGGCTGGGACGGCGCCGCCCGGGCGGTGCTGGTGGTGGCCGACACCGTCAAGGCCACCAGCGCCCAGGCCATCGCCGATCTACGCGCGCTCGGACTGACCCCGGTGCTGCTGACCGGCGACAACGAGGCCGTCGCCCGCACCGTCGCCGCCGAGGTCGGGATCGAGGAGGTGATCGCCGAGGTGCTGCCCGCCGACAAGGTCGAGGTGGTGAAGCGGCTGCAGGCCCAGGGCAGGACCGTCGCCATGGTCGGCGACGGGGTCAACGACGCCGCCGCGCTCGCCCAGGCCGACCTCGGCCTGGCCATGGGCACAGGCACCGACGTGGCCATCGAGGCCGCCGACCTGACCCTGGTCAGAGGCGACCTGCGGGTGGCGGCCGACGCGATCCGGCTGTCACGGCGCACTCTGACCACGATCAAGGGCAACCTGTTCTGGGCCTTCGCCTACAACATCGCGGCCCTGCCGCTGGCCGCCGCCGGGCTGCTCAACCCCATGATCGCCGGAGCGGCGATGGCCTTCTCCAGCATCTTCGTCGTCAGCAACAGCCTCCGCCTGCG
>NZ_JBSGHN010000039.1:0-3150 GCF_053604425.1 Microbispora sp. NPDC004025 | reverse complement strand
CACCGCCCACGCCCACACCCACGGCACCCCCGTCGACTGGGCCACCCTCCACCACCCCGCCACCACCATCGACCTGCCCACCTACCCCTTCCAGCGGCGCAGGCACTGGGTCAGCCCGCCGAAGCCCGCCCAGGCAGGGCCGTACGACGCCGGGAAGGCGCGTTTCTGGGACATCGTCGGCCGTGGCGACGTGGACGCGCTGGTCGCCGCGCTGGGGCCGGAGGCCGAGCGCGTCCGGCGGTCCCTGGGTGAGGCCCTGCCGATCCTGACCTCGTGGCACGCGGCACGCGACGCCCGGGCCACGCTCGACTCGTGGCGGTATCGCATCGCCTGGCGGCCCGTGCAGGAGCCCGCGCCGGGGTCCGGGGGCCGCTGGCTGGTGATCCGTACCAGGGCGGCGGAACCGGCCGCCACCTGGGCGGGGTCCCTGCGGCACGCGCTGGAGGAGCGGAACGCCGAGGTGACGGAGGCCGTCGTCGACGGGACGGCCGACCGGGACGCCCTGGTGGCGTCGCTCGCGTCCGTGCCGGCCGGTGTGTCGTTCACCGGCGTCGTGTCCCTGCTCGCCCTGGACGACACCGCGTACGCAGGCCGGGACGTCGCGCTCGTCCAGGCGCTGGACGCGGCGGGGATCGGCGGCCCGCTGTGGCTCACGACGAGCGGCGCGGTCGCGGCGGCGCCGTCCGACCGGGTGCCGCATCCGGCCGGGGCGTTCGCATGGGGCCTGGGCGGGGTGATCGCCGCCGAGAGGCCCGAGCGGTGGGGCGGGATCGTGGACCTGCCGCCGCTGCACGGGTCACCGCCCGACGCGCGGAGCACCCTGTACGCGGTGACCGCGCTGACCGGACGGCACGGCGAGCCGGAACTCGCGGTGCGCGCCTCGGGACTCCTCACGCGCAGGCTTGTCCCCGCACCGAGCCGGGACGCGGCACCCGCGCAGTGGTCGCCTCCGGGCACGGTGCTCGTCACGGGCGGCACGGGCGCTCTCGGCGCTCACGTCGCCCGTCGGCTGGCCGGGCGCGGGGTCCCGCACCTGCTGCTGGTCAGCCGGCGTGGGCTCAACGCCCCCGGAGCGGAGGATCTGCGGGCCGAGCTCACCGCGCTCGGCACCCGGGTGACGGTCGCCGCGGGCGACGTCGCCGACCGGGACTCTCTCGCCGCCGTGCTCACGGCCGTGCCGCCGGAGCATCCGCTGACCGCCGTGGTCCACACGGCCGCCGTGCTCGACGACGGCCTGCTCGAGTCGCTCACGCCGGAAAGGCTGGCCGCCGTACACCGGGTGAAGGTGGGCGGCGCGCTCGCCCTGCACGAGCTGACGCGGGATCTGCCGCTGACGGCGTTCGTGCTGTTCTCGTCGGTCACCGGCCTGATCGGGAGCGCCGGCCAGGGCAACTACGCGCCGGGCAACGCCGTCCTCGACGCCCTCGCCGAGCACCGCCGGGCGCTCGGCCTGCCCGCCACCTCGATCGCCTGGGGCCACTGGGACGGCGCGGGCATCGCCGGTCCCGGAGCCCGGGAGGGACTGCGGCGCGGCGGCTTGGCGCCCATGACGCCCGACCTGGCGGTGTCGGCACTGGAGGAGGCGGTGGCGCAGGGTGAGACCCGGCTGGTCGTCGCCCGCGCGGACTGGGCCACGGTCGTCGGCCTGCAGCCTCGTCCCCTGCTCGCCGAGCTGCCCGAGGCCCGCGCGGCGGCGGCCGAGTCGGCGCGGACATCGGACGAGGAGCCGGACCTCCTCGGGCGGCTGGCGAGACTGCCCGAGCCCGAGCGCCGGCAGACGCTGCGGAAACTGGTGCGTACGGAGATCGCCGACGTGCTCGGGTACGCCTCGGCGGCCGAGGTGGACGACGACCGCGGCTTCCGCGACCAGGGGTTCACCTCGCTGTCGGCCGTGGAACTGCGCAACCGGCTCACCCGGCTCACCGGGACGGCGCTGCCGAGCACGCTCGTGTTCGACTACCCCACACCCGCCGGACTCGTGGGCCACCTGCTCCACCTGCTGCTACCCGATTCCGAGCCGCCCCTCGCCACCCTGCTCGCCAAGCTGGACGAGCTGGAGACGCTGCTCGGCGAGGCGGTCGCCCCGCCCGATCGGGAGGCCGTGACGGAACGGCTGCGGCGGCTGGTGGAGGCCACGCCCGCCGAGCGTCCGGCAGCGACCGCCGACCTGTCCTCGGCCTCCGACGACGAGCTCATCGCGTTCATCAGCGACGAACTCGGCATCTCCTGACCTCTCCCGTGCCCCACCCCGTGCCCCATGGAAGGCGGACCTGTGAGCGACGACCAGATCCGGCGTCTCCTCCGACGCGTGACGGAGGAACTGCACAAGACGCGTGAAGAACTGCGGGACGTCCGGGACGAGCAACGCGAGCCGATCGCGATCGTGGGCATGGGCTGTCGCCTGCCCGGCGGGGTGGCCTCACCGGAGGACCTGTGGGACCTGGTCGCCGAAGGCCGCGACGCCGTCACCGAGTTCCCCGCCGACCGCGGCTGGGACCTGGACTCCCTGTACCACCCCGACCCCGACCACCCCGGCACCTCCTACACCCGCCACGGCGGCTTCCTCGACGACGTCGCCGGCTTCGACGCCGACTTCTTCGGCATCTCCCGCCGCGAAGCCCTCGCCAGCGACCCCCAGCAACGCCTCCTGCTCGAAGTCGCCTGGGAAACCTTCGAACGCGCCGGCATCGACCCCGCCCAGCTAAAGGGCAGCCGCACGGGAGTCTTCACCGGGACCAACGGACAGGACTACGCCAAGTCGTCGGGCCCAGCACCGGAGGAGGTCGAGGGCTACCTGATCACGGGCACGGCGGCCAGCGTGCTGTCGGGGCGGATCGCCTACACCTTCGGGTTCGAGGGCCCGGCGGTGACGGTGGACACGGCCTGCTCGTCGTCGCTGGTCGCCCTGCACCTGGCCGTACGGTCGCTGCGCACCGGCGAGTCGGACCTGGCCCTGGCCGGCGGGGTCACACTCATGACGTCGCCGAGCACGTTCGTCGAGTTCTCCCGGCAGCGCGGTCTCTCGCCGGACGGGCGGTGCAGGGCGTTTTCCGCCTCGGCGGACGGCACGGGCTGGGCCGAGGGCGTCGGGCTGCTGCTGGTCGAGCGCCTGTCCGACGCCCGCCGCCTGGGGCATCGGGTGCTGGCCGT
>NZ_JBSGHN010000038.1:0-4298 GCF_053604425.1 Microbispora sp. NPDC004025 | reverse complement strand
AGGTGGTTGAGGCCGTGGTGGGTGGCGGGGTCGATGGTGAAGCTTGTGGTGTGGCCGCGGTGGGTGGCGATGGGGGGGCGTGGCCGGTCGGCGGGTAGGGGGAGTTGTTCGGGCAGGCCGTTCAGGGTGGTGGTCCAGTAGGCGAGCTGGCGGGCCTGCAGGCTGTTGGGGTCGTCGGGGTCGCCCAGCAGGTCTTGCTGCCACATGGTGTAGTCGGCGTACTGGACCGGCAGTGGTTCCCACGCGGGGGCCTGCCCCTGACGCCGGGCGGCATACGCGGTTGCCAGGTCGGAGGCCAGCGGGCGCAGTGACCACCCGTCCCCGGCGATGTGATGCACCACGACCACCAGCACATGCTCGGCGGGCGACACGGCGAACAACCACGCGCGGATCGGCAGGTCGACCGCCAGATCGAAGGTGCGGCGGACCGCCTCACCGACCAGCCCGCTCACCTCATCCGGGGCCGCCTCAACCGTCACCGGCTCAACATGCGCCTGGTCAAGGATGTGCTGGTGGGGAACCCCGTCGATGTCGGGGAAGACGGTGCGCAGGCTCTCGTGCCGGCCCACCACGTCGTTCAACGCCGCCGCCAACGCCCCACGGTCGAGGTCACCGGTCAGGCGCAGGACCAGCGGAAGGTTGTAAGTCGCACTCGGCCCCTCCAGATGGTGCAGGAACCACAGGCGGCGCTGCGCGAACGACAACGGAATCATCAGTCCCCCATTTCATCGGCTGATTGCATGAACTGCGTGGCTCGGCGTTCGGAAGACGAATGTTCCGTACGCCGAGCCGATCTCATCGCGGAAATCAGCCGCACTGTCCCACCTGTTCGACGTGGAGCGAATGCGGCGGAAAGATTCAGAACAGATCCGCGACGAGGGCAATACTGACTTTGAATATTCCTTCGAACCTCAGGCGCTCATCCTGGCGAGTACGGCGTCGCCGAGTTGCGTGCCCGGCACGCCCAGATCCATGGGAAGGTCGAAATGGTTCCGGTCGCGTGCGACGAACGCGGTCAGAGCCGTCGCCCGTGGATATGCGGCAGCCACGAACTCGTGATGCTGCCGGGTGAACGCTGTCGTTTCGTTGTCGCCGATCGCGATGACCAGCGGTGGCAGCCGATCCGGCAGGAGGGTGATCGGGCTGTTGCGCACTGCGGACGCGGCGTCGAGTCCGAGTGCGTCGTTGACGTAGGTCCCCCGAAGGGGATCGAGGTCGTAGACGCCGCTGAGTAGCGTCGCGCTGGCGAACACGTCCACCGGATGCCTACCGGAAGGCAGCCAGTCGTCCGACAGCGCCATCGCCACCAGATGGGCGCCGGCGGAACTCCCACTGAGATGGATCGAACCGGGACGTCCTGGAAGTTCGGGAGCCGTCCGCACCAGCCACCACAGACCTTCCCGGACCATGGCGACGATCTCGTCAAGCGAGTACAGCGGAGCGAGGCCGTAGCCGAGTGCGGCGAATCCCGCCCCGCTTTCCAGGAAGCCGGGCGCGGCGAACGACGACTCGTTTTTGCTCAACTCCTGCCAGTACCCGCCATGAATGTAAACCTGCAGGGGGCCTCCCCCGCACGGGGGCGGAAAGTAGTCGAGCAGTTGCTCCGGGCGCGGACCGTATCTGAGGCAGTGATGAGGAACAGCCCCGGCACGAGCCGCCGCGCTGCGCCGCGCGTACTCGTCGAGATACACCCTGATGTCAGGGACGCACGAGCTGGGAGAGTATTCGCGGTCGAGTTCGGCGCGGTCTGCCGACCGCGCCGACGCCGCCTCTCCGGCCCGCGGACCAGACATGTCAAGAGGCTGGGACACTGTACGTCATCCTCAGAACTCGGCGGCGGACACCTCGTCCGCGGCGACGGCATCGCGCAGGCTCTTCGGCCGCATGTCCGTCCAGTTCTCCTCTATGTACTCCAGGCACTTGCCGCGCTCATTGGCGCCGAACACCACCTCCCAGCCGGCGGGAATCCGGCTGAACGTCGGCCACAGCGAATACTGCTCCTCGTCGTTCACCAGCACGTAGAACTGGGCCTCGTCGTCGTCGAAGGGGTTGGTCTTCACGTTCTTCTCCTTGGTGACGTGGAATGGATGGGGATTTCTGAAAAAGGAATCGGTGAGAGAGGGACGAGATCACCGGCTACCCGCGTCGCATCCTGCGCAAAGCGGGCCGTACGGGAGTGTCAGTTGTGGTCAGCGCGCGGGACAGCCCACCCGGTGTTGGGGTCTCGAAGACGGCGCGGACGGGGACTTCGGCGTCGAGTACGGCGCGGATGCGGCTGGTCAGTCGGGTGGCGAGCAGGGAGTGGCCGCCCAGGTCGAAGAAGTCGTCGTCCATGCCGACCCGCTCCACCCCGAGGACTTCGGCGAACAGGCCGCACAGGATCTCCTCCCGCGCGGTGCTGGGGGCGCGGTACACCGCAGTCGTGGCGAGATGCGGTTCGGGCAGCGCCGCGCGGTCGAGCTTGCCGTTCACCGTCAGCGGCAGATGCTCCAGCACCACCACCGCCGACGGCACCATGTAGTCCGGCAGCACCGCCCGCAGATGCTCGCGCACCTCCTCCACCAGATCACCGCCCCCGCCCGCGTGGGCCGGCGTGATGTAGGCGACCAGGCGTTTGTCTCCGGGGCGGTCCTCCCGGACCACCGTGGCCGCCTGGGCTACCCCGGGGTGTGCCGCCACCGCGGCCTCGACCTCACCGGGTTCGATCCGGAACCCCCGGATCTTCACCTGGTGGTCGGCGCGTCCGAGGAAATCGAGCTGCCCGTCGGCGCGCCAGCGCACCACGTCACCGGTCCGGTACATCCGCGACCCCGCGGGGTCGAAAGGACTGGCCACGAACCGCGACGCGGTCAACCCGCGCCGGCCCAGATAGCCCCGGGCCAGTGATCGCCCGGCGACGTACAGCTCTCCGGGCACCCCCACCGGCACCGGCCGCAGCGACTCGTCGAGGACATACGTCCGGCAGTTGTCCACAGGACGGCCGATCGGGGGGTGTGCGCTTTCCTCTTCATCACCGGATCCGATCGTTAAGGTCGCCGCGGTGACCACATGAGTCTCCGCCGGGCCGTAGTGGTTGTGCACTCGTCGGCCCGGACGGCGTGCCAGGAACTCGCGCAGCCGCCCCTCGATCACCAGTGCCTCGCCGGCCTGCGCGACATCGACCAGATCCGGCAGGCTCATGCCCTGGTCCTGGGCCGCATCGGCCAGCGCTTCGAGAACGGGGGCGGGGGCGAACAACTCGTTCACCCGATGACGGTCCAGCCAGGAGACGAACTGGGCCGTGTTGAGCCGCGTCTCGGCATCGGGTACGGCGAGGGTCTTGCCGGACAGCAGCGCCGACAGGATCTCCTGAGCCGCCACATCGAAGCTGATCGTGGTGAACTGCGCCACCGTGCTTCCACGGTCTCCGGGCAGGGTACGTCGGTGCCAGGCCAGCAGGTTGACCAGCGCGTCAGCCGGCATGACGAGCCCCTTGGGCACGCCGGTGGAGCCGGAGGTGTAGATGACGTAGACGGGATGCTCTGGCCGCAGAGGACTGACCCGGTCGCCGTCCGTGAGATCGTGATCGCTGAGACCTGCCAGCCGTGCCGTGGTCTTCTCTTCGTCCAGAATGATCCGGGACATGCCCTGCGGCGGCAGGACAGGGGTTTCTGTTGTGACGATCGCCGACACCGGACAGGCGTCCTCCACCATCAGACGGATGCGCTCGGCGGGATAGTCGGGATCGACCGGCAGATAGGCCGCCCCGGTCTTGAGCACCGCCAGCAAGGCGACGATCAGATGCTCGGAGCGGGGCAACGCCAGCGCGACGGTCTGTTCGGGACCCGCCCCGTGCTCCACCAGCAATCGAGCAAGCCGATTGGCCCGTGCGTTCAGCTCCGCGTAAGTGAGCCTGCGCTCCCCGAACACCACCGCCGTCGCATCGGGCGTACGTGCCACCTGAGCCTGGAACAGCTCCGGTAACGTCGCCGGCGGGTACTCCCGTGCGGTCGCGTTCCAGTCCTCCAGCACGCGCTGCCGCTCGACCGCATCCAGGACATCGATCTCACCCAGCCGCATGTCGGGGTCGGCCGCCACGGCCGCCAGCACCCGCTGCAACCGCCGTACGAGGGCCTCGATCGTGCCGGAGTCGAACAGGTCCGTCGCGTATTCGACGAATCCGTCAAGCCCGTCGCCGCCCGGCGAGCTCTCCCAGAGGTAGATCGACAGGTCGAATTTGGAGGTGTTGGTGGTGGTGTGGTGGGGGGTGGCGGGCAGGTCGTGGAGGTGGAGGTGGGGCAGGGGGGTGTTTTGGAAGG
>NZ_JBSGHN010000037.1:0-4811 GCF_053604425.1 Microbispora sp. NPDC004025 | reverse complement strand
ACGGCCAGCACCCGATGCCCCAGGCGGCGGGCGTCGGACAGGCGCTCGACCAGCAGCAGCCCGACGCCCTCGGCCCAGCCCGTGCCGTCCGCCGACGACGAGAACGCCTTACACCGCCCGTCCACGGACAGCCCTCGCTGCCGCGAGAACTCGGTGAATCCGATGGGGCTCGCCATCACCGTCACCCCGCCCGCGAGCGCGAGGTCGCATTCCCCCGTACGCAGCGCCTGAACGGCCAGATGCAGGGCGACCAGCGACGACGAGCAGGCCGTGTCCACCGTCACCGCCGGGCCCTCGAACCCGAAGGTGTAGGCGATCCGTCCCGACAGCACGCTGCCCAGATTGCCGATCGCGAGGTATCCCTCCAGGTCGTCGGGCACCTGTGGCAGCCGGGAGCCGTACGTGCGGTCGGCGACCCCCGCGTACACCGCCGTGCGGCTGCCCTTGAGGTGGGCGGGGTCGATGCTGGCGCGTTCGAAGGTTTCCCAGGCGACTTCGAGCAGGAGGCGTTGCTGGGGGTCGCTGGCGAGGGCTTCGCGGCGGGAGATGCCGAAGAAGTCGGCGTCGAAGCCGGCGACGTCGTCGAGGAAGCCGCCGTGGCGGGTGTAGGAGGTGCCGGGGTGGTCGGGGTCGGGGTGGTACAGGGAGTCCAGGTTCCAGCCGCGGTCGGCGGGGAACTCGGTGACGGCGTCGCGGCCTTCGGCGACCAGGTCCCACAGGTCCTCCGGTGAGGCCACCCCGCCGGGCAGGCGACAGCCCATCCCCACGATCGCGATCGGCTCGCGCGACTTCGCCTCGATCTGACGTAGCCGCCGCTCCGCCTGCTTGGTCTCCGCGATCGAACGCTTGAGGTATTCGCGCAGCTTTTCGTCGTTCGCCATTGGAAATCAGCCCCTGTCCAGGAGGTCGAAGAGTTCGTCGTCGGTGGCGGAGTCGAGGTCGAGCTCGTCGTCCGGGTCGTCCCCCACGCCGGTGGGGGTGTCGAAGCGTGCCAGCAGGGCGCGGAGCCGGGACACGACCTCGCCACGGCCGTCCGGCTCGGCGAGCAGGCTCGCCTCGAGCCGCCGCAGCACGGTCAGCGGATCGCCCGCCGGTTCGCCCTCGCCGTCCGTCTCGGCGTCGTCCAGGACCGAGAGGATGTGCTCGGCCACCGCGACGGGCGAGGGATGGTCGAAGATCAACGTGGTCGGCAGGGGCAGCCCGGTGGCCGCCCGGAGCCGGTTGCGCAGGTCCACCGCGGTCAGCGAGTCGAGACCCAGCTCCTTGAAGGCCCTCGTGGGCGCGATCGCCTCCCCGTCGGCGTGCCGCAGCACCGCGGCGACCTCCGTACGGACCAGGTCGAGCACCGCGTCGCGGCGCTCCGCCGGGTCGAGCCCGGCGAACCGCCCCACCGGTGCGGGGGTGCCGGGAACGCCGTCCCCCGCCGCCCCGCCCACGGTGGACGCCCGGGAGGCGTCGAGCCAGTAGCGCGTGCGCTGGAAGGCGTAGGTGGGCAGGTCGACGCGGCGTGGTCCGACCCCGGCGGAGTCGACGCTGAGGGCGACGGACCAGTCGACCGGCACGCCGCGCACGAACGCCTCGGCGAGCGAGACGAGGAAGCGCTCCGGCGCGCCCTGGTCGCGCCGGAGCGTGCCGGTGACCAGCGTGGGCCCGGCGCCCGCGGCGTCGAGGGTGTCCTCGATGCTCGACGTCAGCACCGGGTGCGGGCTGATCTCGATGAACGCGCCGTGCCCCGCGGCCGCGAGCGCCCGGGTGACGGCCTCGAACAGCACGGGCCGGCGCAGGTTGGCGTACCAGTATTCCGCGTCGAGCTCCGCGGGGCCGACCCAGTCGCCGGTGACGGTCGACAGCATGGGCACCGTCAGGTCCCCGGCGGCGATGGGGGACAGCGCCTTGACCAGCTCGTCATAGATGAGTTCGACCTGAGCCGAATGCGAGGCGTAGTCGACGGGGATCCGCCGGTTGCGCACCCCTTCCGCGTCGAGCCGGGCCAGCAGGTCGGTCAGCGCGTCCACCTCGCCGGACACCACGACGCTGCCGGGCCCGTTGACGACTCCGACCGACAACCGGCCGTTCCAGACCGCGATCCTGGCCTCGGCCTCCTCCAGAGGCAGGGCCACCGACGCCATCCCGCCGTCGCCCGACAGGGTCCGGATGGCCTGGCTGCGCAGGGCCACCACGCGGGCGGCGTCGCGCAGTGACAGCGCCCCCGCGACCACGGCCGCGGCGATCTCCCCCTGGGAGTGGCCGACCACCGCGTCCGGACGGACCCCGTACGCCTGCCACAGCTCGGCGAGCGAGATCATGACGGCCCACAACACCGGCTGCACCACGTCGACCCGGTCGAGCCCCGGCGCGCCGGGCACACCGCGCACCACGTCGAGGAGCGACCAGTCGACGAACTCGGCCAGCGCCCGGCCGCACTCGGCGAGCCGCTCCGCGAACACCGGCTCCGTCTCCAGCAGCCCGGCGGCCATGCCGGGCCACTGCCCGCCCTGACCGGGGAAGACGAACACGACCTTGCCGGTCACGTCGGCCGTGCCGCGTACGACGTGGTCGGGCAGCGCGCCCCCGCGGGTCAGCGCGGCCAGGCCGGCGGACAGCCCGGCGGGCAGATCGGCACCGCCCGGCGCGACCACCACGGCGCGCTCGGCGAACAGCGCCCTGGCCGAGACGAGGGAGTGCGCCACGTCGACGGGGTCGAGGTCCGCCCGCCCTTCCAGGTAGGTGGCGAGGCCGACGGCCTGCCCACGCAGCGCCTCGGGCAGGTGCCCCGACAGCACCCACGGCACGGCGGGCGGCGCCGCCGGCGTGTTCCTGGCCGGCTCCCCGGCGGCGGGCGGCTGCTCCAGGATCACGTGGGCGTTCGTGCCGCTGACCCCGAAGGACGACACCCCCGCCCGTCTCGGGCGGCCGGTCTCCGGCCAGGGCCGCGCCTCGTCCAGCAGGCGCACCGCGCCGCTCGACCAGTCCACGTGGGGGCTCGGCTCGTCGATGTGCAGCGTCTTCGGCAGCAGGCCGTTGCGCATCGCCATGATCATCTTGATCACTCCGGCCCCGCCCGCCGCGGCCTGGGTGTGCGCGATGTTCGACTTCAGCGAGCCCAGCCACAGCGGGCGGCCGGCCGGACGCTCCTGGCCGTACGTGGCCAGCAGCGCCTGCGCCTCGATGGGGTCGCCGAGGGTGGTGCCGGTGCCGTGCGCCTCGACCGCGCCCACGTCATCCGCGGACAGCCCGGCGTTGGCGAGGGCCTGGCGGATGACCCGCTGCTGGGACGGCCCGCTCGGGGCGGTGAGGCCGTTGGACGCGCCGTCCTGATTGACGGCCGAGCCCCGGACGACCGCGAGCACGGGGTGACCGTTCCTGCGCGCGTCCGACAGGCGTTCGAGGAGCAGCAGGCTGACGCCCTCCCCCCAGCCGGTGCCGTCCGCGGAGGAGGAGAACGCCTTGCACCGCCCGTCCGCGGACAGCGCCCGCTGCCGGGAGTACTCGACGAACGTGGCGGGCGACGACATCACCGCCACGCCGCCCGCGAGCGCGAGGTCGGACTCGCCCGTACGCAGCGACTGGGCGGCCAGGTGCAGAGCGACCAGAGACGACGAGCAGGCGGTGTCCACCGTCACCGCCGGGCCCTCGAAGCCGAAGGTGTACGCGACCCGTCCCGAGGCGATGCTGCCCGCGCTGCCGTTGATGAGATATCCCTCCAGGTCACCGGGGATCTCCTGCAGCCGGGGCGCGTAGTCGTGGTACATCACGCCGGCGAAGACCCCGGTACGGCTGCCCCTGAGCCGTTGCGGGTCGATCCCGGCCCGTTCGAACGCCTCCCACGCCACTTCGAGGAGGAGCCGCTGCTGCGGGTCCATCGCGAGCGCCTCGCGCGGAGAGATGCCGAAGAAGGCGGGGTCGAAGTCGGCGACGTCCCGCAGGAACCCGCCCTGGCGGGTGTAGGAGGTGCCGGGGTGGTCCGGATCGGGGTCGTAGAGCGCTTCGAGGTCCCAGCCACGGTCGGCGGGAAACTCCGACACCGCGTCGCCGCCGTTCTCCACCAGCCGCCAGAGCGCCTCCGGCGACTCGATGCCCCCGGGAAGCCGGCAGGCCATGCCGACGATGACGACCGGGTCGTCCGCGAGCGGTCCGGCCGCGGCCGTCTCGGTCCGTACGGCGGTGGTCTCCGTCCGTTCGCCCCCGAGCAGGCCGTCCAGGAAGCCGGCGATGGCGTGGGGGGTGGGGTGGTCGAAGGTGAGGGTGGCGGGGAGGCGGAGGGTTGTGGTGGTGGTGAGGCGGTTGCGGAGTTCGACGGCGGTGAGGGAGTCGAGGCCGAGTTCGATGAGGGGGCGGTCGGCGGGGATGGTGTGGGGGTCGGGGTGGGTGAGGACGGTGGCGACTTCGGTGCGGACCAGGTCGAGCAGCGCCTCGCTCCGCTTCCTCGCGTCGAGCCCCGCGAGGCGGGCGGCGAGCGGGGCGTCCTGCCCCGCGACCGCCCGCACGGCCGGTCGGCGGGGGGAGACGAGGCGGCGGAGCAGGGCGGGCGGGGCGTCGGACGCCGTGTTCAGCCGCGCCGGCACGAGCACCGGAGGCTGCCCGGCGGAGCCGAAGACGGCCGCGTCGAACAGGGCGAGGGCGTGGTCGGAGGCGAGGGGGTGCACGCCGAGCCTGGCCAGCCGCTTCAGGTCGGTCTGGGTGAGGGTGGTGGTGAGGGTGCTGGTGTGGGCCCATAGTCCCCAGGCGAGGCTGGTGGCGGGTTGGCCTGTGGTGTGGCGGTGGTGGGCGAGGGCGTCGTGGAAGGTGTTGGCGGCGGCGTAGTTGGCTTG
>NZ_JBSGHN010000036.1:0-7680 GCF_053604425.1 Microbispora sp. NPDC004025 | reverse complement strand
CTCAGTACCGATGTAGTTGTGGTTGAGCATCCTGGCCTCTTCCTGAGCCAGGACGACAACCCGCCGCGCACGGTCGGTGAACCTCTCGAACATCTGCACTCCTCGCTGCGGCGTGACCTACAATCGGAGTCTCCACTTCGGTTATAGGCTATGAAGCGGCGAATCCGGATGTCAATCGAGGCGTGGGAGAGCCGAGGGATGCCGAACGATCAGCGCGTTCCCGAGCCGGACACCCCCGCCGGGCCGGTGAGAGCGCTGCGCGCCGACGCCCAGCGCAACCGGGCGCGCATCCTGGAGGCGGCCGAGGCCGTCTTCGCGGCCAAGGGCCCCTCCGCCTCCACCGAGGAGATCGCCCAGAAGGCCGGAGTCGGGATCGGCACCGTCTTCCGGCACTTCCCCACCAAGGAGTCCCTGCTCAAGGCGATCATGCATGCCGTCGCCGTCAGGCTGGCCGAGGAGACCCGCGCGCTCGCGGCGGAGGGCGACCCCGCCACCGCGTTCTTCACCTTCTTCACCCGTACCGTGGAGCAGGCCGCGGAGCAGAAGACCGTCGTCGACCTGCTCGCGCAGGCGGGCATCCCGGTCACCGTCGCCAAGCCGGTCCTCGCCCTGCGTGAGGCCGTCGAGGTGCTCGTCGGCAGGGCCCAGCAGGCCGGGGCCGTACGTTCCGACGTCCGGGCGCCGGAGGTCATGGCCCTGCTGATCGGCCTGTGCCAGGCGTCCCTGCACACCCGGTGGGAGCCGGATCTGCGGGCCCGCACGCTCGCGATCGTCCTCGCGGGACTGCGCCCCGACACCGCGACCGGCTGACCCTCACCTCCCCGCCGCCGACGAGAAATCGCAGCTCATCGGCGTGGCGGGCACGCCGTGTGATCCCGCGGGCCGGACAGCCGGAATGATTGGCTTCGCACGGTGCCGACGACCTCGCGGTGATGGAGGCGCCGACACCGGTCACCGTTGTCAGAGAGGAGACGACGTGCGGCGCCAGGACGAGGCCGAAGATCTGGTCCAGCTGCTCACGCCCGAAGGCGAGCGTGTCGCGCACCCCGAGTACGACCTGGATCTGTCGAAGAGCCAGTATCGGGGGCTGTATCGCGACATGGCGCTGGTCCGCCGGATCGACCGGGAGGCCTTCGCCCTCCAGCGTCTCGGCGAGCTGGGGATGTGGATCCCCTGTCTGGGGCAGGAGGCGGCCCAGATCGGTTCGGGCCGGGCGCTCGCGCCGGACGACCACGTCTTCCCCTCCTACCGGGAGCACGGCGTGGCCTGGTGCCGGGGCATCGCTCCCCTCACGCTCATGGGCATGCTGCGCGGCACCACGAACGGCGGCTGGGACCCCCGGGAGACACGCTTCCACCTCTACACGATCGTCCTCGGCGCGCAGACGCTGCACGCCGTGGGGTACGCCATGGGGGTCCGCAGGGACGGCGACGACTCGGCCGTCGTGGCCTACTTCGGCGACGGGGCGGCGAGCGAGGGGGACGTCAGCGAGGCGTTCAACTTCGCGGCCGTGTTCGACGCGCCGGTGGTGTTCTTCTGCCAGAACAACCAGTGGGCCATCTCCCACCCCGTCGGGCGGCAGAGCCGGGCGCCGATCTACGAGCGGGCACGGGGCTTCGGCTTCCCCGGCGTACGGGTGGACGGCAACGACGTGCTGGCCTGCCTCGCCGTGACGAGGGCCGCGCTGCGGCACGTACGTTCCGGGGGCGGGCCGTTCCTCATCGAGGCGTACACCTACCGGATGGGCCCGCACACCACCTCCGACGATCCGGGGCGCTACCGGCCCGCCGAGGAGGTGGACGCGTGGCGGAAGAAGGACCCGATCGCGCGCCTGCGGGCGTACCTGCTGCGGGAGGGCATGGCCGACGAGGCCTTCTTCACCGAGGTCGAGGAGGAGGGCGACCGCATGGCCCTCGAACTGCGCGACGGGGTCATCGCCATGCCCGACCCGCCGGTGGACGCCATGTTCGACCACGTCTACGCCGACCGGCACGCGCTGGTGGAGGAGGAGCGGGCCTGGTACGCCGCCTACCTCGACCGCTTCGAGGAGCCCCGCGCCTGACCCGCGCCCACACCCCCGCCCGGCGGAAGGGCCTCAGGCCGGACGCCACATGCCGACCCGTACGGGCACGCCGGGAGAGGCGTGCACGAGCGGATCGTGGTCGGGCGCGGGCAGGCCGGCCGCCTCGAGCAGCCCCTGCTCCAGCCCGGACGCGTGGGCACGGTGGAGAGGCCAGCGCGGGTGTTCCACCTCCGCCGTCACCAGGCGGCCCGCCACGACCGTGAAGAGCCGGTACCGCTCCACGAGGAAGTCCGCGAGCCCGTCCCGCTCGGCCTCGCCCAGCGCGGGCCCGAGGTCGACGTCGACGTCGCACCGCGCCCCGGAGGGGCCCGGCCATCGGCGCGCGCAGCGGTAGCGGCGCCGCTCCCCCGCGCCGGTCACGGACATGTCCGACCAGTAGTACGGCAGCCCGTACGCGGCCCGGGCGCCCAGCACGGCGGGCAGGTTCCCGGCGTCCAGCGACAGGAACCACAGGCCGGCGCGCCCCCGGGCGTCCCGCGCGTAGGTGCGCACGTTGGTCTCGGGGAAGCGCGACAGCCCCGGCAGCGGCGGCAGTCCGGGCGCCCGCACGCCGCGCATCAGGAACGGCGTGAGCCCGACGTACGCGGCCCCCTCGTAGGTGTCGACGGTGAGCCCGTCCGGCAGGAACGCCTGCACCAGCGCGGGCGGATATCTCCAGTGGATGAAGGTGATGTCGGACCAGTGGTGGTGCATCACCGGACGTTCGACCCGTCCTGCCGTTGGGGACACCATGCCCGGGTTGCTACCCAGGAGACCCGTGACGGCACGCGCCTGCGGATGGGCGTCGGCGAGCGAAGGAACTTTCGCTCGGCCCGGCGAAAGTTATCCAGTTTTCACAGAACTATCTTCCCCTCACGGCAAAAGAAGCTTACGTTACGTGCGATCACCACTTCCAGGTGGATCTGTGAAGCGGGGTCGCGCGCCCGGGATCGTGCCGGGCGTACCGCACCGACGAAAGGAACCTCCGCCATGCCCCCCAGGCGGCCGACCGATCGCGCAAGAAAACGGATCGCACAGACCTGTGCCTTATTTCTGGCCTTCACCGGCCTGACCGTGCTCACCCCGGCCGCGCCGGCCCAGGCACACACGGCGCCCGTCGACGCCGCCGACTACCAGCGCGTGGAGATGGCCAAGGGCGTCGCCGAGATGGGCGAGCCCATGACGATGACCGTGCTGCCCGACCTGTCGGTGCTGCACACCGCGCGTGACGGAGTCCTGCGGCGCACCGACGCCCGCGGCGACACCACCGTGGTCGGCACGCTTAACGTCTACACGCACGACGAGGAGGGCCTCCAGGGGGTCGCGGCCGACCCTGGCTTCGCGACCAACCGGTTCGTCTACCTCTACTACGCTCCCCGCCTCGACACCCCCGACGGCGACGCCCCGGCCACCGCGTCGGACTTCTCCGCCTGGAAGGGCGTGAACCGGCTGTCCAGGTTCACGATCAAGCCCGACTGGACGCTGGACAAGGGCAGCGAGGTCAAGATCCTCGACGTGCCGGCCGACCGCGGCATCTGCTGCCACGTGGGCGGCGACATGGACTTCGACGCCGACGGCAACCTCTACCTGTCGACCGGCGACGACAGCAACCCCTTCGACTCCTCGGGCTACTCCCCCATCGACGAGCGGCCCGACCGCAACCCGGCGTACGACGCCCAGCGCAGCTCGGGCAACACCAACGACCTGCGCGGCAAGATCCTGCGCATCAAGGTCAAGCCGGACGGGACCTACGACATCCCCGAGGGCAACCTGTTCCCGCCTGGCACCCCGGACACGCGGCCCGAGATCTACGCGATGGGCTTCCGCAACCCGTTCCGGCTGAGCGTCGACAAGGCCACCGGCGTCGTCTACGTGGGCGACTACGGCCCCGACGCCGGGACCAGCGACCCCAACCGCGGGCCGAGCGGCCAGGTCGAGTTCAACCGCGTCACCCGCCCCGGCAACTACGGCTGGCCGTACTGCACGGGCACCAACACCGCGGTCGAGACCTACAACAGGTTCACCTTCCCCTCCGGTCCCTCCGGGGCGAAGTACGACTGCGCCGGCGGACCGGTCAACGCCTCCCCGCGCAACACCGGGCAGCGCACGCTGCCGCCCGCCCAGCCCGCGTGGATCAGGTACGGCGGCGACGCCGGCTCCCCGCCCGAGTTCGGCGGCGGCTCCGAGTCGCCGATGGGCGGGCCGGTCTACCGCTACGACGCCGACCTGAAGTCCGCGGTCAAGTTCCCGCAGGACCTGGACGGCCACTTCTTCGCCGGTGAGCTCGGCCGCCAGTGGATCAAGGCGATCGACGTGAAGGCCGACGGGACGCGCGGCGACATCGCGAGCTTCCCGTGGACCGGCACCCAGGTGATGGACCTGGCGTTCGGCCCGGACGGCGCGTTGTACGTGCTCGACTACGGCACCGGCTACTTCAACGGCGACGCCAACTCGGCGCTGTACCGCTACGAGTACATCAAGGGCCGCGACCGTTCCCCGATCGCCGTGGCCAAGGCCGACAAGACCTCGGGCAAGACGCCTCTCACCGTCACGTTCTCCTCGGCCGGCTCCGCCGACCCCGAGGGCGCGACGATCACCTACGCCTGGGACTTCGGCGACGGCACCACCTCCACCGAGGCGAACCCGGTCAAGACCTACGACAAGGAAGGCACGTACACCGCGACGCTCACCGTGCGCGACCCGGCGGGCAACAGCGGCAGCGCGAGCGTGCTCGTCACGGCGGGCAACACCGCGCCGACCGTGACCATCGAGACACCCACGGCGGGCAGCCTGTTCCAGTGGGGCGACTCGATCCCGTTCTCGATCAAGGTCACCGACCCCGAGGACGGCGAGATCGACTGCGCGAAGGTCAAGATGACCTACGTGCTCGGCCACGACAGCCACGGCCACCAGATCTCCTCGAAGACCGGCTGCTCCGGCGAGCTGACCATCCCGGTCGACGGTGAGCACGACGACGCGGCGAACATCTTCGCGGTGTTCGACGCCGAATACACCGACAAGGGCGGGCTGATCACCCACAGCCAGCACATCCTGCAGCCGCGTCACCGCCAGGCCGAGCACTACGGGGCCTCCCAGGGCGTCAACCCGATCGGGAAGAGCAACGCGCACGGCGGCAAGACCGTGGGCGACATCAACGCCGGCGACTGGATCTCCTTCAAGCCCTACGAGCTGAGCAAGGCCAAGGGCATCACCGCCCGCGTCTCCTCCGGCGGTAAGGGCGGCACCATGGAGGTGCGCGCCGGCTCGCGGACCGGCACCCTGCTGGGCAAGGTGAGCGTGCCCGTCACCGGCAGCTGGGAGACGTTCATCGACGTGTCCGCGCCGCTGTCGAACGCCCCGGCCGGGACGACCGAGCTCTACCTGGTCTTCCAGGGCCACGACGGCGCGCTGTTCGACCTGGACGACTTCACGCTGACGGCGGAGCCGCCGGCCGGCGGAAGCCCGGCGCCGATCGTCGGCGCCGCCGGCCTGTGCCTCGACGTCGCGAACGCCGACCCCGCCAACGGCACCAAGGTGCAGCTCTACGAGTGCAACGGGACCGGGGCGCAGGTCTGGACCGTCAGCGGCAACACCCTCCGCTCGCTCGGCAAGTGCCTCGACGTGTCCAACGGCGGCACCGCCGACGGCACGCGGGTGCAGATCTGGGACTGCGTCTCCGGCGTCGGCGCGCAGATCTGGACGGTCGGCACGGACGGCACCATCAAGAACCCCCAGTCGGGCAAGTGCCTCGACGCGACCGATCCCGCCCAGATCGTCATCAGGACGTGTGACGGCCGCGACGCGCAGAAGTGGACGACGGCGACCCCGGGCAGCGGCGAGGGCGAGGTCCTGGTCTTCTCCCGTACGGCCGGCTTCCGGCACGATTCGATCCCGGCGGGCGTCCAGGCCATCAAGGACCTGGGCTTCAAGGTCACCGCGACCGAGGACCCCGCCGTCTTCACCACCGAGAACCTGGCGAAGTACAAGGCCGTGGTTTTCCTCAGCACCACGGGCGACGTGCTGAACGACGCCCAGCAGGCGGCCTTCGAGGCGTACGTCAAGGCGGGCGGCGGCTACGTGGGCATCCACGCCGCGGCGGACACCGAGTACGACTGGCCGTTCTACGGCGGCCTGGTCGGGGCGTGGTTCGCCTCCCACCCCGCCGTCCAGCAGGCGACCGTGAAGGTGGAGGACCGGGCCCACCCCGCGACCGCCCACCTCGGGCCGACGTGGACGCGCACCGACGAGTGGTACGACTACCGGACCAACGCCCGCAGCACCGCGCACGTGCTGGCCACCCTCGACGAGAAGTCGTACTCGGGCGGCAAGATGGGCGACGACCACCCGATCGCCTGGTGCAAGGAGTATCAGGGCGGCCGGTCGTTCTACACGGGCGGCGGGCACACGGCGTCCTCGTTCGCCGAGCCGGAGTTCCGCCAGCACCTGCTCGGCGGCATCAGGTACGCCATGGGCGCGCTCAAGGCCGACTGCCGTCCCGAGACCGGCTACACGACGCTCTACAACGGCAGCACCACCGGCTGGGAGCAGGCCGGCCCCGGCGGATTCACCAACGCCGACGGCACCCTGACCTCGCACGGCGGCCTGGGGCTGTTCTGGTACAAGGCGAAGGAGTTCCACTCCTACTCGCTGAAGCTCGACTGGAAGATGCGCGGCGACGACAACGCGGGTGTCTTCGTCGGCTTCCCCGCCTCGGACGACCCGTGGTCGGCGGTCGACAACGGCTACGAGATCCAGATCGACGCCACGGACGCTCCGGAGAAGACGACCGGGTCGGTCTACGGCTTCCAGTCGGCGGACCTCAAGGCCCGGGACGCCGCGCTCAACCCGCCGGGGCAGTGGAACACCTACGAGCTCCGCGTCGAGGGCGAGCGCCTGCAGATCTTCCTGAACGGCGTGAAGATCAACGACTTCACCAACACCGATCCCAAGCGGTCCCTCCAGCAGGGCTACGTGGGCATCCAGAACCACGGCGACGGCGACGAGGTGGCGTTCCGGAACATCCGCATCAAGGAGCTCGGCCCGGCGGAGGGCGACGTCACCGTCCAGGCCGAGAGCTGGACCGAGGCGAACGGCGTCGACACCTACCCCCACACCCCCGCGCACGGCGGCACCGTGCTCGGCTACGTCAACCCCGGCGACTGGGCGGCGTACGACGGCGTGGACCTCACCGGGGTCACCCGCTTCACGGCCCGGGTGGCCTCGCCCGACCCCAGCGGCGGCTTCGAGATCAGGACCGGTTCCCCGACCGGCCCCGTGCTCGGCACCGTCACCGTGCCGAACACCGGCGGGTGGGAGTCGTACGCGGACGTCTCGACGCCGCTCACGAACGTCCCCTCCGGGAGCGTGAAGCTCTACCTGGTGTTCACCGGGGCGAACTTCGACGTGGACGACTTCACGCTCGTCCGCGGCCCGAAGAACGACGAGGTCAAGTTGACCGTCACCGCCGCGTCCCGCTGCATCGGCACCTCGGCCTACCTGGCGGTCACCGCCGTCAACAACGGTGACGCGCCGGCCACGATCGAGCTGAACACCCCGTTCGGCAAGAAGACCGTGGCGGACGTGGCTCCGGGCAAGCAGGCCTACCAGTCCTTCAACAC
>NZ_JBSGHN010000035.1:0-8048 GCF_053604425.1 Microbispora sp. NPDC004025 | reverse complement strand
GTGGCGCGGTCAGCAGCTCCCCGATCAACCACAAGCACTGAGGAGGAGACGGTGGCGACTCCCACCACCAAGACCGGGCCCCGGCCCATCCGGCCGGTCCAGGGCTCCAACTTCGAGCCCAAGCGGGTTCGCAAGGCCAAGCGCAAGGCCCTGCTTCGGGGCACGGTCGGTAACTTCACGGCCGACGTGCGGTCGGAGTTCGAGGACCGGGCCGAGTTCTATAAGAACCTTCGCATGATCAAGCTCCGGCGTAAGCACGTGGCCCGGGAGATGCGCTCGTTGGCCGACATGGTTAAGGGCCTGCTCGGCGAGGTCCAGCGGGTCGAGCACCGTGAGCCGGACTTCTCGGCGCCGTCCCTGCACGAGGCTCACGACCTGGTCAAGGCCGCCGTCACGTCCGTGAGCGTCGCGGCCGACGAGTTCGCGATGTTCGCCCGTAACCGCGTCTACTACGTCAAGGAGCTGTGATCATGAGTTCCTTCGGTGCGCGTATCGACGAGATCGACGTCCAGGTGGAGCGCGTGGCCCGCCTGGTCGAGTCGAGCCAGAGGATCGACCGGGAGATGGCCGCCGGTCTCGGGTGCTCCGAGCCGATGGCCAGCATCCAGGGCCACATCGATCGGGCGTCGGCCTCGTGTGAGGTCCTTCTCCGCGACCTGCGGAAGTTCAAGGCCGGACGTAAGTAAGCCGTTCAGCGGGGGAGCCGCCCGCACCTGCCTGCCGTGGGTGGCTCCCCCTTCGCATGCCCGAAAGGAGGCGACCATGCTCAACTTCTTGTTCTCGGCAGTCGGCAAGATGCTCGTCTGGCTGACCAAGCAGCTCGCCCGGCTCATCGCCTGGCTCGTCGTCCAAGCCGTGCTGCACCCGCGTAGCACCACGGCGGCAGGGACTGCGGCCGCGAGCGTCGTCTACCTCGGGTGGCAGCTCTGCCTGACGATCGCCGGGGCCGCGTTCGTCTCGCTATCGACCTGGAAGGCCGCCCACCCTGGCTCGTTCGGCAAGACGGTAGCGACGTGGACGCGAACTTGGTGGCACCGCTGGTGGATCTACCGCCGTCAGTGGGCGATGGTGTTCACCCGCTGCGAGCTGACCGTCCAGGCCGGGACCGAGGTCTTCTTTCCAAAGCTCAAGGGCGTGCGCTCTACCCCCTGGTGGGACCACCTGACGGTAGAGCTGCCGATCGGGCAGTCTCCCAAGCGCTACGAGAACGAGGAGACCGCCGACGCGCTGCGCCTGGCCTTCAAGGGCGAGCGCCTGGTGCTCAAGCGCCTCCAGCCGCGGCTGGTCGAGCTCGCGCTGATGCGCCGTGACCCACTGCTCACCGTGGTGCCGGCCACCCCGATCCCCGCTTCGGTGGAGGCGATCGACTGGCATCGCGTCCCGGTCGGGATCGATGAGTTCGGCCAGCCCTACACCGTCTCGCTGCTGGGCGGTCACACCGCGATTGCGGGTTCCACCGGCGGCGGAAAGGCTGGCCTCGGCTGGAACATTCTGCGCGCCGTCGCCCCGGCGATCGTCGCCGGACTGGTGCGCCCGGTCGGCATCGACCCCAAGCTCATGGAGCTGTCCCAAGGGCGGGCGATCTTCGCACCGGGTGACTACATCGGCCTGGGCACCGCTGAGACTGAGAATGAGCTGGCGAAGGCGACGCTGGAATTCCTGCAGCAGCTCGTGGAGGACATGCTCGCGGCCAAGAAGGCGGCGGCCGGGGCAGGGTTGCGTGACTTCCGTCCGACCAAGGATAGGCCGCTCACGCTCATTGTGATCGATGAGCTGGCGCCGCTGCTGAGCATCTGGCCTCGCAGCATTCGCGACAAGATCGAGGACGCGCTACGGCTGTTGCTCACGCAGGGCCGCGCGGTCGGTTTCATCGTCGTCGGCGCCATTCAGGAGCCCACCAAGGATGTGTTCGGGCTGCGGGACCTGTTCACCCGCCGTCTGGCGCTGCGCCTGCCTACCGAGAGCTACACAGAGGCCGCGCTGGTAGAGAACGCCGTCGACTACGGCGCGGCCTGCCATCAGATCAGCGAGACCACGCCCGGCGTGCTGTTCAGCCTCCAGGACGGCGCACGCTCCACCGTCCGCGCTCGGCTCGGCTACGTCCAGGCCGATGACATCGCCGAACTCGTGACCTACGTCGAGACCGCGACCAAGGTCGTTGACCTGGACACCTGGGGCTCGAAGCCTGGGAAGATCAACGTTGCCGCCTGAGCGCACGGCGCGTTGCCGTGACGTACGGGACCTGAGTGGTCCAAGGTGGCTGGTTAAAGACCACAAAAAAGTGAGGGGCCGGTGCGGCAAACACCGGGCCCCTCATGTGGTCCGCCTCTCCTCTACAGAAGCGGGACCAACGTCGTGAACAGCGTAGCTCACGCTGGGGCTATCAGGGAGGCCCCCCCAGCGCCGCCCGGCGTGTCGGAACTTTGGGCGCCGCGCTTTCCTTCCCCCGAAGGGCTCGACCTCGCCGTCAAGCTGTTCAACGCTCGCCCGGCTTGGCAAGGCGAGGAAGGCCCCCGGCCCCGGATCGTCATCGCTGCCGGCGCTTTCGCCATCGAGGCCCCCGACCTCGCCCGCCGTGAACGCCGCTACGAACGAGCCGAGAAAGCCCGCCAGGTCGACGTCGACCAGGCCGCCGCGTACCTCGCCCGCGGTGAAGATGTCCCCGAGCGCATCCCGTCCCGCGAGATCACCGGATGGTCCCGGAAGTCCCGGGCGAACATGGTCCGCGCGCTGTGCGAACTCGACTACCGGCCTATGCTCGACGACCCGGCCCGGCTCCCGGCGATGGTCACACTCACTTACCCCGGAGACTGGCTCACCGTCGCCCCGGACGGCAAGACCGCTAAGGGCCACCTCAAGGCCCTACGCAAGCGCTACGAACGCGCCTGGGACGAACCCCTGCAAGCCGTCTGGAAGCTTGAGTTTCAACGTCGTGGTGCGCCTCACTTCCATCTGCTCCTGGTTCCGCCGCACGGCACTGCCCGCGTTCCCTCCGGCCGGGCTCGCGTCGACTCCCGGGTGGGCGCCGGTCTCCCCTTCCGGCAATGGCTGTCGGAGGTCTGGGCCAACATCGTCGACCACCCGGACCCCGAGGAGAAGCGCCGGCATCGCCTCGCCGGGACCGGCGTCGACTACGCCGAAGGTCTCAAGGCGTACGACCCCAAGCGGGTCGCGGTCTACTTCACCAAGCACGGGTCCTTTCAGGCCAAGGAGTATCAGCACTGCGTCCCTGACGAGTGGACCGCGCCCGGGCAGGGACCCGGCCGGTTCTGGGGCTACTGGGGCCTGGAGCGCCGTACAGCCGCCGTGGAAGTCGAGCCCGAGCACGCCGTCCAGGCCGCGCGTATCGCTCGCCGCTGGGCCAGAGCGCAGGGCACTACACGACAGGTCACAGTCGCTCGAACCCGGGGAGGCCAGGCTCACCCGAAAGAGGTCGTCGTCGGCCTGGCCGGTGCTCAGTTGCTCGGTTACCGTCGCCCGCCCCGATCTCGACGAGTCCGCCGACGAGTCCGCCGTTTCGGCAACGGTCGCGGCTTCATCTCGGTCAACAACGGACAGACCTTCGCCGTGCAGCTCGCCCGCGCCCTCGACATCCTTACTAAGTAAGGTCGGATGTAGGCCGGGCAGTGCCGACCGGGACCGGCCGGAGAGCCGCACGCCCGGTCGAGCAACTGCCCGGCCTATACCTTACAAAGTAAAGTGATCTCCGTTGCCGTCATGCCGTTCTGCCGTTCTGCCGTCTTGCCGTAGTGACTTCATGCCGTAATGCCGTTTTGACGGCAAACCGTCATGACGGTAGGACGGTGCAACGGCGTGACGGCGTGACGGCATGGATAGTACGGAAGCGCCTCTTTGGTGGGGGTTTGAGTCCGAAGAATGCCGTTACACCGTTTTGCCGTACTGCCTCCATGACGGTTTGCCGTCAAAACGGCACTACGGCATGCCGTTAGGCCGTTCCACCGTTTTGCCGTCATACCGTTCTTACGTTAGAACGGCATGCCGTATTGACGGTGAGACGGTATGACGGTAGTCTTTGAGTTAGGAGGTGAACGTGATCATCACAGTCGGCAACATCAAAGGTGGCGTAGCCAAGACGACTACGTCGGCATATCTCGCGCTCGGTCTGGCTGAGCTTGGTAAATCTGTCCTGCTCATCGATGCTGACCCGGAACAGCAGTCCGCCTCAGCCTGGGCGGAAGCGGCTGGAGACGACTGGCCGGAGACCTGCGCCGTCGTCGAGATCGCTACAAGGGATCTAGGTAAGAGGATCATGCAGCTCGCCAAGAGCTACGACCATGTCGTGATCGACACCTCGCCGAAGAACCCTCTTCTTCTGCGGCAGGCTCTGTCTGTAAGTGATCAACTCGTGATCCCCTCGGCACCTTCCCCGATGGAGCTGCGAGAGATCGCGGCAACGGTGGACGTTGCAGAGGAGGTCGGAGCGACAAACGATCACCTTGATTACTCGGTACTCCTCGTCAAAGTCCGTACCGGCACGAGGGCGGCCGTCGAGGCTCCGAAGGTCCTAGAGGAGCTGGGCTTCCCGGTGCTAACTGCGTCGGTACGGCTCACGGAAGACGTGTCACTGGCCTTCGGCACTGTGCCGACCTTGGGCGACTACAAAGCGGTAATCGAGGAATTGACGGTATGACGGCGACACGGCAGAACGGTACGACGGTGCTAGACGCGACAAAGGAGGCGTCGGCAGTGCCAGCAAAGCAGAGAGCAGGAGCGCGGGCAGCGTTCGAGCGGGCCGGACTTGCTAAGCCTGAAGAGGGAGCAGAGGCTCCGAAGCCGTCCCGTCGACGAGCGACGAGAAGCGCCGGCAAAGAGGCGGCAGCCCCCGCGACCGAGACGAAGCCTCAGGAAGTGGCGGCAGAGGAGCCCGAGCCGCCCAAGAGCAAGTTCACCGTCCTTCTCGACGGAGACGAAGCGACGGCGTTCGACAGCCTGGCCTTGGTGCTGCGGAAGAGGCTGGGTCGAGTAGTCAAGAAGTCCGATCTGGTGCGCGCATTGATCGCGCTGGCCTCCGACGATCAAACGCTGACCGCTCAGCTAGAGGCCGAGCTGCGCCAAAGGAAGTAGGCGCCCGACCCACTCTCCCCCCGCCCCCGCTAGCTGACCAAGGATCGCGACTGTCGGCCAGGTTCTGTCAACTCAGGCTCACGTGTTCCAGACTCCCGGTGACCTTCCGCCGTAACTGGTTGCCCTACCTGCACAGCCTGAGTTGACAGGTTCTGGACGCCGCGAATCCTCGGGCAGCGGGGGCGGGGGGAGAGCCTGGCACCTTCCACGCTCACTGGCTCCAGTCGCCCGCCACAACCAACCACCTCCGGCGGGGCCGGGGCCGGCGGTGGGGTGGGGCCCCTCTGGGGTGCCCGGCCGCCGGCCCCGAGCCCCCGCGGCTGACCCGGGCTTGTTATATGCGCCAAAACGGGCCGCACATCAAGCAGGCAGGCCAGAATCGGCGTGTGGGTGAACTGGTGCTGACGGCGGAACGGCGTGAGGAGCTGGCCGCGCTCCTCGATGACGTGCGGAGACTTGATGTCGAGTATCCGAAGGTGGCGGAGTACGTCGATACGGCGCTGAAGCTGACGGGGACTGGTGACCCCAGAGTCGACGGAGCCTTTGATCTGAGGCTCGTTCACTACATGACGGGGGGGAAGGCCGGAAGCGGTAACCCGTACTGGGAGATCGTCGCACCGGCGGTCTTCGAGCATGAGGGGCGCCGTCTGGTCAACGGAGGGCGTTCGGAAGGAAGTGCCCGGCTGGCCTTCGCTCAGATCGTCTTGCAGTCCGCCTATGCCTACGCGGTGCCTTCTCCGGAGACGATCGCATGGATGGGTGAGTTCTGCGCCAACTCACCGGTCATTGAGCTGGGAGCGGGCCGGGGCTACTGGGCGGCCCAGTTGTCGAATGCCGGATTGCTGGTCGACGCGTACGACTCAGACCCTCCGGACAAGGCGGAAAACGCGTCTTTCCCGAGAGCTTCCGGGCAAGCGGATGTGTGGCACTCCGTTGGAGACCTCGATGGGTTCAACGCTCGGATTCGTGATGGATCGGGCGGCGTACTGTTTCTCTGCTGGCCGCCTGGTTGGGGAGTCACCATGGCGTCGGATGCACTTGCCTCGTTTGAAGAGGCCGGGGGCGAGCGTCTTGTCTTCGTCGGCCAGGAGCAAGGCGGTCAGACTGGTGATGACGCCTTCTTCGAGGCGCTGTCGACTCGCTGGAAGCTTGAGTCAGTAGCTCCTGATCATGTCTCGTGGTGGACCTCAGTAGACGTGGCGCAAGGTTGGGTCCGGAGCTAGGGCCCGGGGTCGGGGTGCGAAAGAGCACCCCGACCCTTACTTAAGCCTCATGCGAAATACGTACTCGTCGTACCGATCGCGGGGGTACGAGACATCAGACACCATGATTGTTCGCCTGTCGGCAGTCAGGAACTGCTGATGAACTGTCTTGACAAGATCGCCCGGGGCGGTACGTAGCCAGGTGGCGTGACTCGGGGTTGGCAGTCGATCAGCAAGGGTCTCGTCAAGGTACATCGCGTCCGATATGTCGGCTACGTCCAAAGGCTGGTAGGTGTCTGAGATCGAAATAGGTCGGCCGTCTTCGGTCGCCCGGGTGACTGTATAGATCACCTCGTGGTCCGCCGGTATGCCGAAGATCTCTGCTAGCTCGTCGCCTGCTCGTACCTGTTCGATGTCCCGTTCGATTCGGATTTCGCGGTCCGACTCGTTCCCGAATGTGGCTTCCGGCCCCTCCATCTGACGTTCCGGGGAGACGCGAACGAGGTTCGGGCGGTCGCTTACGAAGTTGCCTCGGCGTCGTACGGATCGGACAAGACCCTGGCTTTGAAGTAGCTCGATGGCCTTCCTGACGACGATGTCAGACACGTTGCTCTGTCGAGCAATCTCTGAGTAGCTCGGCAGCTGGGTGCCGGGTGGAAGTTCCCCTGTACGGATTCGCCGTGCGTAGTGGCCGGCAATCCGGACGTAAGCCGGGTCTGTCACTGATCGTCCCCCCTCCTTATGGCTGTTACCTGCGGTTTCACCCTATCGTATACGTAGGGCTTGTGCGTATACGTAGTTACGTATACGATGAATCCAACAGCCAGGGCCCGAGTGCCCACCAAGTAGGGGAGGAACCCCGATGTTCACGAACTTCAAGATCGACCAGGCGGCCACTTTCCAGGGGATCGCCTTCTTGGCGTGCCAGCCCAAGACCGCCTTCCGGAGCGTCACGCAGGAGACCACCAAGGACGGTGTGCCGAAGTGGGAGGTCCAGGTGGTGGCCATGTTCCGGACCAGTTTCGGTCAGGTTCAGAACGAGGTCCTGAAGATCGGCGTGGCCTCCCCGAAGGACCCCGGGCAGGGCCTCATGCCCTACACCCCGGTTCAGCTCGTCGACTTCGAGGTCGGCGTGATGGAGAAGACGCGCAAGAACCCGGAGACCGGTGAGGAGAAGGTCGTGGGCCTTCAGGTCTGGTACCGGGCCGCTGAGGTTCGCGCGATTGCTGCCACCGGCAAGGCGGCGGCGTAGTCCCCCCCGTTGATCCGGGGCGCGCCCCATCCGCCAAGACAAAACGCGCCCCGGGTCCTCACGAAGAGGAAGTTCCAGCATGGCACAGATCCGCATCTACACCCCCAAGCCCCGCAACATCGGTGAGCCGCAGAGCGTGCGGGACGCGTACGACGCCCAGCTCGCCGAGGAGAGGCAGCAGCGCGAGGCGGCGCAGGAGTCGGGCCAGTGACCGCCCGCGACGTCCAGGGGTACGCGCAGGACTTGATCGCGTACAACGAGGCGCGCAAGAGCGAGAGCCAGAGTCAGCAGAAGCCCTCAACGTCGTCGGCCGTACCGACCTCGACGAGCAAGGGGTCGGGCCGGTGAGCGGCAAGAACGAGTGGCCCAAGGGGGCCAACGACGTCCCGACGAAGCCCGTCTACACCTGTTCGTGTGGCGCGGTCAGCAGCTCCCCGATCAACCACAAGCACTGAGGAGGAGACGGTGGCGACTCCCACCACCAAGACCGGGCCCCGGCCCATCCGGCC
>NZ_JBSGHN010000034.1:0-8293 GCF_053604425.1 Microbispora sp. NPDC004025 | reverse complement strand
ATCAGCAACAACCCCCGCTGCATCTCCACCACCGTCTGCGTCACCGGGCCACCCTCGAACACCCGCGAGGCACCCTGCGTCAGACTGATCAACCCGGCCGCCACCGCCGCCAGCTGATCCGCCCGGTCCTTCGGAAACCCCTGCGAGAACGCCAGAGGCAACCCGTCCGCCGACACCACCACGGTGTGCGCCACGCCGGGAACCGAATTCGCGAAATCACTGATCAGCCAGTTCAGGCCGCGCGCCCCCTGGCTCAACTCCCTCATGCGCCGTCCCCTTTCGCCAGCGGATAGCCCTCGTCCTCACTCAGTTCGCCCCGGGCCACCGCCCGGCCCTGCCGTACGCCCTGCTGGAAGCTCGCCAGCCGGCTGCGGGCCCGGTCGGGCGACAGAAGCGGCTGCTGCGGGGACGCGGGCGCCGCGGGCGGCTCCGCGGAGCCGGGCACCAGGTTGGCCTTCGGCACCCGCTTGGGCAGGCCGGAGGTGGTCGTGCCGTCCGACGCCGGCTTCTCGGCGACCGCGGCCGCGGCCTGCCAGCCGGCGTCGACCTCCGGGGTGTCCCGCCAGCCGGATCCGGTGTCGCCGACGGGCTCTCGCCGGAACCAGGCGGACTCGACGGAGGCGAAGATCGGCAGGTATTCCTCGGTGGCCGCCGGCCCGGCCTCCGCTCCGCCCGGACGCACGCCGCCCGGCTGGACGGGAGCGCCGACGGGAGCGCCGTGTATCGGGCCGGAGATCGACACCGGTCCTGTCGTCGCCGACATGGCGCCGGGCCTCGCCGGGACGGGCCCGGTCACCGCGGGCAGCGGCCCGGTCGCCGCCTCGTCCACGCCGCCGGACGACCGGCCGCGTATCCGGGTGAGCGGATCGTGGAGAGCCGGCGCGGCGACGCCGGAGCCCGGCCCGTGCTGCTGGCCCCAGGCCCCGATGCCCTGCTGCGCCGTCCCCTGCACGGCCTGCCGCGGGCTCCAGGCGGGGGCGAACGCCCCCTGATAGGACTCCGGCTGGTACGCCGGATGGCTGATGATCGACTCCGGCAGCAGGACCATGGCGGTGAGCCCGCCTCCGTCGTGCGGCCTGAGCTGGACCCTGATGCCGTTGCGCAGGGCCAGACGGCCGACCACGAACAGGCCCATCCGCCGCGACACCGACACGTCCACCACCGGCGGGTTCGCCAGCCTCCAGTTCGCCTGGCCGATCTCCTCGGGGGTCATGCCGATGCCGGAGTCGGTGATGGAGACCATCACGCCGCCGCCGTCGATCCGATTGCCCGAGACCACCACTCTCGTGTCCCGCGGGGAGAACGACAGCGCGTTCTCCACCAGCTCGGCGAGCAGGTGGATGACGTCGTTGACGGCCTGGCCGACGATCGACACGTCACCCGGGAAGTTGAGCACCACCCGCTCGTATCCCTCGACCTCCGACAGTGAGGCCCGGATGACGTCGGTGATCTCGACGGGCCGGCTCCAGCGGCGTGCGGGCTCCTGCCCGGCGAGGACCAGGAGGTTCTCACTGTTGCGGCGCATGCGGGTCGCCAGGTGGTCGAGCTTGAACAGGTCGCCGAGCCGCTGCTCGTCCTGCTCGCCCTGCTCCAGGCCGTCGATCAGGGTGATCTGGCGCTCCACGAGGGTCTGGGTACGCCGCGACAGGTTCACGAACATCGCGTTGACGTTGCTGCGCAGCCGGGCCTCGTCGCCCGCCAGCCGGATGGCCTCGCGGTGGACCTCGTCGAAGGCCCGCGCGACCTCGCCGATCTCGTCGGCGGAGACCACGCCGATCGGCTGCACCTCGGCCTGTCCCGCCGCGCCGCCCTCGGACTCGCGCAGCCGCTGCACCAGAGTGGGCAGGCGGTGACCGGCGACCTCCAGCGCCTCGCTGCGCAGCCGCCGCAGCGGCCGTACGAGAGAGCGCGCCATGACGGCGGTGATGAGCAGGACCAGCAGCAGGACGACGACGACCATGCTGATGCTGAGCACGGCGACGTTCCGGTCGGAGCTCTGCAGGGCGGCGCTCCGGCTGACGATGGACCTGGTCAGACCGTCGGTCACGTCGCGCATGAGGTTGGCCTGCTCGCTGATCGCGTCGAACCAGAGGTCGGCGTCGGTCCCCCTGCCGCTGAGGTTGCGGATGGACTGCCCGGATCTCACGAGGTAGAGCGCCCGGTCGATGAAGAACCGCGCCCGGTCCACCTTCTGGTCGGTGACGGTGTCGTTGTAGAGCTGCCGCTCGTCGGTGGTGGCCACGGCGGTGAACGCCGCCAGCTCGCTCTGCTCCCTGGCCACCGCGCCGGTGAAGGCGTCGAGTTCCGCCTGGTCGAGCCGCTGCCGGACCAGTCCCGCCGCGAGCAGCGCGCGCTGCTCCGACACCGCCTCCTTGGCCCGGGCGAGCGCGCCGAGCGCCTTGATGCTCGCGTACAGGCCCTCGTCCGGCACGCCCTGGCCCGCCGCGTCGTACAGCTTCAGCAGGTCGTCGGTGACGAGCCGGTACTTCTCGATGCCGCGCAGCGGCGGGAGCTGCGTGTCGAGCACGATCTTCCGGAACGCGGTCAGGTCGGCCAGCCGGGCCAGGGCACGCGACAGGTCCTCCCGGCCGAGCCCGCCCAGTGCGTCGCCGCTCGTCTCGGCCCGCGCGCTCACCTTCTGCGCGGCGGCGTCCACGGCCTCGTGCTGGTTCTTCACGAGGGTGAGCAGGTCGCCGTCACGACGGCCGCCCGCGACGTACTCGACCGCCAGGTCCCGCTCGAGCTGGATCTCGTGGAGGAGCATGCCGATGCTGCCGACGAGTTCCACGGCGTCGCGCACCCGCTGGTACTCGGCGGCGCTGGCTATCGAGCTCGTCACGCGCAGGCCGCCGAGCAGGACCGCGACGACGGTGGGCAGCACGATCAGCGCGACGAGCCGGGTCCGCACCCGCCAGTTCTTCAGGTGCAGCGAGTTGCCTACCGCGGGATCGGCGGGTGGCCCGCCGTCCATGGAGGATGCGCCGGCGGCGGGCTCGACGACCGGTTCGGGCTCGGCGCGGCGACCGCTGTCGATCGTTGCTGTCCTCACTGGCGCAACCTCTCGCGCTGATCTATGGAATAAGGCTCCGGGGTCGCTCTAATGCGAGAGCCCGCACATCACCGGGCAATTTGAGCATAAGGCGTCGAGATAGACAAAGAGCTTGGCATTTTGGAGCGGTCCAGATTTTCGCTCAGGCCTATATGCGCGTGCACGGTACGGCGACGAGCAGGGAGAAAGTGATATCGGACAGAACCTGCGCGACAGCCCCCCTCATGGAACCGGTCCAAGCCATTGCCCGTAATTCCAAAAGACGACAGAGGTGATTTACCCCTAAATTTGACTACAATCGTGACTCAAACGCACCGAATCCATACGGCTCCTGTACGCTTCTCGCCCGTCGCCGTCTGCGCGGGACGGGCCCGCCGCGGGCGACCACCTCAACACTCCAGACGAGGAGAATTCATGAGGCTTTTGAGTCGTGCTCTCGCCGTCGGCGTCGCGGCCGTCCTGGCGCTCACCTCTTGCGGTAACTCCGACACGACGTCCTCCGCTCCCGCGGACAACGGACTGGAGAAGACGACGCTGAAGGTGGGCACCATTCCGGTGCCGGACAGCGCGCCGTTGCAGGTGGCCATCGAGAGAGGGTTCTTCAAGGCCGAGGGCCTGGAGATCCAGCCCGAAGTGGTCGCCGGCGGCGCCGTCGCCACCCAGAAGCTGCTGGGCGGCAGCCTCGACATCTCGCTCGGCGCCTACGTCGGAACCTTCCTCGCCCAGGACAAGGGTGCGGGCAAGTTCAAGTATGTTTCGGACAGTTACGGCGCCGCTCCCGGCGCTTTCGTCATTATGGTCAAAAAGGACTCCCCGATCAAAACTGTTGCAGACCTCAAGGGGAAGACCATAGCGGTCAACGTCCTCAACAGCGTCAGCCAGCTGACCGCGGAAGTGCAGATGAAGGTGGCCGGGGTGACCGCGACACCGAACCAGTTCGTGGAGAAGACGTTCCCCGACATGCCCGGCGCCCTGGAAAACGGCCAGGTCGACGCTGCGGCGATGGTCGAGCCGTTCATCACCGTGGTATCGAAGGCGGGCGGCAGAATCGTCGTCGACGAGATGACCGGCCCGACCGAAAGTCTGCCCATCGCCGGCTGGTTCACCACCGAAGCCACCGCGAGCAAATACCCTAAGGCGATAGCCGCGTTCCAGCGGGCGCTCGGCAAGGCCCAGGCGATCGTCGCGAAGGACCGGAAGGTCGTCGAGGAGACGCTGCCCAAGTACACGAAGATCGACGCCGCGACCGCGGCCGTCATCTCCCTGGGCTCCTACCCGACCTCCCTCAGCGAGACGCGGCTGCAGCGCGTGGCCAGCCTGATGAAGGAGTACGGCTACATCAAGAACGACCTCGACGTGAAGTCGATGATCCTGCAGCCTCCGGCGAGCTGACGGACACCCCGTAACCGCTATGGAACACGCACGAGTCCTCCGCGGCGTCGCCGGCGTCGCGGGGTTCCTCGCCGCGGCCGAGATCGTCGGCGCGACCGGCCTGATCGACGACCGCTTCCTGCCGCGCATGTCCACGATCCTGCGCGGCGCGGCGGAGCTGCTCGCCGACCGGGAGTTCCTCGCCGACGCGCGCGCCACGCTCGTCGCGTGGGGGCTCGGCCTGCTGCTGACCGTGGCGGTGGCGGTCCCGGCCGGACTCGCGCTCGGGGCCCTGCCGCCCGTGGAGCGCGCCGTACGGCCGCTGATCGAGTTCCTCCGGCCCATCCCGTCGGTCGCCGTGATCCCGCTCGCGATCCTCCTGTTCAGCGACAACCTGCACCTGAGAGTGGCCGTCGTCGTCTACGCGGCGTCCTGGCCGATCGTCATCAACACGATCTACGCGTTGAGAGACGTCGATCCGCTCGCCAAGGAGACCCTGCGCAGCTTCGGCTTCGGTCCGGTGTCGGTGCTGCTCCGGGTGGCGCTGCCCAGCGCCGCGCCCTTCATCGCGACCGGGATCCGCGTCGCCGCCGGCACCGCCGTCATCCTCGTGATCAGCGCGGAGCTGCTCGCCGGAGGGGCGGAGGGCGTCGGGATCTACATCCTGGAGGCCGCGGGCGGCAACCGGATGGACCTGATGCTCGGCGCGACCCTGTGGGCCGGTCTGTTCGGCGTGCTGTCCAACTCCGCCCTGGTCGCGGTGGAACGCAGGCTGTTCCGCTGGCACGACGTACGCGCCGGAGCCGCCCGATGAACGTGATCAGAGCTCTCGGCCGTCTGTGGCTGGTGCCCGTGACGCTCGTGGCCTGGGAGATCGTCACGCGCGCCGCCGAGCAGCCGTTCTTCCCTCCCCCGTCGGTGACGCTGGCCCGGATGGGCGAGATGTGGCTGTCCGGCCCGCCCGCCCATCTCCTGCTGACGGAGCAGGCGATCAGTGATTTCGGCCCCAGCCTCGCCCGGCTGTTCGCCGGGTGGGCGCTCGCCGCGGTCCTCGGGGTGGCCGCCGGGGTCGCCATCGGCTGCTCCCCCCGCCTGTCCGGCTACCTCGACCCGCTGATCCACCTCGGCCGGGCCGTGCCGCCGCCGCTGCTGGTGCCCTTCTTCCTCGCCCTGCTGAAGCTGGGCACGCCGGCGCAGCTCGCGACGATCGTGTTCGGGATCATCTGGCCGATCCTCGTCAACACCATCGACGGCGCGCGGACCGTGGACCGGCAGCACCTGGAGACCGCGCGCATCTTCGGGTTCTCGACGGCCCAGCGGCTCACCAGGGTGATCGTGCCCGCCGCGATGCCCAAGATCTTCGCCGGCCTGCGGCTGGCTCTCTCGCTGGCCCTGATCCTGCTGATCGTCGCCGAGATCTTCGCCGGCTCAGGCGGCCTCGGCTACCGGCTCCTGTCGGCGCAGCGCACCTACCTCTACGCCGACATGTGGGGCTGCCTGGTGGTGCTCGGCCTCCTCGGCTATCTGCTCAACTCCGCGTTCCTGCTGTTGGAACGGCGCGTTCTCGCCTGGCACAGGAGCGCCAGGCAGACCACCTAGGAAGGCATCGTGCTCGAGATCACCGATCTGGTCCACTCGTACGGCTCGCATCGCGTTCTCGACGGGGTGAGCATCCGTGCCGCCGAGGGCGAACTCGTCTGCGTCGTGGGCCCCTCCGGCTGCGGCAAGTCCACCCTGCTGCGGTCCGTCGCCGGCCTCATCCGCCCCACCGGCGGCCGGGTGCTGATCGACGGGCAGCCCGTGGAGCGCATCCCCGACAACCTGGCCGTCGTCTTCCAGGACTACAGCCGCTCGCTCTATCCCTGGATGACGGCCGCGAACAACGTGGCGCTGCCGCTGCGGCGCCGCGGGCTGGACCGGCGGCGCCGCAGGGAGGCGGCGATGGCCGCGCTGGACCAGGTCGGCCTGGCCGACGCCGCGGAGAAGTACCCCTGGGAGATGTCCGGCGGGATGCAGCAGCGCGTGTCCATCGCCCGCGCTCTCGCCTACCGCCCGTCCCTGCTGCTGATGGACGAGCCCTTCGGCTCGGTGGACGCGCAGACCCGCGAGGACCTCGAAGACCTGGTGCTGCGGGTCTGCGCGCATGACGGCATGACGACCCTGCTGATCACGCACGACATCGACGAAAGCGTCTACGTCGGCGACCGGGTGATCGTCCTCACCCGGTCGCCGGCCCGGGTCGCCGCCGACCTGCCGGTCGACCTGGGCGAATCACGCGACCAGATCGCGACGCGGCAACTGGACGCGTTCGTCCGGCTGCGTGCCGAAGTGGGCCGCCTGGTCCGAGGCGGCTCCCCCTCACCCACTGTTCTGGAGAAGCATTGATCGACTCCACCGGCCCTGTCTGGAACGCCATCGTCGGGATCTCGCGGTTCGCCGCGCTCGCCGCGATGGCGGAGCTGAACTGCGCCGAACACCTGTCCTCCGGCCCGATGAGCGTGTCGGAGCTCGCCAAGGCGTGCGACGCGCACGAGCCCTCCCTGACGCGCGTGCTGCGGGAACTCGAGACGGTCGGCATGGTCCGCACCGTCGTCCCCGGCGTGTACGAGCTGACCGAGGAGGGTCAGACGCTGCGCGACGGCGTCCCCGGCAGCCTGCGTTCCGCGGTGCGCGTGATCGCGGAGAACGGGTACTGGTACGCGATGGGCAATCTCGCGCAGACCGTGCGGGACGGGCGGTCCGCTTTCATCACGCGTTTCGGCCCCTTGTACGGCTATTTCGAGGAGCACCCCGAGGCTGCCCGGCTGTTCAACGAATACATGGCCATCCGCGCGGCGCCGTTGGAAGCCGCTCTGGCCACCGCCTACGACTTCACCGGCGTACGGACGCTCGTGGACGTCGCGGGGGGAACGGGGCATCTGCTGGCGGCGGTGCTCGACCGGCACCCCGGCATGCGCGGTGTGCTCTTCGACATCGCGCACGTGGTCGAGGACGCCAGGGAGTCGCTGCGCGCGCGGGGCCTCGGCGACCGCTGCGAGTTCGAGAGCGGCGACTTCTTCGACAGCGTGCCCGCGGGCGGGGACCTCTACCTGCTGGCCAGCGTCATCCACAACTGGAGCGACGAGGCGGCCCTGCGCATCCTGACCAACGTGCGGAAGGCGCTCGCCGGCCACGGCCGGTTGCTGCTGCTGGAGATGGTGCTGCCGGACGACGCCACGCCGCACATCGGCAAGGACCTCGACATGCGCATGCTCGCGTTCACCGACGGCGGAAGGGAGCGCACGCTGAGCGAACACACACGGCTGCTGGGCGAGGCGGGCTTCACGCTCTCCCGCGTTCTGCCGCTGCCCGCCGGGGCGAGCCTGATCGAGGCCCTGCCCGACTGACCGCCAGTGCCGCGACCACCAAGGTTCGCCTGGGCGGAGCGGTGTCCAGAGTGGTGCATCGCAAGGCGGAGGAGGAGCTCGTAGCGGAGCCTACGAGTGATCTTCCCGGGCCCCGCGGAGATTCTGAGCTTGCGAGGAATCTTCGTGGGCGGGCGACAACGCGGCGAGGTGCCGCTCTGGGCGACGCGACGGGGCGAAGATCGGTGGGAGGGGCGCTAGTGGAAACCCGGGCCGGGAACGGCGACACGCATGGTCAGCGCGTGCTCGACGAGTGTGATCAGCGTGCTCTTGACCGATTCCCGGTCCCGGGCGTCGGTGCGCACGATCGGAATCTGCGGGGCCAAGGTCATCGCCTCCCGCACCTCCTCCTCGGCATGCGGAAACTGCCCGTCGAAGCCGTTGACGCCGACGACGAAGGGCAGGCGCGCCTCCTCGAAGTAGTCGATCGCCGGGAAACTGTCGGCCAGCCGCCGGGTGTCGACCAGCA
>NZ_JBSGHN010000033.1:0-11059 GCF_053604425.1 Microbispora sp. NPDC004025 | reverse complement strand
TGGCAGTTCTTCATGGGCTACCGCTTCGCCATCTTCAACTACGCCACCCAGTCCCTGGGCGGCGCGGTCACCGTCAACCGATTCGACCTGACCACCCCCTGACACCGCTCCCGCCGCCCCTCGGGCACGCACACCGCACCCGAGGGGCGGCGTGGCGGCCACCTGGCCGCCGCCACCTGCCGCAGGCCGCGGCGCGCGTCGCCGCGGGCGATCCAGCGGGGGTGACGGCGGGTTCGTGCGAGGCGGTTCTGAGAACGTTCCATACGCCCCAAGGAGCCATGTAGAGGTCCGTTGTGTTGGCGTACCAAAATGCAGGTATGTCGTTGACGGAGCAGGCGATCGAACGCATCAGGCAGCTCATCAAGGACGGGACGCTGCCCCCGGGCGCCCGGCTGCCTCCCGAGCAGGAGCTCGCCGCCGAGCTGGGCCTGTCCCGCAACCTGCTCAGAGAGGCGGTCCGATCCCTCGTCACCACCCGTGTGCTGGAGGTGCGCAGAGGTGACGGCACCTATGTCACGAGCCTTTCGCCGGAGCTGCTGCTCGAAGGCGTCGGTTTGGCCGTGGAGATGATGCGGGGCGACGATCTGCTCGAGATCACCGAGGTGCGGCGGCTGTTCGAGCCGGTGGCCACCGCGCTGGCCGCCGCCCGGATCACCGCCGGCCAGCTCGCCGAGGTCGAGCGGCATCTCAACGCGATGATCGGGGCGCAGGACGACATCGAGGCGCTCAACCACCACGACGACGCCTTCCACCGCGCCGTGTTCGAGGCGACGGGCAACAAGTCGCTGTCGGCGTTGCTCGGCGGCATCGCCAGTCAGACGCTTAGGGCGCGTGTGTGGCGCGGGCTGGTGGAGGAGAACGCGGCCGGCCGCACGATCGCCGAGCACGCCGCCATCTACCGCGCGCTCGCGGCCGGCGACGCCCCCCTGGCCCAGGCCGCGGCGCTCATGCACGTCAGCACCACGGAGACCTGGCTGCGGGACAACCTCGGCCGGTCTCGGCCCGGCGCCGACCCGCGACCGGCACCGTAACCGGCACCGCGACCGGCGCCGTGACCGGGGCGCGGATCGCGCCCGACCTGCCCGCATCATGTCACCCCACCCCGGCCCCGTACGGCTCGAGATCAGCCGGTCAGGGGCTGGGGCGGCCAGGAACTCGGGCGGCGCGGCGGCGCCGGCCGCCCGCATCGGCTACGGGCTCGTGCAGGTGATGCCGGTGGGGGCGGTGGAGCCGTTGCCGTTGGCGGTGAAGCCGAACGTCGTCGAGCCGTTGCCGGCGAGGGTGCCGTTGTAGGGGGCGTTCTTGACGGTGATGGCGCCGCTGGTGCCGGTGTTGACGCCGTTCCACAGGCTCGTGATGCTCTGCCCGCCGGCCAGCGTCATTTTGACGGTCCAGCCGTTGAGCGGGGTCGGCCCGTTGTTGCCGACGGTGACCTCGCCCTGGAAGCCGCTGCCCCAGTCGTTGATCCGTTTGTAGGTCGCCGTGCAGGTGCCCGGCTGCCCGCCGGGCGTCGGCGACGGGCTGGGGGAGAGCGGCGGGCTGGGGGACGGCGTGGGGGACGGGGACGGGCTGGGGCTCGGTGAAGGGCTGGGGGACGACGTCGTGCCGCTGACCCGGTACACGACGGTGCCGTGAGCCGGCACGCTGGCCGAGATGGCGCCGGTGGTGCCGCTGACGGTGTTGGTCCAGGCGTCGCGCAGGGTGAACGAGCCGCCGGACAGTCCGATGGCGGAGGCGGTGGTGCTGATCGTGGTGGTGCTGCCGCCCTGGTTGAACAGGGCGACCGCGACGTCGCCGTTGCCGAGCCTCTTGGCCAGCACGCGCCGGGTGCCGTCGTTGCTGATCTGGCGTGCCTGCACCGCGAGCGGGTCCTGGTTGATGGCGATCAGGTTGGCGTTCTTCAGGATCGTCTGCGTCGCGGCGTCCATGTTGCGCACGTCGTTGCCGAGGATCAGGGGTGAGGCCATCATCGCCCACAGGGCGAAGTGGCTGCGCATCTCGGTGTCGGTCATGCCGCCCCGGCCGACCTCCATCATGTCCGGGTCGTTGAACGCTCCCGGTCTCGCGTAGGAGGCGAGCGGGACGGTGACGTTGACGATGTTCTGGATGCCCATCGGGTAGCCGTTGGTCTGACCGGTGTCCCACTTGTTGGTGATGTCCTCGGTCGTCCGCCACATGTTGGCGATGTCGCCCCAGTCGCGCTGCGGGCCGGTCTTGGCGTGGATGCTGTTGGAATTGATGCTGTAGACGATCGGCCGTCCGGTCGCCGCCAGCGCGTCACGCATCTTGGCGAAGGTGCGGACCTGGTCGTCGATGGTGCCACTGGGGGAGCACCAGTCGTATTTGAGGTAGTCCACGCCCCAGGCGGCGAACTGTCTGGCGTCCTGGGCTTCGTGTCCCTGGGCGCCGGTCGCGCCGGGGTAGCTGCCGAAGTACTGCGCGCAGGTCTTGTCCAGCGGCGCCTGGTAGATGCCGAACTTCAGCCCTTTGGCGTGCAGGTAGTCGCCGAGGGCCTTCATCCCGCTCGGGAACCGCGAGGCGTTGGCCTGCAGGTTCCCGGCGGAGTCACGGGTCGAGTTCATCCAGCAGTCGTCGACCACGACGTACTGGTAGCCCAGATCGCGCAGGCCGGAGTTGACGATCGCGTCGGCCATCTGCTTGATCAGCGTCTCGGATATGTTGCAGCCGAAGGTGTTCCAGCTGTTCCAGCCCATGGGGGGTGTGCGGGCCACCCCGTTGTCCAGGGCGGCGGCCTGGCCCTGCAGGGCGATCGAGCCGGTCGCGAGAACGCCGGCGGCGAGTAGAGCTCCCACCTTGCGCACGGACCCTCCTTCAGGTGAGTCACGGATGGACGGGTCGCCGGTCCGGTGTCGTGGCCGGCCAGGATCGCTCCGGCCACGACACCGGACAGGCATGGAGAATCAGGGGCCACCGCGGGTGACGGGCGGGGTGACCGCGCTGCCGTCGGCGGTGGAGCCCGAGATGGTGGACGAGCCGGTGATGGGGCTTACCGGTAGGTGATGCCGGAGGTGGTGTAGACGCAGTTGACGCCGTCGGCACCACTGCCGGTCTTGGTCGGCTCGCCGCTGGTCACGCCCCGGTACTTCTCACAGATGACGACCTTCCTGCTCGGGTCGTTGACGATCGTGACCTGGGAGAAGCGCGCGGTGTCGCCGTAGTTGGTGTTGATGCCGGCCAGGACTTTTCCGGGTGTGGTCGCGGTGACGTTCTGGAGGACGACGTTGCGTTTGTACTGGGTGGAGCAGTTGCCGCAGGAGCGGTAGAGCTTGCCGAAGTTCTGCACCTGGAAGTTCTTGATGACCATGGTGCCGGGGCCGTTGTGCTGGAAGACCTTGTCGCTGGCCGATCGGGCGCCGCCGCCGTCGATGGTCATCGTCTGTGAGGAGGAGGTGCCTTTGAAGGTGGCGGCGTCCTCGCCGACGTCTTCCCACCAGACGTTCTGCAGGGTGCAGGTGCCGGTGCAGTGGACGCCGTCGGCGGCGGGCGAGCCGATGATGACGTTCTTCAGGACCGCGCCGTTGGCCAGCTTGAAAACGGGGGGCTGGCCCTCGTTCTGGCTGCCGGAGCCGAGGGCGCCGGTGCCGTAGTAGCGCTTCATGCCGCCGTCGAGGGTGCCGGAGACGTTGATCGTCGCGCCGACGGCCTGCTGGCCGCTCGGGGAGGGCCAGGCGGCCAGGCGCAGGGCGAACGGGGCCGTGTGCGGGACTGTGTGCGGGGTGGTTGCCGCGGACGCGCCGCCGGCCGGTCCGGCCGCGAGCATCGTCCCGGCCGCCGAGGCGGCCACGAACGCGGCACGGAATCGCGCGAATGTGCTCATACACACTCCAAGGGGGAGCGGAGGGCCTTACTTGGCCGTCTCCGGGTGGTCACGTGCCGGTCAGACCACGGTGCAGGGGACGCCGTTGAGGGTGAAGGCGGTCGGTTCGGCCGTGTTGCCGCTGTGGGTGGCCTGGAAGCCGATGTCGACGGTGGCCCCGGGAGCCAGAGTGCCGTTGTAGTCGACGTTGCGGGCGCTCACCTGGCCGCTGGAGGGCGAGTAGGTGGCGTTCCAGCCGGAGGTGATCGACTGGCCCGAGGGCAGGGTGAAGGCCAGCGTCCAGCCGTTGATCGCCGAGGTCCCGGTGTTGGTGATGCTGATGCCGGCGGTGAAGCCGTTGCCCCAGGTGTTCATCGTGTAGCTGACCCGGGGCCCGGTCCCGGTGCCGCCGCTGGGCGATGTGACGGGTGACGGACTGGGCGACACGATGGGCGACACGATGGGCGACGGGCTGGGGGACTGGCCGCCGCTCAGGCTGGTCACGAAGGTCGTCATGCTGCGGGCGGGCAGCGTGACGGTGAGGGACCCGTTCGACATGGTGGTCGCCGCCTGGGGCGCGACGTTCCTGCTCCCGTCGGTCACCCAGGACGAGACGCCGGCCGAGCCGGCGTTCGCCACGGTGAACTGCTGGCTCACCGCGGAGGTCCCCTTGTTGATGGCGACGATGACGACGGTGTTGCCGCTCCGGTACGCCGAGACGTAGACGTTCGTCGCCGGGTTCGCCGTCGCGTCGATCCGCACATATCCGGGGCGGACGAACCTGGCGAACTGCGCCATGATGGCGCCGCGCTTGCTGAGCTGGCCGTCCTCCCGCATCGGGCCGTAGCTGCGCCGGATGTACCACCAGACGTACGCCTGGAACTCGGCGTCCACCATGGCGCGGTGCATGTGCTCGCCCACGTCGAGCGCCTGGGGCCAGGTGTCGGCCGAGTCGGTGCTGTTGGGGTAGTAGACCTCGGTCATCCACAGTTCCTTGCCCGCGCCCTTCTGCTTGAAGAGGGGGTAGGGGAAGTTCGAGTACGACGTGCCGTAGAGGTGGGCGCCGATGATGTCCACGTTGGCGAGCGCCGTGGAGTCGTTGAGGATCGGGTCCGACACGCTCTTCACGTACTGGAAGGACTCGGGCGCGATGACCCTGGTGTTGATCGAGCCGGCGTTCTCCCGCAGGAACCGGACCATCTCGGTGGACGTCCACCATGTCCAGTCGTGCGCGTAGTCGGGCTCGTTCTGCACGGAGATGGCGTACAGGTTCACCCCGTTGTTCTTCATGTACGTGCTGAAGGCGTTCAGGTGCTGGGCGTAGGCGGCGTACTGGTCGTACCTGAGCCGTTTCGCGTTGGTCTGGCCGTTGCGGTTGAAGGTCTCGATCATGCTGGCCGGGGGGTTCCACGGCGACGCGAAGACGGTCACTCCGAGCTCGGCCGCGCGCTTCGCCGTCGCCAGGTCACGGCCGAAGTCCGCCTGGCTCTCCCCGACGGGGATCCGCAGGATGGAGAACCCCAGCCTTCCCTCGCCGGTGCCGAACGCCGTCTCCCGCTGGGCGGCTGTCAGGTCGCCGGCCCAGGCCGCGTGGGTCATGCCGCCGAAGCCCTTGATCGTCTGCCGCTGCGCCGACGGATTGATGGTCGCGGTGGCCGCCGCGGCCTCCGTGGCCCCCAGGATCGACGTCGCGGCCGTGAGAACCGGCAGAGCACCCATCGTCGCCAGGACGGATCTCCGGCTCAGCACTCTTCGCTCGCTGCTGACGGGCTCATTCCGGCCTTGCGTCATGACTCCTCCTGTTGCGCTTCATGCCGAGCACGGGGTCTCGACATCACCTGCGCGGCACGTTATAGGAAAATTTCGTACGTTAACCTCCTCAAGTTTCGGAAACAGTCTCCCGGATCCCGGTCTCGGCACCGGTGCGGAAACACTCTCCGAGCCGAGGGGGAGGCGATGGAAAGCACATCCGACCAGCTGAAGAGGGACAGGCGGCACCCACTTCGCGCTGGGGGCAGGGTGCGCGAAAGGAAACGAAATCCCGCCGGCGCCGATGCCGCGAGCATGGGTTGTGCTGAAATTTTCAGGCGGCGTACGGCATGGCCGGGCCGGTGTTCGTGTATGCGAACAGTGTGGTACTGCCCGACAAACGCCTAGAAATTGGTTCATATCCCTTTTCGGTGGTTACTTTCTGTGGCATCGCGCGGCCGCCCACTGCTCGCCGGCGCGGCAGCCGGGATCGCGTTCGCGGTCGATTTCGCCCCGGGTCACGTAGACTCCCCGCATGATCGGGGGAGGCCGGTTGCAGGGGCGCCGAGGACTGCGGCGCGGTGACCTCACGGTCGCCGCGATCGCCCAGCTCGCCGGGGTCTCACCGCCGACGGTGTCGAAGGTGCTCCACGGCCGGGCAGGGGTGGGGGAGGGCACCCGCAAGCGGGTGGAGGAGCTCCTGCGCGAGCACGGGTACCGCAGGCCGGTCCCCGCCGGGTCGGCACACGGCCTCGAAGTGGTGTTCGGCAACATGCTGGGCTCCATCGCGATAGAGATCATGCGGGGCGTCGAGCAGATCGCGGCCACCCGTCAGCTGGGCGTCGGCTTCACCGACGTGCGCTCGCGCGTGTCGGCGGGCCTGCCGTGGGTGGAGCCGCTGCTGCAGCGGCAGCCGGTGGGAGTCATCGCCGTCGTCTCCGAGGTCACCACCGAGCACCGCGAGCTGTTCGAGGCGAACGGCGTGCCCCTCGTGGCGCTCGACCCGACGGGGGACGTGCACCCCACGCCGTCGGTGGGATCGACCAGCTGGAGCGGTGCTCTGGCGGCCACGCGGCACCTGCTGGAGCTGGGGCACCGGCGCATCGGCCTGATCACCGGGCCGGCCGGATTCCTGGCCACACGGGCGCGGCTGGACGGGTTCCGGGCCGCTCTGGACACCGCCGGCGTCCCGTTCGACGAACGTCTCATGCGCAGTGGGCCCTTCCTGTTCGAGCAGGGCCGGGATCTCGGGTCGCAGCTGCTGGCCCTGCCCGAGCCGCCGACCGCCGTCGTGTGCGGCAACGACCTGCAGGCGTTCGGCGTCTACGAGGCCGCTCGGCTCCTGGGTCTTCGCATTCCCGACGACCTCAGCGTGGTCGGGTTCGACGACATCGAGCACTGCGAGTGGGTCGCACCGGCGCTGACCACCGTGCGCCAGCCGTTCTTCGAGATAGGCGCGACCGCCGCGCGCATCGCGCTGGCGCTCGCCGACGGGGACAGGCCCTCCCGGCCGCTCGTCGAACTCGGCGCCGCCCTCGTGGTGCGCGACAGCACGGCCCCGCCGAGATCGGCCTGAGCGCGGCCGTCTCCGGCGTACCGCACCGCGGCCCCGGCCGTTGTCCCCGTCGATAAGCGCGGGCACGATGAGGGGAGGCGCCTCTCCGCCACCGGAGGCCGGTCGCGGAGAGGCGCGGCGGTGAGCCTTCGGCGGGCTCCCCGGCGTCACACGTTCGTGATGGTCCACTGGTTGTTGGTGCTGTTGTTCGGCGTCCACATGCCCACGGTGGAGCCGGCGGAGCTGTTGCCCATGCCGTCGAGCGCGGTGCCGGTGCCGCGATTGACGATCTGGTAGCGGCCGTTGCCCACGCTGTTGAGGCGCCACTGTTGGTTGTTGCCGCCGTTCCAGGCCGACTGCCTGGCGTTGGCGCCGTTGGCGGTGTTGCCCCAGCTGTCGATGACCATGCCGTTTGTGCGGTTGACGATGCGGTACCAGCCGCCGCCCAGGTCGACGAGCTGCCACTGCAGGTTGGTGCTGCCGTCCCAGTTCCACTGCTTGAGGTTCGACCCCGACGCCACGTTGCCGCCGCTGTCCAGCACCAGGCCGGTGGCGGCGTTGGCGATCCGCACGTAGCCCGTCGGCGTGGAGCCGCCACCGGACCCGGTCAGGCGGTAGGTGCGCCCTGCCTGGCCGGGCAGCGCGACGACGTCGGCCTCGGGCTTGGTGACGGTGACGGCGCCGCCGGTCTCGGCGTCGACGACCTGGTAGGTCCCGGTGAAGATCCGGTTGCGCACGTTGACCGTGCCGTCCCGGTCGAACCTGACGAGGATCTCGGTGGACCCGCCGGAGCTCCACGTCGCGTCCACGGTGTAGCCGCCGCGGCCCCGCAGGCCCTGCACCTTCCCGCTCGGCCAGGCCGAGGGCACCGCGGGCAGCACGTGCAGTTCGCCGTTGTGGCTCTGCAGCAGCATCTCGGCGATGCCGGACGTGGCGCCGAAGTTGCCGTCGATCTGGAACGGCGGGTGCAGGTCGAACATGTTCGGCGCGAGCCGGTCGGTCCTCACCAGCAGGCCGATGAGGCTGCGCGCCTTGTCGCCTTCCTCCATCCGCGCCCAGTAGTTGATCTTCCAGGCGAGGGACCAGCCCGTGCCGTCGTCGCCGCGCAGTTCGAGGGTCCGCCGCGCGGCGGTGTACAGGGAGGGCGTGCCGCGCTTGGTGATCTGGTTGCTGGGGTGCAGGCCGTACAGGTGGGAGATGTGCCGGTGGTTCGGCTCGGTCTCGACCCAGTCGTAGAGCCACTCCTGGATGTTGCCGCGCGAGCCGACCTTCATGGGCGGGAGCCGGTCCCGGGCGGTCAGGACCTGCGTCCGGAAGTCGGCGTCGACGTTGAGCACCTGACTGGCCTTGGCGCAGCCGTTGAACAGGTCACGCAGGATCTGGTTGTCCATCGTCGGGCCGGCGCACACGCTGACACCCGAGTGGTGGGGCAGTTCGGGGGAGTTCGACGGGTTCGTGACCAGATATCCCAGGCTCGGCTCCCGTACGAGGGTCTCCAGGAAGAACTGGGCGGCGCCCTTCATGGCCGGGTAGTACTGCCGCAGGAACTCGACGTCGCCGGTGAACTGATAGTGGTCCCAGATCATGGTGGACAGCCAGGCGCCGCCGGTCTGCCACATGCCCCACAGCGCGCCGTCGACGACGGAGGAGCCTCGCCACCCGTCGGTGTTGTGGTGGGTCACCCAGCCGCCGGCGTTGTACTGCGCCCGGGCCGTCCGGGCCCCGGTGACCGTGAGGTCGTTGATCATCCGGAACACCGGCTCGTAGCACTCCGCCAGGTTGGTGGTGTCGGCGGGCCAGTAGTTCATCGGCAGGTTGGCGTTGAGGGTGTACTTCGAGTCCCACGACGGGGTGAGCGAGTCGTTCCAGATGCCCTGCAGGTTGGCCGGCTGGGTGCCGGGACGCGAAGAGGAGATCAGCAGATAGCGGCCGAACTGGAACAGCAGCGCGGAGAACTGCGGGTCGTTGGTGCCGGAGTGCTGCGCGATCCGGACGTCGGTCGGCTGGTCGGCCGCCGAGGTGCGGCCGAGGTCGAGCGTCGTGCGCCCGAACAGCCGCTGGTAGTCGGCGACGTGCCGGGCACGCAGGTCGTCGTAGCTCCTGTCGTCGGCGGCGTCGAGGTGCCGCCGCGCGATGCCCTGGTAGTCGCCGCTGACGTCCTTGTAGTTCACGTAGCTGGAGCCGATGGAGATCAGCAGCGTCACGCTGTCGGCGCCCCTCACCTGCAGGGTGCCGCCGGAGCTGCTGACGCTGCCGCCCTGCGCGACGGCCCGCGCCAGCGCCAGGAACCTCACCTTGCCGGCCAGGCCCCTCTGGTCGCCGGACACGCCGTCGAGCGCCACCGTCGTGCCGTCCGGGCTGGAGCGCGTGGTCCGCTGGGGGCTGTCGAACGTCGCGGAGAACGTGATCGAACCGGCTCTGTCGGCGGTCAGCCGCACGGCGATGACCTGGTCGGGTGCGCTCGCGAGCACCTCGCGCCTGTACCGCACGCCGTTCTGCAGGTACGACACCGTCGTGGTGGCCGTGGTGAGGTCCAGGAACCGGTTGTACTCCGAGACCCCGCTGTTGCTGCCGATGGCGAGCCGCAGATTGCCGACGGTCTGGTACGCCAGCTGGGCCGAGGGATTGCCCAGCATGTTCTGGTCGATCAGGCTCTGGGCCTGGCTCCACTGGTTCTGGAAGACCAGCTGCCGGATCTGTCCCAGGGCCCCCGCGCCCCTCGTGTTGCTCTGGTCGTACGGCCCGCCGGCCCAAATGGTGTCCTCGTTGAGCTGCAGCCGCTCGGTGTCGACGTTGCCGAACACCATGGCGCCGAGGCGCCCGTTGCCGATCGGCAGCGCACGCAGCCATTCCGTGCCGGCGCTCTCGTCGTACCACAGCGCCAGATCGTTCGCGGCGCGTACTTCCGGGGGCGGCGCCGCCGCGGCCCGCGCGGTCGCCGTCCACTGCAGCGGCAGCAGCGCGGCTCCGGTTCCCACCGCGCCGAGCTTCAGCATTTGCCTTCGCGATAACTCAGACAATTCGGTCCTCCAAGTCCGAGAAAGGCGCGGCCGTTTTCGAATCGTTTCGACCGCATCCTCGGGTGTCGACGAGACACAGCGGGTGTTCGGTGCGGCTGGATCAAAAGGCTCCGCGCAAGGCTACGAACATGTGATCAATCCAGTCAATGGGTGCGCCGGACTTGCCGAAATTCGTGCATTCCGGTTGTCGGATCCGATGAGAGATGGGATCTCTGTCCGTTCGTTCATCCCGTCGTCATCGTCGGATGCTGGCTGGTCCGAGCCCTGGGAAGCGGAGCCGGCCGCGTTCCCGGTCAGCCGTCGTGGGACGCGGCTGTCGCGGGGAGCCGTAGGGCCGTCATGAATGTTTCACTGCGACGGCGGGCCGTGTCCGCCCTCGTCCGGGTGAGGTACGGGGTCAGTCATCGGGGGTCTCGTAGGTGTGCGGGCCGGTGAGGCTTTCCTCGACGCCGAGGACGTGCGGGGCGGCGTGGAGCCGGGCGCGGTCGGGATCGCGTGCCCGCGGGGCGCGGTGGACGGCGCGGTGTTCGCGGAGGGTCCGGTGGACGGCCTGCGGATCGCTCATGCCGCGCCGGATCCTGGCCCGCACGGTGCGGCCGGACATGTTGTGGATGACCGCGGCCAGGACGGCGTTGCCGCAGTGGGAGGTGATGAGGGCGTGGAAGTCCTGGTCGAGGGCGATGAGACTTCTCGTGGTCGATGGCGTCTGCCGCGGCGATCGTCTCGGCGTGGTCGAGCAGGTCGCCCAGGTGGGCCCCCACGTCAGCCTCCCCAGTGGTGGCCATCAGGGTAGCGGTGGGTCCGGACCGGCTCGTGGATCCGGGGGTAACGGCGACGCGGGTCTGTCACCCCAGGTGACATCCCACGACCTGGCGTTCGGCACCTCCCGGTGGAGCTCGAAGCTCATCCACGGCGGGC
>NZ_JBSGHN010000032.1:0-12713 GCF_053604425.1 Microbispora sp. NPDC004025 | reverse complement strand
AACACCCCCCTGCCCCACCTCCACCTCCACGACCTGCCCGCCACCCCCCACCACACCACCACCAACACCTCCAAATTCGACCTGTCGATCTACCTGAGCGAACTGCCACAGGACGGCGAGCGGCAGGACTCCGACGAGGCCGAAGTGGGCTTAAGCGGAATAATCGAGTACGCCACCGATCTGTTCGACGGGGCGACGATCGAGGCTCTGCTGCGCCGGTTGCAGCGGATGCTGGCGGCGGTGGTCGCCGATCCTGAGGTGCGGTTGTCGCAGGTGGACATCCTCGACCCGGGCGAGGGACAGCCGATCGGCGCCGACACCGACCACGTGCCCGCACCGGAAACCTTCCCCGCCCTGTTCACCCGCCAGGTCACCGCCACCCCACACGCGACCGCCCTGATCCACCCCGGCGGATCACTCACCTACACCCAGCTGGACACCCACGCCGCCCGCCTGGCCACACTCCTAAGGGAACATGGCGCCGGACCCGGCCACCTCATCGCCATCGCCCTGCCCCGCGGAGCGGATCTGGTGCTGGCCATCCTGGCGACCCTCAAAGCAGGAGCCGCCTACCTCCCCCTGGACGTGCGCTACCCCGCCGAGCGCCTGCAGTACATGCTCGACGACGCCACCCCCACACTCCTGCTCACCACACACGACGCGCTACCGGACGGCATCGACACCGGCGACGTCCGCTGCCTGACCCTCGACGACCTCCACCGCAACCTTCAGGACGTCGAGCCCCTCGAAGGGGTCGCCTGCCGGATCGACGACCCCGCCTACGTCATCTACACCTCCGGCTCCACCGGCCGCCCCAAGGGAGTAGTGGTCACCCACCGCGGCATCAGCGCCCTGGCCCACACCCAACACCAGCGCCTCACCCCCGGAATCGGCAGCCGCGTTCTACAGTTCGCCTCACCCAGCTTCGACGCCGCCTTCTGGGAACTCACCACCGCACTCCTGTCCGGCGCCGCCCTGGTGACCACACCCGAAGACCACCTCACCCCCGGCACCGCCCTGGCCACCACCATCGACCACCACCACATCACCCACACCCTCCTGCCCCCCTCCGCCCTCACCGCCATGACCGACCACCCCCTGACAACCATCACCCACCTCATCTCCGGCGGAGAAGCCTGCACCCCCCAAGTCATCGACCACTGGGCACCCGGACGCCACCTCCTCAACGCCTACGGCCCCACCGAAACCACCGTCTGCGCCACCACCAGCCACCCCCTCACCCCCGGCCAACCCCCCACCCTCGGACCCCCCGTCACCGCAACCACCCTCCACCTCCTCGACCCATGGCTCACCCCTGTGCCTGCCGGAACACCCGGAGAGCTCTACATCACCGGACCATCCCTGGCCCGCGGCTACCTCCGACGAAGCGGACTGACAGCAGAACGCTTCATCGCCAACCCCTACGGCCCACCCGGAACACGCCTCTACCGCACCGGAGACCTCGCCCGCCGAACCACCAACGGACACCTCGAATACCTCGGACGCACCGACCACCAAGTCAAAATCCGCGGATACCGGGTCGAGCCGGGTGAGATCGAGGCCGCACTGCTGGAACACCCCGCCGTCGCGCAGGCGGCCGTGATCGCCCGCGACGGCCGCGGCACCGACGCCGGCAAGCATCTGGTCGCCTACCTCACCCCAGCCCAGGCTGGAAGCGAAGACACCGGCCTCGACCACGCCGTCGTACGCACGTTCCTGTCCGCCCGGCTGCCCCACTACATGATCCCGTCAGCCGTCGTCGTGCTGGAGCAGCTGCCGCTGACGGTGAACGGCAAGCTGGACCGCGCGGCGTTGCCCGAACCCCACCTCACCGCCGGCGCCCAGTACCGCGCCCCCAGCACCGCGCGGGAGGAGATCCTGTGCGGCCTGTTCGCCGAAGTCCTCGGCATCGACCGAGCCGGCATGGACGACGACTTCTTCGACCTGGGCGGCCACTCCCTGCTCGCCACCCGACTGACCAGCCGCATCCGCGCCGTACTCGACGCCGAAGTCCCCGTCCGCGCCGTCTTCGAAACCCCCACCCCCGCCGGACTCATCCGCCACCTCGACGCCCAGGCACCCTCCCGCTCCCACCTGACCACCCGCAGGCGCCCCCACCCCCTGCCGCTGTCGTTCGCCCAGCGCCGCCTGTGGTTCCTCCACCACCTCGAAGGCCCCAGCCCGACCTACAACATCCCCCTGGTCCTCCGCCTCACCGGCGACCTCGACCCCGAAGCCCTCGCGACGGCACTCAACGACGTGGTGAGCCGGCATGAAACCCTGCGCACCGTCTTCCCCGACATCGACGGCATCCCCCACCAGCACATCCTCGACCAAGCCCACGTTGAGCTGGTCACGATCGAGGCCGACCCCGAGCAACTGACCGGGCTGATCCGCGAGACGGTCCGCCACACCTTCGACCTGACGCAGGAAATCCCCGTCAAGGCCTGGCTGTTCACCATGACCTCCGCCGCCTCATCGCCGTCTGGCGACTGCCAGGAAGCGGCGAAGGAACACCTCCTGACCGTGGTGGTGCATCACATCGCCGGGGACGGGTGGTCACTGCGCCCGCTGGCCGCCGACCTGGCGACCGCGTATGCCGCCCGGTGTCAGGGGCAGGCCCCCGCGTGGGAGCCGCTGCCGGTCCAGTACGCCGACTACACCTTGTGGCAGCACGACCTGCTGGGCGACCCCGACGACCCCAACAACCTGCAGGCCCGCCAGCTGGCCTACTGGACCACCACCCTGACCGGCCTGCCCGAACAACTCCCCCTGCCCGCCGACCGGCCCCGCCCCCCGGTCGCCACCCACCGCGGCCACACCACGAGCTTCACCATCGACCCCGCCACCCACCACGGCCTCAACCACCTGGCCCGCACCCACCACGCCAGCCTGTTCATGGTCATCCACGCCGCCCTCGCCGCGACCCTGACCCGCATCGGCGCCGGCACCGACATCCCCATCGGCTCCCCCATCGCCGGCCGCACCGACCACGCCCTCGACCACCTCATCGGCTTCTTCGTCAACACCCTGGTCCTACGCACCGACACCAGCGGCGACCCCACCTTCACCGAACTCCTCAACCGCGTCCGCACCACCGACCTGGCCGCCTACACCCACCAAGACCTCCCCTTCGAACGCCTCGTCGAAGTCCTCGCCCCCACCCGCACCCCCGCACACCACCCCCTCTTCCAGGTCGCCCTGGCACTGCAGAACACCCCTCACAGCGCCTTCGAACTCCCCGGCCTCCAAGTCCACACCGAGCAGATCGGCACTGGCACGTCCAAGTTCGACCTCTCGGTCTACCTGTGGGAGAAACCGCAGGACTCCGGCGAGACCGTTGGGGGCTTGAGTGGAGTCGTGGAGTACGCCACCGATCTGTTCGACGGGGCCACGATCGAGGCTCTCCTGCGCAGGTTCGAACGCCTGCTCTCCGCCGTCGTGACCGACCCGGAGGTGCGGTTGTCGCAGGTGGACATCCTCGACCCGGGTGAGGGACAGCCGATCGGGGCCGACACCGACCACGTGCCCGCACCGGAGACCTTCCCCGCCTTGTTCGCCCGGCAGGTCGCCGCCACCCCACACGCGACCGCCCTGATCCACCCCGGCGGATCACTCACCTACACCCAGCTCGACACCCAAGCCGCCCGCCTGGCCACACTCCTAAGGGAACATGGCGCCGGACCCGGCCACCTCATCGCCATCGCCCTGCCCCGCGGAGCGGATCTGGTGCTGGCCATCCTGGCGACCCTCAAAGCAGGAGCCGCCTACCTCCCCCTGGACGTGCGCTACCCCGCCGAGCGCCTGCAGTACATGCTCGACGACGCCACCCCCACACTCCTGCTCACCACACACGACGGCCTCCCCCACGAGGTGCACACCGGCCACACCCCCTGCCTGCGACTCGATGATCCCGACCTGCGACAGCGCATCACCAACAGCCAACCGCTCGACCAAGCACCCTGCCGGATCGACGACCCCGCCTACGTCATCTACACCTCCGGCTCCACCGGCCGCCCCAAGGGAGTAGTGGTCACCCACCGCGGCATCAGCGCCCTGGCCCACACCCAACACCAGCGCCTCACCCCCACTGTCGGCAGCCGCGTTCTGCAGTTCGCCTCACCCAGCTTCGACGCCGCCTTCTGGGAACTCACCACCGCACTCCTGTCCGGCGCCGCCCTGGTCACCACACCCGAAGACCACCTCACCCCCGGCACCGCCCTGGCCACCACCATCGACCACCACCACATCACCCACACCCTCCTGCCCCCCTCCGCCCTCACCGCCATGACCGACCACCCCCTGACAACCATCACCCACCTCATCTCCGGCGGAGAAGCCTGCACCCCCCAGGTCATCGACCACTGGGCACCCGGACGCCACCTCCTCAACGCCTACGGCCCCACCGAAACCACCGTCTGCGCCACCACGAGCCACCCCCTGTCACCCGGCCAACCCCCCACCCTCGGATCCGCCGTCACCGCCGGCAGTCTGCTGCTCCTCGACCACCACCTCACTCCTGTGCCTGCCGGAACACCCGGAGAGCTCTACATCACCGGACCATCCCTGGCCCGCGGCTACCTCGGACGAAGCGGACTGACAGCAGAACGCTTCATCGCCAACCCGTTCGGTCCGCCGGGGTCGCGCATGTATCGCACCGGAGACCTCGCCCGCCGAACCACCAACGGACACCTCGAATACCTCGGACGCACCGACCACCAAGTCAAAATCCGCGGATACCGCATCGAACTCGGCGAAATCGAAGCCGCACTCCTGCAACACCCCGGCATCACCCAAGCAGCCGCCACCATGCGAGAAGACCGCCCCGGAGACAAACGCCTGGTCGCCTACGTCGTCCCCGCTTCCGACACCGAGCACCACGTGGCTCCTGCCCCCCACGAACCGCCGGACGACCCGGCGGATGAGGATGTGGAGCAGTGGCGGCAGGTGTACGACACGTTGTACGCGTCCCGGGTGGATCACGAACTGGGTGAGGACTTCAGCGGTTGGAACAGCAGTTACGACGGTGACCCGATTCCGCTGGACGAGATGCGGGAATGGCGGGACGCCACCGTCGAGCGCATCCTCTCGCTGCGACCCCGGCGGGTTCTCGAGCTCGGGGTCGGCAGCGGCCTGCTGCTGGGCCACCTGGCCGGCCGCTGTGAGACGTACTGGGCGACCGACTTCTCCGCCCCGGTGATCGCCCGGCTGGAAGAGCAGGTAGCACGGCGGGAAGACCTGCGGGAGCGGGTGCGGCTGCGCTGTCAGGGCGCCGACGACCTCGACGGTCTCCCGGCAGGGTTCTTCGACACGATCGTGCTGAACTCTGTGATCCAGTACTTCCCCGGCGTCGACTACCTCATGAGGGTGCTCCAAGGAGCGCTCGACCTGCTGGCGCCCGGCGGGCGGATCTTCGTGGGCGACGTGCGCAACCTGCGGCTGGCGCGTTGTTTCCAGACCGCGATCCAGCTCCACCGGGTCCGGGGCGGCAACGCCGATCAGGCGGCGGTCCGCCGTGCGATCGAGCAGGGCATGGTGCTGGAGAAGGAGCTGATGGTCGATCCGGCGTTGTTCGAGGTGCTCAGTGACGATCTCACCGGGGTCGGCGCTGTCGACGTGCGGGTCAAGCGGGGCCGTCACGACAACGAACTGACCCGGTACCGCTACGACGCGGTCGTGCACAAGGCGCCGGTGAAAGGGATCAGCGCCGCTCAGCTCCCGGCACTGGCTTGGGGCGAGTCGCCGGCCGAGCTCTGGTCGCTGAGGGAGCGTCTGCTCCGGGACCGGCCTCGGAGCGTACGGGTGACCGGGGTGCCGAACGCCCGTATCGCGGGTGAGATGGCGGCCATGCGGACACTCACCGGGCAGGGCACGCTGTCGAAGGCCCTGGAGCGTCTGGGCGGCGAGGGCCGTCCTGCCGCAGTGACGGTGGAGGAGCTGAGGGAGATCGGCGACGAGCTGGGTTACCACGTCGCCGTCACCTGGTCGGCGCGCGGAGACGATCGCGTCGACGTCGTGTTCACCACCGCGAACGACGACGAGGTCTGGCCCGTGGTGGACATGCGAGGCATGACGACGCCGGGCTCGGGGAGCACGCCGTCCGCGTACGTCAACAACCCATCGGCTCCGGCGCGGATCAGCGGGATCGTCCGCGAGGTGCGGCAGCGGTTGGCGCGTGTGCTGCCCGAATACATGGTGCCGTCCGCGTTGGTGGTCCTGGACCGCCTGCCGCTGACCCCCAACGGCAAGCTGAACCGGCAGGCGCTGCCCGCACCGGAGTTCCGCGGAGAGGGATACCGGGCGCCGCGGACACCGCGGGAGGAGACCTTGTGCGGCCTGTTCTCCGAGGTACTCGGACTCGACCGCGTCGGCGTCGACGACGACTTCTTCGAGATGGGCGGCCACTCGCTGCTGGCCACCCGCCTGACCAGCCGCATCCGCGCCGTGCTGGACGCGGAGGTGCCCGTGCGTGCGGTCTTCGAAGCGCCGACGGTGGCACGGCTGGCCCTGTACCTGGATCGCGCCGCAGAAACGGCCGGCGTCGACGTCGTTCTGGCGCTTCGTACGACCGGAGGCAAAGCGCCGGTCTTCTTCCTTCCTCCGGCAAGTGGAATCAGCTGGAGTTACGCGAAACTGCTGCCCTACATCCCGGCGGAGCATCCGGTGTTCGCTCTCCAGGATCCCCGCCTCTCGAATCCCGGGAAGTGGTACGACTCCCTGCGCGACATGGCGGACGGATATGTCGCCCACATCCGGTCGAGGCAGCCGACCGGGCCCTACATCCTCGCGGGGTGGTCGTTCGGGGGGATGCTGGCGCATGCCATCGCCGGCCGGCTCCAGGACAAGGGCCACGACGTCGCCCTGGTGGCGGTGATCGACGCCTTCCCCGCCGCCGAAGGGGCCATCGATCGCGAGGCCCTGCCGACCAGGGAGGAGGCCGAGGACGAGATCTCCCGGCTGATCCGGCAGGAGGTCGGCCTCATGGGGTGGGACGACGTGGCGGACGACTCCACCGGACCGTCACTTCAGAAGTCGGCGTCGGAGGCCATGCTGGGCAACACCTCCGCCTACCTCCGACACGTTCCCGGAGTCTTCCACGGTGATCTTCTCGTCTTCGTGGCGGGCATCAAGGAAGAGGATCAGAAGTGGCAGGTTCCGGCCTCCTGGGAGCCCTATGTCACGGGCGAGATCGAGGCGGTCCGCGTCGACAGCGACCACATGCGGATGCTGGATCCGATTCCTGCCCGGGTGATCGGCACGAAGCTGGCTGAGAGGATTCGAGCGTTGAACTCCGACGGCTCCTGACGGCCCGCCCGCGTCGCCCGCCTGGCGGGCGACGCCGCCCGCCCCCGACACGGCCGTACGGTCAGGAGGGATAGCCGTAGCGGCCGTGGAGGCGGACGAAGCGGGCCAGCGTGAGGACCTGGCGGGGTTCGAGGCCGATGACGGTGCGTTCGAACAGCACGACCTCCTCCCGGCCGCCGGTGCCGATCGGCTGCACCAGACGGCCGCCGAGCCGCAACTGCTCGACCAGTGGCGCGGGGACCGTGGGAAAGGCCGCCGAGACGATGACGGCGTCGTAGGGGGCGCGATCGGGCATTCCCTGGCCGCCGTCGCCGACGAGCACCTCCGCGTTGCGGATGCCCTGCCGGGCGAGGTTGCGCCGTGCCGCGCGCACGAGGTCGGGCCACAGGTCGACGCCGACCACCTCGGCGGCGAGACGGGCGAGCAGCGCGGTCTGGTACCCGAGGCCGCTGCCGACCTCCAGCACGCGCTCCCGGCCGGTGAGCTCGAGTCCCTCGATCATCATCGCCGACAGCGAGGGCTGGGTGGTCACCTGCCCGTGCGCGATCGGGATCGGCACGTCCTCGTACGCGTGGGCGACATGTTCGGCGGGGACGAAACCGGCCCTCGGGGTCGAGCGCACCGCCTGGAGCAGGTGCTCGTCACGGACGCCCGCCGCCCGGACGGCCCGGACGAGGTCTTCGGGACAGGCGGCTGCGGTCACGTCCACCACGCTCACGATCGACGGCGAGCGGCGCCGTCCCCCACCCGCGGCCCGCTCACCCCGTGTGATGCCCCCTCAGCCGGACCGGAACCCGACGACGCCCGCGGGTGCCGTGCCCGCCGCGCCGGGGCCGCATGTCACAGGGAGTCCGCGAGGGGCAACTCGACGACGAAACACGCGCCGCCGCTGCCGGAGTCCTCCACCCACACGGCTCCGCGGTGTCCTCCGACGAGCTCCCGGGTGATGGCGAGGCCGAGCCCTGTGCCCGAGTCGTCCTGCGCCGGGGGACCCTTGAGCCGGACCAGCCGCTCGAATATCCGCTCCCTCTCCTCCTCCGGAATGCCCGGGCCGTCATCCGACACCGCCAGTCGTGCGACACCGCCCTCGCGGCCGACTTCGACGTGGACGTGGTGTCTGGCGTGCCGCTGGGCGTTGTCCAGCAGGTTGGTCAGGATCTCGCACAGCTGGGAGCGGATGACCTCGACCGGCACGCCGGGAACGGACTCCACCTGCACCGGGATGGGGTCGGATCGGTCGGCGACCTCCTGCCTGACCAGCTCGCACAGATCGAGCCGTTCCCATCGCACCTGCGAGGAGCGGCTGCGGGCGATCAGGAGCAGGTTGTTCGCCAGCGCCTCCAGGCGGTCGACTCCGCGGAGCACCTCGTGAAGCACACGGCGACCGGGCTCGCCCGGCTGGGCGAGCGCCTCCTCCACCGTGACACGTATCCCGGCCAGCGGAGAGCGGATTTCATGCGCGATGGTGGAGGCGAACCGGCGCTCGCGATCCAGCATCTCCAGGCTGACGTTGATGTTGCCGACCAGTTGGTCCACCTGCGTCGGGTCCCGCCGCCGGGCGATCTGGCCGTACTCGTTCCCGACGTTGATCTCGGCGAGATCGCCGGAGATGACGCCCAGACGATGCAGCAGCCGATGGATCACGACCGTGCCGACGACCAGGGCGGCCGGCACGGAGAGCCAGTTCCACAACCGTCTCCATGCGACGGTGCCCCTCGTAGGCGCCGCCCCGTAGAACCGTCTGCCCCGCCTCGGCACATCCCCAGGATATTCCGCAGACGGCTCCGACAGGCGCGACAAGCCCGGCACAACACAACAATCCCCGCATAGCGCGGCAAATCCGGCAAGCGGCCGGCGGCGCCGGTGTCAGCTCTCGAAGGTCACCTCCGCCGTGCCGACGGTTCCGGCGCGACGGCCGGGGGCGCTCTGGTACTGCCAGTAGAGGTTGGTGTGCGCGATCACCTGCTCAGGAGCCGGCGCGCCGTACGCCGTGAGGTCCTCGGTGGTGTGCGCGTCGCCGACCAGCGTCACGTCGTAGCCCCGGACGAAGGCGCCGTGGAGGGTCGAGCGGATGCACGCGTCGGTCTGGGCGCCCGTGACGACGAGCCGGCCCACCCCGCGCTCGGCGAGCAGCGCCTCCAGCTCGGTGTCCTCGAACGAGTCGCCGTACCTCTTGTGGACGAGCGGCTCCGCGTCGCGACGGACCAGCTCCGGCACGTACTGCCAGTTCTCGCTGTCCCGCTTGAGATCGTGGTCGTCGGAGTGCTGCACCCAGATCACCGGCACGTCCTCCGCGCGTGCCTTGCCGACCAGGGTGTCGATGTTCGCGATCACCGTGTCGCGGTTGGGGGCGCCTGCCACCACGCCGTTCTGCACATCGATGACCAGCAGCGCGGCGTTCGGGCGATCAGCCAGCGTCGTCATGGGGTCCCCGTTCTCGTCACGGATCCTGTCGGCCCAACCATAGATCGCGGCACCGACAATCTCGGGCCTCCCCCATGCACCCCAAATTGGAGTGCTAAATACCGATTTGCTAGCGTCGAGGCGTGCGGTTGACGAAGTTCACGGACCTGGCCCTGCGCGTCACCATGCGCCTGGCGGTCCTGGAGCCCGGGGCGTCGCTCACCACCCGCCAGGTGGCCGAGGCGATGGCGATCCCCTACAACCACACCGCCAAGGCCATCGCCCGCCTGCAGCACCTCGGCGTCGTGGAGGCCCGCCGGGGCCGTGGGGGCGGCCTGGAGCTGACCGGCTTCGGCCGTACGGCGTCGATCGGCTGGCTGGTCCGCGAACTGGAGGGAGAGGAGGAGGTCGTCACCTGCGAGGGGGAGACCCCTTGCCCACTGCGGGCCGCCTGCAGCCTACGCGCCGCACTGCGCTCGGCGCAGCAGGCCTTCTACGCCTCCCTCGACCCGATCACTGTGGACCAACTGGTCGCCTCGCCGTCGAGGCCGGTGCTGCTCACTCTCACCTGACCCGCGCGAACAGCAAGATGCGGGCAGGACCACGGCGTTTAATTTGCGTCTTACATACCAATTTGGAGGAAGCCATGCTCTCCCCGGAGTCGGCCGCGACCGTCCGCGCCACCCTGCCTGTGATCGCGGCCGCGATCCAGGACATCACCGCGCGTTTCTACGACACGATGTTCGCCGACAACCCCGAGCTGCTGCGGGACCTGTTCAACCGGGGAAACCAGGCCAACGGCGAGCAGCGCGTCGCGCTGGCCGGGTCGATCGCCGCGTTCGCGACCGCGCTGGTGCAGCGCCCCGGCGAGCTGCCCGGCACCATGCTGTCGAGGATCGCCAACAAGCACGCCTCCCTCGGCGTCACCGAGGAGCAGTACGCCGTGGTGCACAAGTATCTGTTCGGCGCCATCGGCGAGGTGCTGGGCGGCGCCGTCACGCCCGAGGTCGCCCAGGCGTGGGACGAGGTCTACTGGCTCATGGCCGAGACGCTGATCGGCCTGGAGCGCGACCTCTACCGCGAGTCCGGGGGCTGGACCCGGGCCACGGTGGTCGAGCGGCGCGACGAGACGCCGGACGTGGTCTCCTTCCTCCTGCGCCCGGACACCCCGGCGTCCTTCCGGCCGGGCCAGTACGTCAGCGTCCAGGTGACACTGCCCGACGGGGCGCGGCAGATCCGGCAGTACAGCCTGTCGAACGCCCCGGAGCGCGGCGACCGGCGGATCACGGTGAAGCGGGTGCGCGGCGAGGGCGCCCCCGAGGGCGAGGTCTCCGCCTGGCTGCACGAGCATGTACGGCCCGGTGACGTGCTCGCGGTCTCCGCGCCCTTCGGCGACCTGACCCTGCCCGAGGGGGACGGGCCGCTGCTGCTCGCCTCGGCCGGGATCGGGGTCACCCCCGTGCTGTCCATGCTCGACCATCTCGCCGCCACCGGGTCGGACCGGCGGGTCGTGGTCGTGCACGCCGACCGCTCCCCGGACGCCCATGTCCACCGCGAGGAGCTCGCGGACCTGGTCGCGGCGCTGCCCGGCGCCACCCTGCATCGGTGGTACGAGGACCTGCCGGCCGGGCACGCGGGCGAGCCGGCGGTCGCGGCGGGACTGGCCGACCTGTCGGCGATCGACCTGCCCGAGGGCGTCGTGGCCTGCCTGTGCGGGCCGCTGCCGTTCATGCGGGCCGTACGCGCGCAGTTGGTCGAGCGCGGTGTGCCCGCCTCCGGCATCCACTACGAGGTGTTCGGCCCCGACCTGTGGATCGCGGCCGCCTGATCCGGCGTCCGGCCCGCCGCTCGCACGCGGCGGGCCGGACCGCCGGGGATTGCGTCAGCGCAGCAGGCCGACGCCGGCGTAGCCGTCGACCCCGGGAATCCTGGGCAGCTTCGGCTCGTCGGGCTCGGGCCGCCACTCCTCGGTCACGACGAGACCCGGCTCCACCAGGTCGAACCCGTCGAAGAACCGCAGCAGTTCCGCGTGGGTCCGCGGGGTGACCGCCCCGGCGGAGGTGCCCTTGTACAGCTCGCGTCCCTCGCGGATCTTCTCCTCGTCGAGGTCGCCGTACGACAGGTGGCTGATGGCCATCGCACTTCCGGGGGCGAGCCGGTCGCGCAGCGTGCCGACGATGCGCTCGGCGTCATCGGTGCCGGGGATGAAGTGCAGCACGGCCACCATGAGCAGGCCCACCGGCTTGCCGAAATCGATGTGCTCGGTGACGCGGGGGTCGCCGAGGATGGCCTCGGGCTCGCGCAGGTCGCCGTCCACGACGATCGTCTGGGCGTTGTCGGCCAGCAGGGCCCGGCCGTGGGCGAGCACGATCGGGTCGTTGTCGACGTAGACGACGCGCGAGTCGGGGGCTTCGCCGAGCGCGACCTGGTGGACGTTCTCCTGCGTCGGGAGCCCGGCGCCGATGTCGAGGAACTGGCGGATGCCCTCACGGGCCATGAGGGTCACCGCACGGCGGATGAAGCGCCTGTTGGTCCGCACGCCCTCGCGCGCGTTCGGAGTCAGCTCGATGAGCTTCTCGGCCGCCACCCGGTCGACGGCGAAGTTGTCCTTGCCGCCGAGGAGATAGTCGTAGATCCGGGCGACGCTGGGGACCGTCACGTCGATCCCCGGCGGGCCCTGCTCCTTGTTCATTTGTCCTGCCCTGGTGCGCTCGTACGTTGATCACAACGTAGCTGATTAATCAGGATTCGGCGCATCAAAAGGGGAATTGACCGGCACGCGCCGGGGCACGGCCGGTCAATCCGGGCAGGTGCCTGTCAATCCCCCACCGGGCGCTCTCCCCTGGGGGTGCCGGCGACCAGGATGTCGACCGGGCCGGTGGTCGCGGGGCGGGCGGTGACGGGGGCGGCGACGACCGGGTCGGCGATGAAGTCCCGCATCCAGTGGAAGCTGGCCTTCGGCGTGCGCACCTGGGTGTCGTAGTCCACGTGCACGATGCCGAACC
>NZ_JBSGHN010000031.1:0-15106 GCF_053604425.1 Microbispora sp. NPDC004025 | reverse complement strand
GGAGCGCGCTCGTGCCGCCCGTGCCGCCGGTGGGAGAGGCGGTCGGTGACGGCGACGGCGACGACGTGCCACCGCTCTGGGGCCCGGCGGCCGCCATCACGGCCTGCGCGCCGGACGGCCAGTTGTTGTTGGAGACGACGACGTTGTTGTTGACGACGTTGCCGCGGTCACCGTTCGTGATGTTGGTGCTGCTGTTGGTCGACCAGTTGCCGGTGACGGTGAAGTTGCCCATGTTCTCACCGCCCCAGTAGTTGGCCGTGGCCCAGGTGCCGGTGTTCGACAGGACGTTGTTCCTGACGGTGTAGTACTTCGAGCCCTCGTCGAAGTAGACGCCGAACCAGCCGTTGGTCCGCAGGCAGTAGTTGTCGCTGATCACGGCGCCGGGGTTCCAGGACAGCGTGTAGATGCACCCGCCGTCCGTCATCTGCTGCATGACGTCGTGCACGTAGTTGCCGACGAGCTTGTTGCCGGACGCGGTGGTGGCGGTGGTGTACCGCGGCTGGTAGTTGTACAGCCCGCGGTTGGCGTAGTTGGTGCTGCCGCCGGGCTCGTTGGCGCCCCACCCGTAGCCGATCGACATGCCGGTGTACGGCAGGTTGTAGACCTCGTTGTGCGAGACGTTCGAGGTGGTGACGTAGGTGGTCAGGACCGAGACGATGCCCCGGTAGTCCAGGCCGAGGTCGTGGATCCGGTTGTTGCTGACCGTGATGTTCCGGTTGACCATCCGCTGGTCGCTCGGGTGGTGCGCGTCGGCGCGCACCCCGCCGGCCACGACCCCGCCGGCCGAGTTGCGGGCGATCTCGGAGCGGGTGACCGTGATGTCGCTCGCGCCCAGGCCCACACCGCTGGCGTGCGCGTTCGCGTCGTTGCCGATGCCGATGGCCGTCTGGCCCAGGTTGACGAACTGCGAGTCGGTGAAGGTGATGTTGTTCGCGGCGGAGACCTGGACCGCGGCGGGCATCTGGTACCAGTTCGGCCGCGTGGACTCGAACGCCTGGCAGCCCTCCTGGCAGGAGGTCAGCCGGTCGCCGGGCCAGTTGTAGTTGCCCGCGATGTAGGCGCCGGTCTGCTGGTCCACGAAGCCCTGGTTGCTGCTGGGGCCGAGCCACGTCGTGCCGGTGAACGTGATGCCGCTGAAGGTGATGTGGTGCGCGGGCGAGTCGTAGGTGCCCCCGACGTCGACCAGCGACTGCAGCACCGGCAGCTCGACGGCGACGTTGTTGATGTTCTGCCCCGACGCCGGGATGTAGTACAGGACGCCGGTCCCGGGGTTGATGTACCACTCACCCGGGGAGTCCAGGAACTCGTACGCGTTCTCCAGGTACAGCGCGCCCGCCCGGTGCGGCTGGCTGAAGGTGTCGTACCCGAAGGTGTTGTTGTTCCAGCCGGGCTGCTGCATCGTGATGAAGTTGCCGCTGATGCTCTGCACCGTCACGTACCGGTCGGTGAACGAGCCCACGCTCTCCATCTCGACCCGGTTCTGGTTGGCGAGATTGTTCAGGTAGCTCAGCGAGCTGCTGCTGAACCTCATCCCGGTGGTGGTCGCGGTGAAGTCGTTCCGGTTCACCTGGGTGCGGGCGCGCGTGGCGAGGGCGCCGTTGACGTACAGCTGCCGGGTGTCGATCCCCGTGCCGACGTCGGCGCGCCAGATGTTCTTCCCGGAGTCGGCCAGCGACCACCCGGTGACCGCCCGGGCTCCGCTGATCACCGGGCGGGCGCCCTGCGCGGCCTGCCACTTGACGGTGTAGCCGTTGTTGCCGGAGTCGGCGGCGGTGAACCTCAGCGGGGAGGTCTGCCGGTACACGCCGTCGGCGAGCTCGACGACGATGTCACCGGACATGGCGCTGTTCTGCGACCGCACCGCCGTCTGTGCCGCCGGCAGCGAGCAGGGCTGGGCGGAGGTGCAGGCGGTGCCGGTGCCGGAGGGAGACGCGTACAGGGTCGTGGTGGCCGCGAGGGCCGGGGTGGCCGGGGCGACGAGGGCGAACGCCGCGGCCAGCGCCGCGGCGACGATGCCGGTGAGGACCGGTCTCGGCGCCGTGACGGGTGAAGGTGACTGCACGGTGGTTCCTTTGGGGGGTAGGGGGGTGGTCAGGTCACGCCCTCCTCAGGCAGGTCGATCCCTCCCGAGGTGGAAGCCGTCGCCGAACGGTGAGGGGTACGACGGCGGCCGGCTGCCTCACCGGCGGCACCACGAGGGGACGCCTGGTGAAGCGGGGCTGTGGACGTCGACGTGGCCGGCCGGGGTTCGGAGGGCCGCGCAGCGCCTTCCACACCCCGCCCATGTGATCCAGCCGCGGAGATTCCGGAACGAGCTCTCCCACCGGGATCTCGCTACCAATTACGATCGGAGCGCTGATGCCCGTCAAGACCTTAAGCCCACTTATTTCACCGTGCGCACATCGGCGTCCGGGCCACAGTTATCCTTTTCTCCTCGTTCACCTGTGGTTACGTCCGCCGGCGTATTCGCCGGTGCCGACCATCCCGAATGAATCGTTCATATGTGTCGTACTGATCGGACGTACGTGCCCCACGGAAAGACAACTCCGATCAGTCATACTCTGCAGGGAACGGCGAGGAGGGAGCACGGTGACCGACACCCCCCGTGAGAGCGGATACCGGCCGGGCTACGAGGTGGCCGCGGAGCAGGTGCTCGAGTTGATCGTCCGGTTGGGCCTGCGTCCGGGGGACCGCATGCCGACCGAGAACGACCTGGCCCGGGAGCTGGGCACCAGCCGCACCGTCGTCCGCGAGGCGGTGAAGATACTCTCCGCGCTCGGACGGGTGCGCGCCCAGAAGGGGCGCGGCCTCTACGTGGCCGACGACGAGGGGATGCTCGGCACCGGGCGCCGGGCGGCCTTCTTCCTCCCGACCGACCTGGACCACGTCTACATGCTGTTCGAGTTCCGCCGGACGCAGGAGATGGAGACGAGCCGGCTGGCCGCCCGGCGCGCCACCCCTGCCGAGCTGCGGGCCATCGAGGAGGCGGCCGGCATGTGCCGGCACGGCTTCGAGACCGGACGCGAGGACCTGTTCAACGAGGGCGACGACACCTTCCACACCGCCATCGCCACCGCCTCCCACAACATGTTCCTTCAGATCGCGGTGCGGGAGGCCCGGCGCCTGCAGGCCCAGTCGAGCCTCATCGGGCTGCGGGGCTCGGTGGGCGGGCATGCCGCCAAGGCCGTCGAGGAGCACGACGCCATCTCCCAGGCCATCCGCGCCGGCGACCCGGAAGCGGCCGCCCAGGCCGCCGCCACGCACATCGACAACACTCTCGACGACTACCGCAGGGAGATCCAGCAGCGCCTCTTCTCCTCCGACCGGTGACGGCCGGGCCGCGAGGCACCAGAACCGGTTCGGACGACAGCGGCGCGGCCGGGACGTGAACCGCGCGCCGGGCGGATGAAAGTTTCATCGAGCACGCCGGCCGTAAACGCAGGGCATCCGGATCGGGGAGGGCTTCCGGCAGGCAGCCGGTTAACACGGAGCCTTGACACGGCGTCCGCCCGTCGTATGTGCTTCACCGTGCACCGACGCCTTCCCCGTCTCCAGCGGGCTCGCTTCGTATCGAATCGATTCGCCTCGTCTGTGACGACCGGCTTCGAGCGGCTTTCCTGCTGTTCGCGCCGGTCCTTAACAGCTGTCAGGCCGCGCGCGCCTCTCCCGGCGCGCCCTTTTCCCGAGCGAGCCCGTCCCCGCGACGCCCTACCCCCGAGGAGTACGACAATGCGACCTCCATCCGTTCCCCCACCGGGCCGCGCGAGGCGTGGGCGGCGCTCCCGGGCGGCCGTCGTCGTGTCCGTCGTCGCGGCGCTGGCGACTCTCCTGGCCACCGCCCTGACATGGTCGGCGCCCGCCTCCGCGGCGACCACGCCGCTGGTCGGCGTGGGGTCGGGGCGGTGCCTGGACGTCAGCGGCGCGTCGCAGGCCAACGGCGCGCAGACGCAGATCTGGGACTGCAACGGGCAGGCCAACCAGCAGTGGACCTCCACCAGCGCCGGTGAGCTGCGCGTCTACGGCAACAAGTGCCTGGACGTCTACGGCGGCGGCACCGCCGACGGCACCGCCGTCATCATCTGGGACTGCAACGGCCAGAACAACCAGAAGTGGCGCCTCAACTCCGACGGCACCATCACCGCCGTCGGGGCCAACAAGTGCCTGGACGTGTCCAACAACGGCACCGCCAACGGGTCCAAAGTGCACATCTGGACCTGCCACGGCGGCACCAACCAGAAGTGGACCACCGGAGCCGAGCCCAGCCCGTCGCCGACCTCGTCGCCGACCCCGCCGCCGCCCGGCGCGCGCGCGTGCGACATCTACGCCTCGGGCGGCACGCCGTGTGTGGCCGCGCACAGCACGACGCGGGCGCTCTACGGCTCCTACACCGGCAACCTGTACCAGGTCAGGCGCTCGTCCGACAACACGACCCGGAACATCGCCGTCCTGACCGCGGGCGGCGTCGCCAACGCGGCGGCGCAGGACTCCTTCTGCGCCGGCACCACATGTGTCATCACGGTCGTGTACGACCAGTCCGGGCGGGGCAACGACCTGTGGTACCAGGGCTCCAGCGTGGTCCCCGGCTCCCCCCAGAGCAGGCCCGCCACCGCGACCACCGAGTCGCTCACCGTCGGCGGCAACAAGGCCTACTCCCTCTACATCAACCCCGGCAACAGCTACTGGCGGGACGGTCACCTGACCGGCGTGCCCACGGGCAGCGCGCCCGAGGGCATGTACATGGTGACCAGCGGCACCCACGTCAACAGCGGATGCTGCTTCGACTACGGCAACAGCGAGACCACCCGCAAGGCCGACGCCGCCGGAGCCATGGATGCCATCAACTTCAGCAAGCAGTGCTGGTTCGGCGGCTGCTCCGGAACCGGCCCCTGGGTCCAGGCCGACCTCGAATGGGGCCTCTACCCCGGCGGCAGCCAATCCTGGAACCCCAACCAGCGCGCCTTCACCAGCAAGTTCGTCACCGCCACGCTGAAGAACAACGGCACGACCCGGTTCGCCATCAAGGGCAGCAACGCGCAGTCCGGCGGTCTGTACACCCTGTACGACGGCCCGCTCCCCAACGGCTACAGCCCGATGAAGAAGCAGGGGGCCATCATCCTGGGAAGTGGCGGCGACTGCTGCAAGCCCGACGGCGGCGCCAACCTCAGCGCGGGCACCTTCTATGAAGGCGCCATGGTCGCGGGCTATCCCTCCGACGCCACCGAGAACGCCGTCCAGGCCGAGATCGTGGCCGCCGGCTACCGCTGACCCGCTCCCGGGACAGGAGCCTCACCGAACCCGGACGCCGGCCGGCCACTCGGTGGAGTAGGACAGTCCCGGAGCACGGCCGATGACCAAGGGCCGGCCGCCACCGCGGCCGGCCCCCGGTCATGGTCCGGGCTCGGATGTGCCCGGATCAGCTCACGCCGAAGTCGGCGAAGCCGAACTGACCCGTCACGCCCGCGGCGTGGGACGTGGCGATCAGTCCCGCGTCCTGCCTGTCGGCGATGCCGGGCAGGGTCGCCGTCGGGCCGACCTTGGTCCAGGCGGTGCCGTTGGTGGAGTAGTAGCCGCTCACCTGGTCGCCGGAGCGGACGAGGCGGACCCAGGCGGGCGCCCTGATTCCCGAGACCCCGCTGAACGAGTCGAGGTAGCCGTTGCCGTCGGAGTCCCACTGGAAGGCGACCCCGTTGCCCGGCGTGACCACCATGACGGCGTATCCGGGCGACGAGCCCGTGCCGGTGACGTCGTTGCGGAGCACGACCCCCGCCTTGGCCCAGGCGTTGGTGTTGTCCATCTGGGTGACCCGCGCGGTCACGGTCGACGTGCTCCCGGCCGCGTCGTCCCGGTAGACGACGCCGTACTCGTCGAAGGACCCGGCGGCGTCCTGCCAGATGTCGGTTCCCTCGGTGAGGATGGCGTACTCGGATCCGGCCTCCGCGAACCGGCTCGGCACCGAGCCGTGGGCCTTCAGGGAGGTCAGCGGGTTGATCGCGGTCAGGGTCAGCGACCTGTCCACCGTGTAGCCGGTCTTGCCGGCGCTGAAGCTCACCGACGCCTCGACCGCCGCGCGGCTGACCGGTGTCGTGAACGAGCCGGGTGCGATGATCTTCCACGTCTCGGTGGCCGAGGCTCCGGCGGCCAGCCCGCGCTTCACCGGCTTGCCGACGCGTTCGGCCTGCCAGCCCTCGGGAACGGTGATCGAGACGGCCAGGCCGGCGGCCCGGCCGTCACTCACGTTCGCGATCGTGGCGGTGACGGTGGCCGAACCACCGGCGCTCACACCGGCCGGGTCGGCCGTCAGAGAGACACCGAGCGGGGGGCGCTGCGGGTCGGGCTCGCCGCGGTACTTCCCGGTGGGACCCGCCTCGTAGACGATCCGGGCGGCCTCGGCGGGAATGTTGCCGGCGCTGATGGTCACGTTGTCCCTGACGACGTTGCCGCGCTGGCCGTTCACCAGGCCGGTGATCGCGGGGTTGGTGGAGAAGTTGCCGATCAGCGTGAGGTCACCGGTGTGGTTGCCGTTCTGGTTGTTGGCGTGCGCCCACTGCGCGGCGGTGCCGACGAACACGTTGTGGCTCGCGCTCAGATACCGGGAACCCTCGTCGAAGTACAGACCGAGCTGTCCGCTGCTCTCGCAGTAGTTCTCGTCGATCGTGCTGCGGGGTATCGCCGACAGCGTGTAGATGCAGCCGGCGTCGAACATGGTCTGCACGACCTTGCGCACATGGTTGCCCACCACGCGGACGTCGCTGAGAGTCGTCGGCGTGTCGTAGAGCGGCTGGAAGTCGTACAGCCCGCGGTTGATGTACTCCGGGCTGCCGCCCGGGTCGTTGGCACCCCAGCCGTAGCCGATGCCGATTCCGGTGTACGGCATGTCGGAGACGTAGTTGTGCTCGATGGCCAGCCGGGTGACGTAGCTGGCGAAGATCCCGTCCTGGTCCAGGTATTCGAGGGCGGTCGCGTAGACGCGGTTGTCACGCAGGAGGATGTCGCTGTTGACCATACGGGGATCGGACGGGTGGTGCGCGTCCGGGCGTATGCCGCCGACCACGATGCCGCCTCCGGCGCTCGCGGTGAACGTGCTCCCCACGACCGACACCCTGTGCGCGCCGAGTCCCACGCCGGTGGCGTGGGCGTTGGCGTCGTTGCCGATGCCGAGCCCGACGGAACCGAGGTTCACGAAGGTGCTGTCCACGAAGGCGATGTCCTCCGCGGCCGACACCTGCACCGCCGCGGCCGCCTGCGCCCAGTTGTTACGGGACGCCTCGAATCCCTTGCAGCCGGAGGAGCACGAGGTGAACGCGTCCGGCGGCCGATGGGGCTGGACGCCGCTTATGAAGGCGCCGGTCTGCTGGTTCGCGTAGCCGTCGGAGGTGCCGGGGTGCAGCCAGGTGGTGCCGGTGAAGGTCAGGCCCTCGAACCGGAGGTTGCGGGCCGGTTCGTCGTAGGTGCCGCCGACCTGGACCAGCGACTCCAGCCGGGGCAGCTCGGCCCGCACCTGCGAGATGTCCTGCCCGGGGAGCGGTTTGTAGTACAGCGTTCCAGCGGTGGTATCCAGATACCACTCGCCGGGCTCATCCAGGAATCTCCTGGAATTGAGCAGGAAGAACTTCGGCGTCCGGAACGGAGCCTGGATGGCGTCGTACCCGTAGGTGTTGTTGTCCCAGGCCGGCTGCTGCATGACGACGGTGGAACCGGAGATGCTCTCCACCGGCGCGAACCGGTTGGTGAACGAGAGCATCGCCTGGAAGTCGATGCGCTTCTGGTCGGGAAGCGTGGCGAGATAGGCGAGATCCGGGTTCCTGATGGTGAAGCCGGTGGGAGTCAGGGTGATGTCGGAGCGTGCCACGCTGATCCGTGCGCGCTGCGCGGGTTTCCCGTCCACGTAGAGCTGGCGGCTGTCGAACCCGGTGCCGACGTGGGCCTTGTAGACACCGGTGGCGGCGTCGTCGACCTCCCAGCCGGTGACGGGCGTGGCACCGCTAAGCACGGGCGTGGCCCCGCGCGCGGCCGTCCAGGTGACGGTGTGCCCGTTCCGGCCGGAGTCGGCGGCGTCGAAACGCAGCGGCGAGGTCAGCCGGTAGGTCCCGTCCAGGAGTTCGACCGTGACGTCGCGCTTCCCCTCGGCCGCCGCGACACGGGCCCGTCGTTGCGCCTCCCCGAGGGTGGCCAGCGGCCGGCCCCTGTTGCCCGGGCCGTTGTCGTCGGCGTTCTTGGCTCCGGCGGGCGCCACCACGATCCTGTGGGCGGCCCCGGCCGCTTCCGCCCGGGCGGCGCCCGGCCCGGCGAACATCCCGGCGGTGATGAGTACGGCGGCGGACGCCGCGGCCGTCGTTCTTCCTTGTGGTCGTCTTCGCGGCACAGGTGACGGACGCATGTTTCTTCCTTTCTTCCGGCACTGCGTGCGCGGGGACGGTCAGCGCCGGACGGTGTGAGGCACCTCGTCGTTCGGCCGCGTGCGGGGGGTGAGCTGGTGTGGCTGTGCGGGGTGACCGTGGTCGGCCACGGAAAGCAGCCGTCGCCCGGCCTGCTCCGGCCGGACGCCGGGGCCCTTCGCGGCGCTGGTGTCCGGACGGCCGGCGGCCCCCTTCATCGCCTGCTCGTCGATCGTGATGCCCAGCCCCGGCGAGTCACCGAGGATGAACGCGCCGTCCTCGACGTACAGATCGAGTGACACGCCGATCGGCGGATGCAGGTCCTGCAACTCGCTGGCCATGTGGTTGGGCACCGACGTCGCGGCGTGCAGCAGCCCGACCGGCGTGTTGCCGATCGGGCTGACCGGCAGGTCGTGGGCGTGCGCCAGGGCGGCCACCCGGAGGAAGTGGGACACCCCCCAGACGGCGGCCGTCTGGACGATGTCGACCGCCCCCGCGGCCAGCAGCGGGCGGAACTGCTCGAGCCCGGTGAGGTTCTCCCCCGTGGCGACGGAGGCGCGGACGCCACGGCCGACGGCGGCCAGCCCTTCGGCGTCCCACCGCCGGACCGGCTCTTCGATCCAGGTGAGATCCAGGGTGCGCTCGAGCTCGCAGACGTGCCGGACCGCCTGCTTGCGCGTCCAGGCCTCGTTTACGTCGAGCATCAGACCCGGCCGCGAACCGTGCCCGGCCTCGGTCAGGACATCTCGCACCAGGGTCAGGCGGTGCCGGTCGCGCTCGATGTCGAGGCCACCCTTGATCTTGGCGGCGCGCAGGCCGTGCTGGGCGTAGACCTGGTAGGCCGAGACGAGTTCGTCGTCGGTCAGGCCGATGTCCAGGCCCGAGGCGTAGGCGGGAACCCGCCTGTCGCGTCCGCCCAGCAGACGCCAGAGCGGCTCGCCGGCCGCCTGCGCCTTGATGTCCCACAGGGCGGTGTCGAGCGCGCCGATCGTGCCGAACACGGCGCCCGCGTGCCCCGCCTTGAAGGTCTGCCGCAGCATCCGGTCGTAGAGCGCGCTGACACTGCGCGGATCCTCACCCTCGATGGCGGCGAACACCGCGTCGATGTTCACGTGCGGCCCGAGGCCGACGCCGGTGATCCCCTCGTCGGTGTCCACCAAGACGATCGGCACCGAGACGACCCCGTCGGCGAAGACGCCGTTGGCGTCGCCGACGGGACGGCCCCATTCCGAGACCGTCGTCGTGGTCCGATACCCCGTGATCCTCATGTCAGCCCTTCGTGGAACCTGCGGTGACGCCGTCGGCGATCCGCCGCTGCAGAAACAGATAGATCATCAGTACGGGCACCGCGGCGATCAGGACTCCCGAGGCGAAGGTGGGGATGTCGTCCGAGTACTGCCCGCGCAGCGAGTTGACCCCGATCATGAGGGTGCGATGCTCCGGCGACGGCATCATCAGCAGGGAGATGAGCACGTCGTTCCAGCAGAACAGGGTGTTGAGGATGCCGACGGACAGCAGCGCGGGAACGCCCAGCGGGAGCATGATCCGCCGGTACACCCCGTACACCGTGTTCCCGTCGATCCTGGCCGCGTCGACGATCTCCGCCGGGATGGTCCTGTAGTGGCTCGTCATCAGGAAGACGGTGAACGGGAGGAACTGCGCGACGTAGGCCAGGATCAGTCCCGGATAGGTGTCGACGAGCCCGCTGTCCGCCATGACCCTGGTCAGCGGCACCATGATCACCTGGAAGGGGACGAACAGCCCCGCGAGACAGCCCAGGAAGATGACGGTCGAGCCGCGGAACCGCAGCCGGCTCAGCGCGAAGCCGGCCATCGACCCCAGCAGCAGCAGAAGAAGCACCGACAGGGTCACCACGACGAACGAGTTGGCGAAGTACCGCGCCATCCCGGCGCCGGCCCACGCCTCGGCGATGTTGTCCAGGCGCGGGGAGGCCGCCGGGGAGAACCGGTCGAGGACGTAGTCGCGGCGGGTCTTCATCGCGACGTTGGCGGTGAACACGAGAGGATAGATCGTGGCCAGTGCGAGGGCGGCCATCGGAACGGCGGCCGCCCACCTGACCAGGCGCATGCCGGGCATCAGTCCTGCCTTCCCGCGCGGCGGAGCAGGCTGATCTGCAGGAGCCCCACCACGAGCATGACGACGAAGAGAACCGTCGACGCGGCCGAGGCGAGCGCCGGCCGGTTCATCTGCCCCTGCTCGTGCCAGATGTAGTACTCCGGCAGGTAGGTCGACCCCTCCGGGCCCCCGCTGGTCATGACGAAGAGCAGGCCGAACATGGACGTCAGCATCCCGATCATCGTGGTCACGAAGACGAACTGGATGGTGCGCGTCAGGCTCGGGATGATCACGTGCCAGATGACGCGGCCGAGCGACGCGCCGTCCACCCGGGCGGCGTCCAGCAGCGAGGCGTCCAGGGTGCTGAACCCGGCGAGGAACACCACCAGGGCCATCCCGAACGTCGCCCATACGTGCACGGCGACGACCGTGAACATCGCGACGTCCGGATCCCCGAGCCAGTCGACCGGACCGGCGCCGATCGCCCCGAGAGCGGCGTTCACCGGGCCGTCGTACCCCAGCATGAGGTTGAAGATCGCGCCGACGATCACCGGCGAGAGCACGGCCGGGAAGAAGTAGACGCTGCGGTAGACCCGATGGCCCGGCACGCGCAGATAGATGAAGGTCGCGAGCAGGCCCGGAATCGCCACCGCCACGGGAAGCAGCAGCACCAGCAGCCCGACGTTGCGCAGCGCGGTGCGGAACAACGGGTCGGCGGCCAGCTCCAGGTAGTTGCCCAGGCCGACGGGGGTCCCGTTGAGCTCGCCGTCACCGGTGAAGGAGAAGTTGACGCCCAGGACGAGCGGCCACAGCCGCAGCACCACGATGATCAGTACGGCCGGGGCCACCAGGACGTAGGGCGCGAGGCGCTCGGCGAGCGCCCCGCGGGTGGGCGTACGGGCGTTCCCGCGCCGCTCCGTCGCCGCCGCGCCGGGCCGGGCGGAGCCGGCCGGGCGCAGCGACGACGGCGAACCTTTGACCGGCACGATCAGCCCGCCCGGTCGGAGGCGGCCAGCTGCTCCACGACCTCGTCCACCGTGGCCGACCCGCTCAGGAGCTGCTGGGACAGTCTTCCCATCAGGTCCAGGGTCTTGGAGGACAGCGCGACGTGCAGGGCGGGCTTGCCTGCCTTGATCTGCTGCACGATCGTGGCGACGGCCGGACCGGCCTGGGAGACGTCGATGGTCGTGTCGGACGCGATCGCGCCGGCCTTGGCGTAGAACGCGGTCAAGGCGTCGGTCGAGGTCAGGGATCGCACCAGGTCGGCGGCGAGCTTCGGGTCCTTCGTCCACTTCGCCACCGCGTAGCCGATGCCGCCGTCGTACGGAAGGCTCGGAGCGGCCCCCTCGGAGACGACCGGGGCCTGCATGACACCGATCTTGTCGGGCGGCAGGAACTCGCCGAAGTCCTTCCAGTGCCCGACGTCGGACATCAGCCCGATGATGTGAGCGGCCTTGCCGGTCTGGAAGACCCTGAAGATGTCGGTGAACATCGCGGTGGAGTTGGCGCCCTCGTTGTTCAGTCCCTTGTCCTGGGCCTCCTTCCACAGCTCGAAGATCTGCCGTACGTGCGGGGAGGTCCAGTCGCGCTTGCCTGCGATCCAGTCGTCGTACTCCGCGGGCGTCAGGATGCCGGATCCGAGGCCCGACATCCAGAACTGGATTCCGGCGCCTTCCTTGTTGCCGAGCGCGAAGCACGTGGCGCCGGTCGCCTTCTTGATGGCGGCGCAGCCGTCGACGAGCTCGTCCCACGTCTTCGGCGGGTTCGCCGGGTCGAGACCGGCCTTCTCGTAGAGCGCTTTGTTGTAGTAGATGGGGTGTCCCTGCAGGGTCACCGGCGCGGCGTAGATCTTGCCGTCCTTGCTGAACGCGTCCCAGCCCGCCAACCGGTTCTTGTCCTCGGCGACGTACTGGTCCAGCGGGAGGAGCGCGTCGGCCCGGTCGCGGATCTGCCCGCCGCCGTTGAAGAGCATGACGTCAGGCCCCTTGCCGGACTGGATCGCCGTGCCGAGCAGGGTGTAGTACTGGTCGAACGGCTGGGCGACGAACTCGACCGTCACCCCGGGATGGCTTTGGGCGAAGTCGGCCTTCGCTTTCTCTATGTAGGTCGCGGCGGCCGGTTCACCGGACTTCCAGTCCCAGACCACCAGCTTGCGCTGCTCCTGCGACGCCTGTCCGGACGGGGACTCCGTCCGCGCGGCGCTCCCGCAGCCGGTCACGGTCAGTCCCGCGACCATCAGGACCGCCCACCACCGCTGCTGTCTCATCGCTGCTCGCTTTCCAGTGAGCGGCCGGCTGGCCCGGCCGGTCTTCGGCGAAACGTAACTCGTATGACGTATTACGTCAATAGCCGTCACCTATACTGGCGCGGTGGCGCTGTTCGTGTGGGCCACCGGAGGGGGATATGACGGCATCGCAGGAAACGGCCGGTGGCGTACCGGCGTCCCCCGCCTGGGTACGGCGCCCGGCCAGCCTCGCCCGGGCGGTGACGGCCGAACTGGTGGAGCGCATCGTCCGCGGCGTGCACCCGCCGGGAACGCCGCTGCCTCCCGAGCCCGCGCTGTGCGAAGCCTTCTCCGTGAGCCGCACCGTCGTCCGCGAGGCCGTGAAAGTCCTGCAGGAGAAGGGGCTCGTACAGGTCCGCCAGGGCGCCGGCACCATGGTGACGCCCCCGGCGATGTGGGACATGCTCGACGAGCTCGTCCTCGCCGCGACCATCGCCGAGGACGAGACCCTGGCGATTCTCGACGACGTCGTCGTCACACGGCGCGTGCTGGAGTCCGACATGGCGAACGTCGCCGCTCGCGTGGCCGGGCCGGAGACCGTCGAGCGGTTGCGCGCGCTGGTGGACCGGATGGACGAGCTCGTGGACGACCACGTCACCTACGCGGACAGCGACCGCGCCTTCCACGACACGATCATGCAGGCGTCCGGGAACCGCATCGCTCGCGGCGTCGTGCGTGCGCTGGAGAACCAGGTCATCCACACCGCCCGCTACACGGGCCGGACCGAGCGGGCCCTGTGCGTGGCGTCGAACCTCGGTCACCGCCGCATCTACGAACGCATCGCCGCCCGCGATCCCGACGGCGCCGCCGAGGCGATGTTCAACCACATCACCGAGGCCTGGGTCGTCCGCCGCAGCGGACCTGCCGATCCCGTACGGCTGCGGCGCTGACGTGCGGCGCTGACGGCGGATTCGCACGCCCTCGCAAACGATTCGAGCGCGGGGAGTGAAAGTTTCAGCGCGGCCCGTCAGCGGGAACCACGGCCGCTTTCCCTGGCCAGGCGAGGGAGCGGCCGGTCGGCCGGGACGCCGATCCCGTGACGCCGGGACGTCCGAGCCTTGACAGGTCCGGTCACGGTCATATTTGCTCCGCTGCACCATCGCCTCCATCCCCGCCGTCCGGAAGAGAGGAAATCCGATCGGGGCGTTGGTGAGCGTTAACACCGGACGCCTCGACCGGCCGGCCGACACGCGCGGAACCAGTGAGTTCGATCGCGCAGCGGACGCCGGCGACGGCGGACCCGGAATTCGCCGAGCCAGAGACCGGACACACCGGTCCGGCCGGGCCCTCTCTTTCCAGAAAAACGCCGATACGAACGGCTACCCCATTTTCGTGTGTCTCCATGGGAAAGGAGCTCGCGTGATGCCGGGGCACAGATCCCTCTTCACCGTCATCGCGACCACGGCACTGCTCTTCCTGTCCACGGCGCAGGCCGCGCTGGGCGACAGTGCCACCGAATCCGTCACCGCGAAGAGCGCCCTCGCGGCCACCGCGGGATGCGGCAAGACTCCGACGCTGAGAAGCGGCACGCAGTCGATCACGACCAGCGGGAAGAATCGCAGCTACATCCTGAGAATTCCTGACAATTACAACAACAACACTCCCTATCGCTTGATCTTCGGATTCCACTGGAACGGCGGCACCGCCAATGACGTCGACTCCGGGGGAACCAGCGGATACCCCTGGTCCTACTACGGGCTCAGGGCGTTGTCGAACAACAGCACCATCTTCGTCGCGCCCCAGGGCTTCAACAACGGCTGGGCCAACTCCGGCGGTGAGGACATCACCTTCGTCGACGACATGATCCGGCGGATCGAGGCGGATCTCTGTGTCGACACCGCGCAGCGCTTCGCCATGGGCTTCAGCTACGGCGGCGGCATGAGCTACGCGCTCGCGTGTGCCCGGGCGTCGGTCTTCCGCGCGGTGGCGGTCTACTCCGGCGGGCAGCTCAGCGGGTGCAGCGGCGGCACCGAGCCCGTCGCCTACATCGGGCTGCACGGCCTCAGGGACCCGGTGCTCAACATCTCCGCGGGCCGGTCGCTGCGTGACAGGTTCGTCAGGAACAACGGCTGCACGGCCCAGAACCCGCCGGAGCCGGCGCAGGGCAGCCTGACGCACATCGTCACTTATTACTCGGGCTGCCGGGCCGGGTATCCGGTCGCGTGGGCGGCGTTCGACGCGGGCCACACCCCCGGGCCCGTGGACGGGAAGTCCGGCGACTTCGAACCCGGCGAGAACTCCTGGACCAGGCCCGTGGTGTGGAGCTTCTTCACGCAGTTCGGGAGCGGCGGCACCCCGTCGCCGTCGCCGTCACCGACCGCCTCTCCCACCGCCTCTCCCACCGGCGGCACGGGCGGCACGAGCGCGCTCA
>NZ_JBSGHN010000030.1:0-34801 GCF_053604425.1 Microbispora sp. NPDC004025 | reverse complement strand
GGTTGAGCGGAGAGCGTGGGATTCGAACCCACGAGACCGGTCACCCGGCCTAGCGGTTTTCAAGAGCACTACGGTTGTTCCGGCTGTAACGGCCCTGACCTGCAGCGCAGCATTCAGCGGAGGCGTAGCGCACGGAGATCATCCCGTGGATATGCCGCGCTCAGGGCCGCCCAACGGCCGGCCCTGTCTCCACGCTGGCCGTCAGGTTGCTCGCGTCACCCATTGCCGGTGCATCCCACTCCTGTAGGTGACGCCTTGTCGGCCTGTCCTCGCACGGAGCCCCCGTACTGAGGCCCAGGAGCGCGCGCTGGATCATCGTGTTGGTGACCCTGGTGGCACAAGACCAGTACGGCCGTAGAGCGAAGCGGGTTCCATGCTTGTCCTCCGCAAACCAAGGCGATTTCCGAAACGACATGCAGTGCTCCAGGATGGTCGCAGTGACCGTTTCTGCCGGCAGGCCTGGCGTCATCATCCTCACCCCCTGGAGCGGTTCGATGAGAATAGACGTGCCTGATCAATCCCCCATCCCCGCTAACTCTGGGGACCTCGACTTCCGGTTCCGCGTCGGTGCGAGCATGCTCACCGAGTTCGCGCGCAGCCATACCCCGGCAGACGTTCTGCGGGAGCTGGTGCAGAACGAGTACGACGCAGGAGGAACCGAACTGTTAATCGAGTTCGGCTCGGATGCTGTCATCGTCCGCGGCAGCGGGAAGACCATCGACCACGCGGGGTGGAAACGGCTGAGCGTAATGCTCGGTCACGGTCTGGTACCGGGTGCAGCTGATCGTGTTGAGCCGAAGACCAATGGCATCGGGTCGAAGAACTTCGGGCTCCGATCTCTGTTCTTGTTCGGGGACCGTATTCACGTCATGTCCGGGGGGTGGTACACCATCCTTGATCGCTCAGAGGGAGCACTGGCTGCACCGCTGGCCCATCCGGAATCACGGGCCCAGCCAGGGGTGACCCTTGTGGTCCCGTACCGTCAAGTTGACGATGGGGCTCTGCGGGCCTTCGACGAGCAGCGTGAGGCCGAGGCGCTAAAAACCATTGCTGGCGAGCTCGCGCCCACGCTCATCAAGTTGGCGCACCCCGGGCGAGGGAAGAATCTGCAAGCTGTGGTGCTTCGCTCCGCACGTCTTGGACACGAGTTGCGGTGGCGGCAGTCTGCCCGCGCCGGATCGTCCGGCCCGAATCTGATAAGGCGCACTGCTCGGCTGCAGGAGCACGGCCCGTCGCCGGGTCACTCGCCTGAACCGATCACTGAGATGGAGTATCAGCACGTCCTGACGCCGCCGGTTGGGCTTCGCGGGCCGAATGTGCCCGGCTATTTCCGGGTTCCCGGTGGCCGGATCCGATTGGGTGTCTCCGTCCGGACTCGGCGCGGTCGCTTGGACCTGCGTACGTCTGGGATCTTCTACTACCCGATCGGTGCTACGCGGTCGCGGACCGGCTTTGCATTCAGCATCAGCGCCCCGTTCGAGATGACCGAGGACCGCAGCCAGCTTGTCGATCCGCAGAACAGCGAGTGGAACGCCTGGCTTCTCCAGCAATCCGCCTCGTTCGCCGTTCGACTGCTTCCCGAGCGCCTGTTCGCTGAATTCGGTGCCCAGGCTTTCCTTGCCTTCGACCCGCAGTCTGCCGACTCGTCCTCAGTGCCTGTCCTGAGCGAGGAAATTGACCGACTTCTTCGTAGCGAGCCGTGCTGGCCGACCCAGGCGACGACAGGCCGCGCGAAGCGACCAATGTGCACCACGGTCGGGTCGTTGGCGATCCCAGTCAGCTCCGCGCTTGCGACCTTCGCTGCTGGCTCCGTGGCCCCGAAGGACCTCTTGCACTCCAGCTTGGCCTCGCAGCCAGACGCCCGGGCGATGGCGACCAGATTGGGAGGCAAGGCGTTCACCGTCAACACGCTGATCCGCCTGCGCTGCGCCGGCACTAGTTCGAAGGGACTGGCGACTAAGGTCGATACAGCAACCGAGGTGTCACTCTATTACCCAGACTTCCCCGACACACTGCACAATCTGCCGCTTCAGCAGCGGTTCGCGGCGGCCCTAGATGCATGCAGGAACGAACTCAACGCCAGCCACAAGAAAGACCTCAGCACGTCCCCCACAACGCTGACTGGCGCAGGCACGCTCGGTGCGCCGAGCGAGCTTTGGCTAGTCCACGAGACGTTTGCCGACCTGATTCCCCAAGATCAGACCCTTCACCCTGGCCTGGTCGGTTCTATGGTCCTTGCTAGATTGTGCAGACCATTCAAGTTCTCCGAATGGGCGATCGAGACGGCGAGACGTATCGAGGAAGGGACCGCCTCCGAGCAGGAGCGTGATGCTCTCGGACGCTATATCCGTGACCGACCGACCCTGACGGGAAAGGCATGGGCTGCCATCCGCCGCTCCCCAATTCTCCAAGATGAACGCGGAGAGTGGGTTGCTCCAGTGGACATGGTGAGCCGATCGGCGAGCGGAGCGTCGCTGTTAGCGCCGGCACTACACCTACCCACCCGCGCCGACGAGGCGAACGTGTCGCTTAAGCAACTGCGGTTTCGACGCACCGTTCGCGGCGGCGACCTTGTGACGCTGGCGCGGTTGGTGGAGCAGGGCAGCGTCTCCCCGGCAGTCATGCGACAGGCCGCAACACGGCTGCGTAGGCTGTTTACTCCCTCCGTGCTCGGTCAGCTGAAAACGATCAAATTTCTCAAGACCGGATCGAGCGCACTCGCGGCTCCTTGCGACACTTACATACGGTCTGACCAGTTGGTCGCAGTGCTGGGGGAGGATGCCCCGTACGCCGTGGGCATGTCATCGGCCATGCTGCGGCAGTTGGGATGCCGTTCCGAACCCCGAGCAGACGATATCCTCGCGGCGCTCGCGAAACTGCGCGAGACCGGTGGCCGCGTGAACAGGCCAGATCTTGTCTACCGGGCGCTGGTGTCGGCGTTGCATGGGGAGAAGCGGCCGCCCGGCGAACTGCGCAACGTGCCGGTTATCTGGACTGGCAGCAGGTGGGAGGCAGCAGGCGACTGCCTTATCGGCAGGGACAACCGCAGTAGGTTTCTCCACGCCGTCACGGTGCTTCCGGAGAAGCTGGACGATGTTTGGGCTTTCCTCGGCGCTCACCGGCGGCCTACTGATGAACATTGGCGGCGTCTGTTTGAACGCATCGACGAACGCTACCGGAGGCAGCAGCCAATTCCCCGGCGCGTGGCCGAGACGTTGCGGCGGGCCTACAGCAACCTGGACAAGCCTCCTGCAGGGCTGGACCCCGGCACATACTGCCTCCTGGACGACCAGGGCGGCCTGCACTCTATAAAAGAGGCGATTGCGGGGAGTTTCCTCATCAACGACGACCCTGCGCTGGCATCCGCGGCGCTGGCCGCGCATGCGCCCTTGGCCTTTGCCGAGAATTCCGATGGCGTGATCAGGTTCCTCCAGGCCGCTGGAGCCAAGCCGCTGTCGGGGGCAGCGGCCCTCGCGGGTATCGAGTACGGGCCCGAAATCGAGCCGGATCAGACAGGGCGTACAGACAGCATGCTTGCCCGGCTCCGCGATCCGAATTTCGCGTCTGCGGTTGCTACTCTCGCCTCTGCAGTTTCGGGGCCAGACCAATCACGTACCACTGCCAGCCTCACAGCCCGGCTCGCTCAGATCACGCGGATCACCATCGTCAGCGGGATACAGCGCAGGTACCGTATCGGCGGACACGACGTCACTGTGGACGCCGACTACGATATAGGTAACGATCACATCGTCCTCGCCCAGGTCGGTAGCGCTCATGAGCTGCGCCGATCCGTCGCCAATGCGGTCGCTGTTTTGGCCGACCCAGGACCGCTCGGCGAACAAGTTCTCGGCGACGCTACCTACTTCTTACTGCGTTGCCGATCCGCACCGGAGATGCAGCGTGAGTTGAAGCGCCGCAAGATTCCTTGGCAGCCCAGCTTGCAACCGGACACCGAACACAAGGAGGACGCTGACGACGACGACGACGGCATGGCATCGCTCGCAGACGCCATCAGCCAGCACGTCATACAGGAAGCCATATCGCAGCCGCCGCCTAAAGCTAGCGGTAGGCAGCAGCCGCCAGCACCGATGCCAACTCGGGTCCCGCGGCCGCCACTGCCTGACCTTGGGTCTGTCCGGCCTTGGGAGGCAGCGGGAACAGGCTCGTCGGCCCAGCGCCGACAGGCGGCCTCAGGTGGGGGTGTTTCCAGCAATTGGTCACCACGCAGCTACCAGGAATCTGAGGATGACCGGGAGGTGGGCCGACGGGGGGAGGAGATTGTTCTCGGCATCGAGCGGGAGCGAGTCAGGCGACTTGGCTTTTCCCCAGATCGCGTGAAGTGGATCGCCGACTCCGCTCCTGGCGCTGACCATGACATCGTCTCAGTGGACGACGACGGCGCTGACTTGTGGGTCGAGGTCAAGTCGACGACGGGCCGACAAGGCAAGTTCAGCTGGCCCGCCTCAGAGTTCCGGCTGGCAGTACGCGCCCGGCGGCGCTATATCCTCTACCGCGTTTACGAGGCTCATACCACAGCGCCGTCATGGCGCTGCATCCGTGATCCAATCGGTTCCTTCGACGCCGGGAACCTACGCCTTGACCTCAACAGCCTCACGGGAGACGTTGGGCCTCTGCGCGAGTCCCCCGATTCGGACACCTAGTGCTGTTGACCGGAAACGATCGCCGGGTTGGGCGGTCGTCAGGCCACGGCTGAGAGTGATCGGCCGCCCCAGCGGATGCCTTCCTCGCTGCGACGCGGGCGCGTTCGCAGCGCTGGGCGGCCAAGACGTTGGGATGGCAGGCGTTGGCCTTGCGCCAGCGCAGGTAGGCATGCAGAGCCCGGGTCTGCACCGTGTGGTTGGCATGGTCGGAATTGGCGATCGTGAACTGGCGTAGCGGCCCGAAGTGCGCCTCGATCGGATTGGCCCAGGAGGCGTAGGTCGGGGTGAAACACAACTCGACCTTGTTCTTCTTCGCCCAGGTGTGGATACGCCAGTTCTTGTGCGCCGACAGGTTATCCAAGATCACGTGGATCGGGCCGCCATCGGGCGGGCGGCCCGGATGGAACGCAGCGCCGCCCAGGTGTGGTCGATGCCCTTGCGCCGCCGGACCACGCCCCGCAACAGGTCCTCACCGACGGAGTAGCAGCCGTGGAAGTAGGTGATGCCGTGCGTGCGGTGGTAGGTGGCGCAGCCGGTCCGGCCGCCCCTGCTCCGCCCATCCCGCACCTGCGGTGGGGCGGATACCCAGCGGGCCGAACTCATCGAAGGCGAAGGTCCGCTCCGGCCGCTGGGTCAGCGCGTACTCGATCCGGTCCAGCTTGGCCTCAAAGTCGGGGTCGGGGGACTCCTTCCAGGTCGTGGTGCGCTGGAAGGTGACCCCGCGGCGGGCCAGGAGGGTGCGTAAGGCTTCCCGGCCAATGCGGATCGCGTGGCTGGGAAGAGCCTGCAGGTAGGCGGTGAGTTTGCGGATGGACCAGCGGGTGAACGGCTGTCCGAGCTTCGCCGGTCGGGTGGTGGCCGTCTGGACGACGAAGGCTTCCTCGTCGTCACTGAGCAGGCGGGGACGGCCTCCCGCCCACTGAGGGTCCAGGCAGGCCAGCCCGATCTCGTTGAACCGGTGGATCACATCGCGGACGGTGTCTTCATCGGCTTGGGCCAGGCGGGCGATGACCGGGACGGTGTTGCCGCCCGCGGAGGCCAGCAGGATCATCGCCCGCCGGTACCGCACCGAGCTGGTGCTGCCCCGGCGGGCGATCCGCTGGAGTTTCTGCCCCTCCTGGTCAGTGAGACCGGTTCTGCCACCGCGCCTCCCGAACTGTTCGGATGTGATCGACCCATCCAATCGGCACGGCGGACTACGCGCGAACCCGGTGATCGTTTCCGGTCACAGCACTAGCTCAGTCCTCAAGGGTGATGTTCATGTCGGCGCCCGGGGGTTGCTGTGACGATCGCGGTGCATGTCCCCGTCCAGGCGCGCCCGTACGGGTAGGGCCCGTCTACATCATGCGGGCGGGAGCACAGTCGGGTGTAGCGCAGCAGTTCGCCCTCGATGTCGTCTCGCTCAAACATGGCGGAGCTTGGGCGACCTCGTTTCTGCTCCGGGCCCCCGCTCCTTTGGGAGGGCGGGGGCGTCTTCGTCATGCTCGGGGATGGTTACGCGCGCTTCCAGTGCCACCTGCGGTCGCTGGAATAGTACGAGCACCGGTACCGCTTCTTGGTGACCTTGGCGTACCCGTACTTCCCGTGCGCGGCGGCGGGGCAGTAGGCGCTGGGGGTGATGCACGTCCAGTGGGCGCCGACGCGCTTGTAGCAGCTGCTCGCCGCCGAGCTGGCGGCTACGCCAGCTGGAACCGCGAGCACGGCGGGGACGATCAAAGCGGACGCCGTTAGCGCGCCGGCGACGAGGAGACGACGAAGCACGACGCAACTCCCCGATCGTGATCTACGGCTCGAGCACTACGCATCCTGGTATTCCTTGCCACCCCGTCGTAGCCGCACAGCGCCAACGCGTGCAAGCTGCGGCATGGATTTGCCTTTGCCTCAGGGCTACCCTGGTCAGCCGGAGGTGAATAAAGGACTTGACATCTGACAAATCGGGCAATAATAGGACATCGGACGCATTCGATCCGCTAGTTAGACGGTACGTAGATGCCCCCAGTCCGGGCCTCCGGATCGACCTCGGCCTACTCCGACTCTTAGATCGTGCTTACTGTCAGAGTCTGGAGCAAGATCTGCGCAATTTCGCGAGCCCTTGGGAGGTAAGGGCGGCCACCGATCAACTCGCCGAGATGCTGCCCGATGCACCAGGTATTTACATGTTTGTCTGGCGCCCCCCCTTCACGTTCTGTCTAGCTGACGGCGGTGTGTCGGCCGGGCCATTCCATATCCTATATGTAGGGCAAGCAGGTGGGGAGAAAAGCTCCTCAGGAACCCTCCGAGGGCGATATAAAGGGTATCGTAAGCACTTGAGCGGAGACCCCGAGGCCCTATGGGTTGATGGCACTATCCCTGACAGGCGAGACGCGCTTCTCGCACGTTACCTCACGCTCCGGCCTCTCGAGTACTGGTTCTCCATAATAGAAGACAAAAGGAGAATATCTCTCCTCGAGGATCGCTTGATCAAGTTACTTAATCCTCCTCTGAATACAAACCAAGGCCCCAAGCTGCGCCCACATTCCGCCAAGCCGGCCTTCAGCTCAGGAATATAATAATCGACCTCAAGACGAGAGGCAGAGACATGCCTAGCAAAACCTTCGTCCCCGCGTTCAAGGCCAAGGTGGGCGAGTGGGATTACTATCTATGCCTGATGAGCTACGCACAAGTTGCCAGGGAAGTAAATTTCGCCTATGAGTTGGGTGGCAATAAAGACCTCGGCACCATGATTCAACGTGGCGTCGGAACTCGCACCGCCGAAATAACTGAGTATCTACTCACAAATTCTCACCGCTTCCTAGGCTGCCTCGTAGTTGCAGCCTGGGGCGGACACCCCGAATATATTCCTCTCGCTATGGAAGAATCGGCCGAGCAAGGAATACTTGACGGGGTGGACCGAGAATTCGGCGTACTAACCTTCGACGGGACACACCAGTTCTTCGCCTTGGATGGCCAGCATCGCCTGAGAGCAATCAAGGATGCCATCAAGAAAAATCCCGAACTCGGGAGCGAGGATATCGGCGTCGTAGTGGTCCCTCACTTCGATAGCGAGGAGGGTCGCAGGAGGACGCGACGCCTCTTCACTAACATCAATCGCAACGCGGTCACTACCAATAAGCAGGAAAATATAGCGCTCGACGAGGACGACGGCTTTGCGATCCTCACCCGGCGCTTTCTTGATGAACACCCCTTCGTATCAAAGCAGGGTATCGTCCAGGTGTTCAGCAGGCAAGGCCCAGAGGGGGAACTAAAACTCGCTACTCGACAGGTGCCTGTTGGGCAATCTGCATGGACAACAATCGGCGTACTATACGACATCCTGAGAGAACTGGGATTCGACCTAGACGGAAGCATGCATCAGCTATCCATGCGCGCCACGGACGAGGTTCTTGACGAAAGCTACGATATTCTCACAGGGCGGATCGATCAAATCCTCGATTCCTGCGGCGATCTGCGTCGCCTTTACCTAGCAGCTGCGTCTCCCAAAGAGCTACGATCTCCAAAAGGGCATGAGCACGATGGACACCCTTTCATGCGCCCCATCGTTCAGATTGCCGTCATAAAGGCCCTTCGACATGCCGTTGAACAGGGCATTATCAGCTGGGAGGAAGGTTTTGATCGCCTTTCGAAGCTAGACTGGAGAATGGGGGCGGCGCCCTTCATCGCCGCCTGGCAAGAGACGCCCGGAGAAAGAGCAACGGGCAAGATGGCGACCGGAAGAGACATCTCCGATCTTCTACTGGAGCTGCTTTCCGCGCATCTGGCACCCAAGTCGAAGGCTCAAATAGAGAGAGCCGTCAGGTCGTTCAGAACAGTTAAGGGAAAGCGATACCCCGTGCCCGTAGAGGATCTAGTGAAAGGTATCGTAGCAACCCCGGCGAGTGCGTCCGCGACCGATGCCAGCGCCCCAGAATCAGACTGATTTGAGATAAGCAGCTTCCACGTACGGAGGTTGACGACCTTTGTGCAATGGGAGCGACTCCAGTGTTGGCGATGCCCTCCCCTACATAGCCGCGGGGAGGGCTGGCGACCGGCCTACGATCCTTTCAAGCTCTCCTCGCGTCTGCGCTCTCAGCCTCTCTAGGTGACAACCTCTCGGCGGCGTAGCTACAGGCTGTGGAATACCCCTGGAGACGATATGAGCCATCGTGTGAAGGTCAGCCTGTTCCAGGCAAGGTCTTCACGCACGACATCACGCCATGCATCTGAACCAGTCTGCCATGCTCCACCTACTAGGCCCCTTGATAGCTGCCGATACTGGCGATGGGGTACTCCGCGCATAGGCCGTTCTCCAGGGCACACCACACACGAAGTGCTGACTCAGGTCGCACACCGGTCTGCGACGGATCCGCGCCGACAGAGTGATCATAGGCAGCCCTCTGTGCTCCACCTCCAACACACCGGCGCTTCGGCCGCTGTTCTCCCCGCTGCCGGGCTGTGACCCACGACGCCTGAAGGGTTAGCTAGTATCTCTGTGCACTCCTGGTGGAGGAGAAGCTCACCGGGAGGCGAACCGCCAGGAGTACCTTAGGGAGGCATGGCGGCATCGGAGCTGATTATGTCGAGTGAGGCTGACCCTATGGACGTGGTGTATCTCGACTACAACGCCACGACTCCGCTACGCCCCGAGGCGCTCGAAGCAACCCTGGATGCTCTGCGAAGCGTCGGCAATGCTTCCAGCATCCATCAAGCCGGCCGAGACGCGGCTTCGCGTGTTGATCTAGCCCGTCAACAGCTCGCCCGCTTGCTCGCCTGTGCACCGAGCGAGCTCATCTTCACCTCCGGGGCGACCGAGGCCAACAATCTGGCACTCCACGCTGTGAATCTAGGCGGTCGGGATATTGTCGTAACTGCCGTTGAACATCCTGCTGTCCTGGAAGCGGCCCGCGCCCTCACTGCTGATGCTCCCGGCCGGCTAATTGAGCTGCCTGTCAACCGAGACGGGATCGTCGAACTGGGGCCCTTAGAGGAGGCATGTCAGCGAGGCCGCGTCGCGATCGTTTCGGCCATGCTGGCCAATAATGAGACCGGCGTGCTGACCGACCTCACGCCCGTCATCAAGCTAGCGCATGAGGCAGGCGCCCTCGTGCACACGGATGCGACGCAATACGTCGGTCGCCTTCCGTTGGACCTGAACGATCTCGATGTCGATCTGCTTTCGTTGTCGGGTCATAAGTTCGGGGGACCGCAGGGTGTGGGTGCACTGTTCGTGCGCCGGGGGGTCCCGTTTCCTCACCGCCCCCTTCTAGTGGGAGGGGGGCAGGAACGGGGCTGGCGCGCAGGAACATTGAACGTCCCCGGCATCGCCGGGCTAGGAGCTGCCGCCGAAGCAGCACGAGTCCATCTACACGACGAGGCTGCCCGTGTCGCTGCCTTGCGTGTCGCGCTCGAGGCCGGGCTGACCGCCGGCCTGCCAGGCTGCCGTATCAACGGAGCGAGGTCTCCACGTCTGCCCGGTGTGACAAGCGTCACCTTTCCGGGCGCCCCTGCGGATGCAGTCCTGACTGCGATGCGGGACGTTGCTGCTTCTGACGGCAGCGCCTGTGCTTCGGGCGCTCCAAGCCCGAGTCATGTATTGCTCGCGATGGGACTAAGCCGAGAGGACGCGGACTCGACGGTGCGCTTCTCACTTGGATACGCCACTACCGAACAGGACATCGAACGGGCCCTCGACGCCATAGTCCGAGCTGTCAGAGCAGTCCGAAGACTCATGGGGGCCTCCGCGGAGCCCTAACCACCCGCTCTGCAGGGCGGTCCGCTCCCACCATCAAGGCGCACTACGAAAGGTCCTATCGCATGTCTGGCAATCGGCTAGCAGAGGTGACCGAGCCAAAATTCTCGCGACACGAAACGTTTGCTCCTCGCTTTGGCTGGCTTCACAAGGCCCACACCGAGATTGTGAGGGACGGTACGAGGGGCAGCGATATCTTCCATCGTGACAACGCCCCTGTGCTCCTGGGGGTCGGCAAGAACATGGTCAACGCCATCCGGTTCTGGATGCAGGCATTTAAGCTCACCCGCGAGCACCCTCACCCCGACCCTGCGAACCGCGCCTACGTCGCTTCTCCAACCTGGAGGGCTGAGTGGTTGCTGGGGGGGAATGGTGCCGACCCCTATCTGGAAGACTCCGGGAGTCTTTGGCTGCTGCATTGGTGGCTGCTGTCCAGCGAGCCCGGGGAACATGGGGCAAAGTGCATGGTGCCGAGCTGGTACGTGATGTTCCATCTGGCGCCGTTTGCCAAGGTCACTACGGCGGGGATGATCAATTTGATCACCCGGCATGTGAACGAAAGCTATCCCGAGGATGCGGTGCCGGCCGCGGAGTCGATCAAGCGTGATGTCGAATGCCTGATCAAGATGTATGCCCAGGACCTGGAACACAACCCACTATCGCCGGGCAGCTTTGAGGACCAGTTGATGGGCCCGTTCCGGGAACTCGGACTGCTGGAGGGACAGGGCAAGGGCAAGGAACGAGTGTGGCGCTTCACCAGCCGATCGCGAAGCAACCTGCCACCAGCCGTTTTACTGTATGCGTGCCTGGACTATGCCTCGCACCTCACCGGCGGCAACTCGATTTCCCTGGCACGGCTAGCCAGCGAGCCGGGTGCACCAGGGCGTGCCTTCCGTATTCGAGAACCTGACCTGATCAAGGCCATCGAGCCGCTCGTCGCTGATCACACTGATCTGCAGCTCACCGACTCGCTGGGGCAGCAGAGCCTGTCCTTCACCGCCGACCCCCAGGATCTGGCCTGGGACGTGCTCGATCAGCACTACGGCCACATCCGCCGCCAGGAGGGCTTTCCCACTCCTGAAGAGTGGGCTCAGCGCTACCCGGGCCTTAGCCAAAGCAGGAAAGGCCGCAAAGCCGAAAAGCAGTCTGAACAGCCTGAAACGCTGGAACTGATCGAGGAGCACGCGTGACCACGGCGAACAGCCCGCTTCGAGGAGCCCCCGAGGATCAAGCGGTCATTCAGCTCCCAGCAGGAATCGAGCTGGTTGGTACGGAACTACGCTCCACCAACCTAGAGCGTGACGTCCGCGAGCCGCACTTGAACGCTCCTTATATAGGGGCCAGAGCGCTGGACGTTCTGAATCGTGTCACTAATGCGGTCGCTGACCTGAGACGGACCCGCGCCTGGTCCTTCACCGGCCCCTACGGCTCGGGCAAGTCGACCCTGTCGAACCTGCTCGATGCCTTCCTTGGACATGACACCGCCCGGCAGGCCGAGGCTCGCGCAGCCGTCGAGGCCACCAGCGCCAGCTTGGCCGCGCGCCTGACGCAAGCGCGTGAGGCCCTCGCCCCCGGGGGATTCCTGGGCGCGGTGGCGACCGCTCGCCGCGAGCCGCTCGCCGCTACCGTGTACCGCGCACTGGCGACCGCGGTGGAGCGCAAGTGGAAGAGGAAGCCTCCGAAGGCGGTCGCGCAGGCCCTTCACGCGTGCGCTGAACGGGAGGTTCCCACAACGGAGGATCTTCTCACCGCACTCATCGCTCTATGCGATACGGGCCACCCGGTACTACTGATCATTGACGAGTTCGGCAAGTCGCTGGAATACCTAGCTGCCGCCGGTAACACGGGCAACGCCGAGAGCGACGTATTCCTGCTGCAGATGCTCGCCGAGAAAGGCGCTGGCCGCTCAGGGCTGCCATTGTTCATATTCACCCTGCAGCACCTGGCCTTCAGCGACTACGCTGCGCGATCCAGCGCTATCCAGACCAAGGAATGGGCCAAGGTTCAGGGACGCTTCGAGGACGTCACCTTCGCGCCGAATCTCGGCGATGCAGTCCACTTGCTCCGCCGCCGCCTCGACCACTCCTCCATCATTGAGGCCAACTGGAGTTTGATCCGCCAACAGGCACAAGCAGCTGCCGATGCTTGGACAGAACACGCACTGAACGCGGTTGTGCACATCTCACCGGAGATGTTCGCCGACCTTTACCCTCTGCATCCCCTCACAGCCGTCGCAGCGCCACTCCTGGCCTTTCAGATCGGACAACACGACCGCAGCCTCGTCGGGTTCCTGGCCAACGACGAGCCGAACACGGTGCGCCGCACCATCGATGAGGCATCGACCCCCACACCTGAGCGGGCCTCCACCATCCGGCTGCCGCAACTTTATGACTACTTCTTCGCCTCTGGCCGCACGACCATCTTGGCCTCAACCAACGCCAGCCGTTGGTTGGAGGTCGACACCCGACTCAACGAGGCGCACGGACTTCCCCCCGGAGATCGAGACCTTCTTAAGGCGATCGGCATCCTGAACCTCATCGATGTCGATGGCCTTTTGCGCGCCACCCCGGCAATGATCCAATTCGCTCTGCATGACCCGCTCGACGCCTCGGATCCCAAACGTTTCAATGACCTGCAGCAGCAGCTACAGCACCTCGTCGAATCAGGATTCCTCACCCACAGGGCCTACAACGATGAGTACCGAATCTGGCAAGGCACGGACGTTGACATCGATGCCCGTGTCAGGGAAAAGGCCCTCCACATCGCCCCCAGCGACGTCATTGACTACCTCAGGGATCACCTTCACACGATATTGCCGGCCGAAGTTGTCGCAGGAGCACACACCCAGCGCACGGGCATGCTCCGCTACTTCCGCACGGCAGTCAGCCTCCAGGCTGACAAACTCGAGGGTCCCGACGTAGTCAGCGACGCCGCCGACGGCATGATGATCTTTCATTTTGGAGAGCCCGGATCTCCACCGCTGGTTAGCTCACCGTTGCCCGTGCTCATCGGGACTACCCAAGACCCGGCAACCATTTTGGAAGCAGGCATCACCCTCAGGGCGCTCGAAGACCTGCGCCATGAGGACGACATTGACCGCGTAGCGAAAGCCGAGATCTACGAACGCATTGCCGAGATCTCCTACGCCATCGGCACACAGCTGGACGAGGCGTTCAACCCCCGCAGCGTCCGAGCCACCTGGTGCCTCTGGCACAGCGGAGAAGAAACCCGCACCGAACGGGGCGTACCAATCGAGGCCCGCAGCTACGCCGCACTGGTATCAGCCGCGTGCGACAAGGTGTACTCCCAGACACCGCACATTCGCAACGAAATGGCGGGCCGCCACGAACTTACCAGCAACGGCGCGCGGGCTCGCCGAGTGCTCCTGTCGGACTTATTGACCAACACCGGCATGCCCATCCTCGGGTACGACACCGTCAAATATTCACAAGAGCGCGCAATGTATCACGGGGTGGTGGAATACCTTGGCCTCCACCGTGCTGTAAGCGACACAGACGAGACCATCCACGCTGAGAGCATCGTCACGCATGGGGTGTCACGACCGGATCCGCAGAAGCACCCCGAAGTCATGCCGGTCTGGCAGTCCCTCGAACAGTCGCTCAGCAATGCCACGCAGGTCACCCCGCTTGCTGACATATACCACCAGCTCATGGCGCCCCCATTTGGCGTCAAAGCCGGCGTCGTACCGATCCTGATCGTGGCAGCCCTCATCTTGCGGGGTTCAGACGTCGCACTGTTTGAGGAGGGAAACTATTGCCCGAGGCTCACTCCGGAGATCATCGAACGCCTCCTTAGCCCTGGGGGACCTGACCGCTTCGCTGTCAAGTCTGTGCCCGTCGGGGAGGGACAGCGCAACCTGGTTGTCGAGGGACTTGCTGCATCCCTTAACGTGGATATACCCCGCTCCCGTACAGCCCGTAATCCGCTGTTGCTGGCGGTGACGCGAGCCATGCTGGAGCGGATCATGGTGCTGACTCCCTACGCACGCCACACCAGGCGGCTCACTCCACAAGCCCTGAAGGTCCGGCAGGTGCTCTCCTCGGCAACCGATCCCGACGAGCTTGTTTTCAGCACCCTTCCACAGGCGCTCGGCTTCGAGCCAATTTCCGCCGCCGCGCCCCAGAACAAGCAGGCAGCCCAGTCGTTCGTCGCTAGCTTGACCAGTGCCCTGGACGCCATCTCCGGTGCGAGTGCGGCGCTGCGGCGAGACGCTGCGGCAGTGATCGGTGAAGCGTTCGGCATCTCCGGCGACCTAAAACAGCTGCGTGCAAGCTTGACGGAGGCGCTGGGCGGGTTCGCCAACGCCCCACTCGAAGTAGATCTGCAGGGATTCGTCTCGCGCGTACTCAACGCAAGCTTGCCGGACGAAGACTGGCTCGACCCGATCATCATTCGGCTCACTAACAAGGCCCTCGGCGACTGGGCCGACCAGGACCTCGCCAACCTTCCCCGGCGCGTCAAGGACATGGCCCGTCGGCTCGATCGCGTCGGCCACCTTTACGAGGCGCAAGAGACGCAAGCCGACCAGGGCAAGGCAGAGCCCAAGCAGATCGAGACCCATCTGCTAACTCTCACCACACCCCAGGGAACCGAGCAACGCACGCTCATTCACGTGCCCAAGGACGTAAGGAAGGCCGCGGACGGTCTGGTTGTCAGTGTCATGAGGCAAGCTGAGCAACAGCTAGGGCAAGGCGGTGCCCGCATCCTGCTCGCCGCCCTGGCCGAGCGGCTTGCCGCGCCGAACTCCGACCATGACTCCCTACGGAAGGAGGAGCTGTGACCGAGGCGAACGGCTCAAACGGAAAGACGCGCCACGTCCTTGGGATCTCCGGGGGCAAAGATTCTTCTGCCCTGGCTATCTACATGCGCGACCGTGTTCCGGAGATGGAGTACTTCTTCTGCGATACCGGCGCAGAGCTCCCAGAGACCTACGAGTACCTCAACCGACTTGAGGCCGCACTAGGCAAGCCCATCGAGCGCCTCAACTCCACCCGTGATTTCGACCATTGGCTTGAGGTCTACCAGGGGACTCTGCCGAGCCCACAGATGCGCTGGTGCACCAAGAACCTCAAGATCAAGCCACTTGAGGCGTGGGTTGGCGATGACGACGTCGTGTCTTATGTGGCAATCCGTGCGGATGAGAACCGACTCGGTTATGTCAGCACCAAGCCGAACATCAAAGCGGTATTCCCCTTCCGGGAGGAAGGGATCGACCGCGCTGGCGTTGATCGCATCCTCGACGAAGCCGGCATTGGGCTGCCGGCCTACTACGAGTGGCGCACGCGCTCTGGCTGCTACTTCTGCTTCTTCCAACGCAAGCACGAGTGGGTCGGCCTCCAGGATCGACATCCCGAGCTGTTCGAGAAGGCCGTCGCCTATGAGCAGAAGGTCAACTATCAGCAGACGGCGATGAAGGACCGCAAGTACACCTGGTCCCAGGGCGAATCGCTGGAGGATCTGATCGCCCGGCGCGAGGAGATCGAGGCCAAGCACCGTGCCGCCCTGGAACGGGCCGCTAAGCGCACTAAGCCCAACCGTCCCCTCCTAGAGATTCTCGCCGACGCCCACGACGAAGACGACGACCAGGTCGGATGCGCTGTCTGCCACCTGTGACTCGACGCGTGAGCTTTGATCCCATCCTGGCTCCGAAGGACAGGGAGGGATCAAGGCTCTCGTCAACCCTGCCAGCCTTCGCATCGCGCTACTGTTTCCTCAGGGAAGGCCGCGAGGCTCGAGCGGTGTTGGGGTGATCGTGGCAGTGGGCAGCGGGCAAATACCCTACCTGCTGGGCTACCACGAGATCGCCCATCTCTTCCGGGTGGCACGCGACGCCCCACTGCAGTGGCGAAAGAGAGCTCTGCTGGGAGAACCGGATCTGGTGATATCCGGTAGCCCATACTGGCTGCTGCCTACGGTCCTCGCGTTGGTGAAGACAGGTCAGCGCGAGGTTGACTCCCAAAGGCTTACTGACTACAAGTCGGGCATTCCCGGTGGGTATGTCACAACGGATCCACAGGGATCGCTCCCCTTGATCGGGCCTCAGGAGGTCGCTTGGATCTTTAATAAGACGCCTTCCGTCATTGGACAGTGGCGCAACCGGGGTACTCTCCCCGCTGCGGATATCACCCTGTCCGGCTCACCGCTGTGGAAGCTGGAGACGATCCTTGCGGATGCTCGGCGCCGAGGCCGTTACGTCTCTCCGGAGGCTATCGCCCGTATCCAAGCCGGTGAGAGAGCGCAATCAAAACCCCGACGGCCTCGGCTGCCCGATACAACGCAACAGGGACCTATCCCCGGGCCACGGATTTTTACCAGCGACCAAAGTTCGGCCGCAACGATCTTTGTTCGCAGCGTGTTGAGCGCTGGCCACTCAGTGGAGATTCGGCCTCGCCCGTCAGGCCCAGCCGTCTCAGGTTCGGATGATCCGTCCCTGGACGACGCCCAACACTGACAGCGCACCGCTGAGATTCACCCTCTCCTTCACAAATCCGGCAGCAGCGATGCTCCGACAGGGGAAAGTGCTTGACGCTGTGACCATATAATTTTATGGTCACAGCGGAGGTTGCAGATGCCTGGTTCAAGAAGAACGACGGCTGCGGGTCGCCGAGCAGACGACGCCACGAGCAGGAGGCGAGCCGAGCCGCTGCAAGTGGTTTCATACGGCGGAGGAGTTCAGTCAACCGCCTTGCTAGTGCTGGCCGCCCAACGCCAGATCAACTTTCCAACGTTCCTGTTCGCAAATGTCGGCGATGACAGCGAAAATCCCGCAACGCTTTCCTATGTCCGCGGCGTGGCCACGGCTTATGCGCGACAGCACGGCATCGAGATACACGAGATACAGCGCCGGAGCCGCAATGGAAGCATTGAAACACTCTGGGAGCGCCTTCACCAGCCTCAGTCGCGATCAATCCCTATACCGGTCCGGATGGCGAACGGGGCCCCTGGTCGCCGCTCTTGCACTTCAGACTTCAAGATCAAGGTTGTCGCCAGATGGCTGCGCGAACATGGCGCGACAGCACAGCGCCCCGCGACGGTCGGCATAGGAATCTCCCTGGACGAGATCCATCGAGCCAACAAGCGCCGAAGCGAACCATGCGAGCAGATCAAGTACCCGCTCCTGGACCTCGGCCTCAACCGCGAAGACTGCATGCAGATCATCGCCGCCGCCGGCCTCCCCGTGCCCCCTAAGAGTGCATGCTTTTTCTGCCCCCTGAAGACAGTGGACGCATGGCGAGAGCAGCGACGCCTAGAGCCACAGTTGTTCGCCAAGTCCGTACGTCTCGAAGCGGTGTTGAACGAGAAACGCGCCATGCTCGGCCGGGACGCCGCCTACCTGACCCGCTACGGCACTCCGCTCAGCAAAGCCATTCAGGTGGAGGCCCCTTCGTCATCCGAAGTGTTCGACCCCGGCTGCGATTCGGGCTGGTGTATGACTTGAAATCACAGGCTGCGCTGCAGCGGAAGCATGTTAACTGGCCATGTCCTCATGGACAATCTGTTGGATGGACTTCACTCGGAGCGAGTTACATGTTCATTCTGTCGAGAGGAGTTGCCAGCTGAAGCTGTAAGAGATCGGCTAAACTCCAGCGGAGGTGTCCCTATCACGTCCTCCCAACAGGGACACCTCCGTCTAGGGCAAGGGCTCGGCCAGCAGTAGCTAGTCTTTCAGCCCTAGCCACGGCGCAAGAGAGTCCCAAGCCAAACCGGCAAGCCGCTCGGACCGGGCTTCTACGAATTCGGGCGTCCACTCCTCCTGGCGCTGGGAAAGAGCAGCCACGAGGGGCAGGTGGCGGGCTTGACGCACAATCTCTTCAGCGCCACTTCCAAGCTGCAGCCCCTCCTCTTCCGCATCAGAGAGCATTTTTTCCGCCTCTTCCACCGTCGTTGCCGCTAGGGCACGGAACATTAGGCGTTTCAAATGCCATCCCCGATTGCTTGCAGATGCATTTTCGACTGCTGGCAAAAGGGTGAGGTTCCCGAGCCTGTTGATGAGGTCAGGATCCTCGTACAGCTTGGTGTCCCAGCTGCTATTGATAGGTGGTCTCTGTGGCGCCACATGCTCGATGGTAGCGAGGGCGTCGTCATTCCAGCGCTCGATCTCCATCGTCTCTAAAAGACCACTCTTACCGCGGACTACGAGCCCGGGGGCACTGCCATCTGGTGTCGAGTTCTGAGACGCGGCCAAGAGCAGGAGCCGTGTCAACGGCTTCGAATGCTGATAAACGGGAGTGCTGGCAGCTTTCGCGACCCACTGCTGCCTGTCGTGAATCCCGTGGGACTGAAGTTTCTCCTGTAGATAATGCTGAAGAGCATCGACCGGAGGGATATCAGTAAGTTCTGAAGTGAAGCGAGCGAGGCGCGGCGATCCATCCTCCACAACATGCAGCATGAGGGATCGATAAATGGCATCGATACCAGATGTGCCCCCAAAGGCTCCTCTCCACAACGCATAGAATGCGCCACATGATCGAGCCGCCATGAGAAACTGGCCGGCTGCGAAATCGAGATTCTCTGGAGCAGCAAGACGATGTGCAGCGAAGTATCGCGTCAGCGGTGCAACTACAATGTCATGTCCGCCGTCGCGTAGCGCCGCCAGAGCTAGGGAAGCCTGCTTGTGCAAGACTATATTCTCGGAGAGAGGGGCTTTCGTAGGACTATTCCATGGCCCCTCATAGAAGCGGGTTACTTGAGCGAGCGCTGCCAAAATCTTGCGACGCTCCTCAATACTGCCATCCTTATCAAAAACCTGACGCAAGTAACGCCGCTGATCGTTTAGTCGCTTAGTGAGTTTCGTGCCGTCCTGAAGCAATGCAAAAGGAAGAAGGACGCTACTGGTAACGGCCTGGCGTTTATCGGCAGAAGAACTACCCTCGCGTTCCAAGTAGGCCTCAATCACGTCGAAGTGCCTCTTCGATTCGGAGTCCTGCCAGTCGTTGAGACCTTCCGCCTGAATGGCGCGCGGCTTGAACGTCTCAATTGCAGTGAGAGGTTGGCCAGTGGTGTTAAGGGCTTCGAACATGTCGAACCCATAATCCTCGCGCTTAGCCGTAACCACGGCAACTGTTACTCGGTGCAGGAGGTAGTTAGCGAAAACGATCAGCCGTGTGAGTGGCGTGATCGTGGCGTCCTCGTTGAGCTTTTCGATAACCGCTTCGGGAAACTCGCTATTGAACAGTGCCAACTGTAGTTTCTGCGAAGCCCCTAAATCCACGCCCAACGGTAGGGCGATGTCATCTTCTTTTATCGTGGCGGCCCCTACCGCCTTGCGTAGCATTGACCGCATCTGGTCGCGCATACGGTCCAGGTGCCGATACGCCTCCGGATCCACGCCTCCTGTTTTATCCGCCGTGATAGCTACATGCTTATATGGTTTCGTAGAATGTTCACCTCTGGCATACTCGCCATAGGCATGCAGATGATAACCGATAGGGGAGCGATAGCGAGCTTCGCCTTTATTTCTAGACCAGACGTCATAGTAGGAACGAATTAGGCGTGGATAGTATCGGTGTTCGCCATAGCGCATGTCTTCTTCGAAGCAGTTTGCGAGTCGGCCAGTAACATCGAGTGCCTGGTTGTAGCACCACATCGAGGCCTCATCATTACGTGGCAGCTTTTCTGCGCGAACCCGGATTTCCTCGTGAAGGACCGTCGTAAGAAGAAGGAGGGTTGTCATCCTCTGCTGACCATCGATAATGGTCATTACTTTAGAGGGGACTTGAGCCCTATACATAGGCTCAACTGTCGTATAGTTAATATCGCGCAGTGCGATTACCGTGCCGAGAAAGCAAATTGAGTCTTCGAACTCTGCAAGCTGGTCCAGGCCGTGCGCTACATCGTTCAGCAGGCGCCTGATCTTGGGCAGCTCCCAGCTGTATGCACGCTGGTAGGGAGGTATGTAGAGGCCCTGCCCCGTCTCGCTCAGAAACTGCAACACCGACAGCGGTGCGGCGTCAAAGATCTCACGCGTTTCCATGCTCCACGTCTCCCTGCTTCTAATGGCGACCGTGAGGGATGATATGTCATCGTCGCACATTGGTGGGCTAGGTGAACATGACCGCTCCTCGAACCAGCCAAAAAATACCGCGATGCGCCTTTCATCGTCGTGTGGCCTCTTCAATCCCTGAGCTGGGCATTCGCACTTTCACCAGGTGATGTCCCGCCGAGTGGTGTAACTCGCTGCTGATCGTGTGGGGTCGGCGAGTTGTGGGTTGGTGCGACTATGACGCGGCGAGGGCGGTGTGCGCCAGGGGTTCGGCCAGATGGTCTGCGGGTGGGGCGGCGAGTTGGGCCATGGAGCCCTCCGACAGGTAGCGGCGGTCGCTGACCTGCCATTCGTCGTGGTGTTCGGCCAGGACGGCGCCGGCCAGACGGCCCAGGGCGGTGGGGTTGGGAAAGACCCCGACGACGTCAGAGCGGCGTTTGATCTCCCGGTTCAGCCGTTCGAGCGGGTTGGTCGACCAGATCTTCTTCCAGTGCTGCTGGGGGAAGTCGGCGAACGCGGTGATGTCGTCGGCGGCCTCGAGGAGCATCTGTTCCACGATCGGGAATTGGCGGCCGAGCATGGTGGCGATGGTGGTCAGCTGGGCGCGGACCGTTTGGGCGGTGGGCTGGGCGAAGATGGTGCGGATGGCCGCGGCGACCATTTCCGCTGATCCCTTGGGCACTCGGGCGAGCACGTTGCGCATGAAATGAACGCGACACCTCTGCCACGATGCGCCGAGGAAGACCGCCCGCAACGCAGCCACCAGGCCGGCGTGGGCGTCGGAGATGGCCAGTTGCACCCCGGTCAGGCCGCGGGCCTTCAGCGAGCGCAGGAACGCGGTCCAGAATGCGCCGTCTTCGCTGTCGCCGACGGCGAATCCGAGGATCTCCCGGCGGCCGTCGATGCTGACGCCGGTGGCGATGACGACGGCCTGGGAGACGACCCGGTGATTGACGCGGGCCTTGCAGTAGGTGGCGTCGAGGAAGACGTAGGGGAAGGTGGTGTGGCCCAGGGGCCGGTCGCGGAAGGCGGCCACGTCGCTGTCCAGGTCGGCGCAGATGCGCGAGACCTCGCTTTTGGAGATCCCGGTGTCGGCGCCGAGGGCTTTGACTAGGTCATCGACGCTGCGGGTGGACACCCTCTGTAGGTAGGCCTCCATGACCACGGCGAACAGCGCTTGGTCGATGCGGCGGCGGCGTTCCAGCAGGGAGGGGAAGAACGACCCGGACCGCAGCTTGGGGATCTTCAGCTCGAGGTCGCCGGCGGCGGTGGTCAGCAGCCGGTCGCGGTAGCCGTTGCGCTGGGTGGTGCGGGCTTCGGTGCGCTGGTGTGGGGCGGCGCCGATGACGGCGGTGGCCTCCGCTTCGATGAGCGCTTGCAGGACGGCTTGCAGCGCTTGGCGGATGACATCGTCGGCGTCGGCGGCTTTCAAAGACTCCAGCAGGTCGAGCAGGGCAGACTGGTCCAGAGCCATCGTGTGGTGTCCTCCGCGAGAACCTTTGGTCGGGAACTCGCTGACCGTCACACGATGGCTCGCCCCATGTCCGGGGCTTGCATCAACAGCTTGGAGTTACACCACCCGAGGGGACGTCACCCTTTCAAAAACCAGGATCACGGAGCCTGGCATGGAAGTCACCTTTTCTTACTGGGCTCTTGGGCGTGTCATCATGGGCAGCACGCTGCCGCTACACACGGACCGCGGTGACTTCCGGAACGTAACTGGCAGCGTGACTAGCTGTTCGGTGGCAAGCGGACCCGGAGCGCAGGGCCGCTAGGCCCGAGCACCGGAAGCCGCGCGGCAGCCGATCGCCCCAACCAGGCATAGCGAGAACCGAAGTGAGCGATCGTCACGGCCTCCTGCTGGCATCCTGGGCGCGCGGGCGGTGCGTGCCCGGACCGGCCGAAGAGCCGCAGCCGGGCACGCTTTCCGACTGGCGCGCCCGGCGGACCGCGCAGCGGACCGCCTTAAATAGCGAGAAGAAAAGTTGCTTTCGGTCTCGGGGCGGGTCGTCAGCGGAGCGGTTCGGCGCTCGCCCAGACGCGTTCGAAGCTGGAAAGGTAGACGGCTGTGCTGTCCTCGTCCTTAGTGGCCGTCAGGTACAGCACGGGGGCTTGGGCCGCTGCGGTGCCGTAGGCGTGGACGTTCACGAGAAGCTCGGTGTCGGCCCGGTAGATGGAGTTGTAGAGCGTCGTGCGGTGGAGTCGGATCTCCACTCCGTCGACCTCCTGAAGCGGCCGGTACAGCATGAGGGCGTTGCGTACTCGGGCAGCTATGACGTCGGCTCCGATGCCTTCTTCGGCTCCTCGGGCGGCTACCTCGGGGCTGTCGGGGTCGCCCAGGAGGATACGGATCTTCACACCTGCGTGGGCCCGGCCGGCCAGAAGGCGGATCATGCCGGTGTCCTCAGCGAGGAACAGGCTGCTGTAGGTGAGGATGTCAATCTCGCGACTCGCGCCCAGGAAGAGCCGACGCCAAATGGTCTGCGGTACGGCCCAGCGGTGGGGATACACGGCTTTCACTTCGTGGGAAATGGTTCGCCGTGGTTGGGCGACGTCGGGCCACAGGTCACTCTCGTCGAGTTGCAGTATGTCAGCCAGTGCCCAGCGGTGGCGGGGGTAGGGGACGCGGCCTTTGAGCCAGCGGTCGACGGTCTTGGGGTCCACCTCGAGGGCGGCGGCGACGTCGACGGTTCCGAGTCTGGCCCGGGCAAGGGCATGGCGCAGGGTGTCGCTCACGGGGGTGTACCTCCTGGGGGCGGCTCTGCCTGCGACGTTAACACAAGACGTCCCTAGACGTCCCTTAGTCGCGGTGTAGAGGTTCCCCCGCCGCGGCGGAAGCTCGTTCGGCGTGGGCGCGATGAACGCGCCCACCCGAGCCGAAAGGAGCGTGTCAGGCATGGAACAACTGCGGCCGGTTCAGAAGCGGCAGCGCGAGTATCAGGAACAGCTCTTGACGGAGCTGCGGGATGAGCTGGCACAGCGCGGGATCACGGCGGTCCTGATCGTGGATGAGAAGAACCGGCCCGCGCTGGATGTGACCGACAGCCGCTTACGGCCCCGCCGGGTCTACGTCCACCTGGCGTTCTTGTGGTTCTACTGGGGCGACCAGCACGACGAGCGGGTTTCGTGCCTGCGCCTGCTGCCGGCGGCCGACCGGATCGAGAAGGCGGCGCGCGAGGGCTGGCGCGAGGGCGAACAGGGAGAGCTCGGTATCGACCTGACGAAGATTCTCGATGCGCACCGCTCCTGAACGGCGCAAGGCGTGGCTGACCGGGCAGCGCGTCTCCGGCAAGCTGGCTGAGCGGCTGCGCGAGCGGATCACGACGGGTGTTTATCCGGCAGGGCGGGCGCTTCCCTCGGAGACCGCTTTGACGGCGGAGTTCCGGGTTGCCCGCAACACAGTGCGTCGCGCGTTGCGCACCTTGGAGGCAGAGGGGTTGATCGTGACGGTCCCCTCGAAGGGGCGGCTCGTGCAAGGCGCTGACGTGCCAGTCGATGCCTCCTACCGCTACCAGCTCATCGCCCGCGAGCTGCGGCGGCGAATCGAGCGGGGCGACCTCGGCCCCGGAGACCTGCTGCCCAGCGAAGCCGAACTCCGCTGGCTGTACGACGCATCCCGCAACACCGTACGGCAGGCGTTCGCGGAGCTGGAGCGCGCAGGGCTGATCGTGTCCCGGCAGGGCAAGGGCCGGTTCGTCCGCTCCGACGAGTAGGACGTCCTAGGACGTCTGAGCTGGTGCCCTAGGTCGTACGGGGGCGGGTGCGCCTATCGTCTGTCTCGTGGAGCAAGCTGCGTGGGCGCATGATCTGGCCGAACAACTCCTAGCCGAGCCGCTGCCCCGGCGCTGGGCACACACCCAGGGTGTAGCGGCGCAAGCCGCGACGCTGGCCCCGATCCTCGGCAACGAGGCCGACACGCTGACTGCTGCCGCCTATCTGCACGACATCGGCTACTCCCCAGAGCTGGTCGACACCGGGTTTCACCCCCTCGACGGCGCCCGCTACCTCCGAGATGTGGCGGGCGCCGACGAGCGACTGTGCCGCCTGGTCGCTCATCACTCCTGCGCGGTCAACGAGGCCACCGAACGCGACCTGTACGACGCCTTGACCAAGGAATTCGTCCCGGAGCGACGCGAACTGGCCGACGCCCTGACCTACTGCGACATGACCACCGGCCCCGACGGCCGGCACCTCCACGTACATGAGCGACTGGCTGAAATTCACTCCCGCTACGGCCCGGACCACTTGGTGAGCCGCTCCATCACGACGTCTACGCCGTGCATCCTGGCCGCTGTTGACGCAATTGAGATGAAGCTGCGCGAACTGTCTGCCCGCTGACAGACAGGCTCACTCGGCCATGTACGCCTTACGGATCTTGGCTGCGCCGTACCCTCCGCGAGGGTTGCAGACCGGGCATCCGCAGGGCGGCCTGCCGTGCGCGTTGGGCATGTAGCGCCACCCGCTCACCTGGTTCACGCTCCTGATGCGGTGGATCTCTCCGGCCTGGATTGGGCGCGGGACCAGGAGTTCGTATCCGCGGGCGTCCTGTTGCTCGGCGATCAGGGCGGCGGCTGCGGCGCTGCCAAGTTCGACCGGCGGGGCGTTGTAGTGGCCCACCAACACCGGCTCGTCATCTGGGATGCGGAAGTGGACGGCAACGAGAGTGCGCTGACCACTACGGCGCAGCTCACGGCCCCACTGATGGTGATCTGGTAGGAGGGCAGCACCGGCAGGCAATAGACGCCTGTCGCGTCGCTCCGCCCCACGCTGACGGCGCGGATCCCCGCCCGCCGGATCGAGCGGATGTTCTTCGCCGGGGTGAAGTGCACGAGCAAGGTCATGGCTTATCCGATGTGTGGAAGGGCGGTGCCGGCGAGGTAGTGGCCGATGCGCAAGGCCATCGAGCGGTCCATCGGCAGCGTCTCCACCTCAGCACGTGGTACCCAGTGGACCTCGGTCGACTCACTGCTCGGGGTCGGCTCGCCGCTGACGGCACGGGCGGTGAGGACGATAGAGAACTCTTGCCGGGCCTCGCCGTTCGAGGTGTAGAAAATCACGTGGCGGGGGTCGGTGTAGGTGCCGATGAGGCCGGTGATCTCACAAACGATGCCGGTCTCTTCGAGGGTCTCGCGTACAGCGGCCTGGAGGAGGGATTCGCCGAGGTCGATGGCACCACCGGGGACGGCCCAGTTGCCGTTGTCGCTACGGCGGATCATGAGGATGTCTCCAGCGTCGTTGGTGACGACGACGTTGACGGACGGGACCAGGCTGTTCGGTTTGGGTGCGTCAGGGTCGTCGTAGTAGTCAATCCGGCGGGCCACGATCACGACCCTACCGGCGTGGCCTGCTCCCACACCCGCTCGAAACTCTCCGTGTAGGTGGTGACCATGTCCCCGCCTAAGACCTTGCGCAGGTGCAGGACGGGGGCGTTGCCGGCGGGCACGCCGTACACGTGGGTGTTGACGAGCAGTTGATCGTCGCCGCGGTAGATGGAGTTGTACAGCACCGTGGGGTGAAGCCGGATCTCCACGCCGGCCAGGCCGCGGATGGGCCGGTAGAGCACGAGGGCGTTGCGAATCCTGGCGGCCATGCCGTCGTCGACCCCTTCGTCCGCGCCGCGCTGGGCGACCTGGGGGCTGTCGGGGTCGCCGAGCAAAATCCGCACCCTCACTCCGGCTGCGGCCTTCTCGGCGAGCATGCGCACGATGCCGGCGTCGTCAGCGAGGAACAGGCCGCTGTAGACGAGGATGCCAATCTCGTCCTGGGCCTGGGCGAACAGACGTCCCCATGCGTCCCGGGGGACGGCCCAGCGGTGCGGGTAGACGGTGACGATTTCGCTTTCGGACGCTGAGGCGACCTGTTCCCGCGTCAGGGCCTCGGGCCAAAGGTAGCTCTCGTCTATCCCCAGGTGGGTGGCGACGGCGTATCTGTGCTTTCGGTACGGCGCGCGGCCTTTGGTGATCCAGCGTTCGACGGTCTTGGGGTCCACCTGGATTGCGGTCGCCAGCTCGGCAATGCTCACCCCGCGTTCCAGAAGGGCCGCGCGTAGTCGCTCGTTGGCCATCTCACCTGCCGCGTCAGGACGTCCAGGGACGTGGCAATCGTAGACGGGACGTCTTGAACATGTCCCGTCGTGTAGTGATCTCGTCCTGCCCTTCCGTCGCACTCTCGGTGTCACAACGCACCACCACCTGCGACGGAAGGAGAACAGACCATGGCAGAGACCACGATTGCCCCACCGGAGGAGAGCCCCGACTGCGCCTGCGGCGCGCTCCTGAAGCCCGGGCAGATCCACTGCAGCAAGTGCCTCGCCCGTCAGCGCTGGGAGCGGCGCGAGAAGGCCCGGCGCAGGACCGCCCGGCGTCGCGCCATCACCCGCCGTCCCCCACGCGGCCCGGTCAGCGCCGCCGCCCTGGGGGTGAGCTGGTCGTGAGCGCGCTGCCTCTGATCATCGCCCTGGCCCTGGCCGCGGTCGTGGCCGTCGGCTATGTGGCGGTCCTGGTCGGCATCCGGCGAGAGGACAAGGCCATGTTCCATGGCAGCGCCTCCGGGGATGCGTCGGCACGGCTGGCCCGTCACGTGACGGGCTTTAAGGTCCGGAACGGCGGCCCTACGTCTCGGATCGCTGAGACAAGGTCTCTTCGACCCGCGCCAGGCGTTCGGCCAGGTCCTGTACGGCGGTGCGTAGCGCGATGACCTCGCTCGCCAAGTCGCCCGCCGGCCCCGGCTCGACGTCGGGGACGTCTTCCCGGACGAACACGCCCTTGCCCTGCTGGCCGATGACCAGGCCCTCGGTCCGCAGAATCCCGACCGCGAGCTTCACGACGCTGAGCGAGGCGTCGTACCGGGCGGCGAGCTGGGTGGTCGACGGCAACGGGGAGCCGGGCGGCAGAGATCCGCCGCGGATCTGCTCGCGCAGATCGTCGGCGATCTGGAGGTAACCGGGCCGTCCCGTCTTCTTGACCATCGCCCCTTATCTCAGCACAGCAACACGACCAAGCCAACCGAGAGAACATTGACAACCAGGCCAACCTAGTTAACTATGTTGGCCACGAGGCTAAGGAGGTCCAACACATGCGCACCATTCCGATCCCGGTGGACGTGACCAAGCTGCAGTTCGTCTGCGTCCGCGCACCCCGCCCGCGCGTCCTCAACCAGGACACCGGCGAGATCAAGACCGACAAGAACGGCAACACCGTCTACGAGATCGTCCTGTCGGTGGAGGACGAGTTCGGCCGGATCGAACTCGTCAAGGTCGGCACCTCCGGCGAGCCCCAGGTCACCGCCGGACAGGACGTCACCCCTATCGGCCTGGTCGGCTACGTCTGGGAGATGTCCCGGGGCGGCGAGGCCCGCTGGGGCATCAGCTACCGGGCCAGCTCGATCGTCCCGGCTGGGGTGACCGCCCATGCGTGACGCCCTGGTGATGCTGCTCGCGGGCCTGGCCGCTGCGGCCGGCCTGTGGGCCTGGCGCCACCTGCACTACCGGTCGTACTGGCTGACAGTCGGTTTCCCGCTGATGGCCGCCACCATCTGGGTGACCTGGCGCAAGGTCGCCCTCGGTTGTGGCCTGACCAAGAAGCGGCAACGCTGGTGGTTCACCACCGTCCCCGGCGCGATCGCCTCCACAGGGCTCGTGAAGGTACGGCGGCGCTTCCAGCGGGTCGCGGTCGACACCAAACCGTTCATGCGCCTTCCCTTGCCGACCCGGCACGGCTGGCGCGTCACCGTCCACACCCTCGAAGGGCAGATCCCCGCCGACTACTCCCAGGCCGCCGAACGGCTCGCGCACTCCTGGGGCGTCCACGCCGTACGGGTCTCGTCCCCTCGGCCCGGCCGCGTGGTCCTGGCCGCCACCGTGCGGGACCCGCTCGTCCGGCTGGACCACCTCCCGGCCTCGGGCGAGCTCCTCACTGTCCACGTCGGGCGGCTGGAGACCGGCGGGCTGTGGACGATTGACTTCCGCACCGTCCCGCACTGGATCAACGCGGGAGCCACCCAGTCGGGCAAGTCCAACCTCGCCAACGCCCTCTTGGTGGGGCTGGCTCCGCAGCCGGTCGCGCTAGTCGGCATCGACCTCAAAGGCGGCGTCGAGTTCACCCCGTACGCGCCACGGCTATCGGCACTGGCGACCACGCGGGCCGAGAGCGTGACCCTGCTGGATGACCTGGTGGCGCTCATGGTCGACCGGATGGGGCTGTGCCGCACGGCCGGCGCCCGCAACATCTGGCAGCTACCGCCCGGCGTGCGGCCGGTCCCGGTCGTGGTGCTGGTCGACGAGCTGGCCGAGCTGTACCTGATGGCCGACAAGTCCGAAAAAGACGAGATCGCCCACACCTCCACCGCGCTGCTGCGGGTGGCCCAGCTCGGGCGGGCGTTCGGCATCTACCTGTTCTGCTCCGGCCAGCGGATCGGCTCCGACCTCGGCCCCGGCGTCACCGCCCTGCGCGCCCAGTGTTCGGGGCGGATCTGCCACCGGGTCAACGACCCCGAGACCGCGACCATGACGCTCGGCGACCTCGACCCCGCCGCCCTGGTCTCCGCGCGGGCCATCCCCGCCGAGACGCCCGGCGTCGCGATCGTCGCCAGCCAGGACGGCCAGTGGTACCGCGCCCGCTCCTTCTACGTCGCCGAGCAGGTCGCCGAACGCGCCGCCCGCACTTACGCCCACCTCACCCCGGACTGGGTCGACATCGTCCGGCCCGACCGGGATGAGGTCGGCCTACCCGACCTGCTGTCCGCCTGACCGAGAAAGGGGGTAACGATGCGACGCCTTGCCTCATGGCTGCTCGACACCGGGCCGGTCCTCGTCCTGGCCGCCATCGCGGGTGCCGGATCGTTCACCCACATCCGCGACACCGCCACCGACCACGGACAGACCGGCTGGATGTCGTGGGCCGTGGCCGTCTGCGTCGACCTCACCTGCGTCATGGCCGCCCGCGAACGCCAGCGCGACAAGAAGACGGGACGCCAACTCAACGGATGGGTGTCCTGGCCCACGCTCGTCCTGGCCGGCGGAATCGTCCTGTCCCTGGCTGCCAACCTCCATCAGGCCGAACCCACCGTGTGGGGCTGGCTCACCGCCGCCACCCCCGCCGGGGCGTTCCTCATCGCCGTCTCCATGCTCGAACGCCGCGCCGCCGCCCCTCATCCCGAACGGTCCGCGCCCGTCCTGACCGTCGACGCCGTCCCGTCCTCGCCGTCCCCGGCTTCCGCGCTCGTCCCCGTCGTACAGGACGGGCAGGACAGCGAGCCGGGACCGTCCCCGGCGCTGGTCGACTACGCCCGCCGCGTGGCTGATGAGCACCAGGCCAAGCACGGCAAGCCGATCACGCGCGACCTGCTGCGCGCCCGCCTCGGCGTGTCCAACCAGCTCGCCTCCGACCTGCTGCGCACCCTGCGCACGGCATCCGAACCCGCCTAGTGAAAGGAGATCACCACATGACCAACGACAACCACCGGACCACGCTCATCGCCGGGCTCCGCGCCCTGGCCGACTTCCTGGATGCCAACCCGGCCATCCCTGTCCCACGCTCCGTCTACGCCCTGCACTTCCCGCATGGCGCCACGGATGCCGAGATGTGCGCCGAGGTCGACCACATCGCCGAACTGCTCGGCGCTCCGACCAGCCAGGAGTTCGGCCACTACGGCGCTGCGGTCCGCTTCGGACCGGTGGAGTACAAGGCCGTGGCCATCCTCGCCGCCCGCCGCGCCCAGTACGAGGCCGATCGCAGCTACGAAGGCTGCATCCAGCCCGACCCCGTCCCCGACGAGAACGCGGCGCAGGCCGCCTGACCACGAAAGGAGGTCACACCTATGCCCAATACCGAGCAGGCCCCGCCCGCGACTCCCGTGCCCATAACGCCGCGGCGGTGGCAGTGCTGCCACTGCGGCGGAGGCGGTCTCGACTCCTACGGCGAGACCTGCCGCCACTGTGACGGGCTCGGCTTCTGCTGAACCCCGTCAGCGCCCCCGGCCTGGCCGTACATCCGCCAAGACAACCGCCAGGTCGGGGGCCATCCCTCCACCCATCGAGCGAAAGGAGGTCTCCATCTTGCCCGTAACATCCGCCAACGCGCACGCCATCCGCGGCGCCATCGCCCGGCTCAACGACCCCGACTGCTCCCGCTTCGCCTCCCAAATCCGCCGAACCCACGGATGCCGGCAGCCGATCCACCTGCGTGGCAAGGTCGAACACTGGGACAAGGCCACCGGGACCCTGCTGCACCGCTACAGCACCCGCCTCGAACCCGACGGCGTACTGCGTGTCCCGTGCAAGACCCGCCGCGCCTCCCGCTGCCCGGCCTGCGCCGAGACCTACCGGGCCGACACCTACCACCTCATCCGGGCCGGACTCGTCGGCGGCAAAGGCGTCCCTACGTCGGTGACCGTGCACCCGTGCCTGTTCGTCACCCTGACCGCGCCGTCGTTCGGCCCGGTCCATACCCGCAGGCAGCACAACGGGAGCGTCCTGCCCTGCCACCCTCGCCGCGATGCCGAGACCTGCCCGCACGGGCGCGTCCTGTCCTGCACCGCTCGACACGGCGCAGAGGATGACTGCCTCGGCGAGCCGCTATGCCCCGACTGCTACGACTACACGGGCTCGGTGCTGTTCAACGCGGTCGCGCCGCTGCTGTGGAAGCGCTTCGCCGATGCCCTGCGCCGGCACCTGGCCAAGCTCGGCGGCCTGACCCTCCGCGACATGCGCGACCAGCTCGTCGTCTCCTTCGCCAAGGTCGCCGAATACCAGCGGCGCGGCGTCGTCCACCTGCACGCCGTCATCCGGCTCGACGGCCCGGTTGGACCCATCTCCCCGCCCCCGGCCTGGGCCACGCTCGATCTCCTCGGCCAAGCCGCACAGCACGCCGCCTCCGTGGTCACAGCCAGGGTGCCCACCTACGACGACCAACCGGAACGCGTACTCCGTTGGGGCACCCAACTCGACGCCCGCCCGATCAAAATGGACGGCGAGCTGACCGACCAGGCTGTAGCCGGGTACGTGGCCAAATACGCGACGAAGGCCGCAGAATCCGTCGGCACCATCGACCGGCGCATTGTCCCCGGTGAGGACCTGACCGCCCTACCCGTCCGCGACCACGCCCGGCGACTCATTGCCGAATGTCTCCGCCTCGGCACCCTTGAGGAATTGACCGAACTTCGGCTGACCCAGTGGGCGCACATGCTCGGCTTCCGCGGCCACTTCTCCACCCGATCCCGCCACTACTCCACCACCCTCGGCGACATCCGCGCCGACCGGCAGAACCACGCCCGCGACGAGGACATCACCACCGGCCGCCTGCCCCTCCTCGAAGAAGACACCGTCCTCGTCGTCAGCGAATGGGAGTACGCCGGAAAGGGCTACTCCCCGGGTGACGCCCTCGTGGCCGCACTCACGGGTTCGCCGACGCTGCCATCGCAGTCACTAGTCGGGGATGGCCCCCGATGACGCGCAGCGACCGGCTCCTGACCGTGCCTGAGGTACTCGCTGAGCTCGGCGGCGTTTCCCGCCGGACCTTCTACCGCTGGCGAGAGCTCGGCCACGCGCCTAAGTGTGTGAAGCTCCCGAACGGCGAACTCCGCATCTGGCGGAGCGATCTCGCAGCCTGGCTGGAATCCCTCCGGGGGGCGGCGTGAGTAGCTCGTACGACGTCAGGTTCTGGGAAGTCCGGCGGAATCAGTCCAGCAAGACTGCCTCCTATGAGGTCCGCTGGAAGGTCGGCGGTCGCCAGAAGTCGAAAACGCTGAGAACGAAGGCCCTAGCCGAAAGCTTCCTATCCGACCTCCGGCAGGCGGCCAAGCGAGGTGAAGCATTCGACACGGAGACCGGGCTACCCGTGTCCATGTCGAAGGCGAAGAGCTCCGTCACCTGGCTCACCCTCGTCTTGACCTACATCGACATGAAGTGGCCTCACGCTGCGGCGAAGACGCGCGACAGTCTCACCGACGCTCTCGCCACGGTGACCCCTGCACTCGTCGACGAGAGCGCGGCAGGCAAGCCGGACGAACTGGTCCTCCGGGAAGCACTTCGCCAATACGTGCTTCCACCAGCATCTCGGCAACTTGCTCGTCCGGCTGGCATCGCGGCTGCTGTGACGTGGCTTGAGCGTCACTCACTTCCCGTAGCCGACCTGGCCAAGGTCCGCAACGTACGGCTCGGCCTCGACGCGCTGACAACCCGACTCGATGGCGGGGCGGCTGCGGCCACGACGATCGCCCGGAAGCGCTCCGTCTTCTACAACGTCCTGCAGTACGCCGTAGACCTCGAAGAGCTGCCCTCCAACCCGATCGACAAGGTGAAGGCGTGGAAGCCGCCCAAGGTACGCGAGGTTGTGGACCGGCGGGTCGTAGTGAATCCGGCCCAGGCACGGGAGTTGCTCGCCGCGGTGACCTACGCAGGCCGCCTTGACCGCGGCCGGCACCTTCGGGCCTTCTTCGCCAGCCTCTACTTCGCCGGCCTCCGGCCCGCTGAAGCGCTTGGCCTCCGTATCCAGGACTGCCACCTTCCCAAGTCCGGATGGGGCCGCCTGGTCCTCTCGAAGTCCAAGCCCCAGGCGAACAAGCGATGGACGGACAGCGGAGAGGCGCACGACGATCGCGGCCTGAAGCACCGTGCACAGGACGAGGGTCGTCCCGTGCCGATCCCACCGGAACTGGTGACCATCCTCCGCGAGCACATCGACGAGTTCGGCGTCCACGATGACGGGCGCCTCTTCCGAACATCCCGAGGCGGTGTGATCTCTATAGGGACCTATTGCGAGGCGTGGCAAAAGGCCCGAACCCTGGCGCTGACGCCAGAGCAGGTCGCGTCGCCGCTGGCGTCCCGCCCATACGACCTGCGCCACGCTGCGGTCTCACTCTGGCTCAATGCCGGCGTGGCCGCCCCGGAGGTCGCCGAACGTGCCGGGCACGGAGTGGACGTGCTGCTCAGGGTCTACGCCAAGTGCATCGATGGAGGTATCGAGATTGCCAACAGCAGGATCGAAGACGCCCTTACGTAGCCACCGATCCAGATGGCCCCCGCCCATCTTTGAGCGGGGGCTTGAAAACCTGGTTCAGCGCATCAGAGATTATCGCTCTGTTCGGTTGTATCGGGAAAGTACTCGTCGTTAACGAGAGTGATCAATGCCTGGGCGAACTCAAGCTCACTCCCTTCGGGAGTTGCCTCATAAATTTCAGAAGTTGCCTCGGAAGATAGTCGCGCAGCCGCATTTGCGATCAGTACATCTCGCTCCATATTAGGCAGGCGTAGCACTTTCCTTAGTCCTCCCAATGCCTCTTCCGGAGGCAATCCTCTCTCTGAAATATCCTTAAGGAGGGTAATTAACTCTGCCGTCAGGGCCCTTGTGATAGCATCGCGTTCCCTGTGGAGGCGATCGGCGATGCCGGAGTATAGGTACCGCCCTGCTAGCGTATCTCTAGAAATGATTCTGTCTAGAATTGTTGCTATGTCACTTGTTTTACGGGCCAGGCTGTTGGCTTGGTTCAGTGTCGTGGTGCTAATCTGTGCACTCAGATAAGTTTCGGCATGCCGCAGGAAGGAGGTTACATCGACCAAATGGAACGGTTGGCCTGCTCGACACACTCATGAATGACGCCTAACCGGCCGCGCATGAATTCGAGGCCCACCCGGTGTGGAATCCAAAGCCGAGTGCCTAGCAACTGAAGAGCACTCAAAAACTCTTGGCGAGCATCGCCGTTAAGCCGGTATGCATCGAAAAGGGCGTTGGTGTCGAAAGCGATCATGCCGCGCGTCATGAAGTCCGCGAGCTGATTGCTGGAGGGGCGGAAGTATCCTGGGAAGGCACCCCGCAGGGAGCCTGGCCTCACTATTGCGCTATCTTCCTGACCGTTCACGGTACACCAGCATAGGTTTTCCTTGTCTCCGGCGGATCTGATTTATCGCGACGTGATGAATTCGTCCTGTGCGTCAAGCTCACCTTCGCCAGCTCACGCGCTGGCGAACGCCAGAACCTATCGCTCCGTACCCGCTCACGCTCGCAGAGCTACGCCGCCGATATGAGGCCGGTCTGGTCCGTCGTCGCAAGAAGGTCCGACAGCCGAGTCTGTTCGACCCTGCGGCGGCTTGCTGCCTTCTCAAGTGATCTTGTATTTGACCGCAGCCGAGTGTTACCTCTGTGACGATCTGTGTCGTCGAACAGTTCCCCCGAGTGCCGGACTGGCCCAGCGGCGCCAATCGTCGATCATGAGACCCGAGTGAAGATCATCCCGCACATATCCCGCAGACAGCGGCCGAGGGCTGCTCAGGGTGGCGTACGGCTGCGCATGGCTGAAAATGATCAACGGCGTCTGAACCGAGCGAACTCGCTGGTCAGACGCCGTTTTGGCTGGTTGAGCGGAGAGCGTGGGATTCGAACCCACGAGACCGGTCACCCGGCCTAGCGGTTTTCAAGA
>NZ_JBSGHN010000029.1:0-38423 GCF_053604425.1 Microbispora sp. NPDC004025 | reverse complement strand
GCCGGATGCTTCGCCACCACCAACGGCTCACTGTGGAACAGCCAGTGCTCCGGCGGGCAGCTCATCAAGACCGCCCAGCAGTGGGGCGACCAGGCGCGGGCCATGTACCCCGGCTACACCGGCCGCTACCCCCGTATGCAGCTGTGGCACGGCACCACCGACACCACCCTCGCCTACCCCAATTTCGGCGAGGAGATCAAGCAGTGGACCAACCTGAACGGGCTGAGCCAGACCCCGTCCTTCACCGACCATCCGCAGTCGTCGTGGACGCGCACCCGCTACGGCAACACGGGCACCCAGGCCACCGTCGAAGGCATCAGCATCTCCGGCGTCGGCCACCAGCTGCCGATGAACGGCCAGATCGCCTACGCCATCTCCTTCCTCGGCCTCGACGGCAGCACACCGTCGTCCCCCAGCCCGTCCCCTGGTAGCCCGTCACCCAGTCCGACCGTGACCCCCACCTCCGGCGGCGGTAGCGGGCCGATCAAGGGGACGGCCTCCGGCCGCTGCCTGGACGTGACCGGCGCGAGCACCGCCGACGGCACCCAGGTGCAGCTGTGGGACTGCAACGGCCAGACCAACCAGACCTGGAGCTCCACCTCCGCCGGTGAAATCCGGGTGTACGGCAACAAGTGCCTGGACGCGGCCGGCACCGGCAACGGCGCCAAGGTGCAGATCTACAGCTGCTGGGGCGGCGACAACCAGAAGTGGCGCGTCAACTCCGACGGCAGCATCCAGGGCGTCCAGTCCGGGCTGTGCCTCGACGCCGTCGGCGCCGGCACCGGCAACGGCACCAAGATCCAGCTGTATTCCTGCCACGGCGGCACCAACCAGAAGTGGGCCTGGAACAGATAGGTCACATCCGGACGCCTCCGGTGCGGCACAGCCCGCACCGGAGGTTCCCTCCGGCAACGCCCCGCCACACCGCAGCCCTTCAGGCCGGGGTGGGCCGCGTCAGGTGCGCCGGGAACACCGGCCCGGTGATGCGGCCGGAGAGCGGGCGGGGCGGCAAGCGGGCAGTGGCGGTGGCCCGGCGCACGTACTCGATCGCGCCGCCCTTGGAACCACGCCGACGCGGCGGAGCTGTTCACCGACGGCCGCCGCCCGCCACGGGAACGGCTCCTGTGGCGGCTCTTCTGCGTAACGGCGGCGCGCGACCTCTTCCCTGTGCAGACTCTCAGATTGACATTGCTAGTTATTTCAGTCATGTTTGAAATAACTAGCACACAGGCATGGGGGAAAGCATGGAACACGTGACCTTCCGCAGCGTCGGCACCCGCTGCGCGGGTGATCTCTACCTGCCTGAGACGAGCGATCCGGTCCCCGGGCTGGTGCTCGGGCACAGCGGGGTGATGGTCAAAGAGGCGCTGGCGTTCTTCGCGCCGTACTTCGTCAAGGCCGGCTTCGCGGTGCTGGCCATCGACTACCGCACGGTCGGCTCGAGCGAAGGAGAGCCGCGCGGCCTGGACTACCCGGAGCGGCAGGTGGAGGACTTCCGCAGCGCCGTGTCCTACCTGCAGACCCGTCCCGAAGTGCAGCCGGAGCGGATCGGGGTGTGGGGGGTGAGCATCGGCGGATCGGTGGCGGCCCAGGCCGCCGTGCTCGATCGGCGCATCAAGTGCGTCGTCGTGCAGAGCCCCAGCGTGTGGAACGGATGGCGGTACATGGAACGCCTCCTCGGCCGCGCCGGTGTCCACGCCCTGCGCGACCGACTGCAGCAGGACTGGCAGCGGCGCTACGAAGGCGGGCAGAGCGCGCGCGTGCCGCACCTGACGCTGGAGGGCGACAGCGTGAAGGACACCCCGGACATGTCGACCCGCCTGTTTCCCACCTACCGCAACGAGAAGACCCTCGACTCGGCCGAGCACCTGCTCACCTTCGCGCCGGAGAACCTCATCCACCGGCTTGCCCCGACGCCGCTGCTGATGATCGCCAACGGCGGCTGGGACCCGTACCACATGCTCGAGGAGGCGCAAAGCGCCTTCGCCAAGGCGGGCGAGCCCAAGCGGCTCGCGGTGCTGCCCTATGACGTGCTCGGCCTCTACACCGGCCCGGGCCTGGAGGAGGCGATGGCGCTCGCGATCGACTGGTTCGATCTTCACCTGCGCAGGACCAGGCTCGCGGACATCACCCCGGCACCCACCTACGAGTCGGTGGCCGCCATGACACAGTGAACCGCCACACGATCGACAACGGAGGGCGCGACGATGAGCACTGAGGAACAGCAGGACCGGCTGCTCCGCTGGGTGGAACGGGTGGCAGCCTTCTGCGTCGAGGAGTGGGGGCTGCCGCCCATCACCGGACGCATCCTCGGCTGGCTCATGATCTGTGATCCGGCCGAGCAGTCCGCCGGCCAGATCGCGGAGGTCATCCAGGCCAGCCGAGCCTCGCTCACCTCGAACATGCGCTTCCTCACGGCCATCGGCCTGGTCAAGAAGGTGAGAAGGCCAGGGGATCGCACCTCCTACTACCGCATCGAAGACGACGCCTGGCAGAAGGTCATCCAGCGCAAGCTCGAAAGCCTGAGCGCGTTCGGCGAGATCGCCGACGAAGGGCTCGACATCGTGGGCGGCGAGGGGCGCCGCACCGAGCGCATCAAGGCCGCCCACGACTCCCTGACGTGGCTGCAGAACCTCGCGGCCCGTCATCCGCTACGCCGTTAAGGAATCCCCATGCACCGCCGGCAACCCGAACTCGGGCTGATCCAGGAAACGCTGCTGCTCACTCTCCACGCCAGAGCCCTGGACGCCGGGCAGCCCAGCCCGATCCTCGGTGATCGGCTCTCCGCCGACCTGGCCGGCACCATCGATTACGACTTCGGCAAGCTGAAGGTCAAGCCCAGCCTCGTCCTCACCACGGCACTGCGTGCCAAGAAGCTCGACGGCGTCGTCCGCGCCTACATCGCCGCTCATCCCGGATGCGTGGTGCTCGACCTGGGCTGCGGCCTGGACACCAGGATGTTCCGTTGTGATCCCCCGTCCGGCGTCGACTGGTACGACATCGACTTCCCGGAAGTGGTGCACCTGCGGGCCGAATGTCTGCCCGGCCGTTCCCACCTGGTCGGAGCCGACCTCACCGGCTCCGACTGGCTGACAGCCATCCCCGGCGACCGGCCGGCGATGATCGTCGCCGAGGGGCTGCTGCCCTTCATGCCCGGCGACTCCTTCCAGGCGATGACCCGCGCGCTGACCGGCCATTTCCCTTCGGGCGAGCTCGCGCTCAACGGCTACACCCGCTTCGCGGCCTGGGCCATGAAGTACCACCCGACCATCAAGGCACTCGGCATCAAAGCCGCCCAGGGGTTCGACGACCCGCACGAACCGGAGTCCTGGGACGCCGGCCTCGAACTGATCGAGGAGCAGATCCTCACCCGCGCACCGGAAGTAGCCCGGTTCCCGCAACCCCTGCGCGCGCTGACCCGTCTCACCGCCCGCAGCACGGCCTTGTCCCGGCAAGGGGCACGCGTTCTCCGCTACCGGTTCTGAGCCCGTGCGGGCGGCGGTCGCGACAGGCGGCGTTCCAGGGACGGGTCAAGGGCTGAGCTTCTCGTGCGCGTTGCCGTGCCACTCGACGAGCAGCACGGTGGCGTCGTCGTGCAGGCGGTTGTCGTGATACTCCAGCACGGTCCGGATGAGGCGGCGCAGCGTCTCGGGCACCGGCAGCCCGGCGGCGTTCTGCTTGATCATGAACTCGACGAACCGGCCCAGGCCGAACTCGCCGCTGTCGGGGCTGCGCATCTCGGTGATGCCGTCGGTGTAGAGGAGGATCCGGTCGCCGGGCTCCAACTGCTCGCGGCAGAGCGTGACGGGCAGGCCGAGGTCGAGCCCCATCGGGTGGGCGGGCGGGCAGTTCAGGGTGGACGTCCAGCGGCCGTGGCGGATCAGCACCGGCGCGTGGTGGCCGCGGTTGACCCAGGTGAACACGCCGGTCTCGAGGTCGAGGTCGCCGATGACCCCGGTCACGAAGCGGTCGCCACGGCCGAACTCGTCGATCAGAACCCTCTCGATCGCCTCGCTGTTGCGCACCAGGTCCATGTCCTGCCGGCGGTGGTTGCGGCAGGCGGCCACGGCCAGGTTGGCGGTCAGCCCGGCCGACACGTCGTGGCCCATCGCGTCGAAGACCCCGACGTGTGCGAGTGAGCCGAAGGTGGAGTAGTCGAAGGCGTCGCCGCCGATCTCGTACGCCGGTTCGAGCACGGCGCCGATCGTCACCTCCGGCGTGGCGAACGTCAGCGGCGGCATCAGGTTCCACTGCATCTCCGCCGCCACGTTCATCGGGCGGCTCCGGACCAGGCGCGCGTGACAGTCGCTGAAGGAGCGCTTGCTCACGACGATCAGCGCGAGGAGGGACGCCACGTGCCGCATGCGCTCCTCGAGCCCGTCGTCCGCCCACATGGGGGTCATGTGGAGCACGCCGATACGCTCGGTGCCGTCCAGCATGGGCACCCACCACTGGCCCGGCACGTCGCCCTCCGGGCCGGCCCGCAGCACGCGCACCTCCTGCAGGGCACGCCCGGCGAGCGTGGTGTCGATCTTCAGCTCCTCCGGCTGGGCGGCGTCCTCGCCATGGCCGCACAACCGGCGCAGCACGCTCTGCTGCAGGTCGGCCACGTAGACGCCGATCTCCTCGAAGCCCGCCTCGCGCTCGTACCGGCTGATCAGCGAGGGTATGTCCTCGAACGCCACCAGATGGCTGGCCTCCAACATCCCGGTCAGCGCGCGCAGCAACCCCTGGTCCCGGGAATCGGGGACACCCTGCTCCATCTGCCCACCCCCGTGATCCCACACCACTTACCCACGATGCCGCCCAACTCGGGGCGCGGGCCTTGTCGGGAGAACATCTTGGGCAAGGAATTACTTCACGGGCGGCCGGACTCGGCGACTCGGCGTCAGCCGCTCACGAACCGGCGCCCGCTCGGTCAGTCGAAGAAGCGGGCCAGCCGTCGCTCTCCGGCGGGCTCCCGGCCGCCCTTCGCCGGGACCAGGTCCGCGAAGACCGTGGACTCGTCGCGCGTGACCAGCAGCGGATACCAGCACCGGCCCGCGTCGTCGGGGCGGCACAGGTGCTTGAACGTCTGCACGTCGATCAGCCGGACGTGCGTGGGGTCGGCCACCGCGTTGACGTGCCGCCACCAGGGCGCGAGGACGTGCAGCACGCCGCCGGGCCGCAGCACGCGGTGGCACTCGCGCAGCAGGGGCAGATAGTCGGCCAGGTGCTCCAGCACGTGCACCACGAAGACCTGGTCCACCGACCCGTCCGCCAGCGGCACCCCGCGAGCCAGGTCGGCCAGCACGTCGACGGCCGGTCCGGGCCGGAGGTCGACGCCGAGATTGTCACGGTGTTGCTTGGTGTCCCCGCAGCCGAGGTCGACGACCCGGGGCATGACGCCCGCGACCCGCACCCTGTCCCACACCGCCAGCACTCCCGCCAGGCGGCCGAGGCGCTCGCGCAGCACGGCGAGGTCGGCGGCGGCCCGCACGTCGCCCTCGACGTGCGCCACCCCGCCGTCGAAGCGGACCCGGACGTCCAGGCCGCGCAGGCGGGGATCGTGCGCCAGCAGGTCCGCCGCCGCATCCTCCAGGTCCCGGTCGACCAGGTAACGCCGCCGCCTGTCCATCCCGCCCACTCCTCGCCGCTCCGGATGACCTGTCGTCTACCCGCGGGAGGCCGGGCCGTACGCATGAGGGCCGGCCGGCACCGCCATCGGCATCGGCCCGGTCTCGTGAGCGGCGGACGGCCACACCTTTCCGAGGACCCGGGGCGAGCCGTCACTCGCCGAGCAGTTCCACCGTGCCGCGGGCGCCGTCGACTCTGATCTTGTCCCCGTCGCGCACCCGAGTGGTGGCGTTGCCGGTGCCCACCACGGCGGGGATGCCCAGTTCGCGGGCGACGATGGAGGCATGCGACAGCGGCGCCCCGACGTCGGTGACCACGGCCGCCGCGCGCGGGAACAGCGGCGTCCAGCCCACGTTGGTGAGCGTGGTGACCAGGATCTCGCCGGGCTGGAGCCGATCGCCGTCCTCGGGCCGGGCGATCACCCTGGCGATCCCCTCGACCACGCCGGGCGCGCCGGGGAAGCCGGTCACGGCGTCCTCGGCCGGGGGGACGGCGCCTCGGGCATCGTAGATGTCGGCGCGTCTGCCGGGGTCGGCCGCCCAGCGGACCGGGTCGAACCGGCCCACGATGAGCGTCGGATACGGCGGGAGCGCCGCGTACATCTCGTACGTCGCCCGCCGGACGGGCACCCGTTCCAGCGGGGTGGCGTCGCCGCGGAGCACGGCGAGCAGCTCGTCCAGGTAGAGGTGGAACAGGTCGTCGCCGTGGCCGGTCAGCTCCCCGGCCCGCAGGACGAAGGCCCGCAGCACCCAGAACGCGCGGACGACCTCCGATCGGGTGGCCTCGCGGTCACGCACCACCCCGGCCCAGCGCGCGACCCTGGCCCGCATCCCGGCCTCGCGGCGGGGGTGGCGCCGGGCGAGCCGCGCCCACGCCTCCTCCCTCGCTTCGCGCTGCCGGGCCAGCAGGCCGTCCGCGCCGGCCCGTATGTCCCGCAGCCCCGCGAGCTGGGCGTCGATCCAGGCGGGGTCCTCCCCGGGACGCGGGACGGACACCTCGAACTCGTGCGGGCCGCGGTGGCCGTAGAGCCGGGCGAAGGTCTCCCTGGTGATCTCGCCCGAGGCCAGCCGGCTCAGCCCCGTGATCAGGCCGAGGCTGGCCAGCTCGCCCTCGCCGGCCGCGCCCGTCAAGATGGCCTCCGCGTCGGCCTCGCCCACCGTCTTGCGCAGCCTGTCGCGGGTGAGGACGAGCGAGCTGCCGTCCTGCCGGCCCGCGGCCTCGAGCATGCGGCAGGCCGTGACGAAATGCGGCTCGACGGACCGCGACCACAGGTCGGCCAGTTCCGGCGCCGACGAGGTGGACCGGATCGCGGCGCGCAGCTCCTCGCACCGCTCCCGGGAGGTGGACAGGAATGGCCGCATGTCTTTGAGGTTCGCCCTGACCCTGCGCCGGATGCGTACGGCCATGGGCAGCACCGTCGTGATGATCCGCCACCGGGACATCCCGAGCGGCGGCACGTCCAGGCCCGGCGGAAGCCTGCCGAAGACCTGCTCGATCGCGCCGAGCCTGCTCCCCATGCCCAGCGCCCGGGCGACGGAGACGGCGATGCTCAGGTTCATGTAGAACCGGCCGCCGATGTTGCCGATCAGGTCGAAGCCGGGCAGCGCGGAGGCCGACATGGCCTCGTTGATGAACAGGCGGACGAACGACCAGGTGATGGGCGTCATGACGTCGGGGATGGCCTCACCGAGGTTGCCGGACGTCCACAGGTAGTCGCCCTTGAGACTGTCGTTCCACTCCTCCACCCGCGGCCCGGAGGCGGTGATCGGGCGGGCTTGGACGACGGCGAACGCACCGGCGTGCCGGACCCACTCCACGTCCATCGGCGTGCCGTAGAGCGCCTGGACGCGCGCGCCCAGATCGGCGAGCGCGAGGGCCTGCGTCCCGGTGAGCACGGGGATCCGGCGCATGTCCTCGGGCACCGGCTCCTCGCGGGTGCCGCCGGGCACGCGGACGGTCATGACCGTCTTGTCCCCGGCCCGCTCCTCGACGACCGCGCCGCCCGCGACGACGACGTCGGGGGTGACCTGGCCGCCGACCACGGCCTCGCCCAGGCCCCACGACGCGTTGATCACCGTCGCGCCGCGGGCGCCCGTGACGGGATCGGCCGTGAACATGACGCCCGCCGCGTCGGCGTCCACCAGTTCCTGGACCACGACGGCCAGGGCGACGTCGTCGTGCGGCACGCCGTTCCTGTCCCGGTAGGCGATCGCGCGGGCGTTCCAGAGGGAGGCCCAGCAGCGCTTCACCGCGTCGAGCAGCCCGTCGGCCGTGACGTTCAGGAAGGTGTCCTGCTGCCCGGCGAACGACATGCCGGGGAGGTCCTCCGCGGTGGCGGACGACCGCACGGCCACCGCGACGTCGCCGCCCAGCGCCGCGTGGGCGGCGCGGATCTCCGCGGCGATCGGCTCGGGCACCTGGCGCCCGGCGAACAGGGTCGCGATCCGCTCGGCGTCGCCCGACGCGGCGGCGGCCAGTGTCTCCTCACGGAAGTCCGCCACGAAGGCCCGATAGGCCTCGGTGGTGATGTGGAAGCCGCCGGGCACGGGCAGCCCCGCCCTGGCGAGCGTGGCCAGAGACGCGCCCTTGCCGCCCACGGCGGCGAGGTCGGCGGCGGGGTCGTCCAGCGGGATGACAGCCCTCATGTCACACGCTCCTCGAAAAGCTCAGGGAGTCCGCCAGCTTCCGCCGGGCGACGTCCTCGATCGTGTCGAGATAGCCGAGGGTGGCCTGTCCGACGGCACGCGTCGCGTCCTCGGGCAACGCGCGTCCGGTACCGGTGGCGCGCTCGATCATGTCGGCGAGCAGCTCGGCGAGCCGCTCCTCGGGCGGGGGCCCTCCGGGGAGGAGCCACGGCACGGTGAGGAACCCGTACATGATCGAGCCGATCACCAGGACGTGGTAGCCCGACAGGTCTCTGGCCGCGCCCGCCGCGGTCAGCGCGGCATAGTAGGCGTCGAACGCCTCGCCCATGTTCATCGCGCCGGGGCCCTGCCGCTTCTGCCTGACGAGCTTGCCGAGCACCTCCGAGTCGCCGACGAGCGCCGCCTTGAGCAGCGGCCGGCGCAGCAGGCCGGCGGCGATCCCGGCGAACAGCTCGCGCGGGGTGGCGGGGCGGCTCCGGCGCACCTCTTCGAGCATGTGCACCCGCTCCCGGCGCAGCAGTGCGGCGAAGAGGGCGTCGCGCGTCCTCCAGTGCAGGTAGATCGTGCCCTTCGCGACCCCGGCCTGCCTGGCGACATCGTCGATCGTCGTCTTGTCGTAGCCCCAGCGGCCGATCAGCTCGGCGGCGGCGTCGAGGATGCGGTGCGCCCGCTCCATCTGGCGTGCCGGATCCTGTGGCGGCCGTCCTGCTCTCGTCATGTGCCCTTCCCCGATTGTTTGACCGGATCACACTATTTGGTCACTGAATCGAGCACAAGAGCCCGGGGCGGCGCGTACGCGTGAGGGGCCCCTGCGAGGATGAATGAAGGCCGTACGACGGGGGCAGGTGAGCGGTCATGCGCGATCCGCAGGCCGGGGGGACCGGCGGACAGCGGACAGGACACGTGGGAGGAGACGCGGACGTGGTGGCGGACAGATCCGGAGCGTACGACGCGAGGGGCACCTCGCCCGAGCCGCTGACGCCCGAGCCGGACGACGGGGGGCTGGAGGAGATGATCGGCGGTGCGGCCGACATCGAGACGCCGGCCGCCGAGACGCCGCCGGCGACCGGCGAGGAGTCGGCGATGCCCGAGCCCGAGCCCGACATCGGCCCCACGTCGTGATCAGCCGGCGGAGGGCTTGATCCAGCCGAGGGCGCGCTCGACCGCCCGCCGCCAGTTGTCGTACTCGTCCTCGCGCCGTCCGGGGTCCATCGCCGGCGTCCACTGGGCGGCGCGGTGCCAGTTGCGCCGCAGACCCTCCAGGTCGGGCCAGTAGCCGACGGCCAGCCCGGCGGCGTACGCGGCGCCGAGGGAGACGGTCTCCGCGACCATGGGCCGGACCACCGGCACGTCCAGCACGTCGGCGATGAACTGCATGAGCAGGTTGTCCGACGTCATGCCGCCGTCGACCTTGAGGGTGGTGAGCGCGATGCCCGCGTCGGCGTTCATCGCGTCCACCACCTCGCGGGTCTGCCAGCCCGTGGCCTCCAGCACGGCGCGGGCGAGGTGGCCCTTGGTGATGTACGAGGTGAGCCCGACGATGACGCCGCGGGCCTCGCTGCGCCAGTGGGGCGCGAACAGCCCGGAGAACGCCGGGACGATGTAGCAGCCGCCGTTGTCGTCGACCGTGCGGGCCAGGGTCTCGATCTCCGGGGCGGTCCCGATGAGCCCGAGCCCGTCCCTGAACCACTGCACGAGGGCGCCGGTGACCGCGATGGAGCCCTCCAGGGCGTACACGGCGGGCTGGTCGCCGATCCGGTAGCCGACCGTGGTGAGCAGGCCGTGGGCGGAGGCGACCGGCTCGGTTCCGGTGTTGAGAAGCAGGAACGCGCCCGTGCCGTAGGTGCACTTGGCCTCGCCGCGGTGGAAGCAGGTCTGCCCGAACAGCGCGGCCTGCTGGTCGCCGAGCGCGGCCGAGATCCGCACGCCGGGCAGCACCCGCCGGGCCACGCCGTAGATCTCGCTAGACGGGCGGATCCGCGGCAGCATCGCCCGGGGGATGCCGAAGAAATCGAGCAGGACCGGGTCCCAGTCGAGGTCGCGCAGGTTCATCAGCAGCGTGCGGCTGGCGTTGGTGACGTCGGTGACGTGGACGCCGCCGTCCGGGCCGCCGGTGAGGTTCCAGATGAGCCAGCTCTCCATCGTGCCGAACAGGACCTCGCCGCGTTCCGCGCGCTGGCGCAGCCCGTCGGTGTGGTCCAGCAGCCAGCGGACCGTGGGGGCGGAGAAGTACGTGGCCAGGGGCAGGCCGCAGCGCTCGCGCACCACATGCGCGTCGGGGCGGCGGGACAGCTCGTCGACCAGGGCGCCGGTCCGGGTGTCCTGCCAGACGACCGCGGGGGTGACGGGCGCGCCGGTGCGCCGGTCCCACAGCACCGTCGTCTCCCGCTGGTTGGCGATGCCGACGGCGGCGACCTCGCCGGGCCCGATGCCCGCCTGGGCGAGCGCCTCCGGACCGATCCGCTCCAGGTTGCGCCAGATCTCGACGGGGTCGTGCTCCACCCAGCCAGGGCGCGGGAAGCGCTGCTTGTGCTCCCGCTGCGTCACCGAGACCAGCCGGCCGCGCTGGTCGAAGAGGATGCACCGGGTCGAGGTGGTGCCCTGGTCGATGGACATGACATAGCGCTGGGTCACGGCGGCCTGCCTTAAGGGGCGGATGCGTGTGGGGTGGGGAGGGTCACCAGCGGGAGGCGCCGAGGTCGCGGGAGACGGCCCGCGCCGCGTCGCGCACATAACCCACCAGCTCGGGACGGGGACGCCCGCCGGAGTCGCAGATCCGCTCGGTGGCGCCGGAGATGCCCATCGCGCCCACCACGAGTCCTCCGTACCCCCGGATCGGGGCCGCCACCCCGGCCTCGCCCATGCCTGTCTCGTCGGCGTCGGACGCCCAGCCGTGCTCGCGCACGGCCGCGAGCACGCGGGACATCTCCCTCTGCGTACGCACGGTGCGGCGGGTGAACTGCTCCAGTTCCCCGCCCCGCACCGCGTCCTGGAGGGCGGCGGCCGCGTTGGCGTCGTAGGCGAGCAGTACCTTGCCGATCGCCGTGGCGTGCATGGGCAGCAGCATGCCGACGTCGAGCGTCTGCAGGCTGTCGTCGGGCCGGAAGACGTGGTGGACCACCAGGACCTTGCCCTGGAGGTGGGTGCCGATCCGCACCGCCTCGCCGCTGCGCGCGGCCAGGGCGTCGGCCCAGTTGATCGCCCGCGAGCGGAGCTCGTTCACGTCGAGGTAGCTGGTGCCCAGATGCAGCAGCGCGGCGCCGAGCTGGTACTTGCCGGTCGCCTCGTCCTGTTCGACGAAGCCGACGAGCTGGAGGGTGCGCAGGATGCCGTGCGCCGTGCCGCGGGCCAGCCCCAGGGAGTTCGCGATCTCGGTGAGGCCGAGCCGCCCCGATCCCTGGGCGAGCAGCCGCAGGATCGCGGCGGCGCGCTCGATGGACTGGACCGGACCTGGCACGCCCCGGATCCTAGCCGCGTCGGCAGGTGTTCGACACTGCCGACATCCCGCCGGACGCGCTCGACGCGTCGTGCGCCGCCGGACGGGCCTGCGCGAGTTGTGATTTTTCGCGTCATGCCGGGGGAGCGTAGTACGGCGGCACGAATGTGACCAGTGTTCGACAATGCCGACGATCTTTCGTTGACGCTCCCTTGGGGGCCGTTTAGCGTCCGGACAACCGGCGGTGTTCACAGCGAGCACTTCGGAGAAGTGACGGGCGTGGTCAAGGAGGAGACAGATGGCGGAAGGGCGAAGTGGCCCGCGGCTCCTGGGCGAGCTGGCGGCCGAGTTCGCGGGCACGGCGATCCTCATCCTGTTCGGCGTCGGCGTCGTGGCGCAGGTCGTGGCCGGCGGCATCGGCGACCACGACAGCATCGCCTGGGCGTGGGGCCTGGGCGTGACCCTCGGCGTCTACACGGCCGCCCGGATCAGCGGCGCCCACCTCAACCCGGCCGTCACGGTCGCCCTCGCCGTCTTCAAGGGCTTCTCCTGGCGCAAGGTCCTGCCGTACGCGCTGGCGCAGACCGCGGGCGCCTTCGTGGCGGCGCTGCTCGTCCGCTGGAACTACGCCGAGGTCCTGGCCAAGGTGGACCCCGGGCACACGATCAAGACGCAGGGGGTCTTCTCCACCCTCCCCGGCAACGGCACGCTGCCGGTCACCCAGTGGGGGGCGCTGCGCGACCAGATCATCGGCACGGCGATCCTGCTGTTCCTGATCCTCGCGATCTCCGACGAGCGCAACTCGGCACCGCTCGCCAACCTCGCGCCGGTCATCGTCGGCCTGCTCGTGGTCGCGATCGGCATGGCGTGGGGGACCGACGCCGGCTACGCCATCAACCCCGCACGCGACTTCGGCCCGCGCCTCGCCTCGTTCTTCACGGGGTACGGCTCGGCGTTCCGCGACCAGTACGGTGGGCTCTACTTCTGGGTGCCGATCATCGGCCCGCTGGTCGGCGGCGTCGTCGGCGCCGGGCTCTACCAGATCCTGGTCGCCCGTTTCCTGCCGCGTACGGACGCGCCCGAGCCCGGCCGTACGCCGGAGCCCGCCGCGCAGGCGGGCTGATCACCCCCAGGCCGAGGCCGGGAACGCCCGGCTCACCCGAGCTCATACGAGACGAGAGGCGTAACGAGAATGGCAGACTACGTCGGCGCGGTCGACCAGGGGACGACCAGCACCCGCTTCATGATCTTCGACCACGGCGGCAACGAGGTCGCCCGCCACCAGCTGGAACACCAGCAGATCCTGCCGCAGGCGGGCTGGGTCGAGCACAACCCGACCGAGATCTGGGAGCGCACTCGGGCGGTCGTCGAGACCGCGATGCGGACCGCGGGCCTGCAGGCCTCCGACCTCGCGGCGCTCGGCATCACCAACCAGCGCGAGACCGCGGTCGTCTGGGACCGGCGCACCGGCCGGCCCTACTACAACGCCATCGTGTGGCAGGACACCCGCACCGACCGCATCGCCTCCGCCCTGGAACGGGAGGGCAAGGGCGAGGTGATCCGGCGCAAGGCCGGCCTGCCGCCCGCCACCTACTTCTCCGGCGGCAAGATCCAGTGGATCCTGGAGAACGTCCCCGGCGTCCGCGAGGCCGCCGAGCGCGGTGACGCGATCTTCGGCAACACCGACACCTGGCTGCTGTGGCACCTGACGGGCGGCGTCGACGGCGGCGTCCACGTCACCGACCCCACCAACGCCAGCCGCACGATGCTGATGAACCTGGAGACGCTCGACTGGGACGACGAGCTGCTGTCGTTCTTCGGCGTCCCCCGCCAGATGCTCCCCGAGATCCGGCCCTCCTCCAACCCCGACCTGTACGGCGTGACGCGCCCGGGTGGCCCGCTCGGCGGGGAGGTGCCGCTGTCGGGCGACCTCGGCGACCAGCAGGCCGCGACCGTCGGCCAGGTGTGCTTCGAGCCCGGCACGGCCAAGAACACCTACGGCACCGGCAACTTCCTGCTGCTCAACACCGGCACCGAGCTCGTACGCTCCCGGCACGGACTGCTCACCACGGTCTGCTACCAGTTCGGCTCGGCCAAGCCCGTGTACGCCCTGGAGGGGTCGATCGCGGTCACCGGCTCGGCCGTGCAGTGGCTGCGCGACCAGCTCGGCATCATCTCGGGGGCGTCGCAGAGCGAGGCGCTCGCCCGGCAGGTCGAGGACAACGGCGGCGTCTACTTCGTGCCCGCCTTCTCCGGCCTGTTCGCGCCCTACTGGCGCTCCGACGCTCGGGGGGCCATCGTCGGCCTGTCCCGCTACAACACCAACGCCCACCTGGCCCGGGCCACGCTCGAGTCGATCTGCTACCAGACCAAGGACGTGGTCGGCGCGATGGAGCAGGACTCCGGCGTCGTCCTCGACGTGCTGAGGGTGGACGGCGGAGTGACGGCCAACGAGCTGTGCATGCAGCTCCAGGCCGACATCCTCGGCGTCCCGGTGTCGCGCCCGGTGGTCGCCGAGACCACCGCGCTCGGCGCCGCGTACGCCGCCGGGCTCGCCGTCGGCTTCTGGAAGTCCACCGACGACCTCAAGCGGAACTGGCACGAGGACCGCCGCTGGGAGCCCACCTGGAGCGACGAGCGGCGCGAGCGCGGCTACGCCGGATGGCGTAAGGCCGTCCAGCGGACGCTCGACTGGGTCGACGTCGACTGATCCGCCTGAACAACGAGGGAGTCAACACCGATATGTCTGTACCCATGGGTCCCCGCGCTCGGGAGGCGGCGCTGCGGAGGCTGGCCGAGGACGAGTTCGACGTCCTGGTCGTCGGCGGCGGGGTGGTCGGCGCCGGCGTCGCGCTCGACGCGGTCTCGCGAGGCCTGTCCGTCGCGCTGGTGGAGGCCCGTGACCTCGCGGCCGGCACCTCGAGCCGGTCGAGCAAGCTGATCCACGGCGGGCTGCGCTACCTGGAGCAGCTCGACTTCCGGCTGGTCCGGGAGGCGCTCAGGGAACGGGGCCTGCTGGTGACCCGGCTGGCTCCGCACCTGGTCCGCCCGGTGCCGTTCCTGTTCCCGCTGCGTCACCGCGTGTGGGAGCGCGGTTACGTCGGCGCGGGCGTGCTGCTTTACGACACGCTCGGCGGCGCCCGCGCGCTGCCGCGCCACCGCCAGCTCAGTCACAGCCGGGCCCTGCGCGCGGCCCCCGGCCTGCGCGGCGACGCGCTCGTCGGGGCCATCCAGTACTACGACGCCCAGGTCGACGACGCCCGTTTCACGATGACGGTGGCCCGCACGGCCATGCAGTACGGCGCCTGCGTCACCACCCGCACCGAGGTCACCGGTTTCCTGCGCGACGGCAGGCGCGTCACCGGCGCGGTGGTGCGCGACCTGGAGGGCGGCGCGGAGCTGCGGGTCAGGGCCCGCCAGGTGATCAACGCCACCGGCGTGTGGACCGACGAGATCCAGCGGCTCGCGGGGGCGTCGCCGGGCTCGCGGGGGTCGGTGACCGTCCAGGCGTCCAAGGGCGTGCACCTCGTCGTGCCCAGGGAGAAGATCCGGCTCGACACCGGGCTGATCCTGCGCACCGAGAAGAGCGTGCTGTTCGTCATCCCCTGGGGTCCGCACTGGATCGTGGGCACCACCGACACCCCCTGGGACCTCGACAAGGTCGAGCCGGCCCCCACCCGGGCCGACATCGACTACATCCTGGAGCACGTCAACGCCGTGCTGCGGACGCCGCTCACCCTCGGCGACATCGAGGGCGTCTACGCGGGCCTGCGCCCGCTGCTCGGCGGCCCCGGGAAAGAGGGCGCGGGGTCGGAAACCGTCAAGCTCTCCAGGGAACACGCGGTCATCCGGCCCGAGCCCGGCCTGGTCATCGTCGCGGGCGGGAAGTACACCACCTATCGCGTGATGGCCGAGGACGCCGTCGACGTCGCCGTGGCCGGGCTCGACCAGGACGTGCCCGGGTCGGTCACCGAGCGCGTCCCCGTCCTCGGGGCCGCCGGGTTCGAGGCGCTGCGCAACAACCGCCGCCGCCTTGCGGGGCGCGCCGGGCTGCCCGTCGCGCGCGTCGAGCACCTGCTCGGCCGGTACGGCTCCTGCGTCGAGGAGGTGCTCGCGCTGATCGAGGCCGACCCCGGCCTGGGCGAGCCGATCCCGGGGGCGGAGGGCTACCTCAAGGCCGAGGCGGTGTACGCGGTCACGCACGAGGGCGCGCTGCACCTGGAGGACGTCCTGGTCCGCCGCACCCGGGTCTTCATCGAGGAGCGGGACCACGGGCTCGCGGCGGCCCCCGAGGTCGCCGCGCTGATCGCGCCCGCTCTCGGCTGGGACGAGGACCGGACGCGCGCGGAGGTCGACGCCTACCGTTCGGGCGTGGAGGCCGACCTGGCGGCTCAGCGCGAGTGGGACGACGCCGCGGCCAACGCGGTACGCCTCGCGGCGGCGGCCCGGGCGCGGAACGTGGCCTGAATCACGGTTCGCCTTCCACGCCGGCGGACCTGCCGGGGTGGTCGTGTGAGGACCGGGATCTAGGATCGGGTCATGACCTTGACCGCGCGCGACGTCGACCGGTTCGAAGCCTCCAGGCCGCGCCTGGAGGCCATCGCCTACCGCCTGCTGGGCTCCGCCGGGGAGGCGGAGGACGCCGTGCAGGAGACGTTCCTGCGCTGGCAGGCGGTCGACGCCGACCGCGTCGAGATCCCCGAGGCGTGGCTGACGAAGGTCCTCACCAACCTGTGCCTCAACCAGCTCACCTCCGCCCGGGCACGCCGCGAGACCTACGTGGGCCAATGGCTCCCCGAGCCTCTGCTCGCCGGGGACCCGATGCTCGGCCCGGCCGACACCGCCGAGCAGCGCGAATCGGTCTCGTACGCGGTGCTCACCCTGATGGAGCGCCTGTCGCCGAACGAGCGGGCGGTGTACGTGCTGCGGGAGGCCTTCGACTACCCCCACCGGGAGATCGCCGAGATCCTCGACATCACCGAGGCCGCCTGCCAGCAGATCTTCCATCGCGCCAAGAAGCACGTCGCGGACGGCAGGGCCCGCGCCGAGATCGACGGGGCCGCCGCCCGGCGGATCGTCGAGGAGTTCCTGACGGCCGCCAGGAACGGCCGGATCGAGTCGCTCGTGCGCCTGCTCACGCAGGACGCCGTCGCGGTCGGCGACGGCGGCGGGAAGGTCCCGGCCCGGGCCAAGGCGTTCGAGGGCGCCGTCGCGGTCGCGAAGTTCGTGTGGGGTCTGCTCAAACCCGCCGCCGCCAAGCGCGCCCTGGTCGGAGGAAGCCCCGAGGTGTACACCTGGACCGCCAACGGCGAGCCCGCCCTCGTGGCCGTCGTCGACGGCCGGGTCGTCGGCGTCGTGTGCCTGGAGGTCACCGCCGAGGGCATCGCCGCGTTGCGCAGCCAGATCAACCCCGACAAGCTCGAACGGGCGACCACGCGCTGGGCGGCGGCCCCCGATCATGGACAACCCCTGTTCGAAGCCTTCTGAGCGTCCGCTTGCATCAGCCGGCGACCGGCCAGGACCTCGAGCGCCGGCCGCTGAGCGAGATGTTCGCGGGCACCGGCGTCGAAGTGGTGATCGCGAAGGCCTCGGGAACGCCGACCGCATGGCAGGCCGCCGACGCCAAGGAACCGGCGTAGCGCTCGGTGGCCCGGCGCGTGCCCGGGCCACCCCCACGCCTACGGCGTCACACGAGCAGCGATGATGTTCGCGCACGTCAGTGACGCGGTGTGCGTGGTGTCCACTTCCAGGTCGTAGACCACACCCTCGTGAACCATCTTCGCCTGCGTCGCGGCCATCCCCGGGACCCGGTCCCCGCGGGCCCTCTCACGCTCGGCGGCGACCGCGCTGTCACACCTGACGCCGACCCACAGGACGTCCAGCCCGCCGAGAACGCGCTGCCAGCGTCGCTGGGTCCACGCCGCGCCGAGGAACACGTCATCGATGATCACTGGGGCTCCGGCACGGACCATCGCCGCGATCCCCTCCATCCACGCCGCCTGGAGCGCCATGAACTCCGGCCCGACGTCCACCCCGCCGTCGGGGGCGAACTCGACTCCCGCATCCGTGCCCCGCAAGGACCGGGGCATCGCCTCGATGAGCGAGTCGACCCCGAACGCGAGCCACGGCCGCGGCAGGACGGCCTGCAGGTGCCGCACGATCTCGGATTTGCCCGCGCTGGACCCGCCGTTGAGCACGATCACCTGAGTGGTCACGGCGTCCACGGTAGAGGGCCGGTCACCGGAATTCGACACCATTTCCCGGCTGACGCCGGCCGGTCCGCGTGAGCACCTCGAGAAGGCGCGCGGGGGTGTCCACCACGGCGACGACGCCGGGGGCGGCGAACTCGGCCGCGTCGCCGAACCCCCATGTCACCGCGACGCATCGCACGCCGCACTCGGCCGCGCCGGCGACGTCCTCTCCGCGGTCACCGATCATGACGGCCGCCTCGGGCGTCGCGCCGAGGACGTCGAGCGCGTGGCGGATGACGTCCGCCTTGTGCCGCCGGGACCCGTCCAGCGTCGCCCCGGCCACGTACGAGAAGAAGCCGTCGAGCCCGAAGTGGACCAGGATCTTCTCGGCGTAGACGGCCGGCTTCGACGTCGCCACGGCCAGGGTCCGGCCGCCGGCGACGAGGGCCTCCAGCACGGCGGGGATGCCCGCGATGACCTCGTTCTCGTACATGCCGCCCGCGGTGTAGCGCTCGCGGTACGCGTGGACCGCGTCGGCGACCCTGTCCCGCGGCACGCCGAGCCGGAGGAAACCGTCCTGGAGCGGAGGGCCGATCATGGCGCGGAGCCGCGCGTGCTCCACCTCCGCGACCCCGGCCGCGGACAGGGCGTGCCGCATCGAGGCGACGATGCCGGCCTCGGGATCGGTCAGCGTGCCGTCGAGGTCGAAGAGGCAGTACCGGGTCACGTGCGGGGCATCCCTTCGGTTCTTCAGGCGAGCACGGCGTCGAGCAGCAGGGATCCGGCGCCGAGCAGGGCGGCGTCGGGGCCCGACCGGGTGGGGGAGATCTCCAGGTCGCGGGTGGCCAGCGGCAGGCACCGCTCGTACACCGCCGCGCGGATCGAGGCGATCAGCGGCTCGGCCGGCGACAGGCTGCCCCCGACCACGATGGCGTCGGGATTGATGAAGTTGACCAGCACGGTGAGCACCTCGCCGATGAGCCGCCCGGCGTTGCGCACGAGGGCGGTGGCCTCGGGCACCCCGTTCTCGACCAGCGCGACGACGTCGGCGGGCCGGCGTACCTCGATGCCCTGCTCGCCCAGCACGCCCATGAGGGCCGCGCCGCTGGCGTAGGCTTCCAGGCAGTCGTCGTGACCGCAGGAGCAGGTGACCGACGAGTCGCTCCTGACCCGCACGTGGCTGATGTCCCCGGCCGCGCCGCGCCCCCGGTGCAGCGCGCCGTTCACGATCACGCCGCAGCCGATGCCGCTGCCGGCCTTGAGCACCATCAGCGTCTCGCACTTGGGCCACGCCCTGGCCTCCCCGGCCGCCATCAGGTTGGCGTCGTTCTCCACCAGCACCGGCAGGTCGAAGTGGGCGGCGAGGCGCTCCGCGACGGGGAAGTTGTTCCAGCCGGGCATGCGCGAGGGCGCGACGACCCGGCCGGTCGCCGGGTCGACGGGCCCGGGGACGCCGGTGCCGACGCCGCGGAGCGGGACCCCGGGCGGGCCGTGCGCGGCCAGCAGGTCCTCGAACGCGGCGGCCATCCAGTCGATGGTCGCCTCGGGTCCCTCCTGGATGTCGCAGGGGCGCTCCTCGACCACCAGCGGGGTGCCGCTGAGGTCGAGGAGGCCGAGCCGCGCGTGGTGCGCGCCGAGGTCGGCGACCGCGAGCAGTCCCGCGCTGGGGCTGAGCCGCAGCCGCCGGGGTCGCCGGCCGCCGCGCGAGGTGCCCGCGCCCTCCTCCACCAGCAACCCGCTGCCGATCAGTTCCTCGACGCGCAGCGAGACGCTGGAGGCCGCCAGGCCGGACAGGCGGGCGAGCTCGGCCCGCGATTCGGCGTGGCCCGCGGCGACGAGGCGCAGGAGGTCGCCCTGCGCCCCCCGCACCGGCAACCTCTCTTTGCCTGGCATGGAGGAAGGAATACCACGTCTTGACTTTAAGCGCCATCGCGTTGACTTCGCCCAGAATCATCCATTACGGTCCGGCCTATCTTCGATTTCGAAGGAAGTTGGCGATGATTCGGGTACGAGGCCTCAACAAGTGGTTCGGTGAGCACCACGTGCTGCACGACGTCGATCTCGACGTGGCGCGCGGCGAAGTCGTGGTGGTGATCGGCCCCTCCGGGTCCGGCAAGTCGACGCTGTGCCGGTGCCTCAACCGGCTGGAGGCGGCGGACTCGGGCGAGATCCTCGTCGACGGCGTCCCCGTGCCCGAGGAGGGCCGCGCGCTGGCCCGGCTACGGGCCGACGTGGGGATGGTCTTCCAGAACTTCAACCTCTTCCAGCACAAGACCGTGCTGGAGAACGTGATGCTCGCGCCGACGAAGGTGCGCGGCGTGAGCCGCGCCGAGGCCGAGCGGACCGCCCACGAGCTGCTGGCCCGGGTCGGCATCGCGGAGCAGGCCGGCAAGCAGCCCGCGCGGCTGTCGGGCGGCCAGCAGCAGCGTGCCGCCATCGCCCGCGCGCTCGCCATGCGGCCCAAGGTCATGCTCTTCGACGAGCCCACCTCGGCGCTCGACCCGGAGATGGTCGGCGAGGTCCTCGACGTGATGACGGGCCTGGCCGCCGACGGCATGACCATGGTCGTCGTCACCCACGAGATGGGCTTCGCGCGCCGCGCGGCCGACCGCGTGGTGTTCATGGACGGCGGCCGGATCGTCGAGACGGGAGAGCCGAACGCCTTCTTCGACTCGCCCCGCACCGATCGGGCCAGGGACTTCCTGGCCAAGGTACTCACGCACTGATCGCAAAGGATGGTGGACCCCGATGGTGTCCATTAAGCGGGTGGCCGCTGTCGCCGCCGTGGCGATGGCCGGCCTGACGGCCTGTGCCGGGACGGACTCGGCGAGCTCCGCCGTGCCGGGCGCGGCCCCGAGCGAGGGCGGCGGGAGCGGCGTGCTCGCCGGCGCGCCGGTGGCCGCCGCCGCGGACATCCTGCCCGGCTCGACGATGGAGAAGATCAAGCAGCGCGGCGAGCTGATCGTCGGGGGCTCGCTCGACGCGCCGCTGCTGTCCCAGCAGAACCCCGCGACCGGCGAGGTGGAGGGCTTCGACGCCGACCTCGGCAAGGCCCTGGCCAAGTACATCATCGGGCAGCCGAAGGTGAAGATCGTCAACTCGGCGTCCGAGACCCGCGAGGCGCTGCTGAGCAACGGCACCGTGGACGTGGTCTTCCAGACCTACACGATCACCCCGGAGCGGGCCGAGCAGGTCGCCTTCGCCGGGCCGTACTACTCCTCCGGCCTGTCCATCGCGGTCAAGAAGGGTACGACGGGGATCTCCTCGCCGAAGGACCTGAACGGCAAGACCGTCATCGCCGGGGCCAACACCCCCGCGATCCCCGCGATCAAGAAGCTCGCGCCGCAGGCGAAGATCATCACGTTCGGCGGCGACCCGGAGTGCGTCCAGGCGCTCAAGCAGGACCGCGGCGTCGCCTACGTCCAGGATGAGACGCTCCTCGTCGCGGACGCCAAGAAGGACCCCGAGCTGCAGGTCGTGAGCAAGCCGTTCACCGAGGACCCGTACGGCATCGGCCTCAAGCACGGCGACGACCAGTTCAAGTCGTTCGTCAACGACTGGCTGAAGAAGATCCAGGCCAACGGGGTCTGGCAGGGCATCTGGAAGAACTCCCTCGGCACCGTCGTGCAGGGCGAGGCCCCCACGCCGCCCGAGATCGGGTCGGTGCCGGGTTCCTGATGTCGGCGCTGCTTGATCACCTGCCCGAGTTCTGGCAGGGGCTGGTCGTGACCCTCCAGATGACCGCGGCGTCGTTCGTCGGCGCCGCGGCCGTGGGGCTCGTGATCGTGGCGATGCGGGTCGGGCCGGTCCCGGTGCTGCGCACGGTCGCGACCGTCTACGTCGAGACCCTGCAGAACCTCCCGCTGCTCGTGCTGCTCGTGCTCGCGGTCTTCGGCCTGCCCGAGATCGGGCTCAAGGCCGGCCTGACCACCACCGCCATCGTGGTGATCGCGCTGTACGAGGGCGCCTACATCGCCGAGGCCCTCCGCTCGGGGGTCAACGCGATCTCCTCGGGCCAGGGCGAGGCCGCCCGGGCGCTGGGGCTGACGTTCGGCCAGTCGCTGCGGCACGTCGTGCTGCCGCAGGCGCTGCGCACGGTCGTGCAGCCGATCGGCAACATCTTCATCGCGCTCACGATGAACACCTCGCTCGCGGCGGCCGTGGGCGTGGTCGAGCTGACCGCCGCGGCCAACCGGGTGAACCTGCTGGAGGCGCAGCCCATCCCGATCTTCGTCGGGGCCGGCCTCGCGTACGCCGCGATCGCCGCCTGCGCCGGGTTCGTCACCGGGCGGCTCGAACGGCGGCTGGCGGTGACGCGGTGAGCAACCTGCTGTTCGACGAGCCGGGCCCGCGCGCCCGCCGCCGCATCCGCCTCGCCACCGTCGCGGGCGTGCTGGTGCTGCTCGCCCTGGTGGCCCTGGCCGTGCGCCAGTTCGCCGCCAACGGGCAGCTCGCCGCCGAGCGCTGGCAGCCGTACGCGACCTGGCCCATGTGGCGCTACCTGCTCGGCGGGCTGTGGTCCACCGCGCTGGCCGCCGTCGTGTCCGCCGCGATCGCGATGGCGGGCGGAATCGCCCTCGCGCTCGGACGGCTGTCGCGGCGCCGCGCCGTCCGCCTGCCCGCCGCCGCGTACGTCGAGGCCGTGCGGACGATCCCGGCGCTGCTGCTGGTCTACCTCGTGCTGTTCGCGCTGCCGAGGTACGGCCTGGACCTCCCGCTGTTCTGGAAGCTCGTGGCGCCGCTGGCCGTGTCCAACGCGGCGGCGTTCGCCGAGATCTTCCGGGCTGGGATCCTGTCCGTCGAGCGGGGGCAGGGGGAGGCCGCCCTCGCCCTCGGGCTCACCCACGGGCAGTCGATGCGGCTGGTCGTGCTGCCGCAGGCGGCCCGGCGGGTGCTGCCGTCGATCGTCAGCCAGTCGGTGGGCCTGCTGAAGGACACCTCTCTGGGCTTCGTCGTCAGCTACGCCGAACTGCTCTACAGCGGCAAGGTCCTGGCCAACTACAACGGCCTGCTCATCCAGACGTACATCGTCGTCGCGCTGGTCTACCTCGTGGTCAACGCGTCGCTGTCCGCGCTCGCCCGTTCCCTCGACCGCTCCGTCGCGGGCAGGGGCGGCCCGCGCAGGAGGAAGATCGCTCGTGTCCCTCGCTGAATACGCCCCGCTCGCGGAGGTCGTGCGCTCCGGTTTCGTGGAGAGCGTCCACTACGGCAGCGCGGTCGCGCTCTCGGCCGGCGGCGAGGTCGCCGTCGCACGCGGCCCGGTGCACGCGCCGGTGCTGCCCCGCTCGTCGGCCAAGCCGTTCCAGGCCCTCGCCTGCCTGCTCGCCGGGGCCCACCTGCAGGGCCCCGCGCTCGCGATCGCCGCGGGCAGCCACACGGGCGAGGACTTCCATGTGCGGCTCGTGGCCGAGATCCTCGGTGACGCCGGGCTCGGCTTCGGCGATCTGCGCTGCCCGGCCGACTGGCCGGAGGACGAGGCCGCCCGGCAGGCCCTGGTCAGGGCGGGCCTCGGGCCGTCGCGTGAGCGGATGAACTGCTCGGGCAAGCACGCCGCGATGCTCGCCGCCGCCGTCGCCGCGGGCGCGCCCACCGCCGGCTATCTCGACCCCGGCCACTTCGTGCAGGACCGGGTCAGGTGGGTGGTGGAGGATCTGTCGGGGGAGAAGGCCGCCCACGTCGCCGTCGACGGATGCGGCGCGCCGCTGTTCGGGATCTCACTGACGGGCCTGGCCCGCGCCGTACGCGCCATGGCCGTGTCCGCGCCGGGGACGCCGCCGCGCGCGGTCGCCGACGCCATGCGGGCCCACCCCGAGTACGTCGGCGGGACCGGCCACGTGAACACCCGGCTGATGCGGGCGCTGCCCGGCGCCGTGGTGAAGGGCGGCGCCGAGGGAGTGCTGGTCGTGGCGCTCGCCTCCGGGCACGCGGCGGCCGTCAAGGCGATCGACGGCGGCCCCCGGGCGACCACCGCCGTCGCGCTCGCCGCGCTGCGGGCCGCGGGCGCGGACGTCTCGGCGGCGGCCGAGTTCACGACCGTTCCGGTGCTGGGCGGGGGAGTCCCGGTCGGCGAGATCAGCGCTGTTTTCTGAAGACGTTCGATGGGGGAGAGCATGAGCCTGACGTACGAGATCTGCATCGACAGCACGGCCGGGGCGCTGGCCGCCGAGCGCGCGGGCGCCCACCGCGTGGAGTTGTGCGCCGCGTTGTTCGAGGGCGGCCTGACGCCCACCCTCGGCACGGTCGAGGCCACGCTGGCGGCGGTCTCGACGATCCGGGTCCACGTGATCATCCGGCCCCGCGGCGGCGACTTCGTCTACGACGAGCACGAGGTGGCGGCCATGGTCCGCGACGTGGCGGCGGTGCGCGAGGCCGGGGCGCAGGGGGTCGTGATCGGGGCGCTCACCCCGGCGGGCGAGGTGGACACCGAGGTGTCCAAGCGCCTGATCGAGGCGGCCGGAGGGCTGTCGGTCACCTTCCACCGGGCCTTCGACATGACGGCCGACCCGTTCGCCGCGCTGGAGACGCTGGCGGGACTGGGGGTCGACCGGGTGCTCACCTCCGGCCAGGACAGCTCCGCGCTGGAGGGCGCGCCGCTGATCGCCGACCTCGTCCGGCGGGCCGGCGACGGGCTCGTCGTCATGCCCGGCGGCGGCATCACCCCGCGCAACGTGAGCCGGGTGGTCGAGGCGACCGGGGCACGGGAGATCCACTTCGCCGCCCTCGTGGACGAGCCCAGCCCGGCCGTCCACCGCAACCCGTACCCCTTCATGGGCGGTGAGCTGCGCCAGCCCGAGTACGTCCGCAAGGTCACCTCGCCGGCCCTGGTCGCCGAGGTGATCACCGCCGCCCGCGCCTGAAGCCGGGCCGCATCGCGGTGACCCGCGGGCAGGAGGGGTAGACCCGTGGGCGGGAGGTGAGGCCGATGGCCACACCGGAGCGGAGCCGGCCCCATCCGGGACCCGAGGAGGGCGTGCGGCACGGCCGGTTGTCCGCCCGCCCGGTGGCCCTCGCACGGGCGGCGTCCCCTCCCGAGCCGGGGGTGCACCGCCTGGGCGGGCGCGCCCTGTTCTCCGTGCCGCCCGCCGCGGCGTCCGGGCCGTCCCCGCTCGCCGTCGTGCTGCACGGCGCGGGCGGCACCGCGGAGCAGGCGCTGGAGTGGCTGCTTCCCCAGGCCGGGGACCTCGGCGTGCTGCTGCTCGCGCCGCAGGCCGTCTCCTCCACCTGGGACGTCATCGTCGGCGGGTACGGCGCGGACGTCTCCAGGATCGACGCCGCGCTGGAGGAGGCGTTCTCCCGGGTGGCCGTCGACGTCGGCGCGGTGGCCGTGGCCGGCTTCTCCGACGGCGCCTCCTACGCGCTGTCGCTGGGGCTGGCCAACGGCGACCTGTTCCAGGCGGTGCTCGCGTTCTCCCCGGGGTTCATGGCACCGATGATCCGGCACGGCCGTCCCCGGATCTTCGTCTCGCACGGCGCCTCCGACCGGGTGCTGCCGATCGACCGGTGCAGCAGGCGGCTCGTCCCCGAGCTGAGGGAGAGCGGTTACGAGGTGACGTACGAGGAGTTCCGCGGCGGGCACCAGGTGCCCCCGCCGACGGCCGCCGCGGCCGTCCGCTGGTGGCTCGGAAGCTCACAGCCCTAATTCTATGTAGGTAATGTGGGTTTTGCGCTATGATGCGGCCATGGGAGCATTGCTCGATCTCGTGCAACTGCGAACTTTCGTGGCCATCGCCGAGTGCGGCGGCTTCGGGCGTGCCGCGTCCGCCCTGCGTACCAGCCAGCCGACGGTGAGTCAGCACGTGCGATCGCTGGAACGCGTCATCGGGCAGCCTCTGGTCGAGCGGACCGGCCGGTCGACCCGCTTCACGGTGGCGGGCGAGGTGCTGCTGGTGGAGGCGCGGCGGCTGCTCGCCGTGCACGACGAGGCCATGGGCCGCCTCGGGGCGGAGCGGCCCGCCGCCCTGACGGTGGGCGCCGTCGAGCACGCGGGATACGGGGCGTTGCCCGACCTCCTCGGCGCCCTGGTGTCGGCGCTGCCCGCGCAGGACGTGGTGTTCCGGCTGGACCGCAGCACCACGCTGGCCGAGGCGACCCTGCGCGGCACGCTCGACATGGCGCTGATCCTCGGCGTGGTGCCCAACGTCGGGGGACGGCAGGTCGCCACGCTGCCGCTGCGCTGGCTGGGCGCCCCAGGCTGGTTCCTGCCGCCGCCGGACCGGCCGGTGCCGCTGGTCGCCTTCCAGGAGCCGTGCGTCCTGCGGCGACAGGCCGTGAGCGTGCTGGAACGGCTCGGCTGGTCGGTCCGCATCACGACGGAGGCCACCAACCTGGAGGGCGTGCTGGCCGCGGCCCGCGCGCGCCTCGGCCTCGCCCTGTTGCCCACCGCGTACGGCGTCCCGGACGGCCTGGAGGAGATCACGCCGCTGCCGCCGCAGGACTCGGTCGGGCTGCGCCTGGTGAGCCGGCAGGGTCTGGACCCGGCCATCGAGACGCGGGCGGGCGAGGCTCTCAGCACGTTCTTCTCGTCGGCCGCGCATTTCTCCGAATCGTGCGCCGATCAGGTTTCCATCGGAAATTCGAATTGATTCCGATCGGCAGGATGAATCGCATCGGAAATGGCGGTCCCGTATTGACCGTACCGCTCGAATATGGTGTGATCTAGCCGCCGCAGTGAATTTGAATTTCCGCCGCGCGGTGTTTTCCCGGGCCTTCGTGATACCGGCTCGGCCGTGCCCCGGCGGAACGGTGTGTCCGGCGCGGGACGGCGCGGGACGGTGCAGACCCCGCCGGACACACCCCCTCCCGGCACGCCCACGCCCTCGTGTCCCCTGTCCGACGAAGAAGGTCCCCTGATGTCATTGAGCGACGACACCGCCGTCCGCCCCGGCGACCGGCAGGTCAACAGGAGACGCAGGCTCAGGTCCGGGCGGCCGGCCGTCCTGGGCGCGGTCCTGGCGGTGGTCGCCGTCGTCGCCGCGGTCCTGGTCGTCTCGGCCGGCGGGACGGACGAACCGCGGGCCGCCGGCGCGGCGGGCGGCGGCGGTCCGGTGGCCGGGGGCGCCCTGACCTACGCCCTCGCCGGGACGCAGGTGTCGATCGACCCGGCGGTGGCGGCCACCGCGGTGACGGGGCTGATCGACCGCAACATCTTCGACTCCCTGGTAACGCAGACCGGCCCGGACACCTTCGGCCCCTGGCTCGCCGCCAAGTGGACCGTGTCGGACGACGGGCGGACCTACACGTTCACCCTCAGGGAGGGCGTCACCTTCCACGACGGCACGCCGTTCACCGCCGAGGCCGTCAAGGCGACCCTCGATCACGTGGTCGCCCCCGCCACCAAGTCCGCGTACGCCGCGTCGCTGATCGCGCCGTACGAGAGGTCGCGGGTGGTGGGCGACCACGTCGTGGAGGTGACGCTGAAGCGGCCGTTCACCCCGTTCCTGCAGGCGTTGTCGGTGCCCTACCTGGGCATCCAGAGCCCGGCGGCGCTGGCGAAGCCGGTCGCGGACTACCGGCCGGTGGGCACCGGCCCGTTCTCCTTCGTCTCCTGGGAGAAGGACAAGCGCGTCACGCTGCGCAGGAACGCCGGGTACGCCTCGCCGCCCGCGGGGGCCTCCCATCAGGGGGCGGCCTACCTCGACTCCCTGGTGTTCGAGTTCGTGCCCGAGGACGCCACCCGGTGGGGCGCGCTCACCAGCGGCCAGGTGGGGGCGATCGGCGGCGTCCCCCCGGTGAACGCCGGCCGGCTGCGCTCGCTCAAGGATTTCACGCTCAATTCCCAGGAGACGCCGGGGCTGAATTACAACCTTTATCTGAACCAGACCCGCGGGCCGCTGCGGGACGTGCGCGTGCGGCGCGCCCTGTCGGCCGCCGTGAACGTCGGCGAACTCGTGCGCAACATTTATTTCGGCCATTTCCCGGTCGCGCGCAATCCGCTCAGCCGCACCACGGCGGCCTACGACGCGACGGCCGAGAGCGAACTGGCCGCCTACGATCCGGACGAGGCGAAGCGGCTGCTCGACGAGGCCGGCTGGACCGGCGCCGACGCCGACGGTTACCGAGTGAAGGACGGCAAGACCCTGACCCTCACCTGGCCCTACTGGGCGGAGGGCAACAAGGAGCAGCGCGACGTGCTCGCCGAGGGCATCCAGGCCCAGGCCAAGCTCGTCGGCATCAAAATCGAACGGCCGGCCGTGGACACCGGGGCCTTCGTCGGCACGTACCTCATCGGCGGCGAGTACGACCTGGTCGACGTGAGCTTCGCCAGGCCCACGCCCGACGTGCTGCGTTTCGCGTTCGCCTCGGGCAACACCTACGCCAAGGCCGGCGGCAACGTCGCGCTGGTGGACTCGCCGCAGATCGACAGGTGGGTGGAGGAGGCGGCGGAGACCTCAGACCCGGCCGTCGCCCGCAAGGACTACGCCGCCGTGCAACACGAGGTGCTCCGGCAGGCGTACGTGCTGCCGCTCTACACGCCCGTGCAGCTCACCGCCTTCTCGGCGAAGGTGCGCGGCGTCTCCTTCGACGCCCAGACCTACCCGGTCTTCCACGGCGCCTGGCTGGGGGCCTGATCCCGTGCCGCCGACGGCCCGCCGGCTGGCCCGCAGGATCGCGCTGACCCTGCTGGTGCTGTGGGGCGCCGCGACGCTGGTCTTCGCCGGCATGCGGCTGGTGCCCGGCGACCCCGCCCGCGTGATCGCGGGCGGGGTCCAGGCCAACGCCACCCCCCAGGTGCTCGACGCCATCCGCGACCAGTACGGCCTGCGGGAGCCGGTCGCCGTGCAGTACGCCGTTTTCCTCGGCCGGCTCCTGCGCGCCGACCTCGGCGGCTCCTACCAGCTCGGGCGGCCGGTGAGCCGCGTGATCGGCGAACAGCTCGGCCCCACGCTGGCGCTCGCGACGGGGGCGGCCGTCCTCGGCTTCTGCCTGGCGGTAGCGCTGGCCCTGCTCACGGCCGGGAGGCCGCACGCGCGGGCCCTGTCCCGCGCCCTGGAGTTCTGCTCGATCTCGACGCCGAACTTCTGGATCGGCATCCTGCTGCTGGCCGTCTTCTCGTTCCGCCTGGGCTGGTTCCCGGTGCTCGGCGACGACGGACCGGCCGCACTGGTGCTGCCCTGCGCGGCGCTCGCCCTGCCGATCGCCGGCGTGCTGGCGCAGGTGACGCGGGAAGGGCTCGAACGCGCCCTCGACCAGCCGTTCGCGCTGACCGCCCGGTCGAGGGGCGCCACCGAACACCGCGTCCGGCTGCGCCACGCGCTGCGCCACGCCGCGCTGCCGGTGCTCACGCTGTCCGGCTGGGTGCTCGGCGAGCTTCTCGCCGGGACCGTCGTCGTGGAGACGGTGTTCGCCCGTCAGGGCCTCGGCCACGTCGTGGTCGCGGCGGTGCGCGGCCGGGACTTCCCGGTCGTGACGGGCGTCGTCGTGCTCTCCGCGCTCACGTTCTCACTGATCAACATCGGGCTCGACCTGCTCTACGGGCTCGTCGACCCCCGGGTCAGGGAGGCCGCCGCGTGACCGTCCAGGGCTCGTACGGTGTGGCCGCGCGGCCCCTGCGCGCCCGGGTGGCGCTGCCGGGGACGGGGCTGCCACCGGCCGCCGTGTTCCTCACGCTCGTCTGCCTCGCCGCCCTCGCCCCCGGCCTGTTCGCCCACGCGCCCGACCAGGTGGACCCGGCCCTCGCGCTGCGCGGCCCCATGGCGGGCCACCCGCTCGGCACCGACCAGCTGGGCCGCGACGTGTTCGCCCGGCTGGTCTTCGGCGCGCGGCCGTCGCTGCTGGTCGGCGCCGGGTCCACCCTGCTGGCCGGGCTCGTGGGCTCCGCCTGGGGACTGGTGGCGGCGCTGGGCGGCCGCCTGGTGGGCGAGGCGGCCATGCGGCTGGCCGACGTGCTGCTGGCGTTCCCGGCCATGTTGATGGCCCTGCTCGTCGTGGCCGTCCTCGGGCCGGGCACGCGCAACGCCGTCCTGGCCATCGCCGTCGCGCTCGCGCCGGGGTTCGCCCGCGTCGTCCGGGCACAGGCGCTGGTGGTCCGCGGCTCGGCGTACGTGCGGGCGGCGGTCACCCTGGGGCTGACGCCAGGGCGCATCCTGCTGCGGCACATCGCGCCGAACGTCGTCGCGCCCCTGCTGATCCTGGCCACGATCAACGTGGGCACCGCGCTCATCGCCGGGGCCTCGCTGAGCTTCCTCGGGCTCGGCCCGCAGCCGCCCGCCCCCGAGTGGGGGGCGATGCTCGCCCAGTCACGCGACTACCTCGACGCGAGCTGGACCTTGGCCCTGTTTCCGGGAGTGGCCATCACGCTGACCGTCATGTCCGCCACCGTCGTCGGGCGGGCCCTGCAGGCGCGGTACGAGAGGCGGGAGGCCCGATGACCGGGGAGTCCCCGGCGGAGCCGCTGCTGGAGGTCGCCGGGCTCTCGGTCGATTTCGCCACCCGGCGCGGCGTCGTGCCGGCCGTGCGCGACGTCGACCTGTCGCTGCGGGCGGGGGAGTGCCTGGCGGTGGTGGGCGAGTCGGGGTCGGGCAAGAGCGTCACGGCCCGGACCCTGCTCGGCCTTCCCGGGGTGGGCGCCCGGGTGCGCGCCCGGACGCTGTCCTTCGACGGACGCGACCTGCTTCGGCTGAGCGCCCGCGAGTGGCGGCGGCTGCGCGGGCGCCGAATCGGCTACGTCCTGCAGGACGCGCTGACCTCGCTCGACCCGCTCCGCCGGATCGGCCACGAGGTGGCGGAGGCGCTGGAGGTGCACGGCCTGGCGGACCGCGACGACCTCGACGGCCAGGTGATCGGGCTGCTCGCGGAGGCGGGCGTGCCCGACCCCGAGGTGCGCTTCCTGCAGTATCCGCACGAGCTGAGCGGCGGGCTGCGGCAACGGGCCCTGATCGCCTCCGCGATCGCCGCCGGGCCGTCGCTGCTGGTCGCCGACGAGCCCACCACGGCCCTCGACGTCACCGTGCAGGCCCAGGTGCTCGACCTGCTCGGCGACAGGAAGCGGTCGGGCACCGCCGTGCTGCTGATCAGCCACGATCTGGCAGTGGTGGGCCGGCTCGCCGACCACGTGGCCGTCCTCTACGCGGGCCTCGTCGTGGAGCGGGGACCGGCCGCCGCGCTGCTGTCGTCCCCGGCCCACCCGTACACCGCCGACCTGCTGGCCGCCGTGCCCGCCGTGGACGGCCCGGTGCGGGAATCGCCCCTTCTCCGGATCGGCCCTCCGGCCGCCGAGGGCTGTCCGTACGCTCCGCGCTGCCCGCTGGCCGACGACCGCTGCCGGTCCGGGCTGCCGCCGGCGGTGCGGTACGGGCCGGGCCGGGAGGTCCGCTGCTTCCACCCCGGCCGGGAACGGCCGGCCCCCGCCCGTGTGAGGCCGGCGACGCCGGCCCGGGTGAAGGACCAGGCGGTCGTCTCGGTGCGGGGGATCACCAAGCGATATCGCTCTCCGGACGGGTCGTGGCGTACGGCGGTGGACGACGTGTCGTTCGACCTGCGCGAGGGGGAGGCGCTCGGCCTGGTCGGCGAGTCGGGGTCGGGCAAGAGCACGACCGCCCGGATCGTGCTGGCGGAGATCACCCCCGACGCGGGGACCGTGCTGCTGGGCGGCGAGCCGTGGAGCGGGGCGCTGGAGCGCGACCGGCGCCCCCGTCGCGCCCGCATCCAGTTCGTCGACCAGGACCCGCTCAGCTCGTTCGACCCGCGGTTCACCGTCGAGCGGATCGTCGGGGAGGCGGTGCCGGGGAGGATGCCGCGGCGCCTGCGGCGCGAGCGGGTCGCCGGACTGCTCGGCGAGGTCGGGCTGGACGACGCCCTGGTGGACCGGCATCCCTCGCGGTTGAGCGGCGGCCAGCGCCAGCGGGTGGCGATCGCGCGGGCGCTCGCCCCACGGCCCGAGGTGATCGTGTGCGACGAACCGGTCTCCGCGCTCGACGTCACCGTCCAGGCGCAGATCCTGGCCCTGCTCGCGCGGTTGCGGCGCGAGGCCGGGGTGGCGCTGCTGTTCATCTCCCACGACCTGGGCGTCGTCCGCCAGGTCTGCGACCGGGTGGCGGTGATGAAGGACGGCGCCCTGGTGGAGGTGGGCGACACCCGCGACGTCTTCCGCACCCCGCGCGCCGCCTATACCGCCGAACTGCTCGCCGCCGTCCCGCAAATCGATGCGGGGCGGACGGCGGGACGAGCCGCACCCGCCAGGAATCTGGAGAGTTTGCCATGACCTCACCCATCTCCGCCCCGCACGCCGTCCTCGTGACGGGCGCGGGCTCGGGCATCGGCCGGGCGACCGCCGAGCTGTACGCCGAGCGCGGCGTCGCCGTCCTCGCCGTGGACCACGACGAGCACGCGCTCAAGGAACTCGCCGCGCTCGACCGCGTCGTGACGCTGGCGGCCGACGTGTCCCTGGAGGAGACCAACCGGGCCGCGGTCGCGCTCGCGGTGCGGGAGTTCGGCCGCCTCGACGCGGTCGTGCTCAACGCCGGCATCGGCGGCACCCGGCCCTGGGAGGCCCCCGGTGCCGTGGAGGCCGCCGACCGCATCCTCGCGGTCAACCTCCGCGGGCCGATCCTGGGCATCAGGGCCGCGGCGCCCGCGCTGCGCGCGGCCGGAGGCGGCGCCATCGTCGTCACCGCGTCCGTCGCCGGGCTGCGCGCCGACCCCGGCAACTGGGCGTACAACGCCTCGAAGGGCGCGGTGATCAACCTGGTCCGCGCCGCGGCCATCGACCACGCGCCCGACGGCATCCGGGTCAACGCCCTCGCCCCCGGGCTCACCTGGACGCGGATCAACGCCGGGGTCCGCCACGACCCGGTGCTCACCGCGGAGATCGAGCGCCGCATCCCGCTGCAGCGGTTCGCCGAGCCCCGCGAGCAGGCCGAGGCCGTCTGGTTCCTCACCTCGCCGGCCGCCTCGTACGTCACCGGGACCGCCCTGGTCGTGGACGGAGGCCTCGACGCGAGCCTCGGCATCCTCCCGCTGCCGGCCGCACGCCGCTGACCCCGCCACCGACCCGACAAGGAGACCGATCATGAGTACGACGGAGATCAACCGCGCTGTCGCCAGACGCTTCTACGAGGAGGTCGTCTCGCAGGGGCGGCTCGACGTCCTCGACGAGATCGTCGCCGACGACGCCTCGGACGCTGCGGTGCCGGCCGGGGGCGACCTGGGGCGTGAGGGGTTCGTCCGGCACATCACCTGGCTGCGCTCGGCGGTCGAGGGCGTGACCGCGACCGTGACGGACACCGTGGCGGAGGGCGATCGCGTCGTCGTCTACTGGACCATCGAGGGCGTCCAGCGCGGGGAGGTGTTCGGCGCCCCGCCGAGCGGCCGCCGCTTCAGCGGCCAGAGCATCAGCACGATCCGGTTCCGCGACGGCAGGATCGTCGAGTACGAGGTCCTCCCGGACCGGCTGGGCATCGTGCAGCAGCTCATCGCCTGACTCCCGCCACACAACCTGCTGTCCGGCGGCGCGAGCGCGGTCGTCCCGCTCGCCGCGCCGCCCGGAGTGGCGCGGCCGCCCGATGCCGCCGGGCGGGCGCCGGGATCACTCCGCCGGTGCCAGTTCGAGGTTGGCGAGTGCGGCGTAGTGCATGAACTTGAACGGGTTGAGCATCTGGTTCCGCGCGACCATCGACTCCAGCAGGCTCTGCCGCAGGCCGACGAGGTCGGGAGCGCCGGCATGGCTGGACAGGCCCAGCTCGACGACGTGCAGGGCCAGCGGGTGCTCGCCGCGCCGCGCGAGTTCGCGGCCTGCCGTGACGAAGGCCGCGGCGCTCCCGCCGCCCAGCAGGTCCAGTGCGGCCGACAGCTCGGCGGGGGTGAAGCGCTCGATCCCCTCACCGTCCCGGTGCCAGTAACCGGTCCGCTGGCGATGCACGCGTTGGATGAAGTTGTCCCGCGTCACCAGGTAGGGCATGACCGAGGCAGGGTGGTCCTCGAGGATCTCGGGAAGGTGGTTGAGCCGCAGGATCTCGGCGAGCGTCAGGCCCTCCGAGATCCCGGCCAGGACGGCCCGCTCCAGGTCCCGCAGCGCCGCCAGCAGCCCGGGGAAGGCCTCGATCGTGTAGTTCTCGGTCAGCGCGGGGTGGCCGTGGATGAGCGTGCGCGGTCGCAGATCCATGACCGCCCGCATCGCGTCGAACAGGCCCTGTGGGGAGCCTTCCGCGAGGGTCGGCGCGCCGAGATAGGGCATGCACATGTCGCCGGTGAAGGCCACGTCCCGGCTCGGGACATGGATGACGAGCCCGTCCTCGGTCTCTCCTCCCGCGACCGGGACGAGCGTGAAGTCCACGCCGCCGACGGTCAGCGTCTCCACGCCCGCCACGAGCCGGTCGGGACTGACCTCGACGCGGCGGCTGTGCCCGCGTGGGTGGTAGTAGCCGAGCGGCGGCGGGCCGGAGTTCTGGAGGGCGAGTTCGTGGGGGAAGTTCGCCTGGGCGATCACCGTGGCGCCGTCGGCGGTGAGGGCGGCGAGCCCGCCGACGTGGTCCCAGTGGGCGTGCGTGAGGATCACGTGTGTGACGGGCAGGTCGGTGATCGCGCGAAGCTCGCGGAGGGCTTCGGCCGCGTGCTCGGGGGTGCTCGCGGCGTCGACGGCGACCACCCCGGTGCCGGTGATGACGAAGCCGACGTCGGCGAAGTCGTAGCCCTGCGCCACGTAGACGCCCGGCGCGTGCTCGGCCAGGCGCCGGGGGACGAAGCGGAAGCCGTCTTCGGGATTCGCCCAGTAGTCGGTGATCAGGTGGCCGGCCCGGGCACGTGCCTGCTCGGCCTCCGCGGTGCGGCCGAGCAGGTCGTACGCGCGGGACAGCGCCGCGTGGACGGGGCGCATGAAGCCCGGCGGGAACTGGTCCTTGACCATGAGGACGAACTCCAGATCCTCGGCGACGGTCTCCGCCCGGCCCGCGCACCCGGGCAGGCTCGCCAGGGAGATTCCCCGGTAGTAGTGGGGGAGCCCGAAGTCCAGTGCGGCGGCGGCGTCGAGCTTGGCGATCGCCGCCTCGGCCTGGCCGTCCAGGCGGGACTGGAAGGCGCCGGAGAGCGCCAGCAGGAGCCCGTCGCCCGGCGTCCGGGACGACAGGTCCGCGAAGAAGGCGAACCCTTCCGCGTCGAGCCCGGCGGCCATGAACTGGTTCGCCAGCACGATCCTGGTGCGCCGGTCGGCGTTCGGCCACGTGGCCACCCGAGTGAGCGCCGCGATCTCTTCGTTCACGTCTGTTCTCCGTTCACATCTGATTGCGCTGTCACGGGGTCGGCCGCCGGTCGCGCGTGCCCGGCGCGGCGACCGCGTCAGGCCGTCCGCGGCGGATGAGGGCGAGGGCGAGGGCGGCGCCCGCCGCCGCAGCGATCATGAACCACCTGACGTCGGCGTGGGCGCCGATCACGGTGGACGCGGTGGGGGTGCCGAAGACGGCGACGAAGGCGGCGACGCCGAGGGCCGAACCGACCTGGCGGAACATGGTCTGCGCGCCGATCCCGGTCGCCAGCGTCCGCGGCGCCAGGGTGGAGGTGGCCGCGATCGTGAACGCGGGCAGGGCGAGGCCCACGCCGCTGCCGCCGATGAGCATGGCGGGGAAGAACACCGACCAGTAGGCGGGCTCCGCTCCGATGAACGCGACCCACATCGCCGATCCGGCTGCGAACAGCACGGCCCCGGCGACGCCGATGGCCCCAGGGCCGGCGCGCTGTGCGAGCCGGCCGGCGAACGGCGCGCACACCGCGGCCGCGACGGGTCCGGGGGTCAGGGCCAGCCCGGCCTGCAGGATCGAGTAGTGCCAGGTCCCGGTGAGGAAGAGCACGTTGGCGAGCAGCATCGCCGAGAACGCGGCCGAGAACAGGGCCGCCGACAGGCTGGACAGCGCGAACGCCGGGACGCGCACGATGCCCAGTTCGAGGATCGGAGCCCGGTGACGCCGGGAACGCGCGGCGAACACGGCCGTGAGCACGACGGCGGCGACGAAGCAGCCGGTCACCCGTCCGTCCCAGTCCCACGAGTGCCCCTGGACGAGGCCGAGGTTGGCGAGGGCGACGGCGGCGATCAGGACGACGGCGCCGAGTCCGTCGGGCAGCGGCGGACGGGCGGGGTCGCGGATCTCGGGCAGCACGCGGTACGCGCCGACGAGCACGATCGCGGTCAGGGGGACGTTGACGATGAAGATCCAGTGCCAGCTGACCTGAGTGAGGAGCCCGCCCAGTGACGGGCCCGAGGCGGCGCCGACCGCGCCCAGGGCGGACCAGGCGCCGATCGCGGCCGCGCGGCCCCGCGGCGGGATGGAGGGCAGCAGAAGGCCGAGCGAGGTCGGAGTGACCGCGGCGGCTCCGGCCCCCTGCAGGACGCGGGCGGCGACGAGGAACCCAAGGGACGGCGACGCCGCGCACAGCGCCGAACCCAGGCCGAACGCGAACATACCGGCGACGAAGACCCGTCGCCGGCCGACCACGTCGCCCAGCTTGCCCGCGGGCACGAGGAGCGCGGCGAAGACGATCGCGTAGGCGTTCAGGACCCAGGACACCTCAGCCACGGTGGAGCGTGCGAAATCGGCCCGGATCGCCGGGACGGCGATGTTCACGATGAAGACGTCGAGCGTGGAGACGAACACCCCCAGCGCCAGCACGGCGAACACGGCGCGTTGGGGACCGGCGCCCGGAGGCGGAGCGAAGGGCGGCGGGCCGGATGGAGACCGTGAGTCTGCCGCCTGCCTGTCGAGGTTGGCCATGACGTACTACTAAAGTGCTTAGACAAGAAAGTCAAGCAGTAGCGTGATTGTCTCAAGCACGGATGGTAGGCTGCGGCCATGCGCTCCTATGGGCAGTACTGCTCCGTGGCCAAGGCCCTCGACGTCGTGGGCGATCGGTGGACGCTGCTGATCGTGCGTGAGCTGCTGGCCCGCGGTCCGTCCCGCTACACCGACCTGCGCTCCGGACTGCCGGGAATCGCCACCAACCTGCTCGCGGACCGGCTGCGTGATCTGGAGGCCGCCGGTCTCGTGGAACGCGAGGACGCCCCGCCGCCGATCGCCGCCACCTTGTTCCGGCTCACCGATCGTGGCGCCGAACTGGAGTCGGTGATCTCCGCGCTCGGCCACTGGGGCGTACCGCTGATGCGCGATTACCGGGCCGAGGACGCCTTCCGCGGCCAGTGGCTGCGCCTGCCCGTCCGGATGTTCCTCTCCGACCACGAACCCGACCGGCCCGCGTCGTCGATCCAGATCTGCGCCGGAGACCAGACGGTCGTGGTCGACGTCGAGGCCGGCCGGGTCTCGCTACGGCTGGGCGCCGACCCTGACGCCGACGCGACCGTCACCGGCCCGCCGCCGCGCGTCCTCGCCCTCCTCGCCGGCGGCCTCGCCCTCGCCGACGCCGAGGAACACGGCCTGCGGGTCTCCGGGTCCCGCGAGGCCGTCCGGCGCGTCCTGCCCCGCGCCGAGGAGAAGGCGCCGTAGCCACGCCCGGTGAACGGCCCCGCGGCGGCCCACCCCGTGCCGGCCGCCGCGCCCGTCACGGCGGCCGGGAGACGCGTCACGCGGCGCGCTCGTCCAGGCGCAGGGCCTTGATCCAGGAGCGGATCGCGTCGGCGGTCGTGCCCGCGTGCTCCTCCAGCGTGGTGAAGTGGTCGCCGGGGATGTCCACCGCCTCGTGCGACACCGGCCAGTACGCCTGCCAGCGCCCGGGGTCGGCGGGGTCGACGGTGGTGCCGCGCAGCGGCTCGGCGGCGCGCAGCAGCAGGATCGGGGTGTCGACCGGCTTGGGCTGCCAGCCGATGAACAACCGGTTGTAGACGCCCATCGTCGTCAGCCGGGTGTCGTGCAACGTCATGTCGAACCGGTCGATGCGTTCGAGCATGCCGCCGATCATGGCGCCCTGCCACCAGCCCATCCCCTCCTGGGCGGAGGCGTCGATCGGGTAGCTGTCGATCAGCGCCAGCCCGGCCGGCCGCAGGCCCTGCTCCTCCAGCGCGACCGTGACGGCGTGCGCCACGCAGCCGCCCATGGAACGGCCCACGACGACGAACGGCTCGTCGCCCACGCACTGCCGCAGCCCCTCGACGTTCATCTGGATCAGCGTCTCCAGCGAGTCGGGCAGCGCGTCGTCCTCGCCGTCGGTGAACCCCGGTGACGGCACGACGTACACGTCACGGTCGTCCCGGAACGCCTGGCCGAACCGGGAGTACTCGTGCGGCCCGGAGATCGCGCTCAGCGCGGGGAAGCAGACCACCGAGACGCGGCCGGGGCCCGTCGCCAGCCTGACCGGCGGCAGCGCGTACCGGTCCCGGTCCTGGGCGCCGAAGTGACCGCGCACATGCGACGCCGCCACCAGCAGCCCCGCCGCCTCGTCGTGCTTGCCCGTCTCGTGCATCCGGCGGTGCAGGGCGGCCAGACCGCCGGCGGGCGTCGCGCCGGTACGGCGGGCCGGACCGGCGAGGCCGCCCGCCGAGCCGGGCAGTTCCCGGTCGAGGTACGCCGCGATGGCGTGGGGGGTGGGGTGGTCGAAGGTGAGGGTGGCGGGGAGGCGGAGGGTTGTGGTGGTGGTGAGGCGGTTGCGGAGTTCGACGGCGGT
>NZ_JBSGHN010000028.1:0-41713 GCF_053604425.1 Microbispora sp. NPDC004025 | reverse complement strand
GCCACCCTACGGTTGGCTTGCATCAGCTCTCATGCGGCAAACACCCCCCACCACCACCGCGCGCAACACACGTTACACCCCCCCGTGGGGGGGGGGGGGGGGGGGCGGGCCCCGCCCCCCCCCCTGCCCCTGGCTCAGCGCCTCGCCGACCATGCGGCGCGCCCACAGCGCCAGGCGGCCGCACAGCCGCGGGTCGGCGTCCAGCGCGGCGCGCACCCGCTCCACCGCGAACTCCCCACGGCTCTCGTCGGTCAGCACCTCGTCCACCAGGGCGCTGATCGAGGGAGCGGTGTGGCGCGCCGCCTCACGGTAGAAGTCCCCCGCGATCCCCACACCGACGTACGCCTTGATCAGCGCCTCGTGCCAGTCCTTCGGCCGGGTCTGGGCGTGCCAGGCGTCGATGGCCTCCACGAAGGGGGCCATCGCCTCCTCCGGATCGACGCCGAGCGAGGCCAACCGGTCACGCAGCACCCGGAAGTGCCCGTACTCGGTGGCGGCCACGTCCCCGAGGGCGGCCCTGTCGTTCAGCGTCGGAGCCAGCAGCGCGGCGTCCTCGGCCAGCCGGAGGAAGGCGGTGAGCTCGGCGTACGCGAGGACACCGAGCAGGTCCACGGTCCCGGGAGAGGAATCACTCATGGGTGCAGCGTACGGCTCCCCGGCTCCTCGTTCGGAGGGGCGCCCGGGCCCCCGGCCCCCCGCGACACAGCAAGAGCTTTTAGCGAGAAGACGCAGAAATCGGTTCCGTGTTGTGGTATCGAGTAGACTGCTTCGTGGAAGTGCGACCGCACTGTGCCGCTCACTGTGTCGATCCGGGGCCATCCCCCGGACCCCCAGGAACCACTAAATGCCGCGGTCGCTGATCACGACGAGGGCGCGACTGTCCGCGAGGACCCGGACCGGGGAAGATCTGCCGGCCGGATGTCCCGGAAGGCCGCCCTTCGCACTGATTGAGGCAGGCCACGCTGACAACGACGTTCCGAGACCTGGGAGTCATCCCGGAGATCGCTGATGCGCTCGAGACCGAGGGCATCACTTCACCATTCCCGATTCAGGAGATGGCGCTCCCGCTGGCGCTGGCCGGCCAGGACGTCATCGGACAGGCGCGCACCGGCACGGGCAAGACCTATGCCTTCGGTGTCGCCATGCTGCAGCTCGTCGGAAAGCCGAGGAAGAACCGCAAGAAGCCACGCGGTCTGGTCCTCGTCCCGACCCGCGAGCTGGCCCTCCAGGTGACCGAGGACCTGGTCCTCGCCGCCGGCAAGCTGGGGTCGCGCATCCTCACCGTGTACGGCGGGCGCGCGTACGAGCCGCAGATCGAGGCGCTCAAGAACGGCGTCGACGTGATCGTCGGCACGCCGGGGCGGCTGCTCGACCTGGTCAAGCAGAAGCACCTCGACCTCGGCCAGATCACCATGCTCGTGCTGGACGAGGCCGACCGCATGCTCGACCTGGGCTTCCTGCCGGACATCGAGCGGATCATCAAGCTCGTGCCCGAGGAGCGGCAGACCATGCTGTTCTCCGCGACCATGCCCGGCGAGATCGTCAACCTCTCCCGCCGCTACCTCACCCAGCCCACCCGGGTCCGGGCGGAGAGCGGCACGGCCGAGGCCGAGACGACCACGCTGACCACGCAGCACGTGTACCGCACGCACCGCATGGACAAGATCGAGATCCTGGCCCGCCTGATGCAGAGCAGGGGCGCCGGGCTCACGATGGTGTTCTGCGAGACCAAGCGGGCCTGCGACATGGTCGCCGAGCAGCTCAAGGACAAGGGCTTCGCGGTGGCGGCCGTTCACGGCGACCTCGGTCAGGGCCAGCGCGAGCAGGCGCTGCGGGCCTTCCGCAACGGCAAGATCAACGTGCTGGTGGCGACCGACGTCGCGGCGCGCGGCATCGACATCGACGACGTCACCCACGTCGTCAACTACGACTGCCCGCAGGACGAGAAGGCCTACGTCCACCGGATCGGCCGTACGGGCCGGGCGGGCCGCACCGGCGTCGCGGTGACCTTCGTCGAGTGGACCGAGCTGACCCGCTGGAAGGTCATCAACAACGCCCTCTCGCTGGACTTCGCCGAGCCCGTCGAGACCTATTCGAGCTCCCCGCACCTGTACACCGACCTCGACATCCCCGAGGGGACCAGGGGCGTGCTGCCGCGCGCCCAGCGGTCCCGGGCGGGCCTGGAGGCCGAGGAGATCGAGGACCTCGGCGAGACGGGCCGCACGCGGTCCCGTGGCAAGTCCGGTCGCGGGGACCGGGAGGAGCGTCGCGAGCGCCCCGCCCGCACCCGCGAGCGGCGGCGCACCCGCGGTGGCCGTGCCCAGGACTCCGACACGACCTTGTCGGAGGAGACCGAGGCGCCGGCTCCGGTGGAGGCTCTTGCGGAGCCTCCGGAGACCACTACGGAGGCCCCGGCCGAAGCAGCGCCGGTGCGCCGCGGGCGCAGGGGCGCGAACGCCGCGGCCCTGACCGGCGCGCTGGCCGACGTCGCGGCCGTGGGGTCCCGTGAGGACGGCTCGGAGGAGCAGGCCGAGGCACCGGTGAACGGAGAGGCCGCGCCCACCGGCGACGGGCACGAGCCGAAGGCGGCCACGCGCAGGACCACCCGCCGCAGGACCCGCGCCGGCGAGACCACCACGGCCGACAGCGCCACCGCCGACACCACCGCTACCGGCATCGCCACCGACGCCGGCGACCAGGTTCCCGTGGCCGAGGAGCCGGCGGAGGAGCGCCCGGCGCGCCGCCGCAGGACCCGCGCCGCCGACGCCGAGCAGACACTCCCGATCGAGGAGCCGGCCGGGGAGGCGCCCGTGAGCGAGATCGCCGACGGGGAGCCCGCCGAGCGGCCGGCGCAGCGGCCGGAGCCGGAGCGGATCATCCCGGCCAGCCCGTTCGCGATCGTGTTCAGGTCTCCCGACATCGCGACCGACGACGACGACATCGCGCCGTCCGCCGCGAGCGAGCGCGCCCAGCAGCGGCGTCGCCCGCCCCGGCCGCGGCCCCGCCGTACGGGGTGAGGGGCCGGCACAGGCCCGCTCGTCGATGAGCACGACAGTAGGGGCAGGGAGGGCGCCGGACGGCCGGCGCTCGCCCTGCCCCCGTCGCGTCGGGGGCCGGTTCGCCCGCAGTGGGTATGACCTGGACAGGAGGCATACGCAATGACCATCCGAAACCCGCGTAGTCGCTTCGGCAGTGTCGTCGGGATCTTTCCTGGGTATCGTGATGCCACGTGAGTGAGCGAGCCTTCAGCAGACGGTCCAGGACGTGGGGCCGGTCCGGCCCATCGGTTCCCGGGATCCGGGGTGAGGTGGAGGAGACCTCGTGAGCACGCCACGGTTCCTGACCCTTCCGCCGGGTGTCAGCAGTGAGCAGATCGAGACCCCGCTGGGCTCGTTCGCGGTCCTCGAAGCGCTTCCGTCCAGCGGTGTCCCCGAGCGCTGGCCCGCCCTTCTCGTCCCCGGCTTCACGGGGTCGAAGGAGGACTTCATCGCCGTGCTGCAGACGCTCGCGCAGGCCGGCCGCCGGGTCATCGCCGTCGACATGCGCGGGCAGTACGAGACGCCGGGCCCGGACGACCCCGCGGCCTACACGTGCGCGGCTCTCGGCGCGGACATCGACGCGATCGCCGCGGCCGTCGGCCAGGGTGAGCCCGTCCACCTGCTGGGACACTCCTTCGGCGGGCTCGTCGCCCGGGAGGCGGCGCTGAACGGCGGCGCCAGGCTCGCCTCGCTCACGCTCATGAGCTCGGGGCCGGGAGGCATCGTCGGGCCCCGGGAGCGGATGGGCCGGGTCCTGCTGGCCGAGCTCCCCGAGTACGGCCTGGACTACATGTGGTCGAACAGGCTGGAGCCCGAGGCGCTGGCGGCGGGTGTTCCCGACGACATCGTCGCGTTCCTGCGCAAGCGGCTGCTCAGCAATCACCCCACCGGCCTCGTGGCCATGGCGGAGGAGGTCCTGGGCGCCCCGGACCGCTGCGCGGAGCTGGCCGGGTGCGGGCTCGACCTCCTGGTCCTGTACGGCGAGCACGACGACGGCTGGCCGCCGCTGCTGCAGGCCGAGATGGCCCGCAGGCTCGACGCCGAGTGCGTCGTGGTGCCGGGGGCGCTCCACTCCCCGGCCGTCGAGGCCCCCGAGACCACCGCGGCGGCCCTGACCCGCTTCTGGAACGCCGCGGAGAGCCGGCTGCTCCAGCACCAGCACGGATGAGCCGGTCGTCATGCCCGGCGCCAGCGGCCTGACCGCCCAGCCCCCGGAGTCCGCGACGTGGCTGGTCCACGTCGACCGGACCATGTGGGTGGGCGGCGTGCGCGGCCTGATGCTGCAGGCCCTGCACCCGCTGGCGATGCGGGGCGTGTGGCAGAACTCGAACTTCCGCGAGGACCCCTTCGGCCGGCTGCGCCGTACGGCGGACTTCGTGGGCCGGGTGACGTACGGCAGCCCCGAGGAGGCCGAGGAGATCGGCAGGCGGGTGCGCGCGATCCACCGGGCGTTGCGCATCCGCGACCCCGACACCGGCCGGACCCACCGTGTGGACGATCCCGAGCTGCTGCTGTGGGTCCACTGCGCGGAGGTCATGTCCTACCTGGAGGTCGTCCGCCGCGCGGGCGCCCGGATCAGCGACCGGCAGGCCGACCAGTACCTCGCCGAGCAGCGGCGCAGCGCCACGTACGTCGGGCTCCACGCCGACGACGTGCCCGGCTCGGTCAGTGAGATGGACGAGTATTTCGCGCGGATGCGCCCGGTCCTGCGGGTCATCCCCGAGTCGGCCGCCGCCGTGCGGTTCCTGCTCTGGCCGCGCCTGCCGGACGACATGCGCTTCCTGTCCCCGGCCAAGCCGGTCTACTTCCCGTTCGGGGCGCTGTGCTACTACACGCTGCCCGGCTGGGCCCGCGGGATGTACGGCGTGCTGCCCGAGGTGCCGCAGATCACGGTCACGGCGGCGTTGCGGGCCTTCCGGCTGACCATGAACACGATCCCCGACTTCGTCCACCAGCAGGTGCTGGACGAGCGCACCAGGGCCATGCTGCGGGCCTCGCGCGAGCGCCTGGGCGCCGCCGGATACGACGTCGGCAAGGGCCTCAGAGCGCTGGTCGACCCTCGCCGCCGTCCCCGCCGTACGACGGGCTGAGGCCGGCGGAGGAGCCGGGCGTGTCCGGCAGGCCGTCCCAGGGGAGCTTGTCGGGGGACGCGGCCCGCCCCTCGGGGCAGTGGCGGCGGAAGTCGCACCAGGAGCAGATCGGGCCCGGCTCGGGCGGGAACAGCCGGTCGATCTCGGGCGGCACCTCGGCCGCGGCGGCGCGGTCCTCCCGCTTCGGGACCGCCGCGCGGTAGGCGTCGTCGGCGTCGGCCGCCTCCGTCGCGATGTCCTCGGCCCTGCTCAGGTGGCGGGCGAGCGACTCCTCGGTGTGCTCCCACTCCGCGACCGTCCCGGTGGGCAGGTGGTGTAACTCCACCCGGCGGCAGGCCCGGCGCATCATGCGGGACGAGGCGATCGCGTAGACGGCCAGCGCGATCGAGGAACGGGCGTCGTCGGAGGTCGGCGGGCGGCGGCCGGTCTTGTAGTCGACCACGACCAGCTCGTCCCCGCGCCGGTCGAGCCGGTCCACCCTGCCCGAGACGGCGATGACCGACGTGCGCGTGGCGACGGTGCGCTCGACGCCCACCGGCTCGTCGCCGGGGTCGAGCGCGGCGACGTAGGAGGAGACCATCGCGCGGGCGCGGTCACGCCACGTGGCCGACTGCTCCTCGTCCCGGAACCCCTCGCGGATCCAGCCGTTGGTGAGCAGCACGGCCGCCATGACCGGCGTACGCCGGTCGTACGGCTCCCGCCACCACGCGGCCAGCGCGTTGTGGACGGAGGCCCCCACGCTGTTGTGCGCCCACGGGGGCCCCTTCTGCGGAGCGGGCCGGTCGAGGTAGGTGAAGCGGTAGCGACGCCGGCAGTCGAGCCAGGTGTTCAGGCGCGACGGGGTGCAGGTGTAGAGCCGCCTCGGCATGCCGTCGAGGCCGAGCTGCTCCACGGCCCTACTCGTCGAGGTTCAGCTTGATGCCGGACGCCCGGGTGCCGTCCACGAGCGGCGGCTCCGGGTCGGCCTCCTGGGCGCCGGTCAGCGACCCCGACAGCCAGCGGTCGAACTCGGGCTCCAGGTCGCCGATCCTGCCCTCCTCGCCGTGCGCGGGCAGCACCCTCGTCTCGTGCGGAAGCGTGAACAGCCGCTCGCCGATCGAGGTGAGCTGGTCGGCGAGCGCGGGGTACTCCCCGCCGAGCTTGCCGGGGCCGTCCATGAGCAGGGTCTTGCCGGTGAAGACCGCGCCGAGGCCCTCGCAGTAGAGCGAGACGCCGCCCGGCGTGACCCCCGGCGTGGAGAGCACTTCCAGCTCGACGTCGGCCACGGAGAACAGCCCCTCGTCCTCCATCTCGATGTCGGGCCAGGTCTCCTCCCAGGTCTGCCGCCACAGGCGCTTGTCCTTGGGATGAACGGCGATCACTGCCTCGTCCCTGGCCGCGACCTCGATCGCGGCGCCGACGTGGTCGGGCAGGCCGTGCGTGCAGATGACGGCGAGGATCTCGCGCTCGCCGACCTGCGCCAGGATCTTGTCGGCGTCCCGCGCCGGGTCGATGACGATCACCTCGTCGTCGTCACCCACGATCCAGGTGTTGTTCTCGACCTTGTGCTCGTCGCCCTCGTAGTCCACCAGGCCCGAGGTCACCACTCGTTCGATGCGCGCTGTCACGGCTCAGAACCTTACTATCCCTCTCCGTCCAGACGCGGCGAGAAGGCGCCGAAGGGCAGGTCGAGCGCCTGGTCCTGGTCCCGCAGATCGCGCAGCGACAGGTTGGCCAGCGCGATGAAGCAGCCGGCCTCGACGGGCCAGGCGACCGTCCACAGCCAGTTGCCGAGGGCCTCGCCCACGTAGACGGCCCGGTCCCCCGGCACCGCCCGCCCCGCGCACCACAGTGCCGTGGGGTGGCCACGTGCGTCGATCTTGGCGTGCGGCGGCCCGGCGTCGAACCCCGCCCCCGGGTCCGGGCCGGGCAGCCCGGCGTACGCGGCGCCGAGACCGATGCCCGGCTCCTCCGCGATGAGCAGCATGTCGGCGGGGCCGTGCGTGATCGACGGGCCGGCGAGGGCGACGACGCTGGCCCTGACACCGGTGCGCTCGTCACCCACCTCCGCGAAGCCCGTCACCAGCCATCCGGACGGGAGCGGCCACGGGAGCCAGACGGGAACCCTGGCCGTCTCGCAGAGGGCCTCCAGCGCGGCCTGCGAGGGCCGCCGGGGCGGCTGGAAGGGCAGGACGTCCCCGTGGGCGTCGCAACGCCAGGAACTCGACCAGACATTCGGTTCATGCAGCGGCCCGAAGCACCGCGGACAAGTTGGCGCGGTTCTCACAAATATTCACGGTGCGTCCGTGATGTCCGTACGTCAAGAGTCTGCCCGTTATCTAGTCGTAATCTTGGTGATGTGCGGTGTATCAGATGTGTGGGCGCGATCGTCGCCGACGCCGAGGGACGTCTCCTGCTCGTGCGGCGGGGCCGCCCTCCCGGCGAGGGGCTGTGGTCCCTGCCCGGCGGCAGGGTCGAGCCCGGCGAGACCGACGAGCAGGCGCTGCGCCGCGAGCTGCGCGAGGAGACCGGCCTCGACGTCACCGTCGTACGGCTCGCCGGGACCGTCCGGTGGCCCGCCCCCGGCGGGGGCACCTACGAGATCCACGACTACGTGGCGACGGCCTCGGGCGGCGTGCCGGTGGCCGGGGACGACGCCGCCGACGCCCGCTGGTGGGCGCCGTCCGACCTGGCACGGCTCCCGCTGACCGACGGCCTCGCCGACACCCTCGCCGGATGGGGGGTCATCCCCGGGATCACCGATCCGTGACAGTGCTGCGCCAGATCGTCAGGTGGTCGTCGGTGTGGCCGGCCGACCTGCCGACGGCCACGACCCGGTTGCCGGAGACCGCCACCGCCCCGAGCCACTGCGACCCCTGGCCGCCGAGGCCGTCCTGCGTGAGCGCCTGGCGCGACCAATCCACTCCGTCGGCGGAGACCCAGGCCGCGCTGTCGCCCTCGCCGCCCTCCGCGGACGACCGGTGCGACCCGACGGCGACGAGTCCCCGCCCGCTCGCGGTCACGTCGAGGACCGAGGCGGCGGCGTCGGCGGGCAGCGTGCCGTACTCCCACTCGGCGCCGTCGTCGGTGGACAGCGCGGAGAACGGGCGGGGGCCGTCCTCGGTCATCGCGGTGCCCACGACCACCACGCCCGCCTCGGTCGCGACCACGTGGCGCAGCCCGGCCGAGGTGGCGTCCGGCGGCAGGACCCGGCCCCGGGCGTTCCAGTTGAGGCCGTCGGAGGAGACCCAGACCACTCCCGTCTCCCGGTCGGCGGTGCCCGATCCGCCGACGGCCATGAACCCGTGAGGCGTAGCCGTGACGTCGTACAGGCGCACGCCCGCCCCACCGGCCGGCATGCTGCCCGGCGCGGAGCGGGTGAAGCGCTTGAGGTCGGGGCTGAACCACAGGGCGGGCAGCGTTCCCGTGGCGGAGCGGTCCTCCCCCGCGAGGACGTAGCCCTTCGGCCCGGCGGCCGCCACACTCGGCGCGAGCAGGAAGTGGCCCGGGGGCACCTCGATCGCCGGACCAGGCCGCCAGCTCTTCCCGTCCGCAGAGGTGACGACCAGCGGGCGGGTCACCGCCGGGTCGGTCGTCGTGCTGCCGACGGCGAGCCACCCCCTGGGGCCGTGCGCGACGCCGCTGAGGGCCTGACGTCCCGGTCCGCCCAGCAGGTCGGGGAACGCCGCGTCCTTCCAGTTGGCGCCGTTGTTGCCGCTCGTCCAGATCGCGGCGTCGCCGTTGGCCGAGCCCACGGCGACGAAGGTGCCACCGGCGGCGACGAGGTCCGCGGTGTCCCTGGCGAGCCGGTTGAGCCCGGCGATCTCCTTGAGCGGCACGCCGCGCGCCGCCTCACCCCTCGCCGCGGTGATCAGCACGGGAAGGTTCTCCACGTCGCCGGGCCCGCGCTTGTCGCCGCCCGCCACGAGCACCCCCGCGTCGGTCACGGCCAGCCCGCGCAGGGTGCCCGGGATGCCGCCGAGGTCGGCGCTCCTGGTCCACTCGCGGCCGTCGCGGCTGGTGTAGACGGCGTACCGTTCCCAGGCCGACTCGGCGACCGCCGCGATCCCCGCCGCCGACGCGGCCAGGCCCCGCACGCCGGTCCCCTCCGCGCCGAGCGGCCCTATCGTGCCGCACTGGCTCCAGTCGGCGCCCTCGGGCGAGCAGTAGACCCGCACCTCGCCGCCGTCGGACTTCTGCCGGGTGGGCACGAGCACGAAACCCTTCGCGGTGACGGCCAGCGCGCCGGGCTCGGGCCGTACGTCCGCCAGCGCCGCGGCCGTACGCAGCCAGGTGCGCCCGCCGTCGTCGGAGCGCAGGACGACCGAGACCGAGTCGCCCGACGCCTGATTACCGGAGCTGGGATCGGCGAGCGCCACCACCCGGTCGCCCCGTGCGGCCACCGCCCGCATCGCGCGGACCTTGTCGGGGGTGCCGATCTGGTCGGTGTCCACCCTCGTCCAGCCGACGCCGTCCGGTGACACCCAGGCGACCGGGCCCGCCGTGCCGTCCCGCAGGGTCGTGGCGCCCACGGCCAGGAAGCCGGTCGCGGTCCGCGCCACGTCGGTGATCCTGTCCTGGCTCCAGAACGCGGTCAGCCGTGCGGGGTCCACCGCGGTCCAGGACCGGCCGTCGGAGGAGACCCACATGCCGCGGGCGGCCGGGCCCGCCGAGCCGGGCGCGTCGGTCCCGACCGCGAGCCAGCGGCCGTCGCCGCCCGCGAGCCTGCCGACCGCCCCGGGCGCGGACTCGTACCCCGGGGCGTCGGCGACCCGGCCCGTCTGCCAGTGCGCGCCGCCGTCGGGGGACACGAGGAACAGCGGCCGGGTGAGCGGGCTCGTCGTGTCGCTGCCCGCCGCCACCACCGTCGCGCCCGCCGCCGCGAACGCGTTGAGCACCTGGCTGGAGCCGTTGCCCGGCAGCCCCGGCGCCGAGAACGCCGCGTCGCCCGACTGGCCGTCGCCCGCCGCGAGGCGCAGTCCCGCCGTGGACGGGCCGCCGGCCCATCTGACGACGGCCACGCCCAGCACGGCGGCGGCGACGAGGACGACGGCGATCACCGCGGGAGCGACCAGCCGGGGCAGGCGCGGCGGGAACCGCCGGACCGGCAGCACCCGTCTGTGGCGGCGTCCGCCGCCCGCCCGGGGCGGGCCGACGGCCACGAGCGTGTCGGGACGCGCCGGACGGCCCCCCGGCGGACGTCCGATGCGCTCGACCGGCTCGGGGGGCGTGTGCGTCCACACGTGCTCCCCCTGACCACCGCGCCCCTGACCACCGGGGTCCCCCTCGCGCAGCGGCCCCGACGGCGGGGTGTCGATCTCGGGGGCGTCCGGCCCGTCGGGGTTCTCACGCGGGATCTGCGCACGCCGCCGCCGCGGCGGCCCCGAGGCGACCAGCTTGTCCGGCCGGTTCACGATCCGGCGTCCCCGGCCCTCCTGGTGGCCGGAGGACGCCGCCTCCCCCGCCGACCCGGCACCCTCGCCGTGCCGGGGCGCGGGGGAACCCGCGGGACCGGGACCGGGCGGACCGGTCGCGTCCGCGTCGCCGTGCTCACCGCGGTCCTCGGAGCGGCTGTGGCGCGGCTCCCCGCCCCCGTACGGCGCGGCGTACGGCCTGCGGCCGGTCCGGGGCCCGCGATCGCGCGGCGCGTCCCGATCGGGGCGCGGCGCCCATGTCTGCGGCGCCGTGTCCGGGCCGCCGCCGGGTAAGTCCGGGTCGCCGGCGTCCGGATCGCCCGCGTCGTCGGACGCGTCCTCCGGCACGGGGGCGGCGAACGGAGGCAGCGCCCATGGGGACGGGCCGGGCGGCCGGTGGTGTAACTCCGGCGGGGGCGTGGGAGGGGTCGCCTGCTCGTCTGCGGCGTGCCGGCGGTCGCGCTCGTGGGGGCCCGAGGCCACGCTCAGTACCTCCTCCCCGGAGAGGTCGATCCGGACCGTTCCACCTGTGGTACGGCAAAGCGATCACAGTGATACCCCATCACGGATCCAGAGCAACACGGGAAGAGCCCAGGGACCATACCTCTCTAGTGAGATTTATCGGGAGAGGGTCTGAATTGCCCACTTTCGGGCGATTATCAGCACGCCGACGCCGAAAACCGCGAACTGCACGCCCGATCCGATCAGCGCCTCCCAGGGCACCTCGCCCTGTTCCATCGCGCTGCCCATGTCCCCGGAGGCCGCGACGACTCCGAACGCCACGACGTTGTTGGTGACGTGCAGGGCGATCGGCGCCTCCAGCCCGCCCGTGCGGACCGCCAGCCATCCCATGAGCATGCCGAACGCGAAGACGTAGACGATCCCCCAGCCCGTGTAGCCGTGCGAGGCCGCGAAGGCCGCCGCGCCCACCAGGATCGCCGGCCACGGATTGCGCAGGTACGCCCCGAACCCCTGGATGATCCAGCCTCGGTAGGCGTACTCCTCGGCCGCCGACTGGAACGGCACCAGCAGCAGGATCACGACGATGGCCGGGAGGAACTCCTCCCAGCCCGCCCAGCGGAATCCGGGGTCCACCCCCGCGGACATCAGCGTCACGGCCTCGACGGCCTGCCCGAGCACGACCGCCACCAGCGCGACCAGCAGGCACACCCCCAGCCACCGCCACCGCAGCCGCAGGGCCACCGACGACAGCGACCCCGGCGGTCGTCGCTGGAACAGCCACGCCGCGCCGAGCACCAGCGGCAGCAGCAGCGCGATGACCCCCAGCTGGAAACCCAGGTCCACGACGGGATCGGCGAACAGCCGGGTGCCCGAGCGCACCATGGGCACCCCGGTGACCAGCGACACGATGAAGGCCACCAGGCCGGCGGCGATCGAGAGCGCCAGGAAGGCCACGATGACCGCGAGCGTGCCGGCGATCGGGCGCCACCAGCGGTGCGACGACGTACGCGCCAGGCGGTCGTACCGGGTGCCGGGCGGGGGCGGGACGTCCCAGCGGGCACGCGGCGGCGGCCCCCACGGATAGGGACCGGGATATGGCGCCGGATAGGCCCACTGCGTCGGCTGAGGTGGCGCCTGAGGTGGCGGCTGCGGCGGACCGGCCGGCCAGGCCGTCCCGCCGGCGTACGGTCCCGGCGCCAGATAGGGACCGGGCAGCTGGGGCGGCCCGGCGGCCGGATCCGGGCCCGGCTGTGGTTCGTTCATATGTCCATTCTTCGCGTACGGCGGCCGATCAGCTGGGCGGGGTGAAGGAGCCGGACCGGGCGAGTCCGGCGGCGCGGCCCTTGGCCGCCACCACGAGGGCCATCTTCCGCGAGGCCTCGTCGATCATCTCGTCCCCCAGCATGACCGCGCCCCGCTGCTCGACCGTCGTGTAGTACTCGTACGCGTCGAGGATGAGTTCGGCGTGGTCGTAGTCCTCCTGGGACGGCGAGAACACTTCGTTGGCCGCCTCCACCTGCGACGGATGGAGCACCCACTTGCCGTCGAACCCCAGGGCGGCCGACCGCATCGCGACCCGGCGGAAGCCGTCCAGGTCGCGGATCTGCAGGTACGGCCCGTCGATGGCCTGGAGGCCGTGCGCGCGTGCGGCCATCAGGATGCGCATGAGGATGTAGTGGTAGGCGTCCCCCTCGCCGTACCCGGGGGGCTGCTCGCCCACGACCAGCGTGCGCATGCCGATCGAGGCCATGAAGTCGGCCGGGCCGAAGACCAGCGTCTCCAGCCGGGGTGAGGACGCGGCGATGTCGTCGGCGTTGACGAGCCCCCGGGCGTCCTCGATCTGCGCCTCGACGCCGATGCCGCCCTCGGGCAGGCCCGTGGCCCGCTCGATCTGGCCGAGGAGGGTGTCGAGCCAGACCACGTGGGAGGCGTCGGAGACCTTCGGCAGCATGAGGCAGTCGAGCCGGTCGCCGGCGCCTTCGACGACCTCGATGACGTCCCGGTAGGTCCAGCGCGTGGTGAGGTCGTTGACCCGGACGACGACCGTCTTTCCGGTCCAGTCGCCCTCCCTGAGCGCGGCGACGACGTTGCGGCGCGCCTCGTCCTTGGCGCCGGGCGCGACGGAGTCCTCCAGGTCGAGGAAGATCTCGTCGGCGGCGAGGCCCTGGGCCTTCTCCAGGAAACGAGGGTTGCTGCCGGGCACCGCCAGGCACGAACGTCGAGCGCGCATGGGCCAACGGTAGCGCGGTGAATAGGCTGTGCCTCATGACCCTGTCGGTGATCGAAGAGGGCGCGAAGAAGTCCAATGTGCTGTGGCTCGGCCTGCCGTCCGGGCCGCGGCTGGCCTGGCACGTGTGGCACGACGGGGCGCTCTACGTGGTGACCGGCGGCGAGGAGCGGGCCCTGCCCGGCCTGACCGAGATCGCGGCGGAGCGCGGCGAGATCGAGGTCGTGCTGCGCAGCAAGGACAACGGCGCCGAGCTCGTCCGTTTCCCGGCCGCCGCCGAGGTGGTGGACCAGGCGGCCGCCCCCGACGCCGTGGCCGCGCTGGCCAAGGAGCGCCTGAACGCCCGCGACGCCGCCGGCCTGACCGCCCGCTGGGCCGAGCGGTCCACGGTCGTCCGGCTCGCGCCCCGGACGTGACGGCGTCAGACGCGTACGGTCTCGGCCGCCTCGGCGGCGTGCCGCTCGGAGCCGATCCGCTCGGTCGCCGTCTGGGCCAGCAGGGCCCCGGCGAGCACGATCAGGCCCCCGGTGATCTGGGCGGTCTCCAGGCGCTCGCCGAGCAGCACCCAGGCGATCACCGCCCCCGCGATGACCTCCACCGACGCGACCGTCGCGCCGACCGCGGCCGACAGCCGCCGCACGGCGGTGACCCCCGTGGCGTACGCGACGACGGTGGCGACCACGACCAGCACCACGGCGGCCGCGGCGACCGGGACCGTGCGCCCGGAGACCTCGACGGCGTCGGTGAGCGCCGCCCAGTCGATGTTCCAGGGCCGGGAGACGGGCAGCAGGACCACCGCCGAGCCGAGCATGCCCCAGCCGATCAGGCCGAGCGTGTCCACGTCGTCGCCGAACGAGTCGCTCATCAGGAAATATCCGGCGCAGCAGGCGGCGGCCACCAGGGCGAGCAGCAGCCCGAGCGCGTCGAGGCGCAGCCCCTCCCAGACCTGCACGACGATCGCCAGCCCGACGACCGCGATCAGCGCCCCCAGGTAGGCCGAGCGCGGCAGCCGTAGCCGCCGGACGAACCGCACCCACAGGACCACCATCACCGGAGAGGTGTACTCGATCAGCAGCGCCACACCGACCGGCAGCCGGGTGATGGCGACGAAGAACAGGGCCTGCACGGCCGCCACCGCGATCACGGCGTACGCGGCGAAGAACAGCAGGCGGTCGCGGGGGATGCGCAGCGCACGCGGCCTGAAGACGGCCAGGACCGCCAGCAGGAGCACGCCGGCCCCCGCCATGCGGATCCACACGGCCTCCAGCGGCGTGAGCCCCGCCACGCCGAGGATCTTCGCCATCGGCCCCGAGAACCCGAAGCAGAAGGCCGAGACGCCCGCGATCGCCAGGCTGACAGCCCTCATCGTCACCTGCCCATGTAATGACCAATAAACGGCTTGGATCCTGTCATAACACCGAGCGGTGCGCATCCTTGCGTAACCTGACAGAGTGGATCGGATCTTCGTGGCCCGCCTGGCGGGGCTGGCGGTCTTCGACCCGGCCGGCGACCAGATCGGCCGCATCCGGGACGTCGTCGTCTCGCTGCGGGGGCCGCTGCTCCCCCGGGTCCACGGCTTCGTCGTCGAGGTCCAGCCACGCCGCCGGGTATTCCTGCCGATCACCAGGATCACCAGCATCGAGGCCCGCGCCGTCATCTTCACCGGCAAGCTCAACATGCGCAGGTTCGAGTGCCGGGACGCCGAGACGCTCGCCATCGGGGAGATGCTCGACCGCGCCGTCGACTACAAGGGCGAGCGGGTGACCGTCCAGGACCTGGCCATGGAGCAGCCGCGGCCGTCCGACTGGCTCATCACCAAGGTCGCGGTACGCCGCGGGAAGCGGCGCAGGGGCGAGACCCTGGTCGTGGACTGGGACGAGGTCAGCGGCTTCGCGGGCATCCAGAAGGACCAGGGCGCGGCCAATCTGCTCGCCGTCTTCGAGGCGCTGCGCCCGGCGGACCTGGCGAACATGCTGCACGAGCTGCCCAGCAAGCGGATGGCCGAGGTCGCCGCGGCGCTGGACGACGACCGGCTCGCCGACGTCCTGGAGGAGCTGCCCGAGCGCGACCAGGTGCTCGTGCTGAGCCGGCTGCACCGGGAGCGCGCCGCCGACGTGCTGGAGGAGATGAGCCCGGACGACGCCGCCGACCTGCTGCAGGAACTGCCCGCGGAGCAAGCCGAGGGGCTGCTGCGGCTCATGGTGCCGGAGGAGGCCGCGCCGGTCCGGCGGCTGCTGACCTACGGGGAGTACACCGCCGGCGGCATGATGACGACAGAGCCGGTCGTCCTCCCGCCGACCTCGACCGTGGCCGAGGCCCTCGCGCACATCCGGCAGCAGGAGCAGACCCCCGCCATCGCCGCCCAGGTGTACGTCACCCGCCCGCCGACCGAGACCCCGACCGGGCGCTTCCTCGGGGTGGCGCACTTCCAGCGGCTGCTCAGGGAGCCGCCGTCGACGCTGCTCGGCAGCGTGATAGACATCACCGTGGATCCGATCAGGCCCGAGCTCACCGTGCACGAGGTGGCGTCGTACCTCGCGACGTACAACCTGGTCGCGATCCCCGTCGTGGACGAGCTGTGCCGTCTGCTGGGCGCGGTGACCGTCGACGACGTGCTGGACCACATGCTGCCGGAGGACTGGCGAGAACGACATGACTGAACGCCTCGACCAGCCGCGTGAGCTGACCCCGCGCCTGCGGCTCTACTACGACCCCGAGGCGTTCGGCCAGCTCTCCGAACGGATCGCGCGGTTCCTCGGGACCGCGCGGTTCATCGTCTACATGACGGTATTCGTCGGGTTCTGGCTGCTGTGGAACGTGTTCGCGCCGTTCAAGTTCGACCCCTACCCCTTCATCTTCCTGACCCTGATGCTCTCGCTCCAGGCGTCGTACGCCGCGCCGCTGATCCTGCTCGCGCAGAACCGGCAGGCGGACCGCGACCGGGTCCAGTACGAGCAGGACAGGATGACGGCCGAGCGCAACCAGGCCGAGATCGAGTACCTCACCCGGGAGATCGCCGGCCTGCGCATGGCGCTCGGCGAGGTCGCCACGCGCGACTACATCCGCTCGGAGCTCCAGCGCCTGCAGGAAGAGTTGAGCGAGGCCGGGGTGAGATCGCCCGGGGCGGGTTCGGAGGACACCCGCTGAGTCCATAGCATGGATTCATGGCACCATCCCCTGAACTGGTCATGGCCGCGCTGGCGACGGTCAACGACCCCGAGATTCGCCGGCCGATCACCGACCTCGGCATGGTCGACAATGTGGACGTCTCCCCCGCCGGTGTGGTGCGCGTCCGCGTGCTGCTGACCGTCGCCGGCTGTCCGCTGAAGGACAGGATCACCCGCGACGTCACCGAGGCGGTCTCCAAGGTCGACGGTGTCAACGGCGTTCAGGTGGACCTGGACGTCATGAGCGAGGAGCAGCGCAAGGGGCTGCAGACGAAGCTGCGCGGCGACCGCGGGCCGGAGAAGGAGATCCCCTTCGCCAAGCCCGGCTCGCTGACCCGCGTGTTCGCGGTCGCGAGCGGCAAGGGCGGCGTCGGCAAGTCGTCGGTCACGGTGAACCTCGCCGCCGCGATGGCCTCCCAGGGCCTGAAGGTCGGCGTCGTGGACGCCGACATCTACGGCCACTCGGTGCCCCGCATGCTCGGCGTGGGCGAGCGTCCCACCAAGGTCGAGGACATGATCATGCCGCCGGTGGCGCATGACATCAAGGTCATCTCAGTCGGCATGTTCAAGCCCGAGGGCAACACGCCGGTGGTGTGGCGCGGCCCGATGCTCGACCGTGCGCTGTACCAGTTCCTCACCGACGTCTACTGGGGCGACCTCGACGTCCTGCTGATGGACCTGCCCCCGGGCACCGGCGACATCGCCATCTCGGTCGCCCAGCGGCTGCCCACGGCCGAGATCCTGGTCGTGACGACACCGCAGCAGGCCGCCGCCGAGGTGGCCGAGCGCGCCGGGTCGATCGCCGCGCAGACCCACCAGCAGATCGCCGGCGTCATCGAGAACATGGCGTGGCTGCCCTGCCCGCACTGCGACGAGCGCATCTCGGTGTTCGGCGAGGGCGGCGGCCAGTCCGTGGCCGACGCGCTGACCCGCACGCTGGGCGCGCGGGTGCCGCTGCTCGGTCAGGTGCCCATCGACATGCGGCTGCGTGAGGGCGGCGACGAGGGCAAGCCGCTCGTGCTGACCGACCCCGACGCCCCCGCGGCGGCGGAGCTGCGCCGGATCGCGTCCGGTCTCGGGAAGAAGCCGACCAGCCTCAAGGGCCTGAAGCTCGACATCTCACCGGTCAAGCACTGACCGGTCAGGTCGCCTCGTTGTCGTACGGCGGGATCTCTCCCACGCCCAGCTCCGGCGTGGGGGAGGCCACCGGCTCCGGCTCCACTCCCGGGGTGGCGTTCCAGTCCTTCTCAATGTCGTCGAGCAGGTGCTTGCGCACGAAGTTCTTGGGGTTGAGGTCGGCCGGGTCGAAGTTGGCGAACTCCGGGCCCATGTTGGCCTGGAGGTCCTCCTTCGCGTTGTTGGCCATCTGCCGGAGCTGCCTGAGCGTACGGCCCGCCTGTGAGGCGGCCTGGGGCAGTTTCTCCGGCCCGAACACGAGCAGGGCGATCACCACCAACGCCAGGGCCTCTGCCCAGCCGAGTCCGAACATGGTGATCTCCTCCTGCGCGTACGACTGAAATCAGACTAATGCCCGCGCCCTGAGCTGTGGACAGGTGATGGCCGGTTCACGAGGGACGCGCGCTGGGAACCGGTGCCGCGCCGACCGTGACGGTCGCCGTACGGACCTCCCCGTCGTGCCGGAACTTGATCCGCACCTGGTCGCCCGGGGCCTTGCTGCGGATGGTCACGATCAGCTCGCGGCTGTCGCCCACCGGCTGGCCGTCGACCTCGAGGATGACGTCCCCCGGGCGCAGCCCCGCCTTCGCGGCCGGTCCGCCGGGGGTGACCGGCAGGGCGCCCCCCGCCGTCTCGGTGGCGATCCGCACCCCCTGGCCCTGATAGCTCTGGTCGATCGTGATGCCGATCCTGGAGGTGCGGGCCGCCCCTGTGGTGATGAGCTCCTGCGCGATGCGGCGCACCTGGTTCACCGGGATCGCGAAGCCGAGGCCGATGCTGCCGGACTGCGCGCCCAGCAGGGAGCCGCCGACCGTGGCGATCGCCGAGTTCACCCCGATCACCTCGCCCGAGGCGTTGACCAGAGGGCCGCCCGAGTTGCCGGGGTTGATGGCGGCGTCCGTCTGGATCGCGTTGATGAGCGCGTAGTCCGACCCGGTGCTGCCGCCCGCCTCGACGGGGCGGTTGAGCGAGCTGATGATGCCGGTGGTGACCGTGCCGGTCAGGCCGAGGGGTGAGCCGACCGCGATGACCGGATCGCCGACGACCGCGCCGTCGGAGTTGCCGAGAGGAAGCTCCGGCGCTCTGACGGGCGCGTCGGGCTTCACCACCGCGATGTCGGAGTTCGGGTCGCGGCCGACGACGCGCGCGCCCGAGGAGGTGCGGTCGTTGTAGCGGACGCGGATCTCGCCCACCTGCCCCGCGACGGCCACGACGTGGTTGTTGGTGACGATGTAGCCGCCCTTGATGACGAAGCCCGAGCCGGTGCCGGCCTCGCTGTTGCCCTTGACCTCCAGCGAGACCACGCTGGGCAGGACCTTGGCGGCCACCCCCGCCACCGACCCCGGCGGCCGCGCCGTGGGCTGCTTCGACGGCGCGCTGAGCGAGTATCCGGGGTCGATGCCGGAGGACGGGCGCGTCAGCAGGAACGTCCCCCAGCTCGCCACCCCGCCCGCGACGAGCGCGACGACCACGGCCAGGGCGGCGTACAACGCGATGTTGGGGCCACGCGGCTCCCGCTGCGGAGCGGCGGGATACAGCGGCGGCGGCGCCCAGCCGGGACCCATGCCGTACGCGCCGGTGGGCGGCGGAGGGCCGCCCGGAGAGGTCTCCTGCCCGGAGGCGCCCCACGGGCCCGCAGACGGCTCCTGGGAGGGCTCCTGAGGGGGCTCCTCGCCGGCGGGAAGGAACTCGGGCCGGTCCGACGCGCCGAAGGAACGCGTGTTGTCGGTCATCGCGGCACTCACTCCTCGCGCACGGGGTCATCCGCTGGCAGCCACGCGGTGCCGGCACCATGCCGGAAACCCTGAGGACAGCGGCACACGACGGCTGCGGTGTCCGATCGTATGCCGTCTCCTCGGCTCAGCGCGAAGGCCCCCCGGTGACGCTCGGTGACGGGCTGGGCGACACGCTCACCACGGGCGCCCTGTTCTGGGCGGGATGCTGTACGAACATCTGCCCGGGCGTCGGGTTGGGGGTGGCGGTGGATCCGCCGGCCATGAGCATGGTGCCGAGGGCGACGGCGGCGCCGGCCATTCCCACGGCGACGTATCCCGCGCGTCTGATCCTGCCGGGCCGCCCCGGACCCGATCGTCCGCCGTCCCTGCCCCGGGGCCGGTTGTCCAGCGGCCCGGCGGCGTGCATGCCGGGAAGCCGCCCGGCGCCGAAGGCCGGGTGGTCGGGAAAGGGCCGCATCCGCGGCGGCAACGGCCCTCCCGGCTCCGCCATCCGCAGCAGCGACATGGTGAGGTCCGCCGGCATCGCGGGCGGGTCCATGGACCGCAGACGGGTCTTCAGCGCCCGCATCGCCTCGACCTCCGCGCGGCAGTCCGCGCAGAACGTCAGGTGCGCGAGCGCGCGTTCTCGCTCGTTGTGACTGAGTTCGCCGTCGATGAGCGCGGAGACGCGCTCGCCAAGATGACTCACAGTCCCTCCCTGCTGAATGAAGGGGGGGTTTGATCGCCGTTCCGGTTCGCCGAGGGCGCCCGGTGGTCGAGCGCCTCCCGCAGTTGGGCGCGGCCGCGGTGGATGCGGCTGCGCACCGTGCCGAGTTTCACGCCGAGCGTCGCGGCGATCTCCTCGTAGGACAGTCCCTCGATGTCGCACAGCACCACGGCCGCCCGGAACTCCGGCGCCAGGGCGTCGAGCGCGGCCTGGATGTCGGGCTCCAGGTGCGCGTCGTCGTACGCCTGCGCCGGGGACGGTTCGCGCCCGCGCAGCCGCTCGGCCGCGTCGTCCGCGAGCCCCTCGAAGCGGATGCGCTGCTTGCGCCGCGCCATGTCGAGGAAGAGGTTCGTCGTGATCCGGTGCAGCCACCCCTCGAACGTGCCCGGGGTGTAACTCGACAGGGACCGGAAGACCCGGACGAAGACCTCCTGAGTGAGGTCCTCGGCGTCGTGGACGTTGCCCGTCAGCCGATAGGCCAGCCGGTAGACCCGGGCGGAATGAGTGCGGACGACCTCCTCCCATGTGGGAGGCGTCCAGTCGGACACCGAAGTCTCCGCCTGGTGGTCGTGCTCGTCCACCGGCATTCCTCTCTGCAGGATCGTCGCTACAGCCATAGTGCCTGGTTTCGCCCCTTCCTGCGCACCGCGGGCCGAGCGGTCTCGAACAAAGACCGTTCAAAGCGTGCAACGTCCCCGTTGTGGCGTGAGTTCCCGTTCCGGTCCGACTCCCCTAGGCTGCGACCAAGATGAAGCAGGGGAGGGAGAGGCCGATGGCGACACCGGCCAGCCTGGAGTACGCGGAGGAGTTCGTCCCGGAGGACGACATCCTGCGGACCGCGCGCCGGCGGGGCATCGAGGTCGGGGCGCACCCGATCCTGCCCGGGTGCGGAGCGGCGCTCTGCTTCCTCGCCACCGTGGTGAACGCGCGCTCGGTGGTGGAGGTCGGCACCGGGTGCGGGGTCTCCGGCCTGTGGCTGCTGCGCGGGATGCGCCCGGACGGCACGCTCACCAGCGTGGACGTGGAGCCGGAGCACCAGCGCATGGCGCGCCAGACGTTCGCGGAGGCCGGGTTCTCCGGCAGCCGGATCCGCCTGATCGGCGGCCGCGCGCTCGACGTGCTCCCCCGCCTCGCCGACGGCGGCTACGACATGGTCTTCTGCGACGCGGCCAAGCAGGAGTACATCGACTACCTCACCGAGTCGGTACGGCTCCTGCGTCAGGGCGGGGTCGTGGTCTTCTGCGACGCCTTCTGCGGCGACCAGGTGGCCGACCCGACCCAGCGCGACCCGGACACCGTCGCGATCCGGGAGCTGGGCAAGCTCGTCAGGAACGACGAGCGGCTGCGTCCGCTGATGCTGCCGCTCGGCTCCGGCCTCCTGGCCGCCGTGAAGCTGACCTGAGGGAACCGCCCTGAGCGGGCGTCAGGCGGTCAGGTAACGCAGGAGCAGGCGGACGCCGAAGCCGGTGCCGCCCTTGGTGATCTCCCCCTCGTCCGAGCCGGCCCGCGCGGGCCCCGCGATGTCCAGGTGCGCCCAGGACCGCCCGCCGGTGAACTCGCGCAGGAACAGCGCCGCGGTGATCGACCCCGCCGCGCCCGACTTCATCGTGTCGATGTTGGCCAGGTCGGCCACGTCCGAATCGAGCATCGCGCGGTAGTCCTCGACGAGCGGCATCCGCCACAGCCGCTCCCCGCTGGCCTCCCCGGCGTCGACCAGCGCGGCGGCCAGCGCGTCGTCGGTCGAGTAGACGGCCGCGAGCGACTGGCCGAGCGCGACCTTGGCCGCCCCGGTCAGCGTCGCGATGTCGACGACGACGTCCGGGTCCAGCTCGGCGTCCGCGTACGCCAGCGCGTCGGCCAGCACCAGACGGCCCTCGGCGTCGGTGTTCAGCACCTCGACCGTGCGGCCGCCGTACTGGGTGATGACGTCCCCGGGCCGCTGCGCCGAGCCCGAGATGGAGTTCTCCGCGCACGCCACGAGACCGGTGACCCGCACCGGCGCCTCGAAGGCCGCCAGCGCGCTCATCGCGGCGATGACGGCGGCGCCGCCCGCCATGTCCGTCTTCATCGCCTTCATGCCCTCGGTGGGCTTCAGGGACAGGCCGCCGGTGTCGAACGTGATGCCCTTGCCGGCGAGCACCACGTGGGCGCGCGGGTTCTCGGGGGTGTAGGAGAGCTGCACCAGGCGCGGCGGGCTGATCGACCCCTGCCCGACGGCCCTGATGCCGCCGAACTCGGCGAGCTCGGACTCCTCCCACACCCGCACGGCGAGCCCGGACTCGGCCGCGACCGCCTTCGCCTGGTCGGCGAGCCACGCGGGCGTCTTCACCGAGGACGGGGTGTTGACGAGGTCGCGGGCGAGCGCGGTGGCCCGGGCGACCGCCTCGCCGCGCTTCAGCTCCCGCTCGTCCCCGCCGACGAAGGCGATCTCCCCCACCGGCTTGGTGCGGCCGTTGCCGATGGTGAACGTGTACGCCGCGAGCAGCGCCCCCTCGACCAGGGCGGCGGCCTCCCCCTCGGACGGGACGACGACCGACAGCGAGGCGCGGCCCTTCGCCCGCCTCGCGACGGCCGCCCCGGCCTTGCGCAGCGCGGCGGCCGAGCCGTCGCCGGTGCCGTACAGCAGGACGCGGCGGACGGCGCCGTCCCGCGCCACCGGCACCTCCACGACCTCGCCGGGGTCCCCCTTGGCCTCGTAGTGCGCGAGCAGCGCGTCCACCGGCACGGGCGTCTCGAGCCAGGGCGCCGCGGCGGGGGTCAGATCCGGACCGAAAGGCACGGCCACCAGGTCGGCGTCCGGGGCGGGCCCGGCACCGCGACCGTCGTCAGCACCGCGAGGACCGGCGAAAACCGGCGTGGTCTCGATGGGCACGTCCACCTCCAACAGGGCGGCCCCGGGGCGGGATCACCCGCCGCCAGGGCCGTTAATCGAACAGGTCGGCTGATCAGATCAGCCGACCACCTTCTTCAGCGCGTCACCGAGGGCGCTGGCCTCGTCCGCGGACAGCTCCACGACGAGTCGGCCGCCACCTTCGAGAGGGACCCGCATGACGATGCCCCGTCCTTCCTTGGTGACCTCCAGCGGACCGTCACCGGTCCGCGGCTTCATCGCCGCCATGCGTGTATCCCTTCCCGCGTTGTCGGCCGCCCCGGAGGGTAACCGGCGTATTCACGTTTCTGTGATGTTCTATTATCCCGCCTCCGAGCTCAAAAAGGTAACGGCCCGGCTCCGGTCAGTGGATCAATGCGGCGCGGCACGCGTTGTGGACGGACCGGACGTGACCCCACACTGGGTGGGGTGAACGCCCGAGCCGCGCTTTTCGATCTTTATGGGGACCACCTTCGCACCCGTGGCGGCCGTGCCTCCGTGGCCGCGCTCGTGAGGCTGCTCGCGCCGCTCGACATCGCGGCGCCCGCCGTGAGGACCGCCATATCCCGCATGGTCAGGCAGGGCTGGCTCGACCCCGTACGGCTGCCGCAGGGACCGGGGTACGCCGTCACCCCGAAGTGCGAACGCAGGCTCGACGAGACGGCGGCCCGCGTCTACCGCGGGGGCGACGCGCCGTGGGCCGGGCACTGGCACGTCCTGGTGCTCGAACCGGTCAGGGACCGGGCCCGGCGCGAGCGGCTCCGGGCCGACCTCGCCTTCCTCGGGTACGCGCCGCTGTCGGAGACGACCTGGATCGGCCCCCGACCCTCGCCGGAACTCGACGCGCTGCGGGTGCCCGGCCATCGGTTCGACGCCGCGTACGAGGGCGACCCGCGTGACCTGCTCGCCCGCGCGTGGGACCTGGACGCCATCGGCGACGCGTACGAGGATTGGCTGGCCAGCGCCGCGGACCTGGTCGGCTCGCTGCCGGACGACGCGCCGGACGACCGGGTCTTCGCCGTCCGCAGCAGACTGGTGCACGGCTGGCGCAACTTCCTGTTCCGCGACCCCGGGCTCCCCGCCGACCTGCTGCCGCCGGGCTGGCCGGGTGAGAAGGCCCGCGCCTTCTTCGACCAGGAGGCCGCGCGGCTGTTGCCCGCCGCCGCCGCGTTCGTGGACCGCACACTGAATGGAGCCGCCTGAGATGACCGTGACCTACGACGTCGACGAAGCCGTCGCCACGATCACACTGAACCGCCCCGACGCGATGAACTCGCTGACCGTCGCGATGAAGACCGGCCTGCTCGCGGCCGTGCGGCGCGCCGCGGACGACGCGTCGGTGCGGGCCGTGCTCCTCACCGGCGCGGGCCGGGCCTTCTGCGCGGGGCAGGACCTGCGGGAGCACGCCGACAACCTCGACCGGGGTCTCGGGCTGGCGAACACCGTGCGCGAGCACTACAACCCGATCGTGCTGGCCATCGCCACGATGGGCAAGCCCGTCGTGGCCGCCGTCAACGGGGTCGCCGCGGGGGCGGGCGCCTCGCTGGCGTTCGCGTGCGACTTCCGGGTGGCGGCGGAGGGCGCCAAGTTCTCGATGGCGTTCACCGGTATCGGGCTGGCGCCCGACTCCGGCGCGTCGTGGACCCTGCAGCGGCTCGTCGGCCCCGCGCGTGCCCGTCAGATGCTGCTGCTCGGCGACGTCGTGGACGCCGCCAGGGCCCTGGAGCTCGGCCTGGTCGCCGAGGTGGTCCCGGCCGGCCGGCTGGCGTCCGCCGCCCGCGACCTCGCCGTACGGCTCGCGCAGGGGCCCACGCGGGCGTACGCCGCGACGAAGGCGGCGCTGGACCAGGCGGCGTCCTGCTCCCTCGCCGACGCGCTGGAGCGGGAGGCGGAGCTTCAGGACGAGTGCGCGGCCACCGCCGACCACGCGGCGGCGACCAAGGCGTTCCTCGACAAGGAACTCCCTACCTTCGAAGGCCGATAGGCGCTTCGAAGCGATCAGACACGGCGCAGGGCGCTGACGGCCTCTCGGACGTGGCAGTCGGCCACGTGGTCGTTGACCAGGCCGATGGCCTGCATCAGGGCGTACGCCGTGGTGGGCCCGACGAAGCGGAAGCCGTTCTTCTTGAGGTCCTTGGCCAGCGCCGTGGAGCCGGCGGTGCTGGCCGGGACGTCGGCGAGGGTGGCGGGCACCCGCCCGGGCTCCTCGGCGTACCGCCATACCAGCGCCGACAGCCCGCCCGGCACCTCCGCGGCGGCGCGGGCGTTGGCGACGGCCGCCTCGATCTTGGCGCGGTTGCGCACGATGCCCGTGTCGGCGAGCAGGCGCTCCACGTCGCTCTCGCCGAATGCCGCCACCGCCGGGATGGAGAACCCGGCGAACGCCTTTCGGAAGTTGTCCCGCTTACGCAGGATCGTCAGCCACGACAGGCCGGACTGGAACGCCTCCAGGGTGATCCGCTCGAAGACGAGGTCGTCTCCGCGGACCGGACGGCCCCACTCCTCGTCGTGGTAGGCGACGTAGTCGGGCGTCGTGCCCGCCCACCCGCAGCGGACCAGCCCGTCGTGCGTCGTCACCACGCCTCCTCGGCCTCGGCGCGGTCACGCTCGGCCCGGCTCTCGTCGGCGTCGTCGGTCTGCTCCGCCTCGGCCTGCCGCGTCTCCTGGCGCACCTGCGGCCGGGCGTACGATAACTCGGCCACGCGCTGCTCAAGCACGGCGATACGGGTGTCACGCTCCCCCAGCGCCACCGAGACGCGGTGCAGGGTCTCGTCGACGGCCTGGGTGCTGTAGCCCACGAGACCGATGGGGAGCTGAAGCGCGATCAGGTCGGCGGGGGTCACCTGACCGGCCGCGGGAAGATCGAGCGGCGGCGCGTCAGGGGGGAACTCCGCCATCTCGCCGCCGTGTCCCAACGAGACCATGACCACGCAGACGATCACGGCGAGCCCGGCGATGACGAGTACGACCAGCACATACGAATCGTGCCACAACTCTCCGGCGTGCGAGCATGGAAGCATGACGCGCGTGATCGGGCCCGACGACGAGACCGAGCCCGGCTGGGTCGAGGCCGCTTCGCTGCCGGAGGTGTCCGCGCTGGCCCGGGCGGGGCGCACCGTCGTCGTGACGCTCCCCGGCGACGAGACCGAGGCCCTCGCGGCCGCCGCCGCGTTCGCCTGGGCGGGCGCGAGCGTCTTCCGGACGTCCCACGACGTACGGCAGGCCCTCGACATGACCGAGGCCCTGCTGGGCCGCAGGCCCCCCGCCCTGACCCGCCGCGGCCTGGCCTAGCTCTCGCCGAGCTCCTCGCCCGTGGGGCTGAGGCGGACCGTGGACAGCTCGAGCATGTCGAGCGCCTCCTCCACCGTGGTCGCCCACGAGATCGCGTCGAACACGTTCGGCCGGGTGAAGCCCTGCTCGTACATGCCGTCGACCAGGTCGCGCAGCGGCGCGTACAGGCCCCAGGGGTCGAGGACGACCAGCGGCCGCTCGTGCATGCCGAGCACCCTGGAGGTCCAGATCTCGAACAGCTCCTCCAGGGTGCCGATGCCGCCCGGGAGCACGAGGAACGCGTCGGACCTCGCGTCCATGATCCCCTTGCGCTCGCGCATGCCGGCCGTGACGATCAGCTCGTCGGAGTCGGTGTCGGCGATCTCGACGTCGACCAGGGCCTGCGGGATCACGCCGACGGTGTGGCCGCCGCCGGCCCGGACCGCCCGGGCGACCTCGCCCATGCAGGAGACGATCGCACCTCCGCTGACGAGACCGTGGCCGCGGTGGGCCAGTTCCGTCCCCACCTCACGGGCGAGGTCGAGGTACTTGCGGTCGATCTTCTGGCTGGACGAGCAGTACACGCAGACGAACACAGGGCAACCCTACTGATTGGCGGCGCGCCGGTCGGCCTCCACGATGATCCGCACGGCCTCGTCGGGATCGTCGGTGACCGAGATCAGGTCGACGTCCTGCTTCGAGATCTTGCCGGTGGTCAGCAGCGTGTCGCGGACCCAGTCGATGAGCGGCGCCCAGAACGCGACACCCATCATGATCACCGGGAACGAGGTGACCTTCCGGGTCTGGACCAGGGTCAGCGCCTCGAACAGCTCGTCGAGCGTCCCGAAACCACCGGGCAGGGCGATGAACCCGCTGGCGTACTTGACGAACATCGTCTTGCGCACGAAGAAGTAGCGGAACTCGATGCCGAGGTCCACGTAGTCGTTGAGGCGCTGCTCGTGCGGCAGCTCGATGCCGAGACCGACCGAGACGCCGCCGGCTTCGAGGGCGCCCTTGTTGGCCGCCTCCATCACGCCGGGGCCGCCACCGGTGATCACCGCGTAGCCCGCCTTGGCGAGCGCCGAGCCGACCTTCACCCCGAGTTCGTACTCGGGGCTGTCGGGACCGGTGCGGGCCGAGCCGAAGACGGTCACGGCGGGGGGAAGGTCGGCGAGGGCGCCGAAGCCCTCGACGAACTCGGACTGGATGCGCAGGACCCGCCAGGGATCCTCGTGCAGCCAGCCGGTGGGACCACGGCGGTCGAGCAGGCGCTGGTCGTGGGTGGATTCGGGGACGAGGCCGCCGCGGACCAGGGACGGACCCTGCCGGCGTTCGGGTCGGGAGTGGTTCATGACGGTCACGCTAACGGTCGGGATCGGTAACGGTGCAAGACGAACGCGCTGCCCCGGCGCCCACGCCCCAAACGTTCCGGAGAAATCTGAAAAACATCCGCGGAAGGATGGAACCGGTCGTCGCCGAGGCCCCGTCTAAGGAACGAGGGTGCTGCTCGGGACGAAAGTGGCTTTCCCCGCCAAATGGCCGGCGAGGAGAGCCACTTTCTTCTATCTACGGGTCATGCGGTCAGCCAGGCCGTCATGCGGCGCTCGCTCTCGACGATCTTCGCCAGGCTCACGTTCTCCCCTGCCGTGTGCGCGATGTCGGGGTTGCCCGGGCCGCAGTTGACCGCGGGCATGCCGAGGGCGGAGAAGCGCGCGACGTCGGTCCAGCCGAGCTTGGCCCGGGGCGTGCCGCCGATCGCGGCCGCGAACGCCGCCGCGACCGGGTGGGTGAGCCCGGGCCGCGCGCCCGGCGCGCCGTCGGTGAGGCGCACGTCGAAGCCGTCGAAGACCTCCTGGACGTGCGCGAACGCCTCCTCCAGCGTGCGGTCGGGGGCGAAGCGGTAGTTCACCGTCACCACGCACTCGTCCGGGATCACGTTCCCGGCCACCCCACCGCGTACGCCCACCGCGTTGAGCCCCTCGCGGAACCGGAGGCCGTCCACCACCGGACGCCGCGCCTCGTAGCCCGACAGGATCTCCAGGACCGGCGCGACGCCGTGGATGGCGTTGACGCCCTCCCACGACCTGGCGCTGTGCGCCCGCACGCCCTTCACCGTGATGTCGGCCCGCAGCGTGCCCTGGCAGCCGCCCTCGATGAGCCCGTCCGTCGGCTCCATCACGACCGCGAAGTCACCCTCGATCCATTCGGGATGGGTGCGGGTGAGCCGCAGCAGGCCGCTCCGCTCGGCCTCGACCTCCTCGCAGTCGTAGAAGACGAAGGTGAGGTCGCGGTTCGGCTCGGCCAGCAGGCAGAGCTTGAGCTGGACGGCCACGCCGCTCTTCATGTCGGAGGTGCCGCACCCGTGCAGCACCCCGTCCTCGACCCTGCTGGGCAGGTTGCCCGCCACCGGGACCGTGTCGATGTGCCCGGCGATCACCACGCGCTCGGCCCGGCCGAGATCGGTGCGCGCCACCACGGCGTCGCCGTCCCGCAGCACCGTCAGGTGCGGCAGCGGGACGAGTGCCTCCTCGATGGCGTCGGCCAGCGCCTTCTCCGCGCCGCTCACCGATTCGATGTCCACCAGTCGCGCCGTCAGCGCGCCCACGTCCTGGGCAAGGTCAAGCCGCATGTCACCCGACCCTAATCCACAGGCTCACGCGATCTGCACGGTGGCGACGGGCTTGGCGTTCTTGCGCCAGCCGTCGTGCCCGCTGGCGGCCGTCCAGGTGACGCCCTCGAAGCGCACCTGGCGCAGGTGGTACTTCTGCGCGTGGGCGACGTACCAGGCGGCCACCAGCCAGCCGCGCTTGGGCGCGGAGTCCGTCCCGAGCGCGCGCACGAGCTGCTTGCGCGCGACCTCCGGCTGCGGCGAGGCCGGCTTGTCCGAGGGCGGGTACCAGCAGTGCACGGCCTGGGGCACGCGCCCGATGAACGCCGCCGAGAGGATCTTGGCGTCGTACTCGTGCTCGGCGTACGCCGAGCCGTCGGCGGAGCGCTGCACGGCCTGGGCCGCCTCGTGCAGCGGCAGGGTCCGGTAGTGCTTCACCTTCTCCAGGGCGGCGAAGAACTTCCGCGTCGCGTAGACGGGGTCCTGCAACTGCTCGACCGTCCCCCAGCCCTGCGAGGGCCGCTGCTGGAAGACGCCCACCGAGTCGCGGTCGCCGTACGGCAGGTTGGCCAGCTTGGACTCCTGGATCGCGGTGACGTAGGCGATCTGGAGGGCGCGCTCGGGCAGCTTGCGCCGCACGGCGACGGCCGCGATGGTGGCGGCGACCTGGGCCTGCTCGATGTCGATGTCGAGCGTGCCGTCGGTGGTCTTGACGATGCAGTGTTCGCCCAGAGCGAACGGCTCGGTCCGCTTCAGTAAGAGGTAGGCGCCGTAGAAGATGGCCGCGCCCAGCAGGACGACGATGACCACGACGGTCACGACAGGTTTGGTAAGGCGCCGTTCCACGAAGCAGAACCTACCCCGGTGATCAGGGCAGCCGATCCACCCGGACCGAACCGGGGGTGAGCGGACGGGCGTAGGACGTCTCCCACTGACCGCCCTGGACACGCTGGAACGACAGCAGGCGGCCGTCGCCCGCCCGGTAGTCGGCGAAGTCGAGCAGGCCGCGCTCGGGCAGCCCGGTCGTCCCCTCGGAGCGGAAGGCGGCCGTGCCGCGCTCGATCGGGGAGAACTCGACGCCGTCCACGATCAGCATGTGCTTGGCCGGCACCATGCCCTGGGTCGGCACATCGGTCCACAGCAGGACCTCCAGGTGGAGGGGCTCGCCCTCCACGCCCGGCCGCTCCTCGACCGACAGCCAGTTGTACCGCCGGGCGCCCTCGTCCAGCAGGTACTCCGTCCACTTCTCGCCCTGCATGGTGCAGTGCAGGGCGCCGACGGCCCGATAGCGGGCGGCCTCCACGTAGACGGTGTCCCCCACCCGGATCGTGCGGGGGTCGAAGAAGTCCGGGTCCGCCGCGGGGTCGGGCGACGAGGACCCTCCCGCGGGGGCGGGCGGGGTGCGGACCGGCCGGCGCGCCCGCGTGCGCCGGGCCACGGCGAGGACGCCCAGCATGACGACCGTGGCGAGGCTCAGCACGATCACGATCGCTGTCGTCATGGCGCGCGATCCTACTGGAGGCGGCTGACCGCCGCATCGACGCGCTCGTCCGTGGCCGTGATGGCGATGCGGACGTGCCCACGCCCGGCGTCGCCGTAGAACTCTCCCGGCGCGACGAGGATGCCCCGCTCGGCCAGGGCGCGCACCTGGTCCCAGCAGCCGGAGCCGTTCGTGGCCCACAGGTAGAGCCCGGCGGCCGAGTGCTCGACCCGCCAGCCGGCCCGCTCCAGCGCGGGCCGCAGCACCGCCCTGCGCCGGGCGTACCGCTCGCGCTGCTCGTCGGCGTGCGCGTCGTCGTCGAGCACGGCCGCCGTCGCGGCCTGGACCGGGGCGGGCATCATCATGCCGGCGTGCTTGCGCACCTCCAGCAGCCGCCGTACGAGCCGGGGGTCGCCGGCGACGAAGCCCGCGCGGTATCCGGCGAAGTTCGACCGTTTCGACAGCGAGTGGACCGCGAGCAGGTTCTCGTGGGAGCCCTCGCACACGTCCGGATGGAGGACGGAGACCGGGTGCTCCTCCCAGCCCAGCTCGATGTAGCACTCGTCGGACGCGACGACCGCGCCGCGCTCGCGCGCCCACGCGACGACCTTGCGCAGGTGCTCGGCGGGCAGGACGCGCCCGGTGGGGTTGGACGGCGAGTTCACCCAGACGAGCGGGACCCGCTCCGGGCCCAGCGCGAGGAGCCCGTCGGACGCGTAGGGCTCGGCCCCGGCCAGCCTCGCGCCCACGTCGTACGTGGGATAGGCGAGCTCGGGGAAGACCACGCGGTCGCCGGGGCGCACACCGAGCAGCGTCGGCAGCCAGGCCACCAGTTCCTTGGAGCCGATGGTCGGCAGCACGTCGCCGGGGTCGACCGTGACGCCGTGCCGCCGCCGCAGCCAGCCCGCGGCCGCCTCACGCAGCCGCGGCGTGCCGTACGTCAGGGGATAGCCGGGGCTGTCGGCGGCGGCGGCGAGCGCCTCGCGGGCGACCGGGGGAACCGGGTCGACCGGCGTGCCGACCGACAGGTCGACGATCCCGCCGGGATGCGCCCGTGCCAGGTCCTGATAGGGCACGAGCCGATCCCATGGGAAGTCCGGCAACGCAAGCAAAGAAAATCCCCCAGTCGTCACGGACGACGCCGGTCAGGCGTCGGTCAGTGGTCCTCACCCTGCGGCGGGAGCGCCGCGACCACCGGGTGGTCCTTGTTGATCTTGCCGACCTTCGAGGCGCCGCCGGGCGAGCCCAGCTCCTCGAAGAAGTCGACGTTGGCCTTGTAGAAGTCCTTCCACTGCTCGGGAAGGTCGTCTTCGTAGAAAATCGCCTCTACGGGGCACACCGGCTCGCACGCACCGCAGTCCACGCACTCGTCGGGGTGGATGTAGAGCATGCGTTCGCCCTCGTAGATGCAATCGACGGGGCATTCCTCGATGCACGCCTTGTCCAGGACGTCCACGCAAGGCTGCGCGATGACGTACGTCACCTCAGGCTCCTTCTGGGTTGCACGGCTCGACCGCGGGTTGCTAGCCCTAGTATTGCGGTGCCTGCCGACTAGCTGGAACAGGAGGGGGGCAATCGTGGTGGCCCCTCGGCTCGGAGCCCGTCTCGTGGTCGCCGTCACCCCTGCCGACGTGGGCAAACGGGTGACGACGCGGCGCAGGGTGCCCGGTGGGTACCGGGACGCGGTCGGCGTGTTGGAGTCCTGGCACGATGGCGTGCTCATCGTACGGAAACGGGACGGAAGCCTCGTCGAGATCGCCGAGGACACCCTGGCCGCCGCCAAGATCGTGCCGCCCGCGCCGCCCGCCCGGTAATCGGCGTGCATGGTGCGGACGCCGACTCGGTAATCCCTTAGCGCGCCGACGCGAACGGCCGCCGCGACGCGGGGAGCATACGCGGCGTGACCATACGTGCCTGCGTCGTGACGATCTCCTCGGCGGCGATCCTCCTGTCCGCGGCCTCCGCGTGCTCGAAGCCGTCGTCGCCGTCCTCGTCGGACAAGCCGCTGCCTCCCCTCAACCCCCGCGCCGACAGCCTGGCGTCCGGGTTCGGCACCATGGACAGGCTCGTCGAGGCGGCCAAGAAGGAGGGCGCGCTCACCGTCGTGGGCCTGCCGGGCGGCTGGGTGGGCTACAAGGAGATCATCGCCAGGTTCTCCGACAAGTACGGCATCAAGGTGACCTCGATCGTGCCGGAGGCGAGCAGCAAGCAGGAGATCGACACCGCGGCCCGGCTGAAGGGGACCAAGCAGGCGCCCGACGTCTTCGACCTCACCCTGGAGGTCGCGGTCGCCAACGCCAAGCTCTTCGCGCCCTACCGGGTGACCGGCTGGGCGGACATCCCCGACGACGTCAAGGAGCAGAGGGGACGCTGGTTCGCCGCCTACGGCGGCTACATGTCGATCGGCTACGACCCCCGGAAGGTGCCCGCCCCCGCGTCGTACGGCGCGCTGGCCAGGCCCGGGACCGTGGTGGCGCTGCCGGGCGACCCGCGCCGGGTGGCGTCGGCGTTCGACGCCGTGATGGCCGCCTCGCTCGGCAAGGGGCTGCCGGACGCCGCGCGGGGCGTGAACCTGTTCGCGCGGCTGAAGAAGGGCGGCATGCTCGGCCGGCCCGACCAGGCGACCGCCATGGTGGACTGGGACTTCATGAACGCGGCGCGGGCGGCCTCCGGACGCGGCGCCGCGGCCTGGCGGGTGACGATCCCCAAGAACGAGGTGCTCGCCTCCTACTACATGCAGGCGGTCAGCGCCGACGCCCCGCACCCCGCCGCCGCGCGGCTCTGGGAGGAGTTCCTGCTGTCCGACGAGGGCCAGAACCTCTTCCTCAAGGCGTTCGCCCGCCCCGCCCGCATCGAGGCGATGGAGATGCGCGACACGCTCGACAGGGGCGCCGCCGCCAGGCTGCCCACGGTGTCCGGCGACCCGGTCATCCTGAGCGTCCCCGAGCAGGATCGGGCCAAGTCGTACATGGCCGCGAACTGGGCCCGGATGGTCGGCTGAGCCACCTGATCTCGCGGAGGCGACGGAAGCCGTAAAGTGTGTCGTTAGCCCAGCAGTCTCACAAGTCGGCATGAGTCTGCGGCAATCCCGACACCGGGCACCACGTGTCAGAATGCGAGCCGATCTTGAGGTACGAAACTCCCAGTCTCACCCGATGGAACGCTCGCGCCTACGACAGCTCCTTCGGATACGTCTCCGCGCACGGCGCCCCGCTGGTGGAACTGCTCGACCCTCGCCCCGGTGAGCGCGTGCTCGACCTCGGGTGCGGCACCGGCGTGCTGACCGCCGACGTCGCCGCGCGCGGCGCCCAGGTCCTGGGCATCGACGGCTCCCACTCCATGATCGAGCAGGCCATCGCGCACCATCCCGGCCTGGACTTCACGGTGGGCGACGGTCACGACTTCACCGTCGCCCAGCCGTACGACGCGGTGTTCTCGAACGCGGCGCTGCACTGGATGAGCCGCGACCCCGACGCGGTGATCGGCTGCGTGCGGGAGGCGCTGCGGCCGGGCGGCCGGTTCGTCGCCGAGATGGGCGGCGCGGGCAACTGCGCGGCCCTGACCGCCGCCGTGTTCACCGCCTGGCGCGAGTACGGCCTGCCCGAGCCCGAGTTTCCGTGGTACTTCCCCAGTCCCGCCGAGTACGCCCTCCGCCTGGAGAAGGGCGGCTTCACGGTCCGGCTGCTGGAGTATTTCGACCGCCCCACCCCCCTCGACGAGTGCCCGAACGGCGCGGCCGACTGGGTCCGGATGTTCGCCGGCTCGCTGCTCGACCGGGTCCCCCCGGCGGCCGTGGAGCCGCTGCTGCGCCGGGTCAACGAACTGGCCGCCCCCGCCCTGCGCCGGGAGACCGGCTGGATGGCCGACTACGTCCGCCTCCGCTTCGCGGCCGAACGCCGCTGAGCCGCGAGTCGCGTGAACCCCGAACCTCCACCACAGCGGGGGCGATTTGCCAGACTATGGACTGGTCTCTGTGAGTGATGGGGAAAGCATGAACTTCTGCCTGAGTGACCTCGTGCCACCGCTGCGCTGGAGTGACGCTGCCCGTATCACCGCGCTGACCGACCGGCCCGGCCTGCCGGACGCCTGGTGGCGGACGCTGCCCCTGCACCGCGTGCTCGCCGTCCTGGACGCCGAGGCGCTCGGCGACCTGCTCACCGGGCTCGCGCTCGACCACTGGCCGGCGGCGGCCGTCGGCGACGTGCTGCCCGCGCTGCACGTAATGGACCCCGACGAGGCCGACGACCCCCAGGTCGCGATCGCGCTCGACCGGGCGGGGTCGTGGCACGGCCTGCTCGCGCTGTCCGGCCGGGAACTCGCCGACCAGCCGTTCGTCAAGGCACGGCCCGTGCTGACGGCTCTCTTCACCGCCGTGTTCTTACAGATGGCCCCCGAAGAGACGGCTCCCGAGGAGGCGCCTCCGGAGGAGACGCCCCCTGAAGGGATGCCGCCGGAGGAGGAGGCCGAGCCGGCTCTGGAACAGGATCTGCCCGCGCTGATCGACGCGGCGTTCGGCGACCTGGACGACCAGACCTGGATGGTGGCACAGAACCGGGTCTTCACCGGCGAGCCGTCCGCGCCCGAGCAACTGGCCAAACTGCTGGCCGTCCCTCCCGCCGTCATCCACGAGTCGGAAGCGGCCCTGCGCGACCGGCTGTCGCGCTGGCTCGCGCTGCCCGCGGCGGCGCCGTACAACGAGCACCTGGCCCGTCTCACCGACGAGCTCGGAGCCGCGGTCCCCAAGGCGCGGTTCGTCGCGGCGGCCGAGTGGCACGAGCGCGAGCTGCGCTCGCTGGAGGTGCCCGCCTGGCGGTTCGTGCTCGCCACGCTCCCCGGCCACCGCCTGTCCGGCGACTGGCTCGTGGCCGGCGACATCGAGGAACTGCGGGAGAAGACGCGGAACCTGATCGCCTCGGCAGAGCGCCCGCCGACCGTCTCCCAGGCGCTGGAGATGATCTCCTCTCTCGGCGTACGTCCCGACGTGGCACGGCAGTGGCTGGAGAGCGTGCCGCAACTACGCGCACAGAAGGCGGACCGGCAACAGAGCGGGCTCAAGGACGTGGCGCTGACCCGGCGGTGTTTCCGGCAGCCGGACGGCAGGTGGTGGCTCAGGGTGGACGTGTCCGGCGAGCACCTCGACGGTGTCGAGGTGCCGCTGCCGAGCGGGTTCGCCGCCTATATCGGCCTCGCGCCGGGCGAGGACCGCACGGTGCACAGCGCGGCCGGCGAGGTCGCGCTCTCCTGGCACGCGCGGCCGGCTCTGGACTCCCTCCAGCGCCTTCTCAGCGAGATCTCCGCGGAGGAGGGCAGCCACATCTTCCTGACCCTGTCCGAGGAGGGCACGCTGCGCGTACGGCACCTGCCCGCCGCCGACGGCGGCGACCAGACGAGCCGGGCCCTGCGTCTGGTGGGCCACACCACGCCGAGCGGCACGCCCGAGCAGGCGGAGCAGGTGATCGCGACGCGCGTCGGCCTGACCGGAGCCGTCGAGCGGCCGGAACTCCTCGCGCGGCTGCGGGAACGCGGGGACCGCGACCTGCTGACCCTGCTGGGATAGCCCATGCCCCGGCTCGCGATCTCCCCGGAGTTCCTGCGCGGGCTCGGCGCGCTCACCCGGACCGTCCGCAGGGACGTCGCCGTCGCGGTGCGCAGGTTCCTGCTGAACGCGTCCGCCGCGCCGCATCCCGAGAGGGTGCGCAACAGCCGCGATCCCCGCGTCGCCACGCTCCGGCTCGCCGACCGTCACCGGGGGGTGGTGGTGCGGCAGGAGGACGTCTACTGGCTGCTCACCGTGCTCCCGGACGCGGAGGCGTGGTCGTACGCCCAGCGGCACAGGGTCGGCGTGAACACGGCGATCGGGATCGTCGAGACCTGGGACGCCGAGGCCCTCGAGCGGGTCGAGCCCGCCCTGCGCCGCGCGGCGGAGTCCGGCGGCCGGCCGCTCTTCGACCACTGGTGCGACACCGACCTGCTGAACATCGGCGTCGACGCCCGCCTGCTGCCGCTGCTGCGGCTGATGACGTCGGAGTCGCATCTCGCGGCCGTCGAGCCCATGCTCCCGCAGAGCCAGTACGCGCCGCTCGCGGCGCTCGCCCGCGGCGGCTCGCTCGCCGCGGCCTGGCGCGAGCTGGACGCCTGCCGCTCGCGCGTCGCCGACGACGTCGACCCCGAGGACCTGCTCGCGGCGCTGCGGCGCAGCCCCGACCGGGCCGCGTTCGCCGCCGACGCCGCGGAGCTCGAGCGCATCCTCACGCTGCCCACCTGGTGCACGTTCCTGTACCCGCCGCAGCACACGTACGCCAACTGGCCGGCGTACGAGCAGCCGGTGCTGATCACCGGCGGCGCGGGCACCGGCAAGACGGTCATCGCGCTGCACCGGGCCGCCCTGCTGGCCCGCGCGGCCACCGGCCCGGTGCTGCTCGTCACGTTCTCGCAGGGCCTCGCGACCGAGCTGTCCGCGCGGCTCGACATGATCATCGATGACGAGCTGGTCCGCAAGCGCGTCGAGGTGGGCAACGTCGACAGGATCGCCCACCGCATCGTCGCCGCGGCGGAGGGCCGCGCGCCGGCGCTCGTCTCCTCCGACGACCTGGCCGACCTGTGGCAGGAGGCGGCCGTCGGGCGCTTCGGCAGCGCCTTCCTGCTGCGCGAGTGGGAACAGGTGATCCTCGCGCAGGACCTTCGCACGCTGGAGGAGTACCAGACCGCGGCCCGGCCCGGCCGCGGCGTCCGCCTGGACGCCGAGTCGAGGACGATGGTGTGGGAGGCCGTCCAGCACGTCGTACGGCGGCTGCGCGAGTCCGGCCGGCGCACCCTGCTCCAGCTCGCCTCCGAGGCGGCGGGCCTGCTCGGGCGGGCCGTCGGCGATCTGCTGGGCGACGAGGCGCCGGGGCGGGAGCCGTACCGGCACATCGTCGTGGACGAGGCGCAGGACCTGCACCCGGCGCAGTGGCGGCTGCTGCGCGCGGCGGTCCCCGCCGCGCCCAACGACCTGTTCATCCTGGGGGACCCGCACCAGCGGATGTTCGACACGCGGGTCGCGCTCGCGGACGTCGGCATCCCCGCCCGCGGGTTCCGCCTGAGGATCTCCCACCGCCTGCCCGCCGAGATCCTCTCGTGGGGGGTGCGGCTGCGGGGCGGCGGCCCCGCGGACGGACTCGTCGCGGGCAACGCCGCGATGTACGGCTACCGCGCGCTGGACCACGGCCCGCGTCCGACGGTGCGCGAGTACGTGAGCGCGGAGGCGGAGATCGCCGGGCTCGTCTCCACCGTGGCCGAGTGGCTGGAGGAGGGCGTGCCGACCGCGCAGATCGCGGTCGCCGCACGCACCCCCGACCTCGTGCGTAGCGCCCGTACCGCACTACGCGAAGCGGGCATCACGGTCAAAGTCACGTCCCTTCATGGCATGAAAGGGCTGGAATTCCGCCGCGTGGCCGTGATAGGCGTGGCTGACGGGATCGTGCCGGCGCCGGACGCGCTGACCCCGGCCGACGAGGATCCGACGGCCCGGGCGCACGATCTGCAACGCGAACGGGGGCTGCTCTACGTGGCATGTACGCGGGCAGGGGAGCTGCTCTACGTGTCCTATTCCGGCCGAGCCAGTCCCTTCATCCCGGCCTGACGTCGGATCCCCTAGTCTGAACTGCGGATATATTCCCCTTGCCGGTTGGACCTGCATGAACCTCAGCCTTAGCGACATCGTGCCTCCGCTGCGCTGGACCGCGCCCAGCCAGGTAGAGCCGATCGCGAGCGACCCCGGTCTTCCCGACGCGTGGTGGCAGGCGCTCCCCCTCGACCGGGCCTGTGCGGCGGTGGGGACCGGTCAGGTCGCCTCCCGGCTCGCCGACCTCACGATCGCCTGCTGGGCGCACCTGGTCCTCGGCGACATCCTGCCGCTGCTGAGGTTCACCCATCCCGAGGAGAGCCTGCAGACGCCCGGCCCGCGGGAGAGCGTCCACGAGCTGTACGTCGACGTGATCGACAAGCTGCTGGCCACCGAGCCGGCACGGGAGCCTGCCGGGGCCGCGGTCCCGCCCGCTCTCCCCGAGCGGCCGATGCCCGAGATCATCGACGAGATCTTCGCCAGGCTGGACGACCGCCAGCGGGCCATCGCGCGGGACCGGCTCTACTTCGACGCCTCCCAGCAGCCGGGCCAGGCCCAGCGGGCCACCCTGGACGAGCTGGCCCAGCGCTTCTCGGTCACCCGTGAGCGCATCCGGCAGATCGAGCGCGACCTGCGCGACCACGTGATGGACTGGCTGAACGGCCCGGCCGCCGCGCCGCTGAACGCCCACCTGTCCTGGCTGCGCACCCGGCTGGGCTCGGCCGTGCCCGCCGATGACCTCGCGGCGGCCGTGCCGTGGCACCGTACCGAGCTGATCACGCTCGCGATCCCCGCCTGGCGGTTCGTCCGCACGCTGCTCACGGGGTACGAGCAGGTGGACGGCTGGCTGGTCGCGGGCGGCGCGGACGAGCTCAGGGAGAAGACACGGCAGCTTTTCACCGACGGCCCCCGGCCACTCGACGAGGCGGTCTCCCTCGTCGCCCAGCTCGGCATCCGGGAGGACGTCGCCGAGCGCTGGCTCGCGTCGGTGCCGCACCTGCGCGTACTGGACGGCCACGTCGTCCCCTGGCCGCGCAGCATGGGCGACAAGGCGGAGGCCGTACTGGCGGTGACCCGCGCGCCGCTGACCCCCGAGGAGATCCAGACGCGCATCGGCGAGGACTACAGCCTCGTCGGCATCCGCAACCAGCTCGCCTCCGACGAGCGGTTCATCCGGCTCGACCGCAGCAAGTACGGCCTGCGGCGCTGGGGCGGCGACGAGTACCTCGGCATCCGGGAGATGATCATCCGGGAGATCGAGCGCGCGGGCGGCGAGGCGTCCGTGAGCACAGTGGTCGACAACCTGACCTCCCGCTACGACGTGAGCGAGAGCTCCATCAGGGCGTACGCCGGAGGACCGGGCTTCGAGCGGACCCAGCGCGGCTACATCAGGGTGGCCGGGCAGGACCAGGCCGAGCCGTACCAGCCGCGCCGTGACGTGTCGATGACCCGCCGCTGCTTCCGCAGCAGGGACGGCCGCTGGTGGCACCGGGTGGACGTGAACGCCGAGCACCTGCGCGGCTCGGGCTCCCCGCTGCCGACCGGTTTCGCCGCGCACCTCGGCATGGCGCCCGGCGGCCAGCTGACCGCCTCCACCGCCTCCGGCGAGGTGGTGATCAGCTGGCACAACCAGCCGACGATCGGCTCGATCAGGAACGTGCTGGCCGAGTACAACGCGTCCGAGGGCGACCACGTCTTCCTCACGGTCTCCGACGGCGGCGAGCTGCTGACCCGTTTCCTGCCCGCCGCGGCGGCCGGACTGCCCGCGATCAACCAGGCGCTGCACCTGATCGGGTACACCGCTCCGGTGGCGTCGGAGGCCGAGGGCCTGCGGCTCATCGGCGCGCGCATCGGCCTGCCCGAGGGGATCGCCCGGGAGGAGGTCCTCGATCGCCTGCGCGAGCGCGGCGACCGCGACATCCTGACCTTCCTCGCCTGACTCCGGGTAAAGGGATGTCAGGGGCAGCACGTAGGCTCGGACCATGTTGCGGCTCCACGACACCCTGACCCGGCAGGTCGTGCCTGCCGCCCCGGCCGGCTCGCGGATCCTGCGGGTGTACACCTGCACCGCGCACGAGACCGCCGGCCTCGCCGACCTGCGCCCCGCCCTGCTCGCCGACCTGGTCCGCCGCGTCGCCGAGCGCGCCGGACTGCGGGTGCTCGCCTGCCGCAACGTCTCCGACCTCGGCGGCGGAGACGGCGCCTCGATGGACGCCGACACGCTCGCACTCAACATGCGCGCCCCCGAGCACTCCCCCCGTACCAGCGAGACCATGGGCCTGGTGATCGAGCTCATCGGACGGCTCATCGAGCGTGGCCACGCCTACGTGACCCCCGAAGGGGCGGTGTTCTTCGACGCGGCCTCCTTCCCCGCGTACGGGGGCATCTCCGGCAAGCCGGGCTCGGCGTCCGACTGGCCCCTGTGGGAGCCTCTGGGGGATTCGGCGGACGGCGGCGCCGGGGCGGTCTGGGCCGCACCATGGGGACGCGGTCTGCCCGGCCGCGACATCGAATGTTCGGCCACGCCGCTGCGCTTCCTCGGCGCGCGCTTCGACCTGTACGTGGGCGGGGCCGACCTGTGCTCCCCCCACCACGAGAGGGCGCGGGCCCAGTCGAACGCCGCGACGGGTCAGGAGGCCGCCGCCCACTGGGCCCACTCCGGGCGCCTGCTGTTCGACGGCCGCCCCACCGGCACCGGCGACGTCGTCTCGCTGTCCGGCATCGCCGCCGCCGGCCTCGACCCCCTCGCCGTACGGCTGGCCCTGCTCGAGCACCACTACCGGCGGCCGGTCGACCTCACCTGGGACGCCCTTCGCGCCGCCGACGAGGAACTGCGGCGGCTTCGGCGCCGGGTGGCCGAATGGGCCGAGTCACCGAGCCGCCCGATCGACGACGCCCACGCCGAGCGCGTCCAGCGGGCACTGGACGACGACCTCGACACACCGGAGGCGCTGCGCCTGTTGCGCGACCTGGAGGCCGACGAGTCGGTCACGCCGGGTTCCAGGTTCGAGACCTTCCTCCACTTCGACCACGTGCTCGCCCTCGACCTGCCCGCCGACATCGGCCGGATCTGACGGGCACCTCCCGCCCAACCTGTCGCTCCAACAAATCGCCGCTCACAGGTGTTCGCGATGCGTTGGCGTGAAAGAATTCATACACGAGTTCGAATCAGGTGGGAGGTGTCATGGATCCGTTCGCTGTCGATCCTGATCGTCCCCACCGTTCGAACGGCACCGACGGCGGCTGGTGGGATCGGCTGACGGCCGATTCACCGTTGTGGGTTTCCAAGGATTCATGCGTCTGCGGCTGTGGAGGCCCGAAAGAAGGAGCCGCCGGCAACGGCGAGGAGGCCGACGATGCCGGGAGCGCCGCCAGCGCGGCTTCTGCCGGAGCGGGCTCTGCCAGGGCGGGTACCGCTGGCGCGGGTGATCGCCAGGGTCGGTCGTCGTGGGTGTTGGTGGCCTCTTTGAGGGAGTCGGCGCAGGCGTTGGCGTTGGCGGCGGTTCCGGACGATGTGGATATCTGCCTGGCCGAGGCCGAGGAGTTGATGTTCGCGCGGGATCGGATCACGTGTGCTCTTGCTGATCGAGTCGGGCGGGTGCATCGGGCAGGGCAGGCCAAGCGGCATGGGCATGCCTCCACCCGCAGTTGGCTGCGCACCGCGGGCGGGATGAGCGTGGCGGGTGCGGGCCGCCTGCTGACGTTGGCGGTGGAGCTGGCGCGTCTGCCTCGGGTGCGGGAGATGTTGGCCGCCGGTGGGTTGGCGGCGGGGGTGGCCGAGGCCATCTGCGCCGCGGTTGCCGGTCTGTCGGATGAGCAGGCCGGCTTGGCCGAGCCGATCCTTTTGGAGCTGGCGGGCAGGGCGGGTGCGGCGGAGGTGGCCAAGGC
>NZ_JBSGHN010000027.1:0-45129 GCF_053604425.1 Microbispora sp. NPDC004025 | reverse complement strand
GGCGGATGCGTTCATGGCGTTGCTGGAGGAGAAGATCGCCGCCGAGCTCCTGGTCCTGGTCAACGCCGAATCCCTCCCCACCGACCCCACCTCCAACCACCCCAAGGACCCCGCAAGCGCCGACCACCCCGAGACTCCTGAAGACACCCAGAAGACCAAGGACACCCAGGCCGCCGGGCACACCGAAGACATTCAGGCTGCCCGGCACACCGGAAGCGCCCGGAACACTCGGGACACCGAGGAAGCCGATGCTGCGGCAGGTGCCAACCCCGGACCCGATGCCGATGTAACCGCTGAGGCCGCCGCCGAGAGCACCGTCGAGAACGCCGTCGAGAACGCCGACCAGCGCACCGCCAACAGCGCCGACCCGGCGACAGGGCCCCGTGACGTGCAGCCCGGCGATGGCGTGACCGGACGCGCGCAGGTGAAGAGCAGCCGGCGGAGCGAGTCGCAGCAGGAGCCACAGCACAGCGCGCCACAGCAGGGCGAGTCACAGCAGAGCAACTCGCCGAAGCGGAGGGAGGCACAGGGAAGCACGTCGCAGCGGCAGGAGTCGCATTCGTGGGAGTCACGGTGGGGCGAGTGGCGATCGCCTGATCCTCCCGGAGACCCCTCTGCCTCTCATCCCCACGCTGGGCCTCGGTCTGCGGGGGACTGCCGCCGTGCGCACGCTACGCCTGAGGATGACGGCCACGAGCACCAGTGGCACGGCCAGGGTGAGCGCGGGTGCGGCAGTAGGGTGCAGTGCTCGTTCGGCGAGGGCGTGTGCGAGTGCGGGGATAGGGCGCAGTGCTCGTCCACAGCGCCGGAGGTGTCCAGTGCGCTGGGAGCGGAGCCGGGGTCGTCACCGGAAGCAGCGTCTGGCGGGCTGCCGGGAGGGCTGCCGGGGACGGTGTTGGGTCCGCTGTTGGGGACGGCGCCGGGGTTGTTGCTGGCGACCGGGCAGGTGCTGCCCGTCTCCGGCGTGCACCGGCTGGCCCGCACCTCCACCCTCGTGCGCCTGGTGATGGATGCCGAGGGTCAGGTGCTGGACATGGGCCGCAAGGTCAGGTTGGCGACCCCGGCCCAGCGGCGGGCGATCTTCGCCCGCTACGCCACCTGCTGGATCGACGGCTGTCCCCTGCCCGCCACCAGATGCCAGATCGACCACGCCGACAACTGGAGCACCGGCGGCCTGACCGACCTCGAACTCCTGGGCCCGGCCTGCCAGTTCCACAACCGCGACCGCTACCAACACCCCGACCGCTACACCCGCCGCAAGGTCGGCGAAGACCGCTGGGCCTTCACCTATCACCGCGTGGCGGGAGCCCGGAGGTCACGGGAATGACAGCCCGAATCATCCGGGACCCCGTGGCGGTGCGGTGGGCCGTCAGAGGGGGATCCACTCGCTGGCGACGGTGACCTCGTCCAGCAGCGACGGGATCGGCTCGACCCCGATGCCCGGACCGGTGGGCACGGTCAGATGACCGTCTTGGAGCTCGAAGGGCGGAGTGATGTCGGTGCTGTAGTAGCGGCGGGAGCCGGAGGTGTCGCCGGGCAGGGTGAAACCTGGCAGCGCGGCCAGGGCGAGGTTCGCGGCGCGGCCGATGCCCGTCTCCAGCATGCCGCCGCACCAGACGGCGACACCGTGGGCGCGGCACAGGTCGTGGATGCGCCGGGCCTCGAGGTAACCGCCGACCCGGCCGGGCTTGATGTTGACGACCGAGCAGGCGCCGAGGGAGATGGCCGCCGCCGCGTGCTCGGCGGACTCGATCGACTCGTCCAGGCAGACCGGCGTGCGGATCGACCGGGCGAGCCGGGCGTGCTGGACCATGTCGTCGTCGGCCAGCGGCTGCTCGACGAGCAGCAGACCGAACTCGTCCAGGCGCGCCAGGTGCGGGGCGTCGGCAAGGGTGTAGGCGGCGTTCGCGTCGACCTGCAGCGGCAGTTCTGGGCCGAATCGCTCGCGCACGGCGCGTACGGGCTCCAGATCCCAGCCGGGCTGGATCTTGAGCTTGATACGGACATATTCCTCGTCCAGATAGCCCGCGACGGCGTCGAGCAGCTCGGCGACGGAGTTCATGATGCCGACCGAGACCCCGGCCGGCACCCGGGTTCTGGTGGCTCCGAGGAAGGCCGCGAGGGACTGCCCGGTGGCACGCAGGTGGGCGTCCAGCACGGCCGTCTCCAGTGCCGCCTTGGCCATGCGGTGCCCCTTGATCGGGTGCAGCGCCTCGTTGACGGCGTACGGGCCGGGGCGCGAGGGCAGCGCGGGGATCAGGAAACGGCGCAGCACGTCGGCCGCGCCCTCGGCGTACTCGGAGGAGTACAGCGGCTGGGACATCGCCACGCACTCGCCCCAGCCCTCGGCGTCGGGGGTGACGACCCGCAGCAGCAGCACGTCACGCCGTGTCTCGGTGCCGAACGACGTGCGGAACGGCGCCACCAGCGGCATCGCGATCCGCCGCAGTTCGATACCAGTGATCTTCATGCCCGTGGTTCCCATACCCGTGGTCTTCATGTCAGTTGTTCGCGGAACGCGCTTCGGCGTACGACATAGCAGGTCTTGTCGTGAAATCCCGTGACCCGCGCGCCGTCGCGCAGCAGGTCGCCGAGCACTTCGCGCAGAGCCAGCCGCCATGCGCGGGCCGCGGCCGGATCCGTCACGCGCAGGGTCTCGATGTCTCCGGGCACGGCGACCAGCACCGTCTCGGCGTCGGTGCGGCCCCGCACGGGCCGGCCGTCGTCGTCGTCCAGCCCGGCGACCGCGCCCGGCGGGATCTGCATCGGGGACGGCTCATGCCGTACGGCGGCGAGCACGTGCGGCGAGGTCAGGCGCCAGACGGCGAGCACCCGGTCGCTCTCGTCCCCGGCGTTGATCGCGTCGGCCATGGTGCCGTAGAAGGCGGGCAGGTACTCCTCCGGCCGGGCCCCGAGCTTGGCGAGATTGAAGTGGGCGTTGCGGCGCACCAGCGGGTCGTACGTCCAGGTGATCGTGTCCAGGCCGCGGTCGAGCGCCCACTCGCGCTGGTGCAGCTTCAACGCGAAACCGGCGCCCTGCCCGGCGACAGTGCCGGTGATGTGGGAGTGCAACGCCCGCCGCGGCGGGGCCGCGACGAACCCGACCGACGCGCCGACCAGCCGGTCATGGCGGTAGGCCCCGGCGACGTAGTTGCCGGCGTGGGAGAGCGCGCGCATCATCTCCGCCGTGACCGGAGCGCCCCCGGGATCCGGCCGCCAGATGCCGGCGAACAGGCGGCAGACGTCCTCGAACTCCTCGATCGTGTGCAATTCGCGCAGCCGCAGCTCGCCGGGGCCGCTCATCCACGCACCGCCTCGACCAGGCCCGTCAGCAGCGCGGCACGGGGTGGCATCTCGGCCACGACCACGTGCTCGTCGTCGGCGTGCGCGCCGCCGCCGACCGCGCCGAGCCCGTCCAGGGTGGGGCAGCCGGCGCCGGCGGTGAGGTTGCCGTCCGACGCGCCCCCGACGGCCGAACCCGGCAGGGGAGCGAGTCCGAGGCCGGCGGCGACCCGCTGGGCGAGCGCGAACAGGCCGGCCGCCGAGGCCGGTTCGAGCGGCGGGCGGTTGGGGCCGCCGAGAACCTCCAGGCGGGTTCCGGGCGTCCGGGGCGTCAGCGCCCGCATCAGCGCGTCCACGCGGAGCTGGGCCGTGACGGTCGGCACGCGGACGTCCACGGCCAAGCGGGCCAGCGCGGGCACGGTGTTGATCGTGGTGCCGCCGGACAGCAGCGTCGGCGTGACCGTCGTGCCGTCCAGAACCCCGTCCGGGGAGTCCGCGCTCGCCATCGCGGCGACGGCGAGGATCTGATGGGCGAGCTCGACTCCCGCGTTGGCCCCCTTGCCGGGATCGAGGCCGGCGTGGGCGGCCCGGCCGCGCACCACGATCTCGTACGTGGAGATGCCCTTGCGCGCGGTCTTGAGCGCGCCGTCGTCGGCGCTCGCCTCCAGCACGAAGGCGGCGGCGAGGCCGCGCGCCGACTCCTCGACCAGGGCGCGGGAGGACGGCGACCCGAGTTCCTCGTCCCCGGTGACCAGCACGCACACGCCGTCGGGGGTGGGGAGCGCGGCCAGCGCGTGGAACATCTGCACCAGCCCGGCCTTCATGTCGAACACGCCGGGCCCCCGCGCGATGCCGCCGGTGACCGACCACGGCCGCGAGCGCAGGGAGCCGATCGGCCAGACCGTGTCGTGGTGACCGAGCAGCAGCACACGCGGCTCGCCGAAGCTCCACCGCAGGTGCGTCACGCCGTCGATCACGATCGTCTCCGGAGGTGCGCCGAGCAGGCGGCGCCCCTGGTCCGCGACCACGGCGGCGCTGCGGGCCACCGCCTCGTGATCGGCGGAGAACGACTCGCAGCAGACGAGCTCCTCCAGGTCCGCGAGCATGGCGGAGAGGTCCCCCGCCGTCGTCGCAGTGCTCTTCACAGTGCTCTTCACAGTGGTCTTCACAGCGGCCTGCCCAGCTCGGCGCGGAACAGCCGTCGCACGTTGCCGCCGAGGATCTTCACGATGTCGTCTTCCGCCAGTCCCCGCCGCAGCAGCGCCTCGGTGACCAGGGGCAGCCCGCGCGGCCCGTCCAGCCCGGGCAGGGCGGCGCCGGGGTCGATCCCGTCGAAGCCGAAGTCCTCACAGCACGGGGGAGTGACGTCGTGCAGCACCTCGCGGACGAAGTCGGGCCCCAGCCCCACGTGGTCGATCCCGGCGACCGCGGCCACGTGCTCGATGTGCTCCACCAGCCGGTCCAGCGTGTGATCGGCGGGGTCCTCGGCGAGGAAGACGGGGAAGAAGTTCACGCAGACGACCCCGCCGGTGGCGGCGACGCCGCGGATCTGGTCGTCGGTGAGGTTGCGGTGGTGGTCGCGCAGGGCCCGGGCGGAGGAGTGGGTCGCCATCACCGGGCGTGTGGCCAGCTCCAGCACGTGCTCGACCCCGCGTGCGCCCAGATGGGAGACGTCGAAGATCATGCCGAGCCGCTCCATCTCCCGTACGGCCGCCACCCCGGCGTGGGTGAGCCTGCCGCCGGTGGCGTCCTCGCCGCTGCCGTCCGCCAGTGGCGTGCGCCCCCAGTGGGCGATCGAGGCGACCCGTACGCCGAGCCGGTGCAGGGTGGGCAGCAGTTCGACGGAGGAGTCCAGGCCGGGCATGCTCTCCAGTGCCAGGACCAGGGCGATCACGCCGTCGTCGAGCGCCCGGTCGACCTGCGCGCCGTCCAGGCAGAGCCGTACGGCGTCCGCGTTGCCCTCGGCCAGCGTGTGGGCACACTCGATCATCCGCAGGGTCTGGCGCAGCGCGCCCTCCGGCCGGTAGCGGTCGTCCACGAAGACCGGCAGCACCTGCAGGTCCACGCCGCCGTCCCGCAGCTGGGGCAGCCATCGTTCGCGGAAGAAGGACGCCCACCGGGCCGGCGGGCGTTCGGCGACGGCCATCAGCAGGTCGTTGTGCGTGTCCGCGACGACGGCGGTGTGGTGGAGGTGGGCTGGCACTTCGCTGACAGTACGGCAGGGAAGGAGTGCGGCAGTTCGTCCGATCGCACCAAAGAGCGGGCAATCTTCGTGCAGCTGGCCAAAGACCTTACCTTACTTTGTAAAGGGGGGCGGCTGAATAAGCTGATCCCGTGGCAGCGCCGTACCGGACGATCAGGGACACCATCGAGCACGAGATCGAGATCCGCCGATCACGCTTCATCTGCGCGCTCGCCCCGGCGGCCACGGAGGAGGCCGCGCGGGAGTTCGTGGCCGAGCGCAGGCGGCTCTACGCCGACGCGACCCACAACTGCTCGGCGTACGTCATCGGTCAGGGCGTCCGCAGGGCGGACGACGACGGGGAGCCGGGCGGCACGGCCGGGACGCCGATGCTGGAGATGCTCACCCGGCGCGGTTTCGCGGACGTGGCCGCCGTCGTCACCCGTTACTTCGGCGGGGTGCTCCTGGGCGCGGGCGGCCTCGCCCGCGCGTACGGCGGCGCGGTGGGGGAGACGCTCGACCGGGCGGGGGTGGTCGAGATGGTCCCCGCGGCGGTCGTGACCGTGTCGGTCGGCCACGCCCAGGCCGGGAGGCTGGAAAGCGACCTGCGCGCCTCGCCGTACGTGCTGCGGGGTGTCGACTACGGCGCGAGGGTCGCCTTCGAGGTGGCGGTGGCCGAGGACCGGCTGCCCGTCTTCGAGGAGTGGATCGCGGCGGTCACCGCCGGGCGGGCCGAGACCGCGCTCGGCGGCACGGTCCACCTCGCCCGCTGAGCGGGCGACGCCGGGCCGTCACCCCTCCAGGGCGTACCGCATCACGCGGAGCTTGGCCTGCGCCTCGGCGAGCTCGGCGGCGGGGTCCGACCCGGCCATGATGCCGCAGCCGGCGAACAGCCGGGCACGCCTGCCGGAGACGTACGCGCAGCGCAGCGCGATGCCCCACTCGCCGTCGCCGCGCGAGTCGATCCAGCCGACCGGCCCGGAGTAACCCGCGCGGTCCATGCCCTCCAGTTCGCGGATCACGCGGAGCGCGGCGCCGGTGGGCGTTCCGCCGACCGCGGCCGTGGGGTGCATCGCGGCCACCACGTCGAGCACCGACGCGCCGTCGGACAGCCGTCCGGTGACCCGGCTGGCCAGGTGATGGACGTTCGGCAGCACCAGCAACTCGGGGCGGTCGGGCACGTCGAGCGCCGAGCAGAGGGGCGCGAGAGCCTCGCGGACCGAGGCGACCGCGCAGGCGTGCTCGTGGCGGTCCTTCTGCGAGGCGTAGAGGGCGGCGCCGCGGGCCGCGTCGTCGGCGGGGTGGGCGCCGCGCGGGGTCGTGCCCGCGAGGACCAGCGACTCGACCGCCTGGCCGGTGTGCCTCACCAGCAGTTCCGGCGTCGCGCCGACGAGCCCGTCCACCGAGAACGTGTAGCACTCGGGGTAGCGCTCGGCCAGCCGTTCCAGCAGCACGCGGGGATCGATGTCCCGCTCGGCGACGGCCGTCAGGTCGCGGGCGAGCACGACCTTGTCCAGCATGCCGTCCCTGATCCGCCGTACGGCTCGCGCGACCCGGTGCTCCCATTGCGGCGCCGACAGCGAGCCGTCGCCGTACCGGATGCGGCCGGGTGCCGAAGGCGGGGTGACCAGGTCGAAGGCGTCGTCGCCGATCGTGGTGAGCCAGGCGCGGCCGTTCCGGCGGGCGAGCACCACGCGGGGGACGACCAGCACGGTCCCCGCGGCGTCGGCGTCGAAGGTGAATGAGCCGAAGGCGACCGGTCCCGAGCCCGGCACGCCGACCTCGTCCTCGATGCGCGCTCCGGCGAACAGCGAGGAGAGCCAGCCGCGGGCCCAGTCGAACCGCCCGGGGCCCGGCGGCACCGCGGCCCGCGCCGCCTCCCCCCAGCCGACGAGTCCCTCACCGTGCCTGATCCAGGCGTACGGCGCGGCGTCGGGCAGACGCGCCAGCAGATCGTCAGGGTCGCTCACCGCGACCGTGCGAACCACGAGGGGCCGGATAAGAGCGACAGTCACCCGACTCACTCTACGCAGGATCTGAACATGTTCGACAAGAGGCCCCCCATGCGATCGCGCCGCCCTCTGTCAAGCCGCGATAGGAATCTGGTCATGGAAGGCTCGCCTTCCCTGGTGGCGATAGAGCGTACCTCCACGCGATCCCTACCTTTGATCTCCCGGAGGTGCCCATGATCAAGAAGATCACACCGGTCCTGGTCACGAGCGTCCTGCTCGTGCCGACCGGCGCCCACGCCCGTACGACGCCCGCCGTGATGGCGGCGCTGGGGGACTCGATCAGCGCGGGGTTCAACGCCTGCGGCTGGTACGTCGCCTGCACGTCCCGCTCGTGGTCGGCGGGCGACTTCCCGTCGGTGAACAGCCACTACCTGCGCCTGCTCGCCATGGGGAGCGGGATCAAGGGGCACAACCTGAACTTCGCCGTCCCGGGGTCGACCAGCGCCGACCTGCGGGGGCAGGCGCGGCAGGCCGCCGAGGCCGGCGCGGGCTACGTCACCGTCCTCATCGGCGCGCAGGACGCCTGCGTGGGCTCCGAGAAGGAGATGACGCCGGTGGGAACGTTCCGGCGCAACATCGACGCGGCCTTCGACGTGCTGCGGCCCACCGGCGCGCGGGTCTTCGTCGCGAGCATCCCGGACGTCAAGCGCCTGTGGCGGGTGGGCAAGGACAACGGGTGGGCACGCGTCTTCTGGGGGATCGGCCGCATCTGCCAGTCGATGCTGGCCAACCCGACGTCCACCGCCAAGAAGGACGAGGCCAGGCGCGACCGGGTGCGCGAGCGGGTGATGGACTACAACGAGCAGCTCGGGCAGGCGTGTGCGAGGTACGGCCCGGCCTGCCGCTACGACGGGGGAGCGGTCTTCTCCTATCCGTTCACCCTCAAGCAGGTGAGCGCCTGGGACTACTTTCACCCCAACGCCGACGGGCAGAAGGCCCTCGCCAAGATCACCTTCGATCCCCGGCTCTTCTCCGACGCCGTCGAACCCTGATCTCTCAGCGGGTGCGGCGGAGACGGCCGAGGGTCTGCTCCAGCTCCTCCTGCAGCACGCGGCCCGCCCCGTCGGCGTCGCCGCGCTCGACGGCGCCGACGAACGCCGCATGGGAGTCGTCTCCCGGGTTCGGGTCGTCGGCCCGCAGGCCGAGCAGGTCGACCAGGGCGACCAGTCCCTCCCGCAGGCGGGGGACGAACTCGGCGAACAGGTCGGTCAGCACCGGGTTGTGCGCGGCGGCGACGACGGCCGCGTGCAGAGCGATGTCGGCGTCAACGAAGGCCGCGTCGCCGTCTCGCGCGGCGGCCCGCCTGGCCTCCAGGGCCGCGTGCAGCGCCGCCACGTCGTCCGGCGTGCGGCGCAGCGCCGCAAGCCGGGCGGCCTGCACTTCGACCAGCATGCGCACCTCGTAGACGTCGGCCACGGCGGCCCGGCGCAGGCGGGCCGTCCAGTCCTCGGCGGGCCTGTCGGCGATGACGAAGACCCCGGCGCCCTGACGTGCCTGGACCAGCCCGGCCCCGGCCAGTGCGCGCAGGGCCTCGCGGACGGTGGAGCGGCCGACGCCCAGGGTCTTGGCCAGGGTCGTCTCGCCGGGCAGCCGGGTGCCGACCGGCCAGCGGCCCTCCTCGATCTGCGCGCGCAGGCTCTCGACGGCCTGGTCGACGAGGGGACTGCGCTGAAGCGCGCCGAGCGCCATCGGGCTTCACCTCTCAGCTTGTCGGGTTCTCAGCTTGTCTGAGGAGTTGTCGTGTGGTTACTCTACCGCCCATGACGCCGTTCGGCTTTCTCCTTCTCGGTCGCCGCGGCGGGGCCTGATCCGATGACCGGCACCCCGCCGCGGGGTTCCGCGCCGCCGGTCGCCCTCCTGACCGAAGGATCACCTCCGTGACCACCGCCTCCACTGCTCTCACCGCCTTCCCCACGATCCGCACCCCGCGTGGCCCGGTGCCCGCCGGGGCTCCCGCCTGGAATCCCCAGCGGGGCAGCGCGATGCCGCACCACCGCTACCGGCCGGCCCACGAGCGGGTCGAGATCCCCGAGATCCCGCGCGCGTGGCCGGGCCGCAGGATCGAGCGCGCCCCGCTGTGGGTGCCCGTCGACCTGCGCGACGGCAACCAGGCGCTGGCAGAACCCATGGACACGCCACGCAAGCGGCGCATGTTCGACCTCCTCGTCGCGATGGGGTTCAAGGAGATCGAGGTCGGCTACCCGTCGTCGAGCCGGACCGACTTCGACTTCGTCCGTCACCTCGCCGAAAGCGGCGCGGTGCCGGACGACGTGACCCCCGTGGTGTTCACCGCGGCCCGCCGCGACCTCATCGAGCAGACCTTCGCCTCGATCCAGGGCATGCCGCGGGCGGTGGTGCACCTGTACACCGCGACCGCGCCGGTCTGGCGGGACGTCGTGCTCGGGCAGGACCGGGCCGGGCTGCACGCGCTGATCCGGGAGGCCGCCGGTCACATCGCGCGGCTCGCCGACGCGATGCCGGGGGCGGCTGTGCGGTTCGAGTTCTCGCCCGAGGTGTTCAACTGCACCGAGCCCGACTTCGTCCTGGAGGTCTGCAACGGCCTCACCCGGTTGTGGGACGCCTCGCCCGACCGGCCGGTGATCCACAACCTGCCCGCCACCGTCGAGATCGCCACGCCGAACCTGTACGCCGACCAGATCGAGTACATGCACCGCCACCTGGAACGGCGCGACGCCGTCATCCTCTCGGTCCATCCGCACAACGACCGGGGCACGGGGGTGGCCTGCGCGGAGCTCGCCGTCCTGGCCGGGGCGCAGCGCGTCGAGGGCTGCCTGTTCGGCAACGGCGAGCGCACCGGGAACGTCGACCTCGTCACGCTCGCGCTCAACCTGTACGCGCAGGGGGTCGACCCGATGGTCGACTTCTCCGACATCGACGTCATCCGGCGGACCGTCGAGGAGTGCAACCGGCTGCCGGTCCACGTCCGTCATCCGTACGGCGGAGACCTCGTCTACACGGCCTTCTCCGGCACGCATCAGGACGCCATCAGCAAGGGGCTCGCCCACCACGAGCGGGCGGCGGCCGAGCGGGGCGTGCCGGTGGGGGAGGCGCCCTGGGCGGTGCCGTACCTGCCGATTGACCCGGCCGACGTCGGCCGGACGTACGAGGCGGTGATCCGGGTCAACAGCCAGTCGGGCAAGGGGGGCGTCGCCCACCTCCTCCGCGTGCACCACGGGCTCGACCTGCCCAAGGCGCTGCGTGCCGAGTTCTCCCGCGTCGTCCAGGACGCGACGGACCGCAGCGGCCGGGAGGCCACGCCGAAGGACCTGCTCGAGTTGTTCCGCGCCGCGTACACGGCGGAGGCCGGGCCGGTCACTCTGGCGTCGTGGACGGCGGACGGCGGCGGGGTCCGCTGCGTCCTGCGCCGGGGTGCGGCGGCGTACGAGGGAAGCGGCGCCGAACCGGCGGACGCCCTCGTCGCCGCCCTGGCGGCGGCCGGGACCCCGGTGGAGGTGCTGGAACGGGACGGGCACCCGGTGGAGGGCGGCGCCGTCGCCTACGCCCGGTGCCGGGTGGGCGGCGCCTCCGTGTGGGGCGCGGGCGAGGACGCCGGCGCCGCGGCGGCGTTCGCCCGGGCCGTGCTCGCCGCCGTCAACCGCGCACTGGCCGAGTGAACCGGGGGAGTGACCGGCTGGACTCTCCCCCTGTGGGAGGTCGCATGCTCCTCCCGGCGGTCCCGGTGAGGATGAGGAGAGCGATCATGGCCATGGTGAAGGGCGTCGAGGCCCGTGGTACGCACCACTGCGAGACGACGGCCCTGGGCGTGCTGCTGCGGCACGAGGGACTCGACCTGTCCGAGCCCATGCTGTTCGGGCTGGGCTCGGGTCTGTCCTTCGTCTACTGGGACGGCAAGGGCATGCCGTTCCCTTTCCTCGGGGGCCGCGTCAAGCCCTTCGAGCTCACCAGGAACCTGGCCGCCAGGCTGGGACTGACGTTGACGACGGAGGAGACCACCTCACCCCGCAAGGCGTGGGAGAACGTGGCCGCCCCTATCGAGGCCGGCCGGCCGGTCGGCCTCCAGCTCGACTGCTACCACCTGGACTATTTCCGCTCCCAGGTGCACTTCGGTGGTCATGTCGTCGCCATGTACGGCTACGACGAGCACGACGCCTACCTCGTGGACACCGATCAGCAGGGAGGAGCGGTGCGCACCGGCCGGGCCGGCCTGGCTAGGGCACGGGCCGAACGCGGCCCGATGACCGCCAGGAACCGATCCTTCACCATCGCCCTGCCCGCTCACCCGCTCTCCTGGCAGGACCGGATCGTCCCCGCGATCAGGGACTGCGCCGAGGCCTTCCTCGCCGCGCCCATCGCGAATCTGGGCCATCGCGGCATAGAGAAAGCCGGCAAGCAGGTGCCCGGCTGGCTGCGGCGCGCTGGCGACCCGAGCCGGGACCTGCCGCAGGCCGCCCTCCTCATGGAGCAGGGCGGCACCGGCGGCGCCCTCTTCCGCGCCCTCTACCGGGACTTCCTCGACGAGTGCACCCGTCTGATCGACGACGACGACCTCCGCGCCGGTCACCGGCTGTACGCCGAGGCCGCGGTCCTGTGGACGCGGGTGTCCAGTCTGATCGCGAAGGCGGGAGAGACCGGCGACGCGGGGCACCTCGATGAGGCCGGCGTGATTCTCCACGATCTTTCGCGCATCGAGAGGGAGGCGATGCAGGCGCTGCGCCGGCTGTCGGCCGGAACACCGGGCTAACCCTCACGCGAGCGGTGCGCACGGACCTTGTGGCGGTTGCCGCACCGCTCCATCGAGCACCAGCGCCTGCTGCCCGGGCGTGAGGTGTCGACGAAGACGAGGGCGCAGTTGTCTCCCGCGCACTCCCGGACCCGGTGCGCGTACGGGCCGGTGAAAAGCTCGACGGCGTCCCTCGCCACGGTCGCGACCACCTGGGCCCCGGTGGCGGGGGCGGCCCAGGACCTCAGCCCGTCGGCCGACATCACGGGCGTCAGCGGGGGCGCCGACGCCGCAGCGTTGACCGCGTCCACGTCGGCCTGCCTCGGCGTGCGTCCGTGGGCGCGGTCGCCGGCGAACCCCCACAGGGCGGTGCGCAGGAGCTTGGCGCGGGCGAGGTCCTCCGCCGTCGCGTCCACCCCCTCCAGGCCGAGCCGGGACGCGGCGGCCCACCGGGCAAGGTCGTCCGGTTCGTGCAGCGTCTCGTAGTGGGCGTAGACCCCCACGCCACCGCTCACGAGGAACTCCAGGCAGAGGGCACCCGGGTCGAAACGGAAGGAGACTCCGTCGCGCGGATGTAGCGTCAGGCTCATGTAACCACTATAAAGGGTTACATGGCTCTCGAATGGAAGCTCGTCATCGACTGCGTCGACCCGCACGCGCAGGCGGCGTTCTGGGCGCAGGCCCTGGGTTACGAGGTGGAGGACAACAGCGCGCTGGTCGGCCGGCTCCTGGACGCCGGCGTGCTGGGGGAGGCGGAGGCGACCCCCGACCGGACGGCCTTCCGGACGCTGCGGGCCGTGCGGCACCCGGACGACCCGTTCGACCCGCACAGTGGCACCGGCCTCGGCCGCCGGATCCTCTTCCAGGCGGTCCCCGAGCCGAAGGCGGGCAAGAACCGCCTGCACATCGACCTGCACGCGGGCCCCGAGCGCAGGGACGCCGAGGTGGACCGGCTCAAGGCGCTCGGCGCCACCGTGCTGCGCACCGTGCAGGAGCCGGGCACCCACCACGTCACCATGGCCGACCCCGAGGGCAACGAGTTCGACGTGCAGTGAACCCCTACAGCCAGCCGTTGTGGCGGGCCAGGCGGGCGGCCTCGATGCGGTTCCTGGTGCCGGTCTTGCCGATGGCCGACGACAGGTAGTTGCGCACGGTGCTCTCCGACAGGTGGAGGCGGGCGGCGATGTCGGAGATCGTCGAGCCGTCGGCCGCCGCGGCGAGGACGTCGCGCTCCCGGTCGGTCAGCGGACTCGGGCCGGTGCTCAGCGCCGCCGCCGCGAGAGCGGGATCGATGACCCGCTCGCCCCGCAGCACCCGGCGGACGGCGTCGGCGAGCTCCTCGACCGGCCCGTCCTTGACCAGGAACCCCCGGGCCCCGGCCTCCATCGCGCGGCGCAGGTAGCCGGGCCGCCCGAACGTCGTGAGGATGAGCACGGCGCAGCCGGGCAGGTGTTCGCGCAGGTCGGCGGCGGTCTCCAGACCGCCGCGGCCCGGCATCTCGATGTCGAGCAGGGCCACGTCGGGCCGGGCGCGCAGCGCGGCGTCCACCACCTCGTCGCCGTGGCCGACCTGGGCGACGATCTCGATGTCCTCCTCCAGGCCGAGGAGCAGGGCCAGCGCGCCGCGCATCATGCCCTGGTCCTCGGCCAGCAGCACCCTGATCACTCGCCGTCCTCCTTCGCGTACGGCATGGTCACCCGGAGGAGGAAGCCTCCGCCCGGCGGCGCCGTGGTCTCCAGGGCGCCGCCCGCGGCCTCCACCCGCTCGCGCAGGCCGGTCAGGCCGTTGCCCTCGCCGTACGGTTTCACGGACGGGCCGTCGTCGCGGATCTCCAGCACGAGGTGCCCGCCGTCGTCGCGCAGGACGATCGCGCAGGCCGCCGCGCGGCTATGCCGTACGACGTTGGTCACGCCCTCGCGCACGGCCCAGCCGAGCAGGGCGTCGGTCTCGGGAGCGGGCCGTACGGAGGACACGCGGACGGCCGCCTCGACGCCGGCGTCCGCGAGGGCGGCGCGTGCGGAGTCGAGCTCGGCGGTGAGCCCTCTGCCGCGGTAACCGGTGACGGCGGCCCGCACCTCGGTCAGCGCCTGCCGCCCGATCCGCTCGATGTCGGCCGCCTGCCCGGCCGCCTCGTCCGCGTCGACCCGCGCCAGCCGGCGTACGGCCTCGGCCTTGACGACCATCACCGAGAGCGTGTGACCGAGCAGATCGTGCAGGTCGCGGGAGAAGCGCAGCCGTTCCTCGGTCACCGCGGCACGGGCCAGCTCCTCGCGGGTGGCCTTGAGCTCGTTGATGGCCTCCCACAGCCGGATGATGATCGCCGGAATGAGGCCGGCGGTGAACGTGCCCCAGATCATGGAGAGCACGCCGGTGAGGGACGCGCCGGCCGCTACGGCCACGGCCAAGGCGGCGGCGCACTCGGCGAGCAGCACCACGGGCAGGATCTTGCCGCGCACGGTGATCCCGGTGGCGACGGCCAGCATCATGATCAGGTAGAGCCAGTTGCCCTCGAACCCGGCGGCGGCCGCCAGGACCACCGCCGCGAGCAGTCCCAGCGCCGGCAGGGCGCGCCGCCGGTCGGCGAAGGCGAAGTGCGTGGTGACCACGTAGAGCCCGGCGGCGGCCAGCGCGGCCGGCCAGGCCAGCCAGAGGGGATGGGACCGGCCGTGCGCGATGTCCCACACGGGCGCCGCCGTCACGGCCACCCACATGTACATGCCCTTGGCGTCGGGGCCGCGCTCGCCCTCGCGCAGTGGGTCGAGCCAGGTGCCGCGTTCTGTCGTCATGGGGAACGTCACATTAGCGGTCAGGCCCGGCGGCCGGCGCGGCGATAGCCGTGCACCGCGTAGGCGCCGAAGACGAGCAGCCAGGCCGACAGGATCGCGACCTGGCGGACGGTGGGCACCTCGCCGAACGCGACCCGCCACGACAGACCGGCGTAGCTGTTCGACGGGATCCACTCGGCGACCGCGCGCAGCCAGGACGGGAAGTTCGCGATCGGCACCCACAGGCCGCCGAGGACGGCCAGCGTCAGCATGGTGGCGATGTTGGCCATCGCGGCCGACTGACCCGACAGGCGGTAGCCGTTGCCGAGGCCGAGCAGGGAGAACGGCACGGTCCCCGCCCACAGGAGCACGACGATCGCCAGCCACCGCTGCGGCGCGAGCGTGACGTGGTTGACCAGCCCGCCGGCCAGCAGCACGGCCGCGATGCTCGGCACGACGCCGACGATCCCCGTGACGACCTTCCCGGCCACCACCTGGGCGGGGGGCAGCGGGGTGAGCCGCAACCGGCGCAGCCATCCCGCCGCGCGGTCCTCGGCGATGCCGCTGCCGTTGTTGAACGCGCCGCCCAGCGCGCCGTACGCCGCCATGCCGACCATCGTGTAGATCGCGGCGTCGTGCCGGTCGCCGGGGGCCAGGCCGAGGTTGGTGAAGAGGAGGTACATGACGACCGGCATGGCGATTCCGAAGATCACGTAGCCGCCGTCGCGCATGGTCCTGATCAGTTCGAGCCGTACGTATCCCCACATCACGCGTTCTCCTTCGCGGTGAGGGCGACGAAGGCGTCCTCCAGGTCCGCCGGAACGACTTCCAGCTCGCGTACGGCGCCCGCGCGGGCGAGGGCCATGACGGTGGCGTCGGAGTCGGCGCTGCGCAGATGGACCCGGCCGCCTTTGATCTCCATGTGGCGCACGCCCGGCAGGGCCGCGAGCCAGGCGGACTCGCCGTCGGCCGTCACGCTCACCGTGGTCAGCGCCGCCGCCCGCTTGATCTCCGCGCTGGTGCCGTCGGCGACCACGCGGCCGTGACCGAGCACGACGACGCGGTCGGCGTGCTCGTCGGCCTCGTCCAGATAGTGCGTGGAGAACAGGATCGTCTTGCCCTGGCCGGCCAGCCCGCGCATGCCGTGCCAGAACTCGCGCCTGGCCTCCACGTCCAGCGCGGCGGTGGGCTCGTCGAGGACGATCAGGTCGGGGTCGCCGCACACGGCCGTCGCGAACCGCACGCGCTGCGCCTGCCCGCCCGACAGCCGGTCCACCCGGCGGTCGCGCAGGTCTTCGATCCGGGCCAGCGCGAGCACCCGGTCGAGGGGGAGGGGAGCGGCATAGGTCCCGGCCACGAAGGCCAGCAACTCGCGGACCGTCACCCGGGGGACGAGGCCGCCCTCCTGCGGCATCGCGCCGACCAGGCCACGCCGCACGGCCTGCTCGGGGTCGAGCCCGAACAGCACGGCCCGCCCGGAGTCGGGCGCGAGCAGCCCGAGCAGCAGCGCGATGGTGGTCGACTTGCCCGCGCCGTTGGGGCCGAGCAGCGCCACGGTCTGGCCGCGGGGGATGGCGAGCGTGAGCCCGTCCACGGCCCGTACGCGGCCGAAGTGCTTGGTCGCCGAGGTCAGGGACACGGCGTCGAGGGTGTTCGTGGTCACGGGGACGACGGTAGGCGGGCGCCGCCGACCCGAGTAGATCGATCGATACGGCCCCGGGCGGGACAAATGTCCCACCCGGAGATCTACAATGTAAAGGCGCTGGCCTGTTACGAAACCTGAGCGAGGACCTCCGCCAGGTCCACCGGGCGGGACAGCATCGGCCAATGACCGGTCGACAACTCACGCAGCTCCCACTCCGGCCCGCTCAGGGGCGCGAAGAACGGATGTCCGGCCGAGATCAGCTCCTTGACCTGCGCGAGCGGGAACGAGCAGCTCACGACCGTCTTCGGCAGCGCGGCGAACGCGGCGGCGTCCCCGCCGAGAGCGAGGGGCTGGGTGATCGTGCCGAGCGGCTGGCCGGTGGCCCGGGAGGCCATCAGCGCCCGCTCCCGCTCGCCCAGCCCGTCGAGGCTCGCGCCCGACTCCTCCAGTTCATTCCAGGAGGGCATGGGATAGCGCCAGCCGTCCTCGAGGCGCTTCTCGACGAACTCCCGCCCGGTGAGGTCGATCTGGGCCATGCCGTCCGGCACCGGGCCGCTCTCGACGTACACGACCCGGCTCACCCGGCCGGCCGCGCGGGCGGCGGCTCCGGTGACCGCGGCGCCGCTGCCGCTGTGGCCGACGAGCACGACGTCGTGCAGGGCCTCGGCCTCGATCAGGCCGGTGATGTCGCGGATGTGAGTGTCCAGATCCAGGGCGGGGGAGGCGAGGTGGGCGCGGTCGGCCAGGCCGGTGAGGGTCAGGGGATATGCCTCGTGGCCCATCCCGCGGAGTGCGGCGGTCACGTCCCGCCACGCCCACGCGCCGAGCCAGAATCCGGGAACCAGTACGTAAGTCGTCATGCGTCGACGCTAAAGCCGAAACAGGGCAGAATCGGTCCTGATATGTCGACCAATCGCGTTCTCGCCTTCCTGGAACTGCTGCAGGCCCGGCCCGGGCTCACCGGCCCCGAGCTCGCCGAGCGCCTGGAGGTGGACGTGCGCAGCGTGCGCCGCTACGTGCGGAGACTGGAGGACCTCGGCATTCCCGTGCAGGCCGAGCGGGGGCGCTACGGCGGCTACCGGCTGATGCCGGGATACCGGCTGCCGCCGCTCATGCTGACCGGCGACGAGGCCGTCGCCGTGGTGCTCGGGCTGCTCGCGGGCCGCCGGGCGGGCATGACGGTGGGCGAGGGGGCGGCCGAGAGCGCGCTCGCGAAGATCCGGCGCATGCTGCCCGACGCCCTGCGCGACCGGGTCGGCGCCGTCGAGGACATGGTCGGCCTGACTTCCCGATCCGCCCGATCCGCCGCCATGGCCTTGCGGCCAAGCGGGGCGACGCTGCTGACGCTCGCCGATGCCGCCCGCCGCCGGCGTCGCGTGCGGCTGGCCTACCGGTCGTACCGGGGCGAGAACAGCGAGCGGACGGTCGATCCCTACGGGCTGGTGTTCCACGCCGGCCGCTGGTACCTGACCGGCCACGACCACCGCAGGGGCGAGGTGCGGACGTTCCGGATCGACCGGATCGGCCAGGCGGCGGCGACGGAGGAGGAGTTTCCCGCGCCGGGGGAGTTCGACCCGGTCGCCCACGTGATGGAGTCGCTGGCGGGCGTGCCGTACCGGCATGAGATCGAGGTCGTGCTGGCCACCACGATGGAGGAGGCGCGGCGGCGGATCCCGCCGACGGTGGCCGCGCTCGCCCCGGCGGACGGCGGCGTCCGGGTGACCGGCCGCGCCGAACGCCTGGACGGAATGGCGCAGATGCTGGCCGGCCTCGGCGTGCCGTTCACCGTGGTGGGGCCGCCGGAACTGAACGAGGAGGTGCGCGCGCTCGCCCGCCGCCTGCACGAGTGGGCCGGTCGGCCCTCGGACGCCGACCACCCACGGTGACAGTGCTCTTCGCGCCGCTCACGCGTTCTGGCTGAGGGGTGCCGTCCGGCCCTCCGGCGTACGGCCGACGTCCAGCGCGGCGGCGTCGAGAGGACCCGGCCGCTCCCCGGCGTCGTGCTCGCCCGTCCGGGCCGCCCCGTTCGCGAGCTGGCCGCCGGGCGGGAGACCGCGCCGCCGGGCCACCAGCCCGGACAGCAGGTCCTCCCACCGCGCCCCGATGACGTCGAGGTCGTAGCGCGCCGCCGTCTTCAGCGCGGTGGCGCCCATCCGGCGGCGCAGGTCCTCGTCCTCGATGAGCGTGCAGATGGCGTCGGCCATCGCGTGGATCTTCTCCGGCTTCACCAGCAGGCCGTCGTGACCGTGGGTGATCATCTCCTTGGGTCCGGTCGGGCAGTCGTAGCTGACCACGGGGAGGCCCTTGCTCATGGCCTCCAGGATGACCATCGGCATGCCCTCGTGGCGGGAGCTCAGCACGAACATCGAGGCGTCCGCGAGGACGGCGCCGACGTCCTCGGCCGGGCCCTCGAGGAACACCCGATCGGACAGCCCGCGCTTGTCGATCGACGCCTGGAGCTTCTCCTGCCGGGGACCGCCGCCGTAGATGCGAAGCGTCCAGTCCGGGTGCCGCTCCGCCACGTGGGCCCACGCGCGGATGAGCAGGTCGTAGCCCTTGCCCCAGGTCAGCCGGCCCACCGTGACGACGGTCTTCGCGGTGAGCGGCGAGACGCCGCCGCTCAGGCGGGGCGTCGCGTTGGGCACCTGCGCGAGCACGGCGGGCAGGTCCTTGCGCGCCTTCTCGAAGGACCGCTCGTAGGTGCGCAGGTCGGCCTGCGTGAGCGTGACGACCGCGTCGTGCCTGCCGTACCTGCGGGTGATCTGCTTGCGTACCAGCGGCTGGTGCGAGGACAGGTTCCCGTGCTCCTGCGCGACCGTGATGATCTCCGGGGGCGCGAAGCGCGCGGCGATCAGGTTCAGGCCGGGCCGGGTCCCGATGAGGATGCCCCGGCGGCGGGAGCGGATGTAGCGGACCAGCTTGAGGTCGGTGCGCAGGGTGAACCAGTGGTAGGCCGCCTCGTCCTTCGGCACCAGCCTGCTCGGGAACCGCGACAGCAGGCCCCTGCGGCGAGGCAGCCGGTCGTCGAGGTAGCGGACGCGCACTCCGGGGGGCACGGGGAGGAAGGGCTCCTCGCGTTCCCGCACCACGCTCACGATCTCGACGTCGTGGGTGCGCGCCAGATACCCGGCGAGGTTGAAGACCGTGCGGATCGTGCCGCCCATGCCGTTGGCGTGCAGCAGCAGGATGCGGATTTCGCGACCGTCGGGCGGCGGCGCAGACCGGGCACGCTGCCGGTCACGGGCCTCCAGCGCCCGTACGACCACCCTGGCCGCTTTCCTGGCCACCCTGCGGTGAAGAGAAGACACAGTCACGCCCCGTTCGTGTCAGACGAAGATCCCCTTTCCCTATGACGTAACCGGCAGTTGCCTCGTTGTTGTGATCTAAGTCACGTTGTGCATGAAAGCCGATATATGGTCGTCCGTTTGCTGGGAGTGTCCTCCAGCGCGGCGGGCACCTCATGCACGCCGACCGGCTCGAAAACGCCGTCCGGGAGATAGCAGCAGGCGCGGCCGGGGGCCCCGATAAGGACGTCGCCGCCCGCGCGGGACAGGAACGGGGTGACCCGCCGGGCCAGCGGCTCCTCGTAGTAGACGTCCCCGGCCAGCACGACCTGCTGGGACGGCGTCCCGTCGAGCAGGTCGCCCCCGGCGACCCGCACCGCGACGCCGTTGACGCGGGCGTTGAGCCTGACGGCCGCCAGCGCGTACGGGTCGACGTCGTTGGCGACGACCAGGGCGGCTCCGGCCAGCGCCGCGGCGACCGCGACCAGTCCCGAGCCGGTGGCGAGGTCGAGAACGGTACGCCCCCGCACGATCTCGGGATGGTCGAGCACGTGCCGGGCCAGCGCCTGCCCACCGGCCCAGGGGCAGGCCCAGAAGGGCAGCCGCCCGGCGCGCTCCCACAGCTCGTACACGCGGTCGTCCTCACCGGCGCCCCGCTTGGTATGCGTGGCGATCACATGCAGCCGTATCTCCGGCACGTACGGCACGGCCGCGAGCCCGGTGTGCGCGCGCACGAATTCCTCGGTATCCCCGGCATCCCCGGCGTTTCCGGTGTTCCCGGCGTCGTCCTGCACGGTGGCCGATCGTATCCGCACGGGCCACGCCTCCGGGTCACAGAAGCGTGAGCTGCTCGGCCGCCGCGGGCGGGCGGACCGACCGCTCGCCGAGCCGTCGCGCGGCACGAGCGCCACGCGGGGCCGACCGGCCCACGCCGTGCTCGCGGGCGAGCGCCCGCACGGTCTCGCCGATCCGCTCCTGGTACGCCCTGGGGGCGTAGGCGCCCCTGCCGTACAGCTCCAGGTAGCGGGGGACGAGCCGGGGGTGCTCGCGGGACAGCCAGGCCATGAACCACTCGCGCGCGCCGGGCCGCAGGTGGAGCACGATCGGCGTCACGTGCGTGGCGCCGGCCTCGGCGATGCGGCGGACGGTGGTCTCCAGTGCCCGGGGCGAGTCGGACAGATAGGGGAGGATCGGCGCCATCAGCACGCCGCACGCGACGCCGCGCTCGTTGAGGGCGGCGCACACCTCCAGCCGCTTGCGCGGCGCGGGGGTCCCGGACTCGACGGCCCGCCACAGCGACTCGTCGGTGAACCCGATCGAGACGGCCGTGCTCACGTCGGTCACCTCGGCCGCCTCGGCGAGCAGATCGAGGTCGCGCAGGATGAGCGAGCCCTTGGTCAGGATGGAGAACGGGTTGCGGGCGTCCCGCAGGGCGCCGAGGATGCCGGGCATCAGCCGGTAGCGGCCCTCGGCCCGCTGGTAGCAGTCGACGTTGGTCCCCATCGCGATGGGCTGCCCGCGCCACCGGGGCGCCGCCAGCTCCCTGCGTACGAGGTCGGGGGCGTTGACCTTCACCACGATCTTCGAGTCGAAGTCGCGCCCGGAGTCCAGGTCGAGGTATTCGTGCGTCCTGCGGGCGAAGCAGTACGTGCACGCGTGGGTGCAGCCGCGGTAGGGGTTGACGGTCCACTCGAACGGGACCCGGCTCGCCGCGGGGACCCGGTTGACGATCGACCGCGCGTGGATCTCGTAGAAGGTGACGCCGCGGAACTCGGGGGTGTCGAAGGTCCTCATCACGGCCGACCGGGCGAACAGGGGTGTCGTCTCCCTTTGCCCGCCTTCGTCGGTCTCGAGGCGCAGCCCGTCCCATCGCACCCCCTGATTAGAACAGAGGTTCGATCGAGATCGCAACATGCAACACGTCGTAAATCGCGAGCCTGGAAACGGCTAACGATCTTCATCGCTGGGCAGAACGTCGGCACATACCTTGCGTTCTGGGAGTGTTGCGCGATGGCCTGGTCGCAGGACGAAGAGCGGATGCTGGCGATGATCGAGCGGCACCTCACGGACGAGGATCCGAAGCTCGCGGCCAGGCTCGAGTCGTTCAACCACCGTGCGGAGCGTGGACGGCAGGAGCGGGCCTCCGGCCGCCGGCCGGGCCGCTCGACCGTGATCATCGCGGTGAGCTGGCTGCTCATCGCCACGTTGATCGCGACATTGCTGGTCATGGCCCTGCGGCACGACGCGGCCGCTCTCCCCGTGTAGCGCCGGCGTCATCTCACTCGCGCGGGGTCAGGACAGGCCCTTGAGGAAGCGCGCGGCGACCGGCGCGGCCACGCCGCCGCCCATGCCGCCCGCCTCCACGACGACGGCGAAGGCCAGGTCGCCGCGATACCCGATGAACCACGCGTGCGAGTCGAGTTCAGGCCCGGTGCCGAACTCGGCGGTCCCGGTCTTGCCCGCCGTCCCCGCGGGCAGCCCGGCGGCGTGGGCGGTGCCCTTGGTGACGACCGCTCTCATCATCGACCGCAGGCCCGTGACGACGTCGCCCGGCAGTTCCCTGGGAGCGGCCTTCTGCTTCAGCGAGGGGACCAGTGTGGGCGGCCGCCAGGAGCCGTCGGCCACCGCCGCGGCCACGGTCGCCATCACCAGGGGACTGGCGGTGATCCTGCCCTGCCCGAACGACTCCGCGGCCAGGTCGGCGTCGCTGGTGGCCTTCGGCATGCTGCCGGCGGTCGCCGGGACGCCGATGCGCAGCGGCTGGTTGAAGCCCAGGTCCGTCGCCAGGTCGTACAGCTTGGCCGCGCCCAGCTTGTCGGCGGCGAGCGGGGCGAACGTGGTGTTGCAGGAGTGGGCGTAGGAGTCGAGGAACGACAGCGACCCGAACGCCTCGTGGTCGGAGTTGCGGATCTTCAGCCCGCCGACGACCGCCTCCTTCGGGCAGGTCACGCGGCTCGACGGGGTGAGTCCCTCGGCCAGCAGCCCGGCAGCGGTGATCGTCTTGAACGTGGACCCGGGAGCGTACTTGCCGTCCAGTGCGCGGTTGAACCCGCCCTTGTTGTTGACGACGGCGAGGATCTCGCCGGTCGAGGGCCTGACCGCGACGAGCGACGCGGGCTTGTCCAGGTCGCGCACCGCGTCGGCGGCGGCGCCCTGCACCTTGAGGTCGAGGCTGGTCCGCAGGTCCTTGCCGGGGGAGCCCTCGACGGCGTGCAGGGTCTCGCGGCTCTCGCCCACCACCTGGATCTCGGTGGTGGGCGTGCCGGCGAGCTGCTTCTGGAACGTCTCCTGCAGGCCGCCGCGGCCCACAGCGTCGCCCTTCTTGTAGGCGGCGCCCAGCTTCTCGACGTCCTTGTCCGTCGCCTTGTCCAGGAAGCCGACCAGTTGCTGCACCGAGCCGCCCACGTCGCCGCCGTCGATGCGGCCGCCGCCGGCGCCGGTGATGGCGGCCCGCTGCGGCCATGACGTCTTGAGCGCCAGGTGGTTGGTCCCGTCGAGCGCGGGGTGGACCGCGGCCGGCGACCAGTCGACCTTCCAGTAGTGGTCCTTGACCACCAGCTTCAGCGAGCCCCGGTAGGTCCAGTCGCCGACGTTCTTCACGGTGGCCGTGGCGGTGTAGGACGCGGTCGCCCTGTCGTCCTTCGCCGCGCCGGCCCGCACGTCGCGGACGGAGACCTTCGCCACCGCGAGGTTCTTGGTGAGCTCGGCGTACGCCGCGTCGAAGCCGGGGGCGGGAGCGGCCAGCTCGGCCTTCATCGCCGCGAGGTCGCCCCGCGACCAGGCCGCGGTGAACCGCGCAGCGGTCTCCTGCGGCGTGCCGCGTGTGTGCAGCACGTAGTAGGCGCCGCCGGCGGCGGCCCCCACCAGCACGACGGCCACGGCGGCCGAGATCGCGACAGTACGTCCTCGCGGCACGTGCACCCCCAATGACGGCCTTGCGGTCGGGACCAGAGCCTAGCGGGGCCAAATCGTTATTTACACTCCTGTTTCCCCGGCGCTCTTGACGCTGGCGCCGTACCGGGGGACGTACTCCTGGCCGGACAGGCGCTGGATCGCGGCCATGACCTCGTCGGTCACCCGCCGCCGGTCCCGGGCGTTGCCCGCGTCGCCGGTGAAGATCAGCGGCTCTCCGAACCGCACGCCGATGCTGTGCAGGCGCGGCACCGACGCGCCGGGCGGCAGCACCTTCTCGGTGCCCAGCATGGCGACGGGCACGATCGGGGCGCCGGTGGTCAGCGTGAGCCAGGCCACGCCGACCTTCCCCCGATAGAGACGGCCGTCGGGGGAGCGGGTGCCCTCGGGATAGATGCCGAACAACTCGCCGGCCTTCAGCACCTCCACCGCGGCGTCGAGCATGTCCTGGGCGGCGGTGACGTTCTCGCGGTCGATCTCCATCGCCCCCATCGAGCGCATCCATGCCGCCACGACGGGGTTGCCGGTGAAGTACTCCTTCTTCGCCACGAACCGCACCATCCGCGGCACCACGGCCGGCATGAAGAACGAGTCGAGGACGGACAGGTGGTTGGAGGCGAGGATCGCGGGCCCGTGCGCGGGAACGTGCTCGAGTCCTTCCGTCCGCGGCCGCCACAGCGCGTGCATGACGGGAACGCTGACGAGCTTCAGGGCGGGGTAGAGCACGGCCTCTCCTTCTCCGGTCCGACGCACATACCCTAGGGCGACCTGACCCCCGCACAGGTGTAGGGCCCCTGCAACGGGGCCCTTCGTGTTTTGTGCGGCTTCACCATGGCCCGTCTGTACCTACTAGTATGTACGGCATGAGCACATCGGACCGCCTGATCGAGAGCACCCGCGAACTGCTGTGGGAGCGCGGCTACGTCGGGACCAGCCCACGGGCCATCCAGCAGCGGGCGGGAGCCGGGCAGGGCAGCATGTACCACCACTTCTCCGGCAAGCCTGACCTCGCGCTGGCCGCGATCGGCCGTACGGCGGAGGAGATGCGCGCCGGGGTGGAGGAGATCCTGGGCGGCCCGGGCACGGCCGTCGAGCGGGTGTCGGCCTACCTGCGGCGCGAGCGGGAGGTGCTGCGGGGCTGTCCGATCGGCCGACTCACCCAGGACCCCGAGATCATGGCCGATCCGGCGCTGCGGCGGCCGCTGGAGGAGACGTTCGGGTGGCTGCGCGACCGGCTCGCGGCGGTGCTGGCCGAGGGCCGCGACCGGGGCGAGCTCGACGCGGGCCTCGATCCCGCGCGGACCGCCGCGACGGTCGTTGCGGTGCTGCAGGGCGGCTACGTCCTGGCCCGCGCGGCCGGTTCGCCCGAGCCGTTCCACCAGGCCGTCGACGGGGTGCTCGCCCTGTTGTCCCGCGCCTGAGCGCACAAGGAGAACCGCCCGTGTACGCGATGCAGTACGAGATCACTCTGCCCGCCGACTACGACATGACGATCATCCGGGAGCGGGTGGCCACCCGCGGCCACGCCCTCGACGACCGGCCCGGACTCGGGCTCAAGGCCTACCTGGTCCGCGAGCGCGGCGCCGCCGGCTCCCCGGTCAACCAGTACGCGCCGTTCTACCTCTGGAACGACGCCGGGAGGATGGGCGAGTTCCTGGTCGGCGGGGGCGGCTTCCAGGGCATCGTCGCCGACTTCGGCCGCCCGGCCGTGCGGCACTGGACGGGGCTGGCCGTCGAGGCGGGCCCGGCCAGGGGGACGGCGCCCCGCGCGGCGTCGCGGCGGCTGGTCTCGCTGCCCCACTCGGCCGACCTGACGGAGCAGGTGGCGGCCGCCCTCACCGGACTGCGTGAGCTGGGCGGCGAGGGCGGCCTGCACACCGCGGCCCTCGCCGTGGACCCTCACGACTGGCGGCTGATGACGTTCGCGCTGTGGGAGCGGGAGGCGCCGGGCCTCCACGGAGACGCCGAGCGCTACGAGGTGCTGCACCTGTCCGCGCCCGGCCTGACGAGCCTGCCCGCGGGCCGGACCTGGTGACGGCCCCGGAACGAGACGACGCCCCGCGAGACCGAGTCTCGCGGGGCGTCCACGTCGAGGGCCGATGTGGCGGTCGCCTCCTCGGCGAGATGCACAACACGGCTCCAGCCGAACGGTATTCCGTGAAGGCGGTGATTGCGGCCCGGGGGACACAAACCACATCGGCCATGAACGACTCTAGCCGACTTCCGCCCCTGCTTTCTCCCGCCCCCCGCATCGGGGTCCGTCATCAGCGCCCCAAGAAGCCCGCGTGCACTATCGTCGGCGGGTGACGAATTCGATCAATACTGCACGCCTGGTGCTGCGGCGGTGGCGCGAGGAGGACAAGGAGCCGTTCGCGGCGCTGAACGCCGATCCGGTCGTCATGGAGCACTTCCCGGCCACGCTGTCCCGCGAGGAGAGCGACGCGCTCGCCGAGCGCGCCGACGCCGGGTTCGACGAGCGCGGGTTCGGCTGGTGGGCGGTCGAGGCGGACGGGAAGTTCATCGGCTTCACCGGACTGCAGGTCCCCAGGTTCACCGCGCACTTCACGCCGTGCGTGGAGATCGGCTGGCGTCTCGCCCGCTCCGCCTGGGGGCATGGGTACGCCTCGGAGGCGGCACGGGCGTCGCTGGAGGACGGGTTCGGCCGCCTCGGCCTGACCGAGATCGTCTCGTTCACGGCGGTGCCCAACGTCCGCTCGCAGGCCGTGATGCGGAGGATCGGGATGACCCACGACCCCGCGGGGGACTTCGACCACCCCGTGCTCCCCGAGGGACACCCGCTGCGCCGGCACGTCCTGTACCGCGTCCGCAGGCAGGGGTGAGCGCCATGCGACTGCTGGTGCTGGGCGGCACGACGTTCGTCGGCAGGTGGGTGGTCACGGCCGCGGTGGAGCGCGGCTGGCACGTGACCACGTTCACCCGCGGGCTGGCCGGATGGGCCCACCCCGCGGCCGAGGCGGTGACCGGCGATCGGCTGCGCCCGGCCGACCTCGCCCCGCTCGCGGAGAGCCGGTGGGACGCAGTGGTGGACACCTGGGCCGGCGCGCCCCGGGTCGTACGGGACAGCGCCCGCGCGCTCGCCGGGAGCGCGGACAGGTACGTGTACGTTTCCAGCAGGGCGGTGTACGCCCCTCCGATGCCTGCCGGCCTGAACGAGGACTGGCCCACGGTCGAGGCGTCGGCGGACGCCGAGGACGTCGACTACGCCCCCAACAAGCGGGGCGGCGAGATCGCGGTGGAGCAGGCCTTCGGCGACCGCGCCGTGCTGGCCAGGGCCGGGCTGATCCTCGGCCCGCATGAGCTTCCCGGGCAGCTGCCGCACTGGCTGCTGCGGGCCGCGCGGGGTGGGGAGATGCTCGCCCCCGGCCCGGCCGCCCAGCCGTTCCGCTACGTGGACGTGCGGGACCTCGCGGCCTGGCTCCTCGACGCGGCCGAGGGCGGCGTGCGGGGTCCGGTCAACCTGGTAAACCCGGAGGGGCACTGCACGACCCGCGACCTGCTGGAGTCCGCGGTCGCGGTCACCGGCGGGCTCGCCGAGCCGGTGTGGGTCGAGCCCGACGCGATCGAGGCCGCCGGGATCGACCGCTGGGCGGCGCTGCCGGGATGGATCCCGCCCGGGCCCGCGCTGGCGGGGCTCATCCGGACCGACGTCGGCCGGGCCGTGGCCACGGGGCTGCGGTGCCGCCCGGTGGTGGAGACCGTCGCCGACACCTGGGCGTGGCTGAGCGGGTCCGGGGAGGTTCCCGCGTTCCCGCCAGGGCTCGACCCGGCCGAGGAGCGTGCCGTGATCGACGCCTGGCGGCGCTCGGCGCGCGGGACCCACGCCGGGGCGTGACCGGCGTCGGGGACCTCGCGCTGCTGGCCGCCGCCGGGGTCCTCGCCGGGCTGGTCGGCACCGCGGGCGGCATCACCTCCCTCATCTCCTATCCGGCGCTGCTCGCGGCGGGCCTTCCCGCACTCGCGGCGAACGTGGCCAACATCGTCGCGCTCGTGGCCTGCTGGCCCGGCTCGGCCCTCGCCTCACGGCCCGAGTTGCGCGGGAAGGGGCCCTGGCTGCGGCGGTGGCTGCCGCTGTCGGCGCTCGGCGGGGCGGCGGGGTCGGCGTTGCTGCTGTCCACCCCGCCCGGTGTCTTCGCCCGCGTCGTGCCCTTCCTCGTGGCCGCGGGTTCGCTGGCGCTGCTCGCGCAGCCCCGGCTCGCCGTACGTCACGAGCGGCGTGGTACCGCGGACGCCGTCCTCCTGCTCGGGCTGACCGCCCTGTCGGTCTACAACGGATACTTCGGCGCGGGATCGGGGGTGATGATCCTCGCCCTCCTTCTGGTGACCTCCGAGCCGACGCTGCCCGCCGCCAACGCCCTGAAGAACATGCTGCTCGGCGCCGGCGCCCTGGTCTCCGCCGCCGGGTTCGCCGTCTTCGGGCCCGTCGACTGGGCGGCCGTCGCCCCTCTCGCGGCGGGCCTGTTCGCCGGGTCCACGCTCGGTCCCCGGGTCACCCGGCGCCTGCCGGCCGGGCTGCTGCGCTGGCTGGTCGCCCTGATCGGCCTCGGCCTGGCGGTCCGCCTGTGGGTCGCGCCGGGCGGCTGATCGCCGAGTCGCCGGTCGACGTAGGTGGCGGGCCCGTCGCGCCGCGCACTACCGTGCCGAATGTGGATCTCTTCACGCGCTCGTGGACGGCATTGCGCAGGGTGGTCGCCGAACTACCGGACGAGGACTTCGCGCGGCCGTCCGGCTGTGCCGGCTGGCTCGTACGGGACCTGGTGTGCCATCTGGTGATCGACGCCCAGGACGTCCTGATCACCCTCGTGACCCCGGCCGGCACCGAACCGACCCGCGACGCGATCACCTACTGGGACGTCGCCCGAACGCCGCCGAGCGGCGACGACCCGCTCGACGCGCTGATCGTCCGGCTGGCCGCCGCCTACGAGGAGCCCCGGCTGCTCAAGTTCCACCTCGACGACGTCGGCTCCGCCGCGGGCCGCGCCGCCGAACTCGCCGACCCGGACCTCCGGGTCGGCACCCGCGGGGAGGTCCTCACCGCGGGCGACTACCTTTCGGCGTACGTCCTGGAGTGGACGCTGCACCACCTGGACCTGGTCGCGCACCTGCCGCACGCTCCGGAGCCGCCCGCAGAGGGACTCGCCCGGTCCCGCGAGATGCTCGAGAAGATCGCCGCGAGTGCCTTCCCCGCGTCGTTCTCGGACAAAGACGCGCTGCTGGCCGGCACGGGACGGCGTGCGCCGACCGCCGCGGAGCAGGCGGAACTGGGCGAGCTGGCCGCGAGACTGCCGATGGTCCTCGGCTGACCTGATCAGCGCACGCGGACCCGGCGTATCAGCGGCCGCGTCAGCACGGCGACGGCCCGGTGTCAGGGCGGCCGGAGATCGTGGACGCCATGAACGGATCAGCCATCACGGCCTCGGGGCTGCGAAAGGCATACAGAGACAAGATCGTGCTCGACGGCGTCGACCTGGATGTCCGGACCGGCACTGTCTTCGCCCTGCTCGGGCCCAACGGCGCGGGGAAGACGACGACGGTGAACGTGCTGACCACGTTGCTGACCCCCGACGCCGGCAAAGCGGTCGTCGCCGGCACGACGTGGTCACGGAGACCAGGGCGGTGCGCGCGGCCATCGGGGTCACCGGGCAGTTCGCCGCGGTGGACGACCTGCTCACCGGCGAGGAGAACCTCCTGCTGATGGCGGATCTCCTGCACCTGCCCAAGGAGGTAGAGCGGTCGCCCGCCGGTTGCTCGACCGGTTCAACCTGGCCGAAGCGGCGGGCAGACCGGCGGCGTCCTACTCCGGCGGCATGCGCCGCAAGCTGGACCTCGCCATGACGCTGGTCGGCAAGCCGCAGGTCATCTTCCTGGACGAGCCCACGACCGGGCTCGACCCGCGCAGCCGCCGCACCATGTGGGAGATCATCCGGGAACTGGTCGCGGACGGCACTCACGCCGTCCGGCAGCACCTTGCGCAGCCTGGACACCAACGCCTGTAAGGCGTTGGCCTCGTCCGCGGGTGGCCGTCGCCCCCAGATCCAGTCCACCAGCCGCGTACGCGTGACGATCCGGCCGGGTTCGAGGGCGAGCGCGGCGAGCAGTGCGCGCAGCCGAATCCCGGGAACCTCCACCACGGCCCCATCACCGTTCCGGACCTCGAACGGCCCGAGCAATCCGACTCGCACGTCAGCAATTGTGCCGAGCCGACGACGTGTACGGCCCAGGCCGGCCGGGACGCCTCGTCAGGCCCGGCATGATCGCCGTCAGGCCGGCGGAATGTCGGTCATGATCTGTAGCGTCCCGGGCCATGGCTGATGCGGTGCTGGCGTACTCCTATGCGCGTTCCTCCGGGCTCGACCTGTCCTCAGGTCAGCTCGACCTGTCCACCTCCGGGGGCGTGACCCCCAGCGGGCCTGCCTGCCACCCCGCGTTCTTCAGCGGCCTGCTGACCCGGGCGGCGCCGGCGGCGGCCGGGCTGCTCGGGGTCGCCGACGTGGCCAGGGCCCGCTACTACGACGCCCGGCCCACCGGGATCGTTCGTGATCCGGTGGTGACGTGCAACGGTGACCGATTGCGCTTCGAGTCCTTCTCCGCCTGCGGCGGCGTCTACGCCCGGCTGGATGTCCTGCAGCAGGCGCTCGACGGCGAGGTCGTCGAGCTCGGCACCACCAACGTGGACGTCAACGACCCGCTGCGGCGGGCGCTGGTCCGGGTCGGCGGGAACGACCCTCTGCATCTGCGGGTAGGCGTCGAGGAACTGGTGGCCACCACGCTCGACGGCGCGGTGGTGGAGAAGAAGGTGCCGCTGCCGACGCGGTGGGTGCGGGGCTTCGCCGAGGTGCAGGTCATCGCCTCCGGGTTCGACCTGCGCGCGGAGCTGCCCGGGCCGGAGGCGGTGCGATTCCTGCGGTCGCTGCCCAGGCGCGGGGTGCTGTGGGCGGTGCCCGCCGGCCGGTCGCTGCGGCTGTCGGCCCGTCCTGCGGCGGGCGCGGTCTGCCTGCCCGGCCCCGATCGGCTGGCCACCCTGCTGCCTCTGCTGCGCTTCGCCGACGGGCTGCGGGTGTACGGCCCGGCCGTCCCGGCGCACGGGCTTGCGGTCGCGAGCGCCTGGGAGCTGGAGCTGCCCGGCATGCGCTACGTGTTGACCCTGTCGCCGGAGCCGCGCAGGGGATTTTCGGGGGAGGGCGCGGTGCTGGACGACCTGGCCACCGCGCACGCGGAGGAGGACGCCGACCTGGTCGGTGCGATGCTGGCGTTCGAGCCGCGCCTGGACGCCGATCTGCTGGCGGACCGGTGCGGGCTGCCCAGGGACCGGGTCCGCGCCGCGCTGACCCAGCTCGGTACGGCGGGCCGGGTCGGCTACGACGTGGCCGAGGCGGCGCACTTCCATCGGGAGCTGCCCTACGACCCGGGCCGGGTGGCAACGATGAATCCCCGGCTCAAGGCGGCCCGGGACCTGGTGAAGCGAGGAGCCGTCCGGTTCACCGCTCCCGACACCGCGGTGGTGGGGGAGCGGCGGGTCCGGCTGACCCCGGGCGGCCCGGTCTGCACGTGCCCCTGGTACGCCGACTTCCGAGGCAGCCGCGGCCCGTGCAAGCACGTGCTGGCGGCCCAGCAGGTGCGCGACCAGGCCCAGACGGACCCGAAGGACGGCACGCGGTGAATCCCTGGAAGGAGGTGACCGCCCGTATCGACGCGGGCGATGCCAGGAAGCTGGCGCCGTTCCTGGTGACGCTCGACGAGCACGGCCGGCGGGCGGTCGCCGATCGGCTGCCCGGATATCTGTCCGAGCGGCTGGCCAAGGGGTGGGAGGGCCAGCGCTGGGCGCAGGACCGGACGGACGCGTTCCGAATCGCGGGGGCGGCCTGCCTGAGGGGGGCCGCGCAGGTCGCGGCATGGCTGAACCGGCGGGACCTGCGCTGGGTGCGCGAGCCCGAGGCCGACGCCGCCCGGATCCTGGCCCTGATCGGGGACCGGCCGGCCGCATGGCGCGAAGATCTGGCCGTTCGCCTGGTGGAGCGGTTGCGGCCGCCGTCGGGGTCCGCGTCAGGGCTGATGGAAAACGGTGTGCCGGGGTGGGATCTGGCCGCGGGCCTGGTGCTGGAGACGGGCATCGAGCCGCCGGACAACGACGCGTTCACCGCCGGCTGGCTGTGGCGGCTGGTCAGGCGGCACTGGATGAACCAGGGCACGCCCGACGCGCTCGCCGGGGACCCACTGCTCGGGCACCTGCTGCCCCGGGCGTTCCGGGCCGGAGGCGCCGCCCAGGCGTTGACCTGGGACGTCGGATGGAACGAAGACAGGGGTGTCGTCGCCGCGCTGGTCACGCTCGCGGGGCAGGGCCGGGTGCCGCGGCAGGTGCTCGTCAGCGGGTGTGTGGAACGGTTCCTGGCGGGCGGGGAGGCTGGCGAAATCGCCCCGTTCGTGACCCTGTGGCGGGGTCTGCGGCCCGAGCCGGGGGAGATTCCCGCCGTCGAGTTCGTCCGGCTGCTGCCGTCGGCCGCGTCGCCGTTCGTCCAGCTCGCGCTGGAGGAGCTGGGCCGGCTCGACGAGGCGGGCCTGCTGGGTGACGAGCCGTTCGCCGAGGCGGTCGCGGCGCTGGCGTTCCGGCCGGAGAAGAAGTACGTCACGGCCGCGTTGCGCTGGATCGCAGGCGCGGCGCCGTCCAGGGCCGACGGCGTGCTGCCGGCACTGGCGGCCGTGTTCGACCAGGACACTCCCGCGCTGCGGGACCGGGCCGTGCGGCTGGCGGTCAATTTCGCTCCGCACGCCTCCCGCCCGGCCCTGGACATGGTCCGCACGGCGGCCTGCTGGCTTCCCGCCGACCTGCGCGAGAAGATCGCGGCGGTCGCCGGTCCAGTGGAGGCCGCCGAGCCGCCGACAGTAGCCCCGGCCACCCTTGCGGTGAACCCGCTGCCCGCCCTGCCGCCCCTGCTCACCTCGCCGGAGGACCTGGCCTGGGAACTCGAGACGCTGCGGTGGCCGGACGAGCCGCCGCAGTTCGAGCGCATACTCGCCGCGCTGGTCGAACTGACCCACCGCGACCGGGACGCCGTGGCACAGGCACTGCGGCCGGGGTCGCACAAGCACTGGCGGCAGCCGTTCGACCCGACCACCTACGTGTACGGCATGAGCGGCTTCGATCGGAGCACCCACGCGCTGATGAGCCGGTGCGCGCTGGCGGTCGTCGCGCCCGCCGACAGCAGGAAGCTGTCGGCCCTGCTGGCGGACTACCGGCGTGGCCGGCCTGACCATGACTCGCCGATCCAGCTGCTGGTGCAGCGCCGGCTGCGGGAAGTCATGGAGATGCTGGAGGCGGGCCGCAGCGTGCCGGTGCTGCTGGCCACACCGACCTCCCCCACCGGCCACGTCGACGCGGAGACGCTGATCGAGCGGATGGAGCGGCTGGAGGGCGCCGAGCCGCTTCAGGCCGACTTCCACCAGGCGCTGCTGCGGCTGCCGCGCGAGATCGACCCGAGGGCCGCCGTACGAGCCGAAGGGCTGACCTCGCGGGCGGGCCGGACGCTGGCGGAGTGGCTGCGGCGGGGCGGGCTGCCCGACCCCGAGGTGACCGTCGGCATCGAGACGGTGCAGCGGCCGTACGCGCACTGGAACACCAGCCCGGACCACTACATCAGCGTGCGGGAGATGTCCGTGCGGATCGCGCCGCCGGCCGGTGTTCCCGAGCCCGTCGCCGAGCTCTGCACGGGGCCGGCGACGGGCCTGTACGGCGCGGGGGAGACGGTGTGGTGGCCGGCCGTCATGCCCTCCCACAGGGAGGTCGTCGCCGCCCACCTGCTGGAGACCCTGACCCTCGACATCGACAGCTCTGGCGGCGGGGGCGAGGTCCTCGCGGCGCTGGTTCACGGTGACGGCCCGGTCGGAGCGGCCACCGCGAGCGCGCTCGCCGTCGGGATGGGGAACAAGCACCCCGCACAGCGGGGCGCGGCCGTCGACGCCCTCGTCACCCTGACGGCGCGCGGGCAGTTGCCCGCCGCCGATCTCGGTCAGGCCGTCGCGCGGCTGGTCGACGCCGGTCTGGTCAAGCTCAACCGGATCACCGCCGCCCTGGACGAGGCGACCGCGGCGGGCGCGCACGCGGCTGTGTGGCGTGTTCTCCTCACGGCACTGCCGCCCCTGCTTCCGCGCACAGGGGACAAGCCCCGTGCCGGGCTGGGGGAGGTGCTCGCGGTCGCGGTCAAGGCGGCCGCCCTCAGCGGGGAACGTGCCGGGATTCCCGGGCTGGCCGAGGTGGCGGCGCGCGGGGGATCCAGCCGGCTGGTCCAGGAGGCCCGCCGTCTTCAGCAGCAGGTGAGCCGGTGAGCTTCTGGGCTGCGATCGTGAAGCGGGCCGGGCAGCCGGGCGGGTTGCCGGGCCGTATCAGGGCCGCGGATGCGGAAGGCGCCGCCGATCTACTGGAGCGGGCGGATGACGAGGCAAGGCGCGCGCTGGCCGGGCGCCTGCGGACGTTCGCCGCACAGGGCGGGCTCGGGAGAGGCTGGTGGGACGGTCCGCCGCATGACCCGCAGGCGCCCGCGCTGCGTGTGGCCGGCGCGGCCTGTTTCGACGACGCGGCCGAGGTGGCATATTGGCTGACCCTCCCCGACCTGTGGTTGTTCGACGGGCACGACGACGACGCGCGCCGCATCGCCAGGGTGGTGCGCGGCCGGTCGACGCGGTGGCGGGCGGAACTCGTCCGCCGGCTGGCGGACGAGGACGCGTGGAGGGACGAGGCCGATGGGGGACGGGCGCACCGGCTGTCGGCGTGGTATCCGGCCGCCCGCCTGGTGGCGGAAACCGGCATCGAGCCGCCCGGCCATTCCGCCTTCGTGCTCGGCTGGCTGTATGCCGTGGCCGACTCCGGTGGCGGTGTCACCGATGAGCGGCTGACCCGTCATCTGGCCGGAAGCCTGCTGCGCAGCCGGGGTCTGGCGGCGCGGCTGCGGGGAACGGGAGACCTGGTTCCCGCATGGGCCGCCGCCGTGGCGCACCAGGCGGGCGACGGCGTCCTGGAGCGCGGCACGTTGCTGGAGGGCTGCGCAGGCGCGTTCTTCGACGGTGAGAGCCGGCCGTTCACCGACCTCTACTCCGCCCTGCGGCCGAGCCCGCGGGAGATCCCTGTCAGGGATCTGGCGCGGCTGGTGCCCACCGCCACGGGACCGGTCGTCCAGCTCGCGGTGAGCGAGCTGCGGCGCGCGGACGACGCCGGGCTGCTCTCGGACGAGCTGTTCGCCGAAGCGACCAAGACACTGATGTTCCGTCCGGAGAAGAAAATCGTCCGTGCGGCCCTCACCTGGGCGCAGGCCGGCGCCCGTGGCAGGCGGGAGCGGACCGGCGCCGCTCTGCGAGCATTCGCCGCGGCCTTCGGCAGCGCTCACCGTGACATCGCCGAACGCGCCGTCGCGGCGGCGTCACGGCTGGCCGGCCACTCGGACGAAGACGGTCATGCGGCCGTCCGCGCGGCGGCGGACGCCCTTCCCGCCGACCTGCGGGACCGGTTGACCCCGGCCTTTCACCTGGACGGGCGGCCGGTTCCCGCGCCGGCCGCCCTGCCGGCCCCACCGGCAGAGGAGGCTGAGCCGGTCCCTGCCGTCGAGTCGCCCGAGGAACTCGCCGAACTGGCCGTCACCGCGCGGGACCCGTTGACAGTCGAACGCCTGCTCGCCGGGCTGGTGGCGCTCGTCCACCGCGACCGCGAGGCGGTTCGCGCGGTCGTCGAGCCGGTGCTCCGCGCGAGTTACCCGTTCCTGCTCGACGTCGAGCTCGCCGCCCACGGCATCGGCGGGATGAACGACGACCCGCATCTGCTGACGATGCGCGCCGTGCTCGCCGCGGTGGCACCCGATGCCGGTAGAAAACTCCGCGGCCTGGTGAAGTTCTACCCCTTCCGCGACTGGGACCCGGCTCCCGACGTCCTCGTCGTGACACGCCTGCGGGAGATCGCCCGCGAGCTCGAAACCGCGCAGGTGCCGGTACTGCTGGCCACGCCCACCGTCACGTCCGGGCACATCGACCCGATGACCCTGGTCAAGCGTATGGAGCGGCTGGAAGCGGCCTGCGCCGAGCCCTTGGAAGCCGACTTCCAGCAGGCGCTCCTGCGGCTACCGCGGACGATCCCCCCGGCGGCGGTCGCCCGGGCCGGGACGCTGACATCGACCGCGGGGCGGAAGCTGGCGGCGTGGCTGCGGCGGGGCGGGCTCGCCGACCCGGTGATCGGCCACCGGGTCGTGCGGCTGCATCCCCATGAAGGCTCCGCCACGATCGTGACGCGGATCTTCCCCGCCGTGCGGTCTCGCGATGATGACCTGCCGGACCTCGTCCGGCGCATGTGCGTCGTCGATCCCGCCGATGCGGTGAACACCGCCTCCCAGACGATGGGCTGGTGGCCCCTGCTCATGCCGTCCCACCGGGAGGTGATCACCGCCTGGATCCTGCCGCGACTGCCCCCGCTGATCAGATCCCGCCGGGCCGACCTGGCGCCGCTGTACCGGCTGGCCTGCGGCCAGGGGCCGGTCGGCGCGGTGACCGCCGCCGCACTCGCCCACGGCCTTGCCTGTGAGGACGACGGCGCGCGGGGCATCGCGGTCGACGCGCTGCTGGTCCACGCCGCCCACGGCGACCTGAACGGTGGCGACCTCGGAGGATTCCTGGCCGTGCTCGTCGCGGCGGACACGGCCAGGCTCGGCCGCGCTGTCCCCGCGCTCGCGGACGCTCTTGCGGCCGATGCGCACGCCCAGGTCTGGGACGCCGTCGCACGCATGCTCACCGAGCTCCTCCCCGAAGCGGGGGAGCGACCCCGCACCGGCACGACCGACCTGCTCATCGTCGCCGCGACGGCCGCCTCCCTCACCGGCGCCCGCCTACGGATCCCACGGCTGGCCGCGGTCGCGCAGCGGACCGGCGGCAGCGCCTTCGTCAAACAGGCCCGGCGCCTCAACGCGCTGATCACCCCAGAGGAGGAGACGGCATGAGCCCGCGGGTGGAGGTTCGCTCATCCTGCCCGGCGTGGAGTGGCTCCGCGCAGGTCTCGCCGTCAAAAGCTTCGGTGACTCTCACTGCGGGCGAACGGCGATCGATTCGGCGGAGAGCGTGACCTCGACGGTGATGCGCGGCAACACGATCGTCTCGGTCCCGGCCGCAGTGAGTACCGGACCAGCACCAGACTGGCCGCAGGCGCACAACGACGCGAGCACAGCGATGACGATCCAACGCGATCTCTGCATGTCCAAGGGACGCGCCACGGGCCTGGAGGGTTCATCCAGTACCGCGCTGTGGTGCCTTCTCGGGGTGTCGGAATCGGAATCAGACGGTTTCCCGACGGGCCTCCTCACGTCGCGCCCTGGAACGGCAACCCCTTCAATGGGATAACAGGCGGGTACGGACGCAAACGCGTCCTCCTCGCCGAGTGAGGCGGGTCAACGCGCGAAATCAGGGTCAAAGTCCGTTTTCGGGTGTCGTTGCCAAGATGCCCGGTGGCGGCCAGGCCAAGGTGACCTGGCGTACGAGCAGGGGAGCGCCCGGCTTGTTGTCGGCGACCCCGTCCCCGAATTCCCGGGCCGGGCGTACTTCGCGGTCCGGCGAGGCCGAGGTCGCGGTGAACAAGCTCATGACCGAGCGGGGGTTTGCGAGGCCGCGTGTCCTCTCCAGGCCTTCGCCGAGCGCGGTACCGCGGACTCCGAGGCCTCGCCCAGACAGCCGCTCCACTCGTCGCTCCAGCCGGCCGTGTCGGCTCAAGCGGTCATGCGGTGAGCAGCAGGAAGCCGGCAACCAGCATCGGGTGAGAGCTTTATCCAGGCCTCACGTAGCTTTCATCAGTCCACTGACAAAGTTTACTGATGTTAGCGCTATCTTTCACTGGGGCTGGAGGTTAGGGTCTGCATTCAAGACCCGGACACCTGCGACATATAGCCCCATCCACCCCAGTTCACGCCACCCCCCACACTCCACAGCGAGGTGAACCTTTGTCTGTGCTGCCCTCGTCTCGTCAGAGCGCTCAACGAGGCCTGATCCTGCCGGGCCTTGCCGGCACGCTGACCACCCTTTCGGGCTTCGCCTGCCCCGCGCGTGGGTCCGGCCCCGCCCCTGACCGGGCCGTGCCCCACGTGTCCACAGCGAGCGGATCGAGGAGGATCAATTGAGAATGCGACAGCAAAGGTCGCGTCACAGGCTGAGTCGCAAGGGTAGAGGTGTCGCGGGCCTGGCACTGGGCGCGCTTCTCTCGGTCTCGTTCGCGGCGACGCCCTCGCAGGCTGCCGAGGAGACGCTGAACGAGGGCCTGGTGCACCACTTCGCCCTCGACGAGACCGGTGGGACGACGCTGGTCAACTCGGGTAGCGCGGGCTCGGCGGCGAACGCCATGCTCGTGCATCCGGAAAAGGCGACCTTGACCGGCGAAGGAGTCAGATTCAACCCCGACTCCTACGAAAGCGCCCTCGACGGTGCGTACGTGGCGCTGCCGAACAATCTCACCGCCGGCATGTCGAACCTCACCGTCGACTATGACGTGTGGATCGACCCGGCGAACGTCGGCGAGCACCAGATGTGGAGCTTCGGCGCGAAATCCGGCTCGTGCGACGTCGACACCGGCGCCCAGGGCTCCATCTTCGCGTCGAACACCCAGCGGTTCCGCGTCGCGGTGGGTTCGGCGAACCTCCAGCAGAACCGGGTCCGCATGCCCGAGGGAGCGTGGACGCACGTCACCTACACGCAGTCACTGAACGCGAACGGTACGAGCTGGACCGGCAGTCTTTACCTCGACGGCGTGCTGCACGCGACGTCGACGAACCTGACCACGCCGCCGTCGGTGAACGCCGCGGGGACCAACTGCAACTTCCTCGCTCGCTCGCAGACGTCGGGCCACTACTCATTCCGCGGAACGCTCCGGGACTTCCGGGTCTACGACCGGGCAGTGAGCCTCGACGAGACACTCGCCCTGGCGAACAAGACCGTCTCCGACGGCGTTCGCGCCGACGCCGCCGCCATCGACCTCGGCCTGACCAGTGCGATCGTGCACGACATCGTTCTGCCCAAGGTGGGCTCAGTGGCGGGCTCGGCCATCACGTGGACGAGTTCGGACCCGTCGGTCGTCGAGGTCTACACCCCGCCGGCCCTCCCCAGCGCACGCAAGGTCGCGGTGACCGGCAAGATCACCCGACCCGCGAAGGGGCAGCCCGACGCGAAGGCCACGCTCACGGCGACTGTCCGCAAGGGCGCCCAGGAGGTCGCCACACGGGAGATCCCCGTCGTGGTGAAGGCCGAGTTCGACGACGCGCAGGCGGTCGACCGGGACACGTTCGACCTGTCCCTGTACGCCACCGACGACGTGCGCGGAAACATCAACCTCCCGGCAACCGGCGAGTTCGGATCCACGATCACCTGGAAGTCGAGCACCGAACTCGTCACGCCGAAGGGTGAGGTGACCCGCCCGGCCTTCGGCCGTGCGGATGTCGAGGCCGTCCTGACGGCGACCATCACCAAGGGCTCGGCCTCGAAGACGAAGTCGTTCCCGGTGACCATCACCGCCAAGCCCCGTTCCGAGGAGTACGAGCGGTACTTCCTGGGGTACTTCAAGGGCGAGGGGATCGCCGACGGCGAGCAGATCATGTTCGCGACGTCCAACGGAAACACCGCTCTGGACTGGACCGGTCTGACCGGAGGCCGGCCGTCGCTCATCTCCCAGCTGGGCGACCAGGGCCTTCGTGACCCGCACATCGTCCGCTCACCCGACGGCGACACGTTCTACATGATCGCCACCGACCTGAACTGGTACGACCAGGGCGGATACGCCATCAACGACACCCAGTACATCGAGGTGTTCGAGTCGCACGACCTCGTGCATTGGACTCCTCAGCGGCACGTGAAAGTCGCGCCAGACAACGCGGGCAACGCCTTCGCGCCCGAGTCGCTGTGGGTCGAGGAGATCGGCGCCTACGTCGTGTTCTGGGCACAGTCGCTGTGGAACGACCCCGTGAACCGCACCGGTCAGGGCAACGCGCAGATGTGGTACGCCACGACGCGCGACTTCCAGACGTTCTCCGCTCCCAAGGTCTGGCAGAACCCGGCCCCTCTGTCGCGGATCGACACGACCGCGATCCGGGTCGGTGACCACTACTACCGCGTGACCAAGAACGAGGCCGGCAACCAGGGCTCGGACATCTTCTCGGAGAAGCACACCGACTTCCTGGACAGCAACATCAACAACTGGACGTTGGTCGCTCCGGCTCTGGGGCGCACGACGTGGGTCGCCAACCAGGGATACGAGGGGCCGATCGTCTTCAAGGCCAACCCTGGTGACACCTCCTGCCCCGGCCAGTTCTACCTCTGGGGTGACCGGTACACGAACGGTGGTGGATACCAGGCCGCGTGCCACGCCGACATCGAGGCTCCGACCTGGAACGCCAAGGCGATCACGATGACCAACGCGGGCGTCGCCCGTCCGCGTCACGGCACCGTGACCCCGATCACCCTCCGCGAGTGGAACGACATCCGCAAGATCCCGAACAGCGACGTCACGACCACCACTGAGGTGGCTGTCGAGCCGTACGCGAGCGGGGCCGAGACGACCACGGCCACCGCCACGGTCAAGGCGGCCGACGGTTTCGAGACCGGCGGTCAGGTGCGGTTCAGCGTCGGCTCGTGGTCGAAGCTCGCCTACCTGGAGGACGGCGCGGCCACGGTCACGCTGCCGGCGGGTCTGCCTGCGGGCACCCGGACGGTCAAGGCCGAGTACCTCGGCTTCGACTACCTGAAGGCGTCGGAAGCTGCGGCGTCATTCACGGTGCCGGTCACTCCGGAGCTCGCGCTGGCCGTGACCGCCACCGCCCGCTGCGTGGGCACCACGGCGTACGTGGCCGTGACCGCGGTCAACAACGCCGCCGTGCCGGCGAACGTGACGCTGACCACCCCCTACGGTTCGAAGGCCGTGGCCGACGTCGCCCAAGGCAAGCAGGCCTACCAGTCCTTCAGCACCAGGGCCGGGCAGATCGCCACGGGCAGTGCGACCGTGACGGCGACCGCGACGATCGATGGCCGGCAGGTCACCTCGACCTACAACCCCTCCTACACCGCCATCAACTGCGCCTAACCTAACCGGCCACCGCGCATTCCCGCTGCCTGGGCGGGTCGGCGAGCTCATCCTCGTCGGCCCGCCCAGTTGTCGTGGGGCACATCGGAACCCGGCCGCGACGCCGGTGGGCCAGCCGTCGACTAGCGAAATCGCGAGTTCGGCTTGACGAATTCCTCGCCGGCGTGGAATTCTGATTGCGGGATAGAGGTTGACTGGCTCGATATTGATGGACTTTCGTTTGCCTTTTGGTTTATGCTGCCCTTCCATCATGCTCGCCCTCGGCATCCCACTCCTTCGTTTTCGGCTGTGATGTCGTTCGGCGCGCGTGTCGTCAGTCCGCCATCCCCCGGAAGGACATCTGTTGGCAGCCTCGCGCAACGCCTCCGCCGTACCCGCCGGTCCCCGCCGCGTCTCCTTCGCGCGCATCCGGGAGCCGCTCGAAGTGCCCGACCTTCTCGCCCTGCAGACCGAGTCCTTCGACTGGCTGGTGGGGAACGAGAGATGGAAGGGCCGGGTCGAGGCGGCTCGCCAGGCCGGGCGCAAGGACATTCCGCCCCAATCAGGTCTCGAAGAGATCTTCGAGGAGATCAGTCCCATCGAGGACTTCTCCGGAACCATGTCCCTGTCGTTCCGGGACCACAGGTTCGAGCCGCCCAAGTACTCAGTCGATGAGTGCAAAGACAAGGACATGACCTACTCCGCCCCGATGTTCGTCACGGCGGAGTTCATCAATAACACCACAGGTGAGATCAAGAGCCAGACGGTGTTCATGGGCGACTTCCCGCTCATGACGTCGAAGGGCACGTTCATCGTCAACGGCACCGAGCGTGTCGTGGTCTCCCAGCTCGTGCGGTCGCCCGGGGTGTACTTCGAGCGGAATCCCGACAAGACCTCCGACAAGGACCTCTACGGGTGCAAGGTCATCCCCTCCAGGGGTGCCTGGCTGGAGTTCGAGATCGACAAGCGGGACAGCGTCGGCGTACGCGTCGACCGCAAGCGCAAGCAGCCGGTCACCGTGCTGCTCAAGGCGCTCGGCTGGACCAACGACCAGATTCTTGAGCGTTTCGGCCAGTACGAGTCGATGCGGGCGACCCTGGAGAAGGACCACACCTCCGGCCAGGACGATGCGCTGCTGGACATCTACCGCAAGCTGCGTCCGGGTGAGCCGCCGACCAAGGAGTCGGCGCAGGCGTTGCTGGAGAACCTGTACTTCAACCCGAAGCGCTACGACCTGGCCAAGGTCGGCCGCTACAAGATCAACAAGAAGCTGGGCGTCCAGGCCGACATCACCCAGGGCACGCTGACCGACGAGGACATCGTCGCCACCATCGAATACCTCGTGCGCCTGCACGCCGGCGAGGCCGATGTCGAGATCGACGACATCGACCACTTCGGCAACCGCCGTCTGCGCACGGTGGGCGAGCTGATCCAGAACCAGGTCCGGCTGGGCCTGGCCCGTATGGAGCGCGTCGTGCGCGAGCGCATGACGACGCAGGACGTCGAGGCGATCACGCCGCAGACCCTGATCAACATCCGCCCGGTCGTGGCGTCGATCAAGGAGTTCTTCGGCACCTCGCAGCTGTCGCAGTTCATGGACCACATCAACCCGCTCGCCGCCCTGACGCAGAAGCGGCGTCTGAACGCGCTGGGTCCCGGTGGTCTGTCGCGGGAGCGGGCCGGTTTCGAGGTTCGGGACGTGCACCCGTCCCACTACGGCCGGATGTGCCCGATCGAGTCGCCGGAGGGGCCGAACATCGGCCTGATCGGCTCGCTGGCCTCCTTCGGGCGGGTCAACGCCTTCGGTTTCGTCGAGACGCCCTATCGGAGGGTCGTCGACGGCAAGGTGACCGACGAGATCGACTACCTGACCGCGGACGAGGAGGACAAGTACGTCAAGGCGCAGGCCAACACGGCGCTGAACGCCGACGGCAGCTTCGCCGAGTCGCGCGTCCTGGTGCGTACGAAGGGTGGTGAGACCGAGCTCGCGCGTGCGGAGGAGATCGACTACATCGACGTGTCGCCGCGTCAGATGGTGTCGGTGGCGACGGCCATGATTCCGTTCCTGGAGCACGACGACGCCAACCGGGCGCTGATGGGTTCGAACATGCAGCGTCAGTCGGTGCCGCTGCTGAAGAGCGAGGCGCCGCTGGTCGGGACCGGTATGGAGTATCGTGCCGCGACCGATGCCGGTGATGTGATCACGGCCGAGAAGGCCGGCGTGGTGGAGGAGGTCTCGGCCGACTACATCACGGTGATGAACGACGACGGCACGCGGACGACCTACCGGGTGGCGAAGTTCAAGCGGTCCAACCAGGGCACGTGTTTCAACCAGAAGCCGATCGTGGCCGAAGGGGACCGGGTCGAGCAGGGTCAGGTCGTCGCCGACGGGCCGTGCACCGACAACGGTGAGATGGCGCTGGGCAAGAACCTGCTGGTCGCGTTCATGCCGTGGGAGGGCCACAACTACGAGGACGCGATCATCCTGTCCCAGCGTCTGGTGCAGGACGACGTGCTGTCGTCGATCCACATCGAAGAGCACGAGGTCGACGCCCGCGACACCAAGCTGGGCCCCGAGGAGATCACCCGCGACATCCCCAACGCCTCCGAGGACGCGCTGGCCGATCTCGACGAGCGCGGCATCATCCGGATCGGCGCCGAGGTGGAGACGGGCGACATCCTGGTGGGCAAGGTGACGCCCAAGGGTGAGACGGAGCTGACGCCCGAGGAGCGGCTGCTGCGTGCGATCTTCGGAGAGAAGGCGCGTGAGGTGCGTGACACCTCGCTGAAGGTGCCGCACGGTGAGTCCGGCAAGGTCATCGGGGTGCGCGTGTTCAGCCGCGAGGAGGGCGACGAGCTTCCTCCGGGCGTCAACGAGCTGGTCCGGGTGTACGTGGCGCAGAAGCGCAAGATCACCGATGGGGACAAGCTCGCCGGCCGTCACGGCAACAAGGGCGTCATCTCCAAGATCCTCCCGGTGGAGGACATGCCGTTCCTCGAGGACGGCACCCCGGTCGACATCATTCTCAACCCGCTGGGCGTCCCCGGGCGTATGAACGTCGGTCAGGTGCTGGAGACACACCTCGGGTGGATCGCGGCGCAGGGCTGGGACATCAGCGAGGTGCGGGAGGAGTGGGCCGAGCGCCTGCGCGAGAAGGACATCGACAGGGTCGAGCCCTGGACCAATGTCGCCACGCCGGTGTTCGACGGCGCCGGAGAACAGGAGATCATCGGTCTTCTGGGCAGCACTCTCGTCGACCGCGACGGCGACCGGATGGTGATGCCCAGTGGCAAGGCGCGGCTGTTCGACGGCCGTTCCGGCGAGCCGTTCCCGCACCCGATCTCGGTGGGCTACATCTACATCCTGAAGCTGCTGCACCTGGTCGACGACAAGATCCACGCTCGTTCGACCGGCCCGTACTCGATGATCACCCAGCAGCCGCTGGGTGGTAAGGCGCAGTTCGGCGGCCAGCGCTTCGGCGAGATGGAGGTGTGGGCCCTGGAGGCCTACGGCGCGGCGTACGCGCTGCAGGAGCTGCTGACGATCAAGTCCGACGACGTGCTGGGCCGCGTGAAGGTCTACGAGGCCATCGTCAAGGGCGAGAACATCCCCGAGGCGGGCATTCCCGAGTCCTTCAAGGTCCTCATCAAGGAAATGCAGTCGCTCTGCCTGAACGTCGAGGTTCTCTCCAGCGACGGCATGTCGATCGAGATGAGGGATACCGACGAGGACGTCTTCCGCGCGGCGGAGGAGCTCGGCATCGACCTGTCCCGGCGCCCCCACGAGGGCGCGATGACCGTCGACGACATCTGAGACAGGGCAGACCGGCTATGGGCAGCCGACCCGCACGCGAGGCCGGTCGCCCGGTGCGGGCCGCGCAGGGTTTCCTGCACGGCCCGCCGGTAGGCCTTGGCGGATCGGCGGGCTGTGCGCGACACGATCGGGAGGAGCGGTCAGCTCGATGAGCTTCTCGGCCGCCGCCCGGTCGACGGCGAAGTCGGTCTTGCCATCGAGGAGATGGTCGTAGATCCGGGCGACGCTGGGGACCGTCACGTCGATTCCTCGGGCGCCTGGGAAAGCGGCCCCGGTCCTCAGCGTTCCTTCTTGGGGGTGCCGGCGACCAGGATGTCGACCGGGCCGGTGGTCGCGGGGCGGGCGGTGACGGGGGCGGTGACGACCGGGTCGGCGATGAAGTCCCGCATCCAGTGGAAGCTGGCCTTCGGCGTGCGCACCTGGGTGTCGTAGTCCACGTGCACGATGCCGAACC
>NZ_JBSGHN010000026.1:0-56298 GCF_053604425.1 Microbispora sp. NPDC004025 | reverse complement strand
TTGTGCGCCGGCACCCCCCCCTACCCCGCCCGCCCCCCACTCGCTGGTGGGGGCGCTCCGGCGCACTTTCCGCCGGGGGGGCGGTTCGGCCCGGGGGGTTGCCCGCTATGGGGCGGGTCGGGGGCGGGCGGCACGCCGCAGCGTCGCCGTCGCGCCGGGGCGGCGCGACGGTGACGCTCCGCACCGGGCGTCCTGCCCGCCCCCTGAGGCCGCGGTGGATGCGGCGGCCCACGGCGAGTGCGTTTTCACCGTGCTTTCACCTCGGGCCGCCGCCTTCCCCTACTCGCTCACCGCGGCGAGCACACGGGCCACTTTCGTGGCCGCTCCGGCGGGGTCGTCCGCCCGGTGCATCCGCTCACCCCAGGACCACCAGTAGTCTGCCGCCTGGCAGACGACGTTCTCCGTGAGGCTTGTCGCGTCGGGGTTGATCACGCGCACGTAGGCGCGGCCCGACGGGGTGCGCACGACTCGTGCGAGCAGGCCCCGGGCGTCGAGTTCGGCCACCAGATGTTCCAGGCGCCGGAAATCGTCCTCCCCCACCGTAGGTCCTCCTTCATTTCCGTTCGCGGGCGGAATGTGTACTTTGCGTTCCCGTCTGTTCACTCTGGTGCGCCAAAGATGGCTCACAGAAGTGCTCGGGTCAACGAGGGCCGCAAGCGGCTGAGGTGAAGGAAAACCCTTGTTGGTTGAAAGAAAACCCCTATCGGGAGACGATCCTTAGTCGGCACGTTCAGGTTGGGGGCTTGGCTGCGCCAACTATGGTCCATCATTATGTTGTGGGCGGAGCGCGACGGCAGCGTCACTCTCTGTCACTAGGTGAGGACCGCTCGAGACCACGGGCTGCTAGCGCGGCCGGCCACGAGAGAGGGGCCGGAATGTCCGGCAGGCAACACAGGGAGACGGAGATCGCGCGCCGGATCCGGGCGCGGGGCCTGGCCACCGGGCGCAGCCTGGCCGAGATCGCAGAGGAGATCCACAGCGACTGCGGGCCACAGTTCGGCACGACCCGGATCAAGGCACATCGCCTCTCACACGGTGTGGCGCTCGCCGACGTGATCGAGCAGGTGCGCGCTCTCTTCGAGAGGGACGGAAAAGCCGTCCCCGGCATCGGAGAGACGCTACTGTCCGCGTACGAGTCGGGGATGAAGCGGCCCGGCCCGGAGTATCTCCACTACCTGTGCTCGGTCTATCGGGTGGAACCGCTGGCTCTCGGGTTCGAGAGCCCGTGCATCTGTGGCCACGGACACCTCGCCGAACCGAGTAGTGGAGCCCCAGAAGAGGACAGACCTGACACTTCACCCGCTCCGTGGGGTGCGCCGGCCCCGTCGGGCGGCGAGACCCCCACGATGAACGGGGGCGAGGAGGACGAGAACGTGCTACGGAGGACGCTATTGAGGCTCCTCGCCGGCGGCGCCGTGGGGGCGGCTGGCCTCCAAGAGCTCGACGAAAAGGTGCTCGGCGCGGTGGAGAACCTCCGTCGGCGTATGGACGAGACCATGGTCACGGCCACCGTCTCGCCGGCGATGCTCGATCAGTGGGAGCAGGCCACGTCCGGGTTCGGGCGGCAGTACATGAACACCCCGCCCGTACGGCTGCTCTGCGACGTGATGCTGGAGTTCACCGCCGTGCGCAAGGCGCTGGACCGCCGCCAGCCCATCGACGTGCAGGAGCGGCTGTGCCGTATGGCCGCCCAGCTCGCCGGGCTCTCCGGGATGATCATGATCGACCTGGGGGACCAGCGGCTGGCCCGCTCGTTCTTCCGCACCGGCAGAATGGCCGCGGACGAGACCGGAGACCGCGCTCTGCGCGCCTGGGTCACCGCCCGCGAGGCGCTGGTGCCGCTTTACTACGGCGATCCGCGCGAGGCGCTCACGCTCGCGAAGAAGAGCCGCGACCTGGCCGGCCACACCCCGTGCGCCGCCCGGACCATGGCGCCGGTCGTCGAGGCGAGGGCGCTGGCGAAGATCGCCGGCGTCAACGGCTCGCGGCACGAGGTGGTCGAACAGGCCAAGCGGGCGCTGCACCGCGCCCGGGCGGCCTTCCAGCAGATGAACGACAGCGACCGGGAGGACCCGGCCTTCGGCTACACAGAGCGGCAGCTCTACTTCTACCAGGGCGACGTCCTGGTGAAGCTGGGGCAGACCGTGGAGGCCGACGTGATCCTGCAGCAGGCGCTCGACAAGTACACGGACGAGGACCTGCTCGACCAGACCCTGATCCGGTTCGACCGGGCGATGTGCCGGCTCATCGACGGCGACGTCGAGGCGGCGCTCAAGCTGGGCCAGGAGGCCATCGACCTGGTCGACAAGGACTACCGGACCGACCTGCTGCTCAAACCGGCGTACGACCTGGTGAAGGCGATCAGGGCGAAGCACGGCGACTCCGCCCGGTTGCAGGAGTTCTGCGAGGTGATCAAGCAGAGCCGCGTCACGATCCCGCCGGAGCTGGTCCGGGACGTCGGGTGACGTGGGTAGCAAGGAGGACGTGTGGCAGGAGACGCGCTGGCGGGAGATCTCGAGCCGGGAGATCCCGTGAGAGGCGGGGAGGGCGGGATCGCACCGCTGAGGATCCGGCGGTACCGCTGGTCGGATCTCGACGCGGTGTGGTCCCTTCATCAGATCGGCCTGGCCCAGGTGGGCGTGGTTCCGGGCGACGGCGTCTACTACGACGACGACTTTCCCCGGATTACCGAGATCTACCTGGCGGCCGGGGGTGACTTCCTGGTCGGAGAGGTGCCCGGGGCGGGGCTCGTCGCGATGGGCGGCCTGCGGCGCATCGACGCCGACACGGCCGAGATGTGCCGGCTGCGCGTCCACCCCGATCACCAGCGGCGCGGCTACGGTGCGCGGATCACGCAGGAGCTCGAGGAACGGGCGCGCCGGCTCGGATACTCGACGTTGCGCGGGGACACCACCCTGCGTCAGGCCGCCGCGCTGGAGCTCTACCGCAAATCCGGCTGGCGGGAGTTGCGGCGCGAGGTATGCGGCGACAACGTGGTGATTTATATCGAGAAGCAGCTAAATGGCGTGGTCTCCCGGCTTTTCTCCCGATAGATAATGGTTCCATCCCTTGGCGGATAGCTGATCCCTGCGAATACTTGTGCCTTGTCCGCAAGAGTGGGGAAAGAGGCGTGATGAAGAAGATCATTATCCGTAAGCCGGGGACGACCAAGCTGAGCGGCACCTCGAGCGTGATCCACAAGGGGTGAGGGACCTCCCGAGCCACATCTGGGTCCGGGGAGACCTCTCCCGCGACCGCGTAGCGGCCCTCCGATCGCTGGTTGCGAACCACGCCCTGGAGGTGCCGCCCCCAGTCGCGCCCGTCGTCAACGGGCACCGCCGGCTACGCGGTCCGTACACGATCGGCGGCGCGCTGCTGCGCGCCCTCGTCCCGGTCGCCCTGGAGCGTTCCCCGGGCCTGGTGGCGGCACACGACATCGAGATCCGCGCCGTCGCACCCGGCCTGCGTTCTCTGGTGCCGGCGCGCCGGCAGCCCATCGAGGACCGCCTGACCGAAGACGAGCGGATCCTCGTGCCCGCGCCGCGCCGCACGCTCCGGATCGCCAACGGCATCGCCGAGTTCGTGCGCGACTGCCTGGAGGAACCGCGGACGCTGCTGGTGGACAACCTGCACGAGGCGGATCCGGCCGACCGCGAACTGCTGCGCGTCCTGGCGCGCCGCGCGCCGGGCCTGACGCTGGCGGTGGGCTCCGTGGAGCCGCCGTGGGAGGGCATGCGGCCGGTGGAGGCGCGGGCTCAGGGCGGGCCGCCCGACGACTACGTCGCCTCGGACGGCACCTGTGACGACCCCAGGGCCTACCGCGCGTACCTGTCGCTGCCGCCGGAGGAACGCGCGCGCCGGCACGACCGGCGCGCCGCCGAGCTGAGGGCCGGCGCCGCGGCGGCGGAATACGCACTGGGCGCGGTGCCCTACCACCTGGAGCACGGCGGCGACCTGGACGCCGCGGCGCAGGCGCTGTGGGCGGCGGTGGACCACTGCGTCACCGAGGGGTTCCTGCACGCGGTCGTGGAGTTGGGCTCGCGTGGCCTGCGGCTGGTGGAGCCGGGTTCGGACCTGTGGTGGCGATTCACTCAGCGCACCGCGACCGCCCTGGCGGGGCTGGGCCGGCGCGCGCACGCGCAGGAGCTGTACGACCAGGCCCGGCGGGTCAGCGTCGATCCCGCCGTGCACGCGGCCGCCGCGTACGGCACGGCGATGCTCGACGCGCGCGACCGCGATCCGGCACGGCGGGACCTGGTCAGGGCCAGGGCCTGGATCAACGAGGCGATAGCGATCTCCACGCTGCTGCCCGACCGGCGGACGCGGGCCTTCAAGCTCGGGTTCGACCAGAACGCCCGCGCGTTGATCGAGCTGCGGGAGGGACGGGCCGACGAGGCGCTCGGCCTGGTGCAGTCGGCCATCGATCTGGCCGAGCGCGACCTGCCGCCGGGCGCCCACCCCGTCCACCGGATGGTGCTGTTCGCCAACCGGGCGCAGCTTCTCGCCCGCCTGGGCCGCACACGGGAGGCGCTGGCCGACTTCGACCGGGCCGTCGCGATCGATCCGGGCTTCCCCGACCACTATCTCGACCGGGGCAACCTGTTGTTCGAGATGGGGCGGACCGGCGAGGCGCTGGCCGACTACGAGACCGCGATCCGGGTGAGCCCGCCGCTGCCCGAGGCGTACTACAACCGGGCCGAGCTGCGGCTGGCCGCCGGGGATCTGGACGGCGCCCGGGCCGACCTCGACCACGTGCTCGACCTCGACCCGGGCTACCTCGACGCCTACGTCAACCGGGCCGGCGTGCTGGAGATGCTAGGCGAGCACGAGGCCGCCAGGCGCGACGTCGAGGCGGGGCTCGCGCTCGATCCCGGCAACGCGCACCTGCACGGTGTGCTGGGGCAGCTGGAGACCGAGGCGGGTCGCTACGCGGAGGCCACCCTGGCCTTCGACGCGGCGCTGGCCGCCGACGCCCGCCTGGCCTCGGCCTGGGCGAATCGCGCGACTCTCCGGTTCGAGACCGGCGACGCGCCGGGCGCGGTCGACGACCTGACCCGGGCGATCGAGCTGGGCGAGGACGCGGCCCTGTACTTCAACCGGGCCACCGCCCTCGACGCGCTCGGCCGGGGCAGGGAGGCACTGGCCGACCTGCGCCGCGCGCTGGCCCTGGCCCCCGGCGACCCCGACGTACGCGCGGCGCTGGAGCGGCACGAGAAGGAGGGCTGACGGGGCAGGGGGACGGTCACGCCGAGGCGCCGGGGAGCCGCTCGACGACGTCCGCGAGCCCGGTCGTCGTCCGCGTCCCCGCATGTCCGCACCTCCCGGGCCACTGGCCCTACCCTTGAACCCGATACGTCACCCCTGTCGAGGATCTGAGCATGAGCGCTGAATACGTGCTGACCCTGTCCTGCCCGGACCGGCCCGGAGTGGTCGCGGCCGTCTCCGGGCTGCTGGCCCGGAAGGGCTGCAACATCATCGAGAGCCAGCAGTTCGGCGACCCGGTCGAGGAGCGGTTCTTCATGCGGGTGCAGTTCTCCAGCGGGTTCGCCGTCGACGAGCTGCGGGCCGAGTTCGCCTCGCTCGCGCCGGAGTTCGCCATGGAGTTCCAGCTCTTCGACCTCGCGGTGCGGACCCGGGTGCTGGTGCTCGTCAGCCGGTTCGACCACTGCCTCAACGACCTGCTCTACCGCGTGCGCTCGGGGCTGCTGCCGATCGAGATCGTGGGTGTGGCGTCCAACCATCCCGACCTGCGCCCGCTCACCCAGTCGTACGGCGTGGACTACCACCACCTGCCGGTCACCCCGGAGACCAAGCCGCGGCAGGAGGCGGAGATCCTCACCCTGGTCGACCACTACCAGGCCGACCTGGTCGTGCTGGCCCGCTACATGCAGGTGCTGTCGGAGGACATGTGCGCCAAGCTCGCCGGGCGCATGATCAACATCCACCACTCGTTCCTGCCGTCGTTCAAGGGCGCCAAGCCGTACCACCAGGCGTACTCCCGCGGCGTGAAGCTGATCGGCGCCACGGCGCACTACGTGACGCCCGACCTCGACGAGGGGCCGATCATCGAGCAGGAGGTCGCGCGGGTGAACCACACCCACTCGCCGGAGGACCTCGCCGCGATCGGCCGCGACCTCGAATGCCAGGCGCTGGGCCGGGCCGTCCGCTGGCACGCCGAGCACCGCGTGCTGCTGGACGGCCACAAGACCGTCATCTTCCCCCGCTGAGAATCAGCCCACCTTCAGGCCGGTGTGCCGGGCCAGGAAGGCGAGCTGGTCGGCCGACAGCTCGACCGACCGGCTCACGGCCCGGGCGCCGTGACCCACCTCGGTCTCGTTGCGCAGCAGGATCGGGCGGTCGCCCGCCTGCGCGTGCTGCAGGGCCGCCGCCATCTTCCACGCGTGCAGAGGGTGAACGCGGGTGTCCGAGGCGAACACGGCGAACAGTGTGGCCGGGTAGGACACTCCCTCGCGGACGTGGTGGTACGGCGAATAGCCCCACAGCCAGGAGAACTCCTCCGGCACCTCGGCGGAGCCGTACTCGACGTTCCAGGTCGCCCCGAGACCGAACTTCTCGTAGCGCACCATGTCGAGCAGCGGGGCCGAGCAGACGACGGCCGCGTACAGGTCGGGGCGCTGCGTGAGCGCCGCGCCGACGAGCAGGCCGCCGTTGGAGCCGCCGGAGATGGCCAGCCGGTCGGGGCTGGTGACACCGGTGGAGACGAGGTGCTCGGCCGCGGCGTGCAGGTCGTCGAAGACGTTCTGCTTGCTGCCGAGCATGCCGGCCCGGTGCCACTGCTCGCCCTCCTCGCCGCCGCCGCGGAGCTGGGCGACCGCGTAGACGCCGCCCGCCTCGACCCAGGCCAGCGTGGTGGCGGAGAAGCCCGGGTTCATCGAGATCCCGAAGCCGCCGTAGCCGTACAGGATGGTGGGGCGGGGCCCGGAGCCGGGGCGCGAGGTGACCAGCATGTGCACCTCGGTGCCGTCCTTCGACCGGTAGACCACCTGCTCGGTGGTCGCCTCCGGCACCTCCACCGCGCCGGGCGGCGCCTCCCAGAGCGTGGTCTCGCCGGTCAGCGCGTCGTAGCGGTACACCGCGGTCGGGGTGATCTCGTCGGTGTAGCTGAACCAGGCCTCGTGTCCGCCCTCCGGCCGCTCGACGATCCCGCCGATCGAGCCGAGCCCCGGCAGCGGGACCTCGCCGATGCGCTCGCCGCTCTCCAGCGCGTGCACCGAGATCTCGCCGATCGCGTGCCTGGTCCAGCCGACGAGCAGGACCGGCTCGGCCATGCCGTCGAGGATGGCGAAGTCGGACAGCACCGCCTCGGGGTCCTCGGGGACCAGGTCGCGCCAGTGCTCCGCACCGGGGGTCTGCGGCGAGGTGACGCAGACGCGCCCGCGCGGGGCGTCCCGGTCGGTGAAGACGTAGAGCCGCCCGTCGCGGCCGAAGTGGAGCCCGGTCTGGGCGTCGACGTCCTGCTGTACGGTGACCAGCTCCGGCGCCTCGGGCGACGAGGCGACCAGGTCGGCCACCCACAGGTCGTTGCGCGGGGCCGTCCCCCGCGAGGCGGAGATCGACAGCCACCTGCCGTCGAGGGAGACCGACACCCCGTAGTAGTTGGTCTTCTCCAGGCCCTCGCCGAAGACCAGCACGTCGTCGTCGGGGGAGGTGCCGACGCGGTGCAGGTAGACACGGCGGTGGTACTGCTCCTCGCCGGCCGGGACCAGCGAGGGCGCCAGCCTGCGCACGTAGTAGAACGCCTCGCCGCCGGGCAGCCAGGCCACGGGGGAGTAGCGGCAGCGGTCGATCGGCCCCTCGACGACCTCTCCCGTCGTCACGTCGACGACGTACAGGCGCGACTCCTCGTCGCCGCCGACGGAGATCTGGTACGCCAGCCGGTTGCCCTCCTTGTCCGGCTGGTAGGAGTCGAGCGTGGTCAGGCCCGAGGGATCGAGGGCGGTGGGGTCGAGCAGCACGCGCTCGCCGTCTCCCTCCCCGACGTACAGGACCGGGTGCTCCTGATCGGGCGCCCGGCGGGTGAAGAAACGGCGCCCGCCGCGCCAGGACGGCGTCCCCACCGACCCGGAGCGCAGCAGTTCGGCGACGCGCTCGCGGAAGTGGTCGCGCCCCTCCAGTTCGGCGGACCGGAACAGAATCTCCTGCGCGTCCAGCCACTCCTTCGTCGCCGGATCGTCCGGATCCTCCAGCCACCGGTACGGGTCGGGGACGGGCGTTCCGTGGAGATCGTCGACGATGTCGTCACGGCGGGCTGGCGGGTACGGCGGTCGGCTCATGCTGGCACTTTAAATCAGCCGGGCGACTGCGACGGTACATCGGCCGTACCCGGCCAAGACGGGAATAAAGGGGTGATCGGCTGGGCATAGAAGCAGCAGGCGTCCCTGTCGTTCACCTCGCAGACCCTTTTATGGGTGGCGAAGGGGTCGCCGGAAAGGCCACACTTTGGTGAAGGGCGGTGCCGTGGTGACGATCCGCTGGGCCGTCCGGCGGAGGTCCCTGTGACGGAAGCACCCGGGTCCCAACAGGCGGGGCCACAACCCAGGCGCACAGCCGAGATCGCTGTGGAGGCCGGCTGATGCGCCAAGTCCTGCTCCTCAATGCCACATACGAGCCGCTGACCACGCTCTCCCTGCACCGGGCCGTCATCCTGGTGCTCAGAGAGAAGGCGGATGTCGTGCACCGCGACGGCCGGGGCGCGGTCCTGCGCTCGGCGACCCGCACGCTCGACGTCCCGTCGGTGATCAGGCTCCGGCGCTACGTCCGCATTCCCTATCGGACGCGGATCCCGCTCACCCGCGCGGCGCTCATGCGCCGGGACAACTTCCGTTGCGCCTACTGCGGGCAGCGGGCCGAGACGATCGACCACGTCATCCCGCGTTCCCGGGGAGGTCCCCACACCTGGGAGAACTGCGTCGCCTCGTGCACGCCGTGCAACCACCGGAAGGCCGACAGGCTGCTGGAGGAACTGGGGTGGGCGCTGCCTGTCGCCCCCGCGGTGCCGCACGGCGCGCACTGGCGGCTCATCGGCGCGCAACTCGACGGCGATCCGCAGTGGGCGCCCTACCTGTCGGAGACGGCGGCCTGATGGGCATGCGGTGGACGATCACCGACGAGGTCGAGGAGTACGCCGCGGCGGCCGAGCCCTGGCTGCTGCGCGATCCCGTCCGCAACACGGTCATGCTGACCGCGTTGCGTGGAATCCGCAGCGGCCAGTTCGCCGGCGACTGCCTGCTGGCCTGGCTGGAGGAGGACGACGGCGCGGTGGCGGGGGCGGCCTGCCGCACGCCGCCGTACCCGCTCGCGCTCGGCGACGTCCCGCTCGCGGCGCTACCCCTGCTGGTGCGCGAGCTGATCGAGATGGACCAGGACGTGGCCGAGGTCGGCGGTCCGGTGGCCGCCGCGGAGGCGTTCGCGGACGCCTGGTGGCGGCCGGAGACACATCGGCGATCCGAGCGCCTCTACCGCCTCGGCGCGCTGCGGGCGCCCACCGCGTCGGGGAAGCCCCGCGTCGCCGGCCCCGGCGACCTGCCGATGGCCGTGCGCTTCTTCCGGGAATTCCAGGACGAGGCGCACGTCGACCGCACGGCCGATCCCAGCCCGGTCGTCGCCGCGCGTATCAACCGCGAGGAACTGGTCTGGTGGGAGGACGACGACCGGCCCGTGTCCATCGCGGGGGCCTCCGCGCCGATCGCCGGGATGTCCCGGATCGGGCCCGTCTACACCCCGCGCGATCTGCGCGGGCACGGCTACGGCAGCGCCGTCACCCACGCGGCCAGCAGGAAGGCGCTCGACGACGGCGCGACCGAGGTGCTGCTGTTCACCGATCTGAGCAACCCGACGTCGAACTCCATCTACCAGCGGCTCGGTTTCCGGGCCGTCACGGACTTCGCGAGCATCCGGTTCGGGTGATCGGCCGCCGCCCGATGCCGTTCGCGGGTGCCGGGTCGTAATCTGGACGCATGCCTCGCTATGACTACCGTTGCCGCGCATGTGGATCGACGTTCGAGCTCAACCGTCCCATGGCCGAGGCCGGTGACCGGGCGGTGTGCCCCTCCGGCCACGACGACACCGTGAAGCTGCTGTCCACCGTGGCCGTGACGGGCAGGGCGTCCGGGACCTCCGCCGCCCGGCCGGCGGGCGGAGGAGGCGGCTGCTGCGGGGGTGGCTGCTGCGGCGGCTGACGCGCGAACGACCGTGTGGCCCGGGGCGTCACGCCCCGGGCCGCACGGCCACTTCGGCCGGTCCCGCCCGCCGGGGTGGCCGTGTGAGGGCAGGGGTCAGGCCGCGGACGGGCGCCTGACCCGCGCGCGTCGCTGGAACGGCAGGTAGCGCTGCGGCAGGTGGGGGCGGGCCGGCAGGTCGGTGGGCTCGACCGCCAGGATCCGGTCGAAGCGGAAGGCCCTGATCGAGCGGCGCATGCGGCACCAGCCGACCAGATACCAGAACTCTCCGTGGACGAGGCAGGTCACCGGCTCGACGTCGCGGACGGTCATCCGGCCGGCGGCGTCGTGATACTGGATGCGGATCACCAGGCGCGCGGTGATCGCGTTGGCCACCGCCCGTGCCCGGCGGGCGACGTCGGTGGGCAGCGGGGTGGTCAGGGTGGTCAGGGTCGTGGCGATGACGTCGTCGTCCAGATCGAGGTGCTCGAAAGCGTGGCGCAGGCCGCGCCGGGCGGTGACCGACTGGGGGCCGGCACCGAGGTGAGCGAGCGACAGGGCGAGGGCGGCGAGTTCCTCGGCGGTCAGCGAGTGCCGAATGACGTTGGCCATATCTCGACAATAGCGACGAGGACTGACATTTTTCCGAACGTCTTATCGGAAGGTCAGCATCATGTCGCCGCCGTGCCAGCCATTACTTCCGTGCGCGGCGGGCGGGGCCTGGTCGCTCACGCCCGGGTCGAATGGCGTGCTGGGCAGGCCACGCTCTTGGCTTTCGTTGTTTTCGGCGAAAGTTCGGTAGCTGAAAGACTATCTTTCGTTCGGATTGACAGTTAGTCTCTGCGCCAGAGACAGCGCGCTGATCCGGACGATCCCCCCGCCCCCGGCCTCTCGCAGCGAGGTGAAGTTTTGCCTGCTCTTCTTCCCACTCTCCGGACCTTTCGCCGACGATTCGCCGCGCTCGGTCTCGCCGGCGCGCTGACCGTTCCCCTCGGGCTCGCCACTCCCGCGAGCGCGTCCGGGCCCGCCCGGGGCGAGGCCGCGCCCCGCCCGTCCACCGCGACCGGCGACAACGTCGCGAACCCCGTGCTCACGGGACCGATCGCCCGCACCACCCCTGTCGGGGATCCCGCCCACGGCTACCCGTTCCTCGCCACCGACGTCGACCTGAAAGCGGCGGGCTACGTCGAGCAGGAGTTCTTCGTCTCCGGCACGGCGACGGGCTACGCGACCCCCGGCACGGCCACCGCGACCGCCGTCAGCACGGGCAACCCGTACCGCACGCGCATCGTCGTGCGCCGCCCGGTCTCGGCCCGGACGTTCAACGGGGTCGTGATCGCCGAGTGGTACAACGTCAGCAATCAGTGGGACCAGGAGGTCGACTGGTTCCAGTCGCACGAGCATCTGATCCGGGAGGGGTACGCCTGGGTCGGCGTCTCCGCCCAGCGCGCCGGAGTGCACTCCGCGACCGGGCTCAAGGCGTGGAGCCCGGCCCGTTACGGAACCCTCGACGTGACCGCAGGCGGGTTGGTCAACGACGACAGCCTGTCCTACGACATCTTCAGTCAGGCGGTGAAGGCCGTCCGCGGTCCGGCCGGCGTCGACCCGCTCGGCGAGCTGCCCCCGCCCCGGTACGTCATCGCCACGGGTCACTCGCAGTCGGCCGGTCGCCTCGCGAACTACTACAACGGCGTCCAGCCGCTCGCGAACGTCCTCGACGCGGTCGTCCTGCACGGCGGCGGTGGCCCGCTGCGCACCGACCTGGCGACGCCGGTGTTCCGGATCAACTCCGAGGGCGACGTGAGCAGCGGCATCCTGCCGACGGCGGCCCGCGCTCAGGCCGACTCGGCGGTCCTGACCAGCTGGGAGGTGGCCGGCGCGTCGCACGGCGACTGGAAACTCATCAGAGACTACGGACCGCTGCGCAAGCGTGACATCGGCACGTACCCCGGGGGCTACCCGGGCGAGCCGCAGACGTGCACGCTGCCCTCGTTGTCCCGCATTCCTCAGCACATGGTGCAGAACGCGGTCTACGACCACACCGTCGCCTGGGTGGCCCGCGGTGTGCGGCCTCCCGCGGCTCCCAAGATCCGGATGACGGACGCCACGCCGCCGGTGGTCGCGCGTGACGACCTCGGTGTCGCGCTCGGCGGCATCCGGCTCGCCCAGCAGGAGGCGCCGCTGCGCGTCAACAGCGGCAGCAACACCGGCCCGGGCTTCTGCTTCCTCGACGGCAGCTCGGTGCCGCTGACCGACGCGCGGCTCGCGGAGCTCTACCCGACCGTGCGGTCGTACGCCGACGAGGTCGTCGCGACGACGCTCGCCGACGTCGAGGCCGGGTACATCCCCCCGTCGTTCACCCGCGATCCCGCGTGGTACTCCGACCTCCGCGACCTGATCGGCGAGTACGCCGCCGCCGGTCGTATCGCCGGGCCTGTCGCGTCCTCCCTGGAGGACCGTCTCCGGCACGCCGAGCGGGCCGGTCTCGCCGGTGACGTGCCTCCCGCCATCGCGCACCTGCGGCAACTCGCCGAGCGTGCGGACAGGCATATCGAGGACGACGCGGCGAAGGCCGGAGTGCTGCGGGTGACCGAGGCGCTCGTCGCGCTTCTCGCCGAGGCGCGGAAGGCGGAGCACAAGGGCCGCTAGACAGGGTCCCTCCGGTGGGCGGGTCCGCGGGCGTGGCGCGCACGCCCGCGGACCGTCCGCGTCCGGTGAATCTTTCATCGAGCCGGTTCTGTCGTGGAATCCCATGAATTCCCGCGTTCGCGGAATTTCGGCGAGCCACCGGCACGAATTCTCCGATCCCCGCTGCGTATCGAATCACGGCGGCCGGGCCTGACCGGTATCGCTTTTCCGGTCCTCGGCGACGTGCGTTTTCGCGTTCGGGGTGACCGGGCCTTCCGGCCCCGCCGAAAACACCGATCCATTGACGGCGTCCAGGGGAGATGGTGCATTCGCTGTGGCTGTTGTCGGAGACGGGAGAGGGGCATTTGATGTTCGCGGTGAATTCGGCCAGGAGGGTGCTCGCGCTCGGTGCGGCGCTCGTGACGACCGGCGTGCTGAGCGTGGCGCTCGCGCCTACCCCCGCCATGGCGTCCACCATCACGCTACAGGCGACGATCGACTGCTCCAACTACAACAGTTTCGGGGACACCAGGGACTGGTATCCCATCGGCCCCAGCGTCAGCGCCTCGCCGTACGGGACAGGCGGGGCCGGCACCGTGGTCGCGGTCCCGGCCACGCACGCGTGGCAGATCACGCACACACTGCCCAGCGGGACGACGGCCGTCGGCGCCTCGGGCAGGTGCAGCGAAGGCCACCAGTACGACTTCTTGGGCTCGACCGCCAGTATCAGCATCCCCGCGGGCGTCACCACGGTGACGGCCACCTGGAGCTGCAGCACTGCTCCGGTCTACCCCGGCCCGTGGATGACCAACTGCAGCGTGCAGTCGGTCTCGTACAGCTGATCGCCCGGCCGGCGGTGCGGCCGCCGGGCGCGTGAACTCATGGGGCGCATCCGTGGTGGCGGAGGCGCCCCACGCTCTTTCAGCGGGCCGCGCGGCCGGAGCCGTGGTGAGCCGTCCGTCGGCGGGGAGAACCTTCCCCAGCCCTGCCGATCACTGTAGTTTCACCGGCGTGCATCCCCCGATCGAGCCTTACGACCACGGCTATCTGGACACCGGCGACGGCCATCTCGTCTACTGGGAGGTCTGCGGGAACCCCGACGGCAAGCCCGCGCTCGTCGTCCACGGCGGCCCCGGCTCGGGCTGCACACCGGGCCGGCGCCGGGCGTTCGACCCCGCGCGCTACCGGATCATCCTGTTCGACCAGCGCAACTGCGGCCGGAGCCTGCCGCACGCGAGCGATCCGGCGGCCGACCTGACGACCAACACCACCCACCACCTGGTCGCGGACATGGAGCGCCTGCGTGAGCGTCTCGGGGTCGAGCGGTGGCTGCTCCACGGCGGGTCCTGGGGATCCACGCTCATCCTCGCCTACGCCGAGGCCCACCCCGAGCGGGTGTCGGAGATCGTCATCGCGGGCGTCACGATGACCCGCCGCTCCGAGATCGACTGGCTCTACCGGGGAGTCCGCCGGTTCCTCCCGGAGCAGTGGCAGCGCTACCGCTCCGGAGTGCCGGAGGACCTGCGTGACGGCGATCTGGTCGCCGCCTACGCGCGGCTGATGTCCGACCCCGACCCCGGCGTACGGGCCAGGGCGGTGCACGACTGGACGGCCTGGGAGGACGCGGTGATCTCCCACGAGGTCAACGGCAAACCGGACGCCTACAGCGACCGGCCCACCCCGGCGCTGGAGGCGTTCGTCCGCATCTGCACGCACTACTTCTCGAACGCCGCGTGGCTGGAGGAGGGCGTGCTGCTCCGCGACGCGTACAGGCTGGCGGGTATCCCGGGCGTGCTCGTCCACGGCCGCCTCGACCTGGGCGGACCGCTGGAGACCGCCTGGCAGCTCGCCCGGGCGTGGCCCGACGCGCGCCTGGTCGTCGTGGACGACGCCGGCCACACCGGCAGCGACGCCATGAGCAGGGAGATCCGGGCGGCGCTGGACGGCTTCGCGGGCCCCGCGAAAGGGCGGTGACCCGCGCCGGTCGTCTCCCGGGAGACGACGCCTGACGGCTGCCACCCCGGCATGGGGGCGGCAGCCGTCACGCGCCGGTCAACGCGAAAGCTGGGACAGGTCGCGGGAGGCGCCGGTCGAGGCCGAGGTGGTCAGCGCGGCGTACGCCTGCAGGGCGGCCGACACCGGGCGGTGCCGGTCGCGCGGCCGGTAGCCGCCAAGGTCGGCCAGCAGCCTCTCGCGGCGGGCGGCCAGCACGTCCTCGGCCACCTTGAGCTCGATCGAGCGGCCCGGGATGTCGATCTCGATGATGTCGCCGTCCTCGATCAGGGCCATCGTGCCGCCCTCGGCGGCCTCGGGGGAGGCGTGGCCGATGGACAGGCCCGACGTGCCGCCGGAGAAGCGGCCGTCGGTGATGAGCGCGCACGCCTTGCCCAGGCCCTTGCCCTTGAGGAAGCTCGTCGGGTAGAGCATCTCCTGCATGCCCGGGCCGCCCTTGGGGCCCTCGTAGCGGATGACCACGACGTCGCCGGGCTTGACCCGGTTGCCGAGGATGCCCTCGACGGCGTCCTCCTGGGACTCGAAGACGACGGCGGGGCCGGAGAACCGCCAGATCGACTCGTCCACACCGGCTGTCTTGACCACGCAGCCGTCCAGGGCGATGTTCCCGTACAGCACGGCGAGGCCGCCGTCCTTCGTGTAGGCGTGGTCGAGGTCGCGGATGCAGCCCTCGGCGCGGTCGAGGTCGAGCGACTCCCAACGGGCGCCCTGCGAGTAGGCCTTGACCGTCCGCACGTTGCCGGGCGCCGCGTGCCACAGCTCCACGGCCTCGTCGGTGACCTCGGGAGACTTGGGGTCCCACTTGGCGATGTACTCCGCGATGGACGCGGAGTGGACGGTCGGCAGGTCGCGGTGGAGCAGGCCGGCCCGGTCCAGCTCGCCGAGGATGCCGGGGATGCCGCCCGCCCGGTGCACGTCCTCGACGTGGTACTTCATGGTCGCGGGGGCGACCTTGCACAGGCACGGCACGCGCAGCGAGATCTCGTTGATCTCCTTGAGCCCGAAGTCGACGCCCGCCTCGCGTGCGGCGGCGAGGATGTGCAGGATCGTGTTGGTCGAGCCGCCCATGGCGACGTCGAGCGCCATCGCGTTCTCGAACGCCTCGCGGGTGGCGATGTTCCGCGGCAGGACCGACTCGTCGTCCTCCTCGTAGTAGCGCCGGGTGAGGCCGACGATCTGCCGTCCCGCGTCCTCGAACAGGGCCTTGCGGGCCTTGTGGGTCGCCAGCGTGGTGCCGTTGCCCGGCAGGGCCAGGCCGATCGCCTCGGCGAGGCAGTTCATGGAGTTGGCGGTGAACATGCCGCTGCAGGACCCGCAGGTCGGGCAGGCGTTCTCCTCCATCGCCAGCAGGTCGGCGTCCGACACGCTCTCGTCGGCGGAGGCGATCATCGGGTCGATCAGGTCGAGCTTGCGGCCGGGGATCTTGCCGGCCTCCATCGGGCCGCCCGACACGAAGATCGTGGGAATGTTGAGCCGGAAGGCGGCGAGCAGCATCCCCGGCGTGATCTTGTCGCAGTTGGACACGCAGACCAGCGCGTCGGCGCAGTGGGCGTTCACCATGTATTCGACCGCGTCGGCGATCAGCTCGCGGGACGGCAGCGAGTAGAGCATGCCGCCGTGGCCCATCGCGATGCCGTCGTCCACGGCGATCGTGTTGAACTCGCGCGGGACGGCTCCCGCCTCGCTGACCGCACCGGCCACCACCTCGGCGACCTCGCGCAGGTGCACGTGGCCGGGCACGAACTGGGTGAAGCTGTTGGCGATCGCGACGATCGGCTTGCCGAGGTCGCTGCCCGCTACGCCCGTGGCCCGGAGCAGCGCACGGGCGCCGGCCATGTTCCTGCCGTGGGTGACAGTGCGGGACCTGAGAGCGGGCATCGAGGGACCCCCATCCGGAGACTACTGAGTCTTCAAATGGTACGGCCAGTGCCCGGCTGCCGAGACCCGCTGTCCACGTCTCGGGACGGCGCGCCGCCCTCTATTCGGGGTACCGCGCGGGGAGCACGCGCTCGGCGGCCCGGTAGATCGCCTCGATCTCGGCCGTGGTGAGCGATCTCTCCCGCTTGGTGATCCACTTGCGTACGAGCCCGCCGGAGAAGACGTCGACCTCGCGGATGTTGAGGATGCGCCAGGGGATCGGCGGGCCGTAGATGGCCAGGGACGGCACCACGGTGATCTCCCGGCCGAGCGCCTTGCTGATCAGGTCGCTGGCCTGCGCCGCCTCCCACCGGGCCTCGTCGAGCCGCGGCTTCTGGTTGAACGGGCCGTGGAAGAGCTTGCGGTGCGACTGGACCCGTACGGGCAGCCGCTTGTCCCACTTCTCCGAGTCCACGGCGTACACCCCGGTGGGCCCGACCACCAGATGGTCGATCTGGGCCTCGCTGCCGGGGATGGCCCGGGCGTGCAGCGTCTTGTAGCCGTTCCGCTCCAGCTTCTTGAGCTGGGCCTCCGTCTGGCGCTCCGCCGCGGAGGCGCGCCGCCACGCGGGGATGGTGGAGACGGTCCTCGCATGGTAGACGGCGTCGGCGACACACGCGAGGATGGCCGCGGTGAGCCCGAGCCGCCAGCTGCCGAAGAGCACGCCGAACACCACGCCCGCCGCGGCCGCGATCAAGGCACGGCGGCGCAGATGGCGGTAACGCGTGTCCTGCCACAGGTTGCTCAGCGACGTGCGCTGGACCGGAGCGTACGTGGGGGACGCCGGCGCCTCGGGTGGCGCCGGAGGGCGTTCCGCCTGCTCCGACGTTTGGTCACCGACCCAGATGGGTGACGTATCGTGACCGTCTTCTGGCGCTAGACCGGTATCCACATCACTCACGGTAGTTGAGCCGTCAGCGGCTTGCCTAGTGTTGGATGGTTCATACTTTTGTGGCCTGCTTGAGCCGATTCATTGCGCGGAAGTGCGGGTATCTTCTCTAGATATCCGCGGCCCGGAGGCCTACCGTTCGGTAGCGTGGCGCACATTCACGATCTTACCGCCATCGAGCAGGCGGCAGCCGTACGCACGGGGGAACTTTCTCCCGTGGAAATCACCGAGCACTACCTGGAGCGCATCGAGCGGCTCGACCCCGGCCTGGGGGCGTTCGTCACGGTGACCGCCGAGCGGGCCCTCGGCCAGGCGCGCGAGCAGGAGGCCCGGATCGCCGCGGGCGGCACCGAGGACCTGCCCCCGCTGCTGGGCGTACCCGTCCCGATCAAGGACCTCAACTTCGTCAAGGACGTCCCGGTCTACTTCGGCTCGGCCACGTACGAGGGGTTCGTCGCGCCCGCGGACGACAGCGTGGTCGAGCGCCTGCGGGACGCGGGCACGGTCATGCTGGGCAAGACCAGCACCCCCGAGTTCGGCATGCCCTGCTACACGGAGACCTACCTGGGCGAGCCGGCCCGCACCCCGTGGGACACCACGCGGTCGGCCGGAGGGTCGAGCGGGGGAGCGGGGGCCGCGGTCGCGGCCGGTCTCGCGCCGGTGGCGCAGGGCAGCGACGGCGCCGGCTCGATCCGCATCCCCTCCTCCGTCTGCGGCCTGTACGGCATCAAGCCCAGCCGCGGCCGGATCTCCGCGGCCCCCATCGTGCCCGACCTCGCGGGGCTGTCGACCAACGGGCCGCTGGCCCGCGACGTCGCCGACGCCGCGGCGCTGCTGGACGTCATGGCCCACAACAACCCCGGGGACCTCTACCACGCCCCGCCGCCCGCGCTCGGGTCGTTCTCGGCGTACGTGGGACGCGAGCCGGGCCGGCTGCGGATCGCGCGGTTCGCCACGCCCGCCGTGCCCGGCGCGGAGGTCCACCCCGAGGTGCTCGCGGCGTACGAGAGCGCCTCGGCGTTGCTGGAGTCGCTCGGCCACGAGGTGGAGGAGATCGCCCCGCCGTTCGGGCCGGACGTGGTGCCCGAGTTCGTCAAGATGTGGTTCGCCTTCTCCTGCATGCACCCGGTCGCCGAGGAACTGGAGCCGAAGCTGCGCCCGCTGACCGCGTGGTTGCGCGAGCGCGGGCGCGCCGTCTCGGCCCCCGAGTTCCTCCAGGCGCAGGGGACGCTCCAGCTCGCCACACGGTTCGCGCTGCTGGTGACCGACACCTACGACGCGGTGCTCTCGCCGACCGTAACCCAGCCGCCCGTGCCCGTGGGCTGGTTCGAGGACGTCGACTCGCCCGAGGAGACGTTCGAGCGGATGATGCGTTTCGCGCCCTTCGCCGCCATCTACAACGTCAGCGGGCAGCCCGCGGTGAACCTCCCGCTCCACTGGACGCCCGAGGGCCTGCCGATCGGCGTCATGCTGGCGGGCAGGTACGGCGACGAGGGGACGCTCATCTCGCTGTCGTCCCAGGTGGAGGCGTCGCTCGGCGGCTTCTGGGGCGACCGCAGGCCGCCGGTCTGGTAACGGCTACCTGAGCAGTTCCACCACGTGGGCGGCGACGTCGGCGAGCAGCGTGGCCGGCCGCACCGGCGCCGCCGCCACGGCGGAGAACAGGGCGGGCAGGCCCGGCAGCGGGAAGTCGTCGTCCTCGGTGACCTCGCGGGCCGCGTCGTGCTTGGCCAGCGCGGCGCGGCTGCGCTCCCACGCCTCCAGCACCTCCTCCGGCGACGGCACGCCGAAGCCGTGGCCCACCGGGGCCGCGTGGCGCAGCCGTACGAGCGGGGTATCGGCGAACGCCAGCGCGATCCGGCAGCGGGCGGACAGGTCGTCGAGGTCCGGCACCCAGGCGAGTGCCTCGCAGGGGGTGCGGCACCGGCCGGCGCAGGTGGCCAGGGCCCCCGCCACCTGGCTGTGCTGCCGGTCGAAGTAGGCCCGCCAGCCCGGCGGCGGCTCCACGCCGACACGCAGCGTCCGCTCGGCCGCCGACCGCTCGGCTCTGGTGTGGTCGCACTCCCTGACCGGCATGGTGCCGAACCGGCTGCCGGGGGCGCGCAGGCCCTCCGGCCAGCGGACCGGGTCGCCCGCGTGGCCGAGCGCGGGCTCGAAGGCGAGCAGGGGCAGATACTCGCTGCAGATGTGGACGGCCGCGATCATCGCGCTGAGCTCGCGCCGCCGCCAGCGCGCCTCGATCACCTCCAGGAGCAGCGCGTAGGCCGGTCGCAGCGAGTCGAGCGCGCCGCGCGGCTGCTCCCTCGGCGTCTGCGGCATGTGGCACGCGCGGGCGCGCCTGCGCAGGTCGGCGGGCACCGTCTGGGCGTCGATCTCGGTGGCGAAGTCCTCCGCGTCGAGGGTGAGCAGCCGCTGGCCGAACTCGCAGACCGACGTCACCAGGGCCGCCCGCGCGCCCTCTCCGAGCACGTCGGGCGCCAGCGCGCCGACGTCGCCGAACGAGTGCCGACGAGCCAGGGCGATCAACAGGTCTCGGGCTGAGTGCACCCGACGACCTTACTGACCCAGGCGGGCGGCGGCCGTACGGGCGAGCTCGATCAGCGGGCCGGGCGGCGGCGGGCCCTGCGGGGACGACACGGTGATCGCGAACGTGCCCCGGCGGGTGGCCGCCGACACCAGGCCCGGGTAGAGCATGGCGCCGTCGCCGACCCCCTCGACCGGCCGGCCCCGCACCCGGGTCAGCGTGTGCCCGACCGCCATGAGGTAGCGCGAGCGCAGGCCGGTGGCGGCGTGGACGTCCACCGTCACGCCCGTGCCGGTCTCGTACCGGCAGGAGTCGACGCGGAGCCAGGCCGGCGCGGGCGGTCCTTCACACGCCACAGGAGCCCCGACGTCGATCCCGAGGGCGCGCTTGAGATCGGCGGGGGTGACGAGGTCGGCGGGGGTGAGGTCGGCGGGGGTGAGGTCGGCAGGGCGCACGCCGTCCGCCGTCGTCCCGCGGGCCCGGGGCTCGGGCAGTATCCGGACCTCGCCCAGATTCTCCGGCGCGTCCACCAGGTGCTCGCCGGTGTCGTCGTAGGAGGGGGCGTCGCGCGTACGCGAGTCCTCGGCCACGTCGATCCGCCTGATCCAGCCCAGTCTGCGCCCCGCCACGGCCCGCACCTTGTCGCCCTCCCGCAGGGGGCGCCACATCTCCTCGCTCAGGCACATGGCCCTGACCTCGCGAGAGGCTCCCTCGTCGATCGCGCACCAGTACGTCCACTTGGGGGTGTCGTTCGCCTTGCTGCCGTCGGAGAACCGGCGCAGCCGGACGATCCGGCCCTCGACCGTCGCCGCACCGCCGAGATCGCCGATCGCGTACACGACCGGGAGGCCGGCGACCGCCAGGCCGGCGGCGAGGGCGGCGGGCAGGACGAGCCCGTCCGGCCACACGCCGAAGGCGGCGGCGACCACCAGGAGGATCCAGGTGAAGAACCCGGCGAACCAGCCCGCCGCCAGGCCCCGCAGGATCGTCCGCCCCGGCGGCCTGCCCCACAGCAGCCGCGAGGGATAGCGGACGTCGACGGCGTGCCACATCCCGCCGTAGTCGGACCAGGCCCGGTTGTCGTCGGCCGAAGTGCTGACCGGAAGGCTCCTGACGGCCCGCGGCGCGAGCCCGAGCGCGGCGGCGTACGCGAGGTGGCGGCCCCAGATCGTGACCGAGGCGGCGGGCTGCTCGGCGAACCGCCCGGTCGCGCGCAGGTGCTCGCGGACGCCGAGCCAGTGCGCGGCGGCCGCGGCCCCCTCGGCCGTGCCGCGCTCCCCGTTCAGCCTGCCCATCACCGCCACGAGCAGCGCGAAGGACACGATCGCCGCCCCGGGACCGCCGTCGTGGTTCGCGCGGGTGTCGTCGATGGAGACCGCGATGCCGATCGCCACCGCGGGGACGCTCGCGGCCACGCCGAGGAGCAGCGCGTGCGCCCGGCTCCAGCGCGGCCGGGACAGGCCCTGCTCCCGCGCTTCGACGATCACCTTCTTGCGGAAGCTCTTCCACCACCGGCCGAGGTCGCGCGAGCCCTCGGCCAGCGCGCCCGTCGCGACCACGCCGTCGACCGCCAGCGAGCGGACGTGGTCGTAGACGAGCCGCTCGTACGGCCGCAGGCTTCCCGGCTCCGCCCGCAGCCGTACGAGGGACAGCTCGGGGCCGATCTCCTCGACGGCCACGACTCCCCTGGCGGCAAGGTCGAGCAGGGTGGCCGAGGCCGCCTCGTCGCACAGCCGCCAGTTGCCGGTGATCAGGTCGACCACCGCGGGGGAGTGACCGGCGAGCTCCCCGGTGGCCGGTCCCGGCTCGACGTCCGGGTTCCTCGTCGCCACGGCGAGCGCCAGCAGGAGCAGCAGCCACAGGCCGGTCGCCGCCGCGGCGGCCACCCAGGCGGCCATCGAGGCGGCCATCGAGGCGGACACCGTCAGAACCGGACCCGCACGGGGCCGCGCTCCTCGCCGGGCGCCTGGAAGTACTCGCGGGGCGCGAAGCCGGTCATCCCGGCCACGATGTTCGCGGGAACCGCCTGGACGGCGTTGTTGTAGGTCAGGACGGCGTCGTTGTAGTACTGCCGGGAGTAGGCGATCCGGTTCTCGGTCGTGGCCAGCTCCTCCTGGAACTCGGCGAAGTTGGCGCTCGCTTTGAGATCGGGATGGGCCTCGGCCACCGCGAGCAGGCTCTTCAGCGCGTCCGACAGCGTGTTCTCGGCGGCCGCCTGCTCGGCCGGGCCCCGGGCGCCGATCGCCCGGGAGCGCGCCGCGACGACGGCCTCCAGCGTGGCCCGCTCGTGGGCGGCGTAGCCCTTGACGGTCTCCACGAGGTTGGGGATCAGGTCGTAGCGGCGCTTGAGCTGCACGTCGATCTGCGCCCAGGCGTTGTCGGCGTTGTTGTGGGAGCGTACGAGACGGTTGTAGACGGAGACGAACGCCGTGACGAGGACGGCCACGACGGCGAGGACGACGATCAGGGGGATCATGGAGGTCTCCTGCACGGACGGTAGTCCCGGGTCGTCCCCCTGTAAACGGCCGGCCGTACGCCCGGCCCACGGGGAGAGCCGTCGCGGCGGCCGTGCCGGTCACGTGGCGCCGGTGCGGCCAGGGGGGCTCGCCGCGCGGCACCGGTGAACGACCCGGTGCGCCCATGGCACCGCCGATGCCTTGCACGGGGCTTGCGCCGCGCTTTCACGGCCCGCCACGGGTCCCCTGACACGCCCGAGGGCCCCGGCGGTGCTTCGCCGGGGCCCTCGGGGTTCGCGGGATCAGGTGGGACGCGTCAGGCGGAGGCGTCGCGGGCGCGGGCGCGCAGCGCCCGGCTGACGCCGTCGGCGCCCTCGAGCAGCAGACGCCGCAGCGCGTGCGGCGGCTGCTTCGCGCTGATGTGGTCCTGCGTGCGGGCCACGGTCTCCGGACGGATCAGCAGCGCGGGGTAGCAGCCGATGGCGAAGTTCTGCGCCATGTCGGAGGTCCACTCGCTCCAGATCCGCCCGATCTCCTCGAAGTACCGGTCGCCGTACGGCTCCAGCAGCTCGGGGTGGTGCGGGTCCACGAAGCCGAGGATCGTGGAGCGCAGCAGCGCGCCGCTGAGCTTCCCACCCACGATCGCCGTCCAGGTCTCGGCCTTGGCCTCCGGGGTCGGGATCGCGGCCCGGCTGGTGGCGGCCGAGCGCTCGCCGGTCGCGGTGGCGTCCCGCGCCAGCTCCGCGTCGATGTCACCGGCGCCGAGCACACCGCCGGACACGAGCGCGTGGATGAGCGTCCAGCGCAGGTCGGTGTCGACGGCCAGTCCCTCGGGCACCTCGGTGCCGTCGAGGACGCCCTTGAGGAACGCCAGGTCGTCGGGCGAGGTGGCGGTCGCGGCGAAGGCGTTGACGTAGGCGAGCTGGTGGTCCGAGCCCGGCTCCGCCGCCGCGATCAGGCCGCGCAGCGCGCCGGCCAGCTCGGCGAGACCGGTGTCCCGCCACGCCGGGTCGGCGTACTGCTGCACGGCCTGGCGGGCCTGGCGCAGCACGGTCTGCAGGACGGTCATGTCGCGCACCGAGTCGATGCCGGAGACGACCAGCTTGACGTAGTCGCGGGTGGCCATCTCGGCGTCACGCGTCATGTCCCAGGCGGCCGACCAGCACAGCGCGCGGGGCAGCGACTCGCTGAACGCGGTGATCCCGCCGTTCACGAGGGTCTGCAGCGACCGCTCGTCGAGCCGGATCTTGGCGTAGGTGAGGTCGTCGTCGTTCACCAGCACGAGGTCGGGCCGGGCCTCGCCGACCAGCTCGGGCACGGCCGTACGCGCGCCGACCACGTCGAGCTCGACCCGCTTGGTCCTGGTCAGCACGCCGTCCCGCAGGGAGTACAGGCCGATGGCCACCCGGTGCGAGCGCAGCGTCGGGTGCTCCTGGGTGGCCTCCTGCAGCACGTCGAAGCTCAGGAACCGGCCCTCGTCGTCGGTGGTGAACGACGGCCGCAGCGTGTTGACGCCCGAGGTCTCCAGCCACTCCTTGGACCAGGACGACAGGTCGCGCCCGGAGGTGCGCTCCAGCGCCGACAGCAGGTCCTGCAGGGTGGTGTTCTTCCACGCGTGCTCGTTGAAGTAGTCGCGCACCCCGGCGAGGAAGTTGTCGAGCCCCACGTACGCGACGAGCTGCTTGAGCACCGACGCGCCCTTGGCGTACGTGATGCCGTCGAAGTTGACCTCGACGGCCTGCATGTCCGGGATGTCGGCGGCGATGGGGTGGGTGGAGGGCAGCTGGTCCTGCCGGTAGGCCCAGGCCTTCTCGACGTTGGCGAACGTCGTCCACGCGCCCTGGCCCCACCGGGTGGCCTCGGCCTGGCACAGCACGGACATGTAGGTGGCGAACGACTCGTTCAGCCACAGGTCGTCCCACCAGCGCATGGTGACGAGGTCGCCGAACCACATGTGCGCCATCTCGTGCAGGATCGTCTCGGCGCGGCGCTCGATGACCGCGTCGGTCACGCGCGAGCGGAAGACGTAGTCCTCCAGGAACGTCACCGCCCCGGCGTTCTCCATGGCGCCGGCGTTGAACTCGGGCACGAACAGCTGGTCGTACTTGCCGAAGGGGTAACGCAGGCCGAAGACGCGGTGGAAGAAGTCGAAGCCCTGCTTGGTGACCTCGAAGATGTTGCCGGCGTCGAGGTACTGCGCGAGCGAGCGCCGCACGTAGACGCCGAGCGGGATGCCGTCGTGCTCGTCCCGCACGACGGCGTACGGCCCGGCGATGAGGGCCGTGATGTACGTCGACATGACGGGGGTCGGCGGGAAGTGCCAGCGCCTGGCGGCCTGCAGCGTGCCGTGCCGCCCGCGGTGCTCCTCCAGCTCCTCGGCCGCGTCGGGGGCGGCGTTCGACACCACTTCCCAGTCGGCGGGGGCGAGGACGGTCAGCTCGAAGGTCGCCTTGAGGTCCGGCTGGTCGAAGCAGGCGTACATCCGGTGGGCGTCGGCCGTCTCGAACTGGCTGTGCAGGTAGACCTGCTGGTCCACGGGGTCGACGAAGCGGTGCAGGCCCTCACCGGTGCGCATGTAGGAGCAGTCGGCGTCCACGCGCAGCTCGTTGTGCGCGGCCAGCCCCGGCAGCGGGATGCGCCCCTTCTCGGCGTCGTAGGTGCTGACGTCCAGCTCCCTGCCGTTGAGTACGACCTTCCGCACGTGCGCGCCGTGCAGGTCGATGAAGGTGTCCGCCCCCTCGCGGTCCGAGGTGAAATGCACCGTCGTGATGCTCTCGAACCGCTCCTCGCCCTCCGTCAGGTCGAGTTCGACCTGGTAGGACTGGACGGAGAGCAGCCGAGCGCGCTCCCGAGCCTCGTCCCGTGTCAGATTCCCTGCCACACCCGCTCCTCATCGCATGATCGAGCCCCCGGATCCCCGCCGCCCCGTCGCGTCAGGGAATGCATGAATCCTGCCACGCCGCGAGGACATCGCGGATTCGAGATCGCTCCTACCTGGAATAGGAGATTTCCTGCCCGGGTTGACGACCGAGGGAACCATAGTCCGTTCGAGAGGGTGTCACAGTGTCCGACCGAAAGCTTGTCGATTTCTGGTTCGACCCCGCCTGCCCCTGGGCGTGGATCACCTCGCGCTGGATCCACGAGGTGGCCGCGCTCCGGCCCGTCGACGTGCGCTGGCACATCATGAGCCTGGCGGTGCTGAACGAGGACAAGGACATTCCCGCCGACTACCGCGAGCGGGTCGAGCAGACGCTCGGCGCCGTGCGGGTGCTCGCCGCCGCGGCGGACAAGTACGGCGAGGAGGTCCTCGGCGACCTCTACACCGAGATCGGCAGGCGCTTCCACGACGAGGGGCGCGAGCGCGACCGGGCCACGCTCGCCGAGGCCCTCACCGCCGCCGGGCTCGACTCCGCGCTGGTCGCCGCGCACGACTCGGACGAGTACGACGAGGCGATCCGGCGCTCGCACGGCGAGGGCATCGACCTGGTCGGCCAGGAGGTGGGCACGCCGGTCGTCGCCGTCGAGGGCACGGCGTTCTTCGGCCCCGTCGTGTCGCCGATCCCGAGGGGCGAGGCCGCCGCCCGGCTGTGGGACGGCGTCCTGCTCGTCGCCGGCACCGACGGCTTCTTCGAGCTGAAGCGGTCCCGGACCCGCGACCCGATCTTCACCTGACGCTGACAGGCTCCTTCACCGGCGCGCGAATCGATGGGAAAGGTTTCGGCCGGAAGGCTCGCCATCTGACAGCCGAGGCGCAAGGATGAGTGACATGCGTCACCTCTACGTGAACGGAGCCTGGGTCCCGTCCGCCTCCCGCGAGGCCGTCGACGTCGTCAACCCCGCGACCGAGGAGGTCGTGGACCGGGTGCCCGCGGGGTCGCCCGCCGACGTCGAGTCCGCCGTCGCCGCCGCCCGTGCCGCCTTCCCCTCCTGGTCGGCCCTGGAGCCGGCCGAACGCGCCGCGTTCCTGGGGGCGGCGGCCGGGCTGCTCAAGGAACGCGCCCAGGAGATCGCGGCGACCATCGCGACCGACATGGGGGCGCCGCTCACGCTCGCGCTGAAGGTGCAGACGCTGATGCCCGCCGAGGTGCTGGCCTCCTACGCCGACCTCGCCAAGAGGTACGAGTTCGACGCCGGCCGTGTGGGCAACTCGCTGATCGTGCGCGAGCCCGTGGGCGTGGTGGGCGCGATCACGCCGTGGAACTATCCGCTCCACCAGGTGGTGTGCAAGGTGGCCCCGGCTCTGGCCGCGGGCTGCACGGTGGTGCTCAAGCCGAGCGAGGTCGCGCCGCTCGCGGCGTACGCGCTGGCCGACATCCTCCACGAGGTCGGGCTGCCGGCCGGCGTGTTCAACATGGTCAGCGGTCACGGGCCGGTGGTCGGCGAGGCCATCGCCGCCCATCCGGACGTCGACATGGTGTCGTTCACCGGGTCCACCAGAGCGGGCCGCCGGGTCGCGGCCCTCGCGGCCGAGACGGTCAAGCGGGTGGCCCTGGAGCTCGGCGGCAAGTCGGCGAACATCGTCCTGCCCGACGCCGACCTGGAGAAGGCGGTGAAGAACGGGGTCGCCGGGGCGTACCTGAACTCGGGCCAGACGTGCTCGGCGCTGACCCGGATGCTGGTCCACTGGGACCAGTACGACGACGCCGTACGGCTCGCCGTCGAGGCGGCCGGCGCCTACGTCCCCGGCGATCCGTTCGCCGAGGGCACGCGTCTGGGCCCGCTGGTGTCCGCCGCCCAGCGCGACCGGGTCGTCAGGTACATCAACCGCGGTCAGGAGGAGGGCGCCCGCCTCGTGCTCGGCGGGACCGACAACCCGATGGAACGCGGTTACTACGTCGAGCCCACGATCTTCGCGGGCGTCTCGCCCGGCATGTCCGTCGAGCAGGAGGAGATCTTCGGCCCGGTGCTGTCGATCATCCCGTTCTCGTCGGAGAACGAGGCCGTCGAGATCGCCAACGGCACGCCGTACGGGCTGTCGGGGGCGGTGTGGGCGGGCACCGAGGACAGGGCGCTCTCGGTCGCGCGACGCCTGCGCACCGGGCAGGTGGCCGTCAACGGCGGCCGGTTCAACACGATGGCGCCGTTCGGCGGCTACAAGCACTCGGGGGTCGGCCGCGAGCTCGGCGAGTTCGGCCTGGAGGAGTTCCTGGAGGTCAAGGCCATCCAGCTCTGAATCAGGGCGCCTGCAGGAGAATCTTGCGGCGCTCGTCCTTGCCCAGCCGGTCGACGTACAGCGTGCCTTCGAGGTGGTCGAACTCGTGCTGGAAGCACCGGGCGAGCATGCCGCGGGCCTTGACGGCGACGGGCCTGCCGAGCTTGTCGACCCCGCGCAGGGTGACGCCGGCGGCGCGGGCGGTCGGGGCGTACAACGGCTTGCCGGTCTCCTTGCCGGGCACCGACAGGCAGCCCTCCTCCTCGACGACCTGCTCGGCGTCGTCGATGGTGAGCTCCGGGTTGATCACATGGCCCTTGCGGTTGCTGATGTCGTAGACGAACAGCCGGCGGCCGACGCCGATCTGCGGCCCGGCCAGCCCCACGCCGTCGGCCTGGTACATCACGGCGAACATCTCGTCGATCAGCCGGCGCAGTTCGCGGTCGAAGTCCGTCACCGGTTCCGCGGGGGTACGGAGGACCGGGTCGCCGACGTAACGCAGCTCGCGCATGACACTCCTGTCAGGCCGGAGGTGTAAGGGACGGATACCCATCCTGGCTATTACCTTAGTGGAGCCCGGGGTCGTCTCCGCCAGAGGCCTTCTGGGAAACTTGTGCCGTGCGTGTCTACATCGGTGCCGACCATGCCGGCTACGAGCTGAAGAATCACCTGGTCTCCTGGCTTAAGGAGCAGGGCCACGAGGTGGAGGACTGCGGGCCCCACGTCTACGACGCCGAGGACGACTACCCGCCGTTCGTGCTGCGCGCCGCCCAGGGCGTGGCCGGCGACGCGGGCAGCCTCGGGGTGGTGATCGGCGGCTCGGGGAACGGCGAGCAGATCGCCGCCAACAAGGTGCGGGGGGTGCGCGCGGCTCTCGCCTGGAACGAGGACACGGCGAAGCTGGCCCGCGAGCACAACGACGCCAACGTGATCAGCCTGGGCGCCCGGCAGCACACGCCGGAGGAGGCCGCCCGGTTCGTCGGGCTCTTCCTGGCCACGCCGTTCTCCGGGGCCGAGCGGCACGCCCGGCGGATCCGCCAGCTCGCCGACTACGAGACCACCGGCGAACTGCCGCCGCTGCCCGCCTGAGTATCCCTAGTGCCGCGACTGCCGAAGTTTGCCCGGGCAAAGGCCGGCGGGAGGGGCACTAGCGCGCGTCCCTGTCCCGGCCCCGGCGGGGCTCCCGCCGGGGCGTCTCATCGCGCAGCGGCCGCTGGTCGGCGGCCTCCAGCTGCTCCGATGTCGGCCGGGACACGTCGCGGGCCCGCATGGCCGTGATCGCGGTGATCTGCAAACTCTGCAGCGCCATGCCCCGAGACTACGCCCCGGCTGTCCGCGGCGCGTCTCAGAACACCCGGCAGCCCCAGGGCGCGGGGTCCCACGCCATCGCGGCCGACAGCTCGCGCAGGGCGCCCGCCCGATGCTCCCGCACCAGGCCGGCGTCCGCCGCCGCCATCAGCGGCCGCCCGCCTAGGTACGCCGCGCCCAGCACGCTCACCGGCAGCGTGAGGTCCGCGGGCGCCTCGCTCCGCTCGCACGACCCCTCCCCGCCGGCCGCCTTCAGCCGCCAGCGCCCGGCGTTCCACGGGCACACCTCGTCCTCCACCTCGACGACGAGGTCGGCGGGGGCGGCGTAGGCGCGGGCGGCCAGGGCCCGGTCCACGTCCACGAGACGGACCCACAGGTCGTCGATCCAGATCGCGTTGAGCTGACGGGGCTCGGCCAGCAGGTGCATGATCGGGTCGTCCAGCGGGCGCCGCTCGGCGTGGACGACCGCGCACAGGTCGCGGTCGAGGACGCCGCGCCAGGCCAGCGCGTACGCCGCGGGATCGCGGGCCTGCAGCTCCAGGAGCCGGACCTCCCCGTCCGACACGTTGTGCTCGTTCCAGCCGGACTTCGCCCGGAACAGCGCGTAGCCGCGGGGCCCCGACGCGTCCTCCGCGATCAGGCAGCGCAGCGGGCCCATCCCGCCCCGGTCGTGGTCGGTGTCCGGGAGGATCTCGACCCGCCAGTACGCCTCAGAGCGCCCGTACAGGCCGGGACGGCCGGGCTGTACGGCGTCGTAGACCCGGCGGAGCACGGCGAGCTCGTCGGCCGGCCGGGCCACCCGGAGGCGAAGCGCGGGGTCGGCGGGAGCCGCGCGGGTGAAGGCCGAGCCGCGCGTGGGGATGCGGAAGGACAGGGCGTCGGCGGCCCTGCCGTACCCGAAGCGGCCGTAGATGCCCGCCTCGCTGGCGTAGAGCGCGGCGACGGCCTCACCCCCGCGGTCGTGCAGGTCGTGCAGCTGGTGGGTCATCAGCGCGGTCAGCACGCCCTGCCGGCGGTGTGAGGGGAGCACGCCCACCGACGTGACCCCGGCGACGGGGATCGGCCCGCCGGGAACCGTCATCCGGAAGGACAGCGCCCCGGCACAGCCGACCGCCAGGTCGCCGTCGAAGGCGGACACCAGGCGGTCGATCTCCATGATCTCGCGCCAGCGGTCGGCGATCTCCAGCGAATAGGTGGAGCTGAACGCCTCGTAGGCGACGGCCACGAAAGCCGGCCACTCGGCTTCCTCGATGGGGCGGACGGCGATGCTCATCGGAACACCGTAGAAGCGGCCCGCCACGCGGGGCGACCCAATATCCGTGCCGGGTGATCTAGACCTTGGTCAAGCAGGTGCCGCCACCTGGGATGTCCGGATACAGTCGAGGCCATCATGACTTCCCGTCCGGCGCCGCTGATCCCTCCCCGGCTGCGCGCGTTCCTGGCGCGCGTGCCGCTCCTGGTGCCGTTGGTTCGTTTCGTCAGGAAAGTCTGGTCAAGGGACCGGTACCTGCTCATCGCTCTCGCCGTGCTCACCATCATGGTCGGCGTGCTCGACGCGGAGGTGTCGGCGTACTGGTTCTCGCCCTCGCTGCTGATCCTCTTCACCCTGATCGGCGGCCTCCAGCTCCGGCTGCGCAGCCTCGCGATCCTGCTGTGCGTGGTCGTGGCCTCCCTGACGTACATGGGACCGATCACGGGGGTGCCCAGCGTCGGGCCCGGCCTCCTGATCACGATGGCCTTCACCGCCGCGCTGGCGTGGACGATGGCCCGGACCCGGGGCAAGCTCGGCGTCCAGGGCCTGCGCGGCGACGCGATGCTGCTGGAGCTGCGCGACCGGCTCAAGCGGCAGAGCGAGCTGCCGTCGCTGCCCAAGGAGTGGGGCGGCAAGGTGGTGCTCAAGCAGGCCGGGGGATCGTCGTTCGGCGGCGACTTCGTCGTCTCCATGCGGGAGGGTGACCGGGTCCAGATCGCGGTCGTCGACGTGTCCGGCAAGGGCGTGGACGCGGGCACCCGCGCGCTCATGCTGTCGGGCACCTTCGGCGGGCTGCTCGGCTCGGTGGACGACTTCCTCGTCGCGTGCAACTCCTACCTGCACCGCCAGCTCGGCGACGAGGGGTTCGTCACCGCCGTCCACCTCGACCTCGACCTGTCCACGGGGGCCTACACCATCACCTCGGCCGGACACCCGCCGGTGGTCCGGTTCGACGCCGGGTCGGGCACGTGGCGGGTGTCCACGGCGAAAGGCGTCGTGCTCGGCGTGGTTCCGGACCTGGCCTGCGAGACCGACAGCGGGGTGCTGCGCAGGGGCGACGCGCTCATGCTGTTCACCGACGGGCTGATCGAGCAGCCCGGCCGGGACATCGACGCCGGGCTCGACCGGTTGCTGGGAGAGGCGGAGCGGCTGCTGCCGTCGGGATTCCGGGACAAGGCCCGGCAGCTCGTCCAGTCGATGTCCTCCGGCCACAACGACGACTGCGCGCTCGTCCTGATCTGGCGCCCCTGAGTCCCTACAGCCAGCCGGAGTCGGTGGCGATGCGGACGGCGTCGACGCGGCTGCGCGCCCCGGTCTTGAGGATGATGCGCGACAGGTGGTTGCGCACGGTGCCCACGGACAGGCCCAGCTCCGCGGCGATCTCCTTCGGGCGCGCGCCCCCCGCCGCGAGCCGCAGCACCTCGTGCTCCCGCGGCGTCAGCGGGCAGTCGGCGGCCTCCAGCGCGGCGACCGCCAGCTCGGAGTCGACGACCCGGCGCCCGGCGGTGATCCGGCGGATGCCGTCGGCGAGCTGCTCGGGACCCACCTCGATGCTCAGGTAGCCCAGGACGCCCGCCGCGAAGGCCCGCTTCACGTGACCCGGGCTCGGCTGCGCCGACAGCAGCAGCACCCGGCAGCGCGGCACCTTCTCGCCGAGCCGCGCCGCCGCGCTGAGCCCGTCCACGCCGGGCAGGTCCGCGTCGATGACGGCGGCGTCCGGCCGTACGTCCAGGGCCGCGGGCACGATGTCCTCGCCCGACCCGACGTCCGCGACCACCCGCAGGTCGTCCTCCCCGTCGAGGGACGCGACCAGGCCACGCCGTACCAACGGAAGATGCTCGGCCACCAGGATCCGGATCAAGATGCTCCCCTCTGGACGTCTCTCAAAGGGTGATCGACCAATTGCGTACTGTCAACGAAGTGTCCCTAATCGGTCACCTGCGGGCAAGCCGAACCCGCGTCGGAAGAGTCTTCGCCCGCGCGCGGGTGGGCTACGCTCGAAAGGTGCTTCGTCTGCCAGGGCACCTTCTCCACCTCGGGGGTACGCGCTGATGAGCTGGCTCTTCGTGGCCGGGTTCGTGATCCTCTTCGTCGGTCTGCTGGTCTCCATCGCGCTGCACGAGATCGGGCACCTCGTGCCCGCCAAGCTCTTCGGCGTCCGCGTGACCCAATACATGGTGGGTTTCGGGCCCACGATGTGGTCGCGCAGGCGGGGCGAGACCGAGTACGGCGTGAAGTGGATCCCGCTCGGCGGCTACATCCGCATGATCGGCATGCTCCCGCCGCGCGCCTCCGACGAGCCGGGCAAGCTGCGCAGCGTCTCCACGGGCCCCTGGCAGGGACTCATCGAGAACGCGCGGGCCGTCGCCTCGGAGGAGATCCGGCCGGGTGACGAGAACCGGGTCTTCTACCGCAAGCCCTGGTGGCAGAAGGTCATCATCATGACCGGCGGCCCGGCGATGAACTTCGTGCTCGCGTTCGTGCTGTTCGCGGTCGTGATGATGGGGTTCGGCGTGCGCGAGCTGACGCCGGTCGTGTCCTCGGTGTCGAAGTGCGCCATCCCGGCCGCCGAGGCGGGGCACCGCGACTGCCGGGACAGCGATCCGCTGACGCCCGCCGCGAAGGCCGGTCTGCGGCCCGGCGACCACATCGTCGCCGTCGGCGGCAGGCCGGCCGCCGATTGGGAGGCGGCGCAGCGGCTGATCCGGGAGCACGGCGCGGGGGCGACGACGCTCGGCATCGAACGGAACGGGCAGCGGACCGACGTGCGGGTCGACCTGATCGCGCAGGACATGCCCTCGCTGACCGACCCCGACAAGGTCGACAAGAACGTCGGCTTCCTGGGCGTGAGCCCGACCACGGTCGTGGAGAAGAAGGGCCCCGGTTACGTCGTCGGGCAGATGTGGGACCTGACCGAGCGCACCGCCGTCGCGATGGTCAACATCCCCAAGAAGATGGTCGGCGTCTGGAACGCCGCGTTCTCGGGAGACAAGCGCGACCCGAACGGGCCGATCGGCATCGTGGGGGCGGGCCGGATCGGCGGTGAGATCGCCGCCTCGGACATCCCGGTCGAGAACAAGATCGAAATCTTCATCAACCTGCTGGCCGCGCTGAACCTCGCGGTGGGCATGTTCAACCTGATCCCGCTGCTGCCGCTGGACGGCGGGCACATCGCCGGCGGGCTCTGGGAGGGCCTCAAGCGGGCCTTCGCCCGGGTGCGCCGTCGGCCCGCCCCCGGTCACGTGGACGTGGCCAAGGCGCTCCCGCTGACGTACGTCATGGCGGCCCTGCTGGTCGTCATGGGCGGCCTTCTCATCTACGCCGACCTCGTCAACCCGGTCCGCCTGTCCGGCTGAGCCCGCCGGGCGGCGGGCTACTCGCCGGTGGCGCCGTCGACGCGCTCGCGCAGCAGATCGGCGTGACCGTTGTGGCGGGCGTACTCCTCGATCATGTGGCACATGATCCAGCGCAGCGAGTGGTGGACGCCCTCACGGCCCGCCTTCGTCATGGCGTCCAGGTCGGCGCAGGCCTCCTCGGCCGCCCGCGCGTGCTCGATCTCCGCGCGCCAGGTCGCGAAGGCCTCCTCGGCGGACGCGGTGTCCACGTTGTCGAACTCGCCGTCCGGGTCGTCGGCGCTGTAGTAGATGCCGTCCAGGTCCTCGCCGTTCAGCCGCCGCCGGAACCAGGCTCGTTCGACGTCGGCCATGTGCCGTACGAGGCCGAGCAACGACATGCTGGAGGGCGGCACCGAGCGCAGCCGCAGCTGCTCCTCCGTGAGGCCCTCGCACTTCACCGCGAGGGTCTCACGGTGCCAGTCCAGCCAGGCGCGCAGCATCGTGCGCTCGTCGGCGGCGACAGGGGGATCGATACGTGTTTCGGTCATCCCAGCATCCTGCCCGGCTCACGCGGTATCGCGCCAACGCCGCCTCGGATCGCGCTGCGGACCGCGTCGAGGAGCGTGGCGGCTCTGCCGTCCGGCACGCCCTCCTGGACGCGGTTCATGACGTAGCCGAAGGCCAGGCCGGACGCCGGGTCGGCGAAGCCGAGCGATCCGCCGTAGCCGGGGAATCCGAAGGCGGTAGGGCTGTACCAGAAGGCGTCGGGGGTGGGCAGGCCGAAACCGGTGGCGATCCGGACCGGCACGCGCAGGACGCGGTCCACGCCGCCGGCCTGCTCCGCGGTCGCCGCCGCCAGAGTGCCGGGGGACAGGATGCGATGCCCGTCGACCTCGCCGATCAGCGCGGCGTAGAAGCGGGCCAGCGCGCGGGCGGTGCAGATGCCGTTGGTCGAGGGCATCTCGGCGAGCTGCTCGGCCGGGTCGTCGTGGTTCAGCAGCGGCGTGACGACGGTCATCGCCCGCATGGTGAGCGACGTGGGATCGGCGTAGGCGCGCATCACCTCGCGCGCGGACTCGGGGAGGGCGTCCAGGTCGATCCCGGTCAGCGCGCCGAGGTCGATCGGGGTGGCGACGATCCGGCTGACCCGGTGCTGCTCGGCTTCCGGCAGCCCGATCCACAGGTCGAGGCCGAGCGGTGCGGCGATCTCCTCGGCGAGGAAGGCGCCGAGGCTGCGGCCCGTCACCCGGCGGACCACCTCGCCGACCAGCCAGCCGTACGTGTGCGCGTGGTAGCCGTGCGCGGTGCCCGGCTCCCAGAGCGGCCGCTGGGCGGCCAGCGCGGTCACCATCGGGTCCCAGGCGATCGCCTCCGCCGGGGTGATCGGGTTGTCGATCGCGGGCAGTCCGGCCTGGTGGGTGAGCAGCCAGCGCACCGGGATGCGGTCCTTGCCGTTCGCCGCGAACTCCGGCCAGTAGCCGGCGACGGGTGCGTCCAGGTCCAGTTCGCCCCGCTCGGCCAGCAGGTGCGCGCAGGCGGCGGTGACGCCCTTGGTGGTGGAGAACACGACCGCCAGGGTGTCGCGGTCCCAGGGGCGGCCCGTCCCGGGGTCGGCGATCCCGCCCCACAGGTCGACGACCTTCCGGCCGTGCAGGTAGACGGCGACCGCGGCCCCGACCTCCTGCCCGCCGGACAGGTTCGCCGCGAACGCCTCACGTACTGCTTCGAATCCAGGTGCGGTCTCGCCGCCGATTCCGGGCATGCGTCATCGCCTTCCGAACGATCGGGGTGTGTGGGCAGGAGCCGACGAGGCGGGCACGGTGATGCGGTGCCGTCTCTCGCAGAGACGAAGTTAGTCCATCGATGAAACCTCGTCAACGGCGAAGACGACGTTCTCTTCCGGATCGCGGGTGCTCGCAGAGCACAAGCAGGCCGTTCATCGACTGTGGAGGCCGAACCTGACCGCCTTGACTCAGAGATGAACGGTTCATTGCTCAGGCTTGTGCATATGTGGCAGATGTGATCAAAATCAATTCACCCTTCAACTACTTGGGTGAAGGGTCACCGCACGGATGAGGAGAGGCATGAAGCGCACCATCTCCGTTCTCGCCGTCGCCGGCGGCGTTCTCGGCGCCACGCTCACCGGCGTCGGCCCCGCGTCCGCGGACACATCCGCAGTGGACTGCTCCACGGGCGGGTACACCTATGTCGTCAACAAATACGTCCCCACCAACGTCGAGGCGCCGGCGGTGGACAATCGCCTCTACAACATCGCCGGTTCGACGGCGTACACGCACGAGGTCTGCCTCGACATCCCCGACACCGAGACGTTCACGATCGAGGTCCGGATCGGGCCCACCGGGTCACAGCGAGTGATCGTGGACGACCGGCCTGGGGACAAGATCTTCCGCTTCTCGCCCGGCGCCAACACCTTCTGGCAGGTCTACGGCACGCTGACCGGGCCCGGCAGCACCTACCTCTACTACACCTGGCACGAGAAGCAGATCCCCGCCTGACCCGGAACGGCCCGGCCGCCTCGCTCGCCGAGGTGGCCGGCCTCCCCCGCGAACGCCCAGACAGGTCAGTACATCGAGATGTGGACGTGGTCGTAGTGGTTGGCGGTGACTCCGCCGCGATCGGACATGGTCCGCCAGCCCGGATGGCCGAGGTTGTAGATGCGCTGCTGCCAGATCACGTACATCACGCCCAGCTTCGGCCCGTTCTTGATGGCCCAGGCGGCCAGGCTGTCGCCGAGCGCCTTCATCTCGGGGGAGGGCATGGCGCCGCCCGAGCTCATCATGAAGTCGCAGGCGCGGCCGAGGGGGTGCTCGCCGCTGTTCTCCGCGCGGTAGCAGCCCACCGGAAACCGCAGGTTGAAGGCCTTGTCGACCTCGGTGCGCATGAGCCGCATACGGGGGGTGATGTTGTCGGAGCCGGCGGGCAGCTCCGGCGCCCACGAACCGCCGGCCCGTCTGCCCGGGGCGATCGGGATGAGGGCGTCGAGCTTGCCCTTGATCTTGTCGATGAGGTCTTCGGCGTCCTCGCGCTGTGCGGCGACCTCGGCGGCCTGCGTCTTGAGCTGTCCGGTGAGCGTCTCGGCGGCGTCCGCGGCCCGTTGCCGCTCGGCGCGGATCTGGTCGAAGTGCTCGAGCCTGGCGGCCTGCTCCTGTTTGAGCTGGTAGTTCAGCGCGGCGGTGTTCATGTCGGGCAGCGCCATCGAGCTGTCCGTCTGGTAGCGCAGCCCGGCCATCTGCCGTACGGCGTCCCTGGCGACCTCGTAATCGGCCTCCGCCTTGGCCAGCCGGCCGCGCGCGGCCTTCTCCTCGACACGGGCCTTGGCGAGCGCGACTCGTTTGGCGTTGTAGTCGGCGATCAGGCGGTCGATCCTCTTCCGCAGGTCCGACAGCTCCTGCTTGAGCTGCTTCTCCGTGGGCTTGGGGTCGGCGGCGCCCGGGGCGGCCGCGCCGAACACGAGGGCGGCGGAGGCGAGCACACCGACAGCCAGGGGGAACACGCGGGGCAGAGCCCACTCCTCTCCACATGCCGGCCGGGTTAGCTGACGGGTGCGGGCTGGAGGAGCCCGGGCAGGCGGCTGCCTTGACCCCAGATGCGTGGTTGGGTCCCCGGCTCCCGGGCGAGGCGCCCGGGATTAGGCGTACCGGCTGTGACAGCCGGTGCTCCGGGATACTACTGGTAAAGAAACCGCAGGTGCCACCCAAGTCGCAACCGTTACGGTGATCAAGCCGTGACCACTTCACGGAGCATCCGGGCGGCCTCCTCCGGGAGCACGTCGTTGACGAACGCGCCCATCGCCGACTCCGAGCCGGCGAGGTACTTCAGCTTGTTCGGCGCCCGCCGGATCGTGAAGAGCTGGAGGTGAAGGTAGGCCAGGTCGCGCCGGTAGGTGACCGGGGCCTGGTGCCAGGCGGCGACGTACGGCATGACGACGCCGAACAGCCCGTCGAGGCGGCGCAGCACCTCGATGTAGAGCGGCGCGAAGGCGGCCCGTTCCTCGGGCGACAGGGCGGGGATGTCGGGCACCCGGCGGTGCGGGTAGACGTGCACCTCGAACGGGTACCGCGCGGCGGCCGGGACGAAGGCCGTCCAGTGCTCGTTGGCGGCCACCACCCGGGGGCCCTTCCGCTCGGCGGCCAGGACGTCCGCGAACAGGTTGCCGCCCCGGTGACGGGCGGCGGTGTCCAGCATCTGGCGCGTACGCGGCGTGACGTACGGATAGGCGTAGATCTGCCCGTGAGGATGCGGCAGCGTGATGCCGATCTCGGCGCCGCGGTTCTCGAAGCAGAAGACCTGTTCCACGCCGGGCAGCGCGGACAGCTCGGCCGTACGGTCGGCCCACGCCTCGACGACCAGCTCGGCCTGCTCGTCGCTCAGGGAGCTGAACGACGCGTTGTGGTCGGAGGTGAAGCAGACCACCTCACAGCGCCCGATCCCCGGCCGCACCTCGCTCAGGCCGCCCACCTGCTCGTACGCTCCGGTGTTGAAGCTGAACGACGGGAACCGGTTCTCGAACACCGCCACCTCGTACGGCGAGGGGATCTCCGAGCCGGGATGTGCCGGGCAGAGCGGGCACTCCTGGGCGGACGGCAGGTGGGTGCGCGTCTGACGATGCCGGGCGACGGCCACCCACTCGTCCATCAGGGGGTCGTAGCGCAACTCGGAGGCGAGCGGGCGCGGCGGTAGGTCCCTGGGGTCGGTGGCGCTGTGGTCGGCGTCGTCGCGCCGGTCGAAGTAGATGAGCTCGCGGCCGTCGGCGAGATGGGTGATGGTGCGCTTCACGAAGCGGTCTCCAACTATCGGCGTGCGGTGTTCGGCGTCACAGGGCGGTTTCCAGTGCGGATTCCCCGGACGGATCGGCGAGGAGGAGCTCGCCGGCGTGCTCCGACAGCTCGGCGCGCGCCTCATCCGGCAGGCCGACGTCGCTCACGACCACGTCGGCCTCGCCGAGGGCGGCGATCGTGCTGATGCCGATCGTCCCCCACTTGGTGTGGTCGGCCAGGACCACGAGCTGCTGGGCGGCCGCGATGAGAGCGCGGTCGGTCTCCGCCTCCAGCAGGTTGGGCGTGGTGTATCCCGCCCTGACGCTCATGCCGTGCACACCGAGCATGAGCGTGTCGACGTTCAGGGAGCGGACGGCCGCCACGGCCACCGGGCCGACCAGGGCGTCGGAGGGCGTGCGCACGCCTCCCACCAGCACCACGGTCTGGTCGGGCCGCCCCGCCCGGTGGAAGACGTCGGCCACCTGCACGGAGTTGGTGATCACAGTCAGTTCGGGCACGTCCACCAGGTGGTGGGCGAGCGTCCAGGTCGTGGTTCCGGCCGACAGGGCGACCGAACTGCCCGGCCGTACGAGCATGGCCGCCCGGCGGGCGATGGCCTCCTTCTCGGCCTGCTGCCGCACCGACTTGGCCGCGAAGCCCGGCTCCTCCGTCGAGCCGGTGCCGGTGGCGGTCGCCCCGCCGTGCACCTTGACGATCAGGCCGCGTTCCGCGAGGACCTCCAGGTCGCGGCGGATCGTCATGTCCGAGACCCCGAGGTCGCGTACGAGCTGCGCGACGCGCACCCCGCCGGTTCTGCGCACCCTCTCCAGGATCGCCTGCTGCCGTTGCTGGGCCAGCATCCACCACTCCTGTCAACAGATTCAAACAAATTATGCCCCACACACGTGGGGACGTGTTGAGTTGGGGTCCGGGTACTTGCCGGTCGCGGTCCCGGGGAGGACAGTGAGCGAAACGCCGTACTCGACGGAAGGCGGTCTTCATGGGCAGACGCGCACGCAAGTCGAAGGCACGCAAGAAGAAGAAGGCCAACCACGGCAGGCGGCCCACGGGCCGGTAGAGGCCCGGCCTAGGCGTTCCTGCCCCAGGCGGCGAGCAGGCGAGTCTGCTGGTCGGCGCCGGCCGGGACGCCTCGCTCGTCCCCGATCACCCCCGCCTCGCGGTAGTCCTCCCGCGCCTTCTCGAACCATTCCGAGCAGGAGGCGACGAGCTCGGGGTCGAGCCTTTCCGGCCCGCCGATGGCACGTGCCAGGTCCCAGGTGTGGATCAGCGCGTCCGCGAACAGCTCGGTGATGTACTCCTCGCCCGGCACGTCACCGAAGGACAGGTGGGCGACGGAGGTCAGGGCGCCCTCGGCGTACACGGCCTGCACGGCGCCCTGCGCGGACGCCTCGAACGCCTTGACCGGGTCGTCGCCGAGCACGTCCCCCTCGAAGGCGTCCCCCACCTCCGCGACCGTGCGGCCGGACAGCAGCTCGGGGGCCCACAGGTTCTCGGACACGACGTGGTTGACCAGCCCGCGGACGTCCCAGTCGACGCAGGGGGTCGGCAACTCCCACTGACCGCGGCGGACGAGATGGAGGCGGTCCCCGAAACCGTCCAGCGCCCTGCGGTACGCGTCACGGATATCGATCATGTCCCCTCCTCGCCACGAACTCCCCGTTCGACCGTAACTCTTCTCAACGATCAGTAATACACGCTTGCCGGGGAGGGAACGCCCGGGTCAAGGGAGGTGCTGCTCGACCCAGACGATCTTTCCGTACGGAGTGGGCCGCGTGCCCCAGCGGTAGGCGAACCGCTTGATCAGCTGGAGACCTCGGCCGGTGTCCTCGTCGGGGGTGGCCGTGCGCGGGGCCGGAGCGGCGGGCGAGCCGTCGGCGACCTCGACCACCAGCGTCCGCCCGCGCAGCAGCCGCAGCTCTATCGGCGGCCAGCCGTGCTTGAGCGCGTTGGTGACCAGCTCGCTCACGATGAGCTGGGTGGCGTCCACCAGGCCGCCCAGGCCCCACCTCTGCAGGGTGCCGCGGACGAAGCGGCGCGCGTGCGAGACGAAACGCGGGTCGGCCGGCAACGGGCAGGTCGCGATCTCGTCCGGATCGAGGTCGCGCACCTGGGCCACCAACAGGGCGATGTCGTCACGCTCGTGGCTCGACCGCTGACTGTTGATGATCACGTCGCACATGTCCTCCAGGTCGTCGACCGGACCGGCGAGCAGGCGCCGCAGCCCCATGATCCCGGCGTCCAGGTCCCGCTCGCGGCTCTCGACCAGGCCGTCGGTGTAGAGGGCGAGCACGCTCCCGGACGGCAGGACCAGCTCGCGCGACTCCAGCGGATCGCTGCCGATGCCCAGCGGCAGGCCCGACGGCAGCTCGATGATCTCGGTCGAGCGGTCGGGGTGCAGCAGGATCGGCGGCACGTGCCCGGCGCGGGCGAGCGCGCAACTGCGCGTCACCGGGTCGTAGACCGCGTAGATGCACGTCGCGATCTGGCTCGGGTCGAGGTCCTGGCTCATGAGGTTGAGCCGGAACAGCACCTCGTCTGGCGGCAGGTCGAGGCTCGCCAGCGTACGCGCGGCCGTGCGCAGCTGGCCCATGGTCGCCGCGGCCCTGGTCCCGTGCCCCATGACGTCGCCCACCACCAGGGCCGTACGGCAGCCGGGCAGGGCGATCACGTCGTACCAGTCGCCACCGACGCCCATCAGGTCGCTGGCCGGCAGATACCGCGAGGCGATGTCCATCCCGAGCGCCTGCGGAAGCTCGACGGGCAGCAGGCTGCTCTGCAGGGTCAGCGCGGTTTTGCGCTCCGTGGTGTACAGCCGCGCGTTGTCGATGCACAGCGCGGCGCGGGCGGCCAGGTCCTCGGCCACCACCACGTCCTGCTCCTCGAACGGCAGGCTGCCGGGGCGCCGGGTGAAGACCGCGCAGCCGAGGACCCGGCCCCGTGCCCGCAGGGGCACCGCGAGGAACGAGCAGTCGGTCAGGAGCGAGGCGACCGCCTCCTCCCGGTCCAGGCTGGCGCCGATCAGCCGGGCGCTCTCCTTGTCCAGCGACGGGTACATCAGCGGCTTCCCGCCCGCCATGCACTGGGCCTGCGGGAGGATCGCCGGATAGATCGTCGCCTCGTCGACCGGGAACGCCTTCATCCAGGCGTCCGGATCGGCGCCGGCCACACCCAGGGCCACCCGGCGTACGAGGGTCGTGCCGTCGACCGGCCGGGGCGACAGCTCGCCCTCCGACATGAGGCGGTCCTGCACCATCACGGCCGCCGCGTCGGCGAAGCGGGGGACCGACACGTCCACGAGCTCCCGGCTCGTCTCGGCCAGGTCGAGCGTGCTGCCGATACGCCGGCTCGCCTCGTTCAGGAAGGCCAGCCGCTCGTTGGCGGACGCGGCGCTGCTGCGGCGCCACTGCGCCCGGTTCCCCGGGGCGGGGTCCTTGATAACGCAGTTCCGGTTCAACGAATTCTCCGGAGAGAGCGGATGGTGTTCCAGAATCGTATGGAGCTGATACCGCGCATTTCAGCCGTTTGACATGAGTGCTCCGACAGGTATGACGGCACGATGGCGCAGCCGTACCCGCCGCTCAAGGGACGAAACGGATATCAGTGAGCATGCGTCGCATCAGACGACGGGCAGGTGCGCGAGGGCCTCGTCGATCCGCCCCTGCGGAAGCGTGAAGTCCTCCAGGCGACCGGCGAGACGGCTCTCGTAGGCGGGCAGGTCGAAATGGCCGTGCCCGCACAGGGACATCACGATGACCTTCTCCTCGCCCGACTCCGCGCACCGCAGCGCCTCGGCGATCGTCGCGGCCACCGCGTGGGCGGGTTCGGGGGCAGGCACGATCCCCTCGGCCCTGGCGAAGCGGATCCCCGCGTCGAAGCACTCGGTCTGCGTGACGGCCACGGCCTCCACCAGGCCTTGCGCATACACGTGTGAGAGCAGCGGCGACATGCCGTGGTAGCGCAGCCCGCCGGCGTGGATCGGGTCGGGCACGAACGTGTGCCCCAGTGTGTGCATCTTCATCAGCGGCGTGAACCCCGCGGCGTCGCCGAAGTCGTAGGCGTACGTGCCCCGGGTCAGCGACGGGCAGGCGGCGGGCTCCACGCCGCGCAGCACCGGGTTCATCCGTCCCGCCAGCTTCTCGCGCAGGAACGGGAAGGCCAGCCCGGCGAAGTTGGAGCCGCCGCCGGTGCAGCCGATCACCAGGTCGGGAGTCTCGCCGAGAGTGGCGAGCTGCTCCAGCGCCTCCTCGCCGATGACGGTCTGGTGCAGCAGGACGTGGTTGAGCACCGAGCCCAGGGCGTACCGCGTGTCGTCGTGCTGCCCGGCGACCTCGACCGCCTCGCTGATCGCGATGCCCAGCGACCCCGTGCAGTGCGGGTCCTCCGCCAGGATCCTGCTGCCCGCCGTGGTCACCGCCGACGGGCTGGCGTGCAGGGTGGCGCCGTAGACCTTCATCAGCGTGCGCCGGTACGGCTTCTGGTCGTACGACGCCCGGACCATCCAGATCTCGCAGGCCAGGCCGTACTGGGCGGAGGCGAACGCCAGCGCGGACCCCCACTGGCCCGCGCCCGTCTCGGTGGTCAGCCTGCGCACGCCCTCCCGCGCGTTGTAGTACGCCTGCGGGACCGCCGTGTTGGGCTTGTGCGAGCCCGACGGGCTGCCGCCCTCGTACTTGTAGTAGATGCGCGCGGGCGTGCCGAGGGCGCGCTCCAGGCGGCGGGCGCGGATGAGCGGTGTCGGCCGCCAGAGGCGGTAGACGTCGAGGACGCCGTCGGGGATCGGGACGAACCGCTCTCCCGACACCTCCTGCCCGATCAGCGCCTCCGGGAAGAGCGGGGCGAGGTCGTCGGGGCCGACCGGCTGCAGCGTCGCCGGGTGGAGCACCGGTGGGGGCGGCGTGGGCAGGTCCGGGATGACGTTGTACCAGTTCCCGGGGATCCGGGACTCGTCGAGAAGGACCCTGGTCGGCTCGCCCATGTCTCCCAGTGTCCGCGCCGCGGGCCCATCGGGAAAGGGCGCCGGCCGATGTGGCCGGACCCGGTCAGACGCTTCCTCCCGATCGCCAGTAGACGTTGGCCTCCCGGGTGAGGAACCCCTCGTCCACCAGATAGCGGCGCAGCGCGGCGTGGTCGTCGTGGAACGCCCGCAGCGCCACGTCGACCTCCTTCTCCTGGTAGCGCACGCCCACCTCGAACACCTGCGCGATGTAGTCGAGCACCATCAGCCGTTTGGCCCGCTTCACCGGTATGGAGACGAGCCGCCCGTCGACCAGGAACGCGTCCATCGGGTCGGCCGGCGTGGAGGGAACCGTGCGCAGCAGTTCGCGGAAGGTCTCCGGCCGCGCCCGCCAGCCGTCCTCCTCCCGTACGGCGAGACCGCCCCTGGCCAGCCGGTCGAGGGCCTTGGCCGCCGCCTCCGGGGTCAGCCCGGTGACCTTGTCGAGCGGCTCACCGGGACGCAGGACCAGTCCGGCGAGGACGCGAAGCGTGTCGTCCTGCCCGAGCAGCCCGAGCACGCGGGAGATGTGCTTGTCGATCACCTGTCCACGGTATTGGGTCGATGAGGACCGCGGAAAACCTGGAGGCCGCCGTGACCGCTCGACTGGACCACACGATCGTGCACAGCAGTGACCGCTTCGAGTCCGCCCGGTTCCTGACCGGGTTGCTCGGCGAGCCGGAGCCCGGCGCGTTCGGGCCGTTCGCCACGGTCCGGGTCGCCAACGGCGTGACGATCGACTACGCCGACTCGATCGTCGAGCGGGACCGGATCGTCATGCAGCACCTGGCGTTCCTCGTCTCCGAGGACGAGTTCGACGAGATCTGCGCCCGCATCGCCGAGCGGGGCCTGCCGTACTGGGGCGGGCCGCACCACCAGGAGCCGCAGCAGGTCAACCACCGCCACCACGGTCGCGGGGTGTACGTGGACGACCCCGACGGCCACGCCATCGAGTTCCTCACGCACCCGTACGTGGAGGAGGAGTGACTTTCAGCGGCTCTGGGTCCGGCCCCGTTCGAAGACCGCGCGCCTGCGGGCGGCGAAGTCCTCCGGGCCGGCGATGGTGAGCCCGTCCCGGCCGGTCTCCAGTTCGGCCCGCAGGCCGTCGGCGCCGGTGCCGTCCCGCAGGAGGTCGTAGATCTCCCGGATCCTGCCCAGCGTCTGCGGGGTCGTCGTCGCGATGCTCCGTGCGAGCTCCACGGCCCGGGGCAGCAGCCGGTCGTGCGCGACGACCTCGTTCACCAGCCCGATGCGCAGCGCGAGGGGCGCGTCGACGAAGTCACCGGTGAACGTCATCTGCCGGGCCCACGCCTGCCCGACCGCCTGGCTCAGCCGGGCGGTCATGCCCCAGGAGGGCACGATGCCGACGCGAGTGTGGGTGTCGGCGAACCGCGCCCGTTCACTGGCGATCCTGAAGTCGCACGCGAGCGCGAACTCCAGGCCGCCGGTCACCGCCACGCCGTTGACCGCGCCGATGACGGGCACGGGGAAGTTCCGCAGCGGGAGGATCGAGTCGGGACGGCCGATCTGCACGTTCGCTTCCAGCTCACCGAGGTCCAGGCCCGCGCAGAAAGCGGGGTCGGCCCCGGTGAGGACCATCGCGCGCAGGTCGGGCTCGGCCGCGAGCCGCTCCAGCGTGTCCCGGAACTCCTCCAGCAGCGCCTTGGAGATCGCGTTGTACTTGCGCGGACGGTTCAGCGTCACGACCGCGACGGCCTCGGCAGGCCGGTCGACGAGGACCAGGTCGCCCATGGTGCTCCTCAGGGTCCCGGGAGTACGGCGAGAACAGGTTATAGAAACGTGCCGGAGGCCCGGAGCCCGGCGGGGGTGCCGTCGCTCCTATGGGGACCCCTATCGGGAGCGGGGGCCGCTTCGGCGGCCGTCGGCCGGAAGCGGTGTGGGAAACGCGAGAGCGATGGTCGGGGCGACAGGATTTGAACCTGCGACTTCTTGCTCCCAAAGCAAGCGCGCTACCAAGCTGCGCCACGCCCCGTCTCGTCGGGTACGCGTGCGCTCCGAGACTCCGGTACGCTTACGCCCTGACGACCGGATGAAGTCTAGACCAGATGGACACCGGGCGCGCGCGGACGTAGCTCAATGGTAGAGCCCCAGTCTTCCAAACTGGCTACGCGGGTTCGATTCCCGTCGTCCGCTCTGACGATGAAGGCCCAGGTCCGGGGGTGAGTCCCCGGCCCTGGGCCTTGGTCTTCCCACGGTCTCCGAATTCTCGCCATGGCGCGACGGGCACGACCGTGTCTCTCGGTCAGCTCGCTGCGGGGCAACGGCCGCCGAGCTCGGACAGCTGACCGGCGAAGGCCTTCGCGTGCTTCAGCTCGTCTTTCGCCGTGTCGGTGAGCACGCTGGCCGCCGCGGTGTCACCTGCGGCCGAGGCCTGGCGCGCGTAATCGGGGTACATCCGGGTGCCCTCGCGAGTCTCACCCTTGATCGTCGCGCACAGGTTGGCCGCGGTGCCGCGCACCGCGCCGGCCAGATTCGCCTCCTCGGCGAAGTGCTCGGTGCGCTCGACGGCGGCGGTGCGGTGGAACAGCTTGGCGAGCCTCGGCTGACCGGTCTCGCGGGCCTTGTCTCCGTAACGGGTGTACTTCGCGTAGGCGAAGGCTTCGCCCTTCATCGCCGTACGCAGGTTCTCCAGCGTCCGGTCGGACGAGACCTCCGGCTCTCCCGCGCGTACGGTCACGCGCTTCGCCTTGACATCCGTCGGGACGACCGCGCCGGACGACGGATCGGCGACGGCCTTCGCCGCCTCGGCGAACTTCGCGTGGTGCGCGGCCTCGTCCTTGGCGATCTCCGAGAAGAGGCGGGCCGCCTGCCGGTCGCCGTCCTTCCTGGCCTGCTTGGCGAAGTTCTTGTACATCTTCGTGGCCTCGTAGGACTCGCCGCTCATGCTGTCGCGGAGGTTCGCGGCGTTGTCGCCGACCAGGCCGACGAGCTTCGCCTGCTCGTCGAGGTGCTCGCGTAATTCCGTGTGCGCGGTGCGCCTGTACAGCCCGGCCACTTCGGGCAGGTTCTCCCTGTCCGCCTGCTTCGCGTACTCGCGGTAGGTGACGTGCGCGAGCGCCTCGCCCTTCATCGCGTTCGTGACGTTGGTGCGCGTCGACGGATCGACGTCGTCCCCATGGGGAGCGGTCGCAGCCGAGGCGCGTGCGACTCCCAGAGCGAGGAGCGTGATGGTGCCGGCAGCCGTGAGACCGGCCTTGCACCAGCCGAGACCTGAGGTTTCCATGCGACCCCCCGACGGGCGTAGAGCCTGGTGAGAGGGGAGTCGGAACCCGGCATACCCGGTTAAGGAGCGCGAATCTCCTCGGATGCCCTGTGTCTTGCACGGACATCTCAAAACATGGCCCCGGGGGTGGGGTGGCCGCCGGAGACCGTCAGTCGCCGGTGCGGAAGAGGGCCCAGACGGCCTTGCCGCCCTCGTCCAGCGCGTCCCAGCCCCAGGCCTGGCTGTAGGTCTCGACGATGTAGAGGCCACGTCCGTGCTCGGAGACGAAGTCGGGCTGCGCGGGTGAGGGCGCCTGGTCGCTCGGGTCCGACACGGCGAGCAGCACGTGCGGCGCGATGCGCAGGAGCGTCAGCGTTATGGGCGGCTCACCGGTGCGGTCCGCCGGACACAGAGCGTAACGAACAGCGTTGGTCACCAGTTCGCTCACGACGAGTGCCGCGTCGTCGCTCAGCTCCGACAGGCCCCACTCCCGCAGGGTCGTCCGGGTGACGTCACGTGCGGTCTTGACCGAATCGGCCTGCGGGGCCAGGGGGCACATCGTCGTATCGGACGGACCTGCCGCCCTCCGGAACCAGCCGAATCCCACGTCGCGGGTCAGCTGGCCGCCGGATTTGGGCTCGTCCGACATGGTTGCCCGTACCTCCCGCTGGCCTGAATCGATGACTGGTGCACATTTAGCCCAATATGCACCTAAGACATGATGGATCAGTGGCTCCCGCTGCTGCAAGACCCAAATGCACGTGCAGTTGTCATGTGCAGACGCACGTTGCGAATGTGCTGACCGTCAGGGACACGTAGATCAGACCTTGTCATCGGAGCCCGGAGTGGTGACACTGTGTGGGCTGGGGGTGTCGTACGGGTCGTCCCTTGGCGGCACACAGGGCCGAGGTGAGAGGGAGGCGCCGTGATACAGATCCAGGCTGGATCGGGTCCGACGGCTCTGCGCATCCTTCTCGGTTCCCAGCTCCGCAAGCTCCGTGAGAGCAAGGGCATCAGTCGTGACCAGGCCGGCCAGTGCATCCGGGCGTCCGAGTCGAAGATCAGCCGGATGGAGCTGGGCCGGGTCGGGTTCAAGGAACGCGATGTGGCCGACCTCCTCGTCCTCTACGGAGTCGAGGACGAGGAGACGCGCGATGTCGTGATGAACCTGGTCGAGAGGGCCAACGAGCCCGGCTGGTGGCACAGGTTCAACGACCTGCTGCCCTCGTGGTTTCAGGCGTACGTCGGCCTGGAGGAGGCGGCCGAGCGCATCCGCACCTACGAGGTGCAGTTCGTTCCCGGCCTGCTGCAGACCAAGGAGTACGCGCGCGCCGTCATCATGGCCGGCGCGGTCGGCGCGGCGCCGGAGGAGATCGCCAGGCGGGTGGACCTGCGGCTGGAACGCCAGCGCATCCTCGACGGCGGGAACAGCCCCAAGTTCTGGGCCGTGATCGACGAGGCCGCGCTGCGCCGCCCGATCGGCGGAGTCGACGTCATGCGGGGCCAGATCCAGCACCTCATCGACCTGATGAACCAGCCCAACGTGACGATTCAGGTCATCCCGTTCAGTTATGGAGGACACGCCGCCGAGGGCGGCGCCTTCAGCATCCTGCGGTTCGCCGACCCCGACCTGCCCGACATCGTGTACGTCGAGCAGCTCGCCAGTGCGCTCTACCTGGACAAACGGGAAGAAGTCGACCGCTACAGCGAGGTCATGGAGCGCCTCTGCGCGGTCAGCACCACCCCCACGGAGACGGTGGACCTGCTGCGGCAGATCATGGCAGACCTCTGATCAGTCGCTACCGGGCCTCATCTGCTCTAGACTGCCCTTGGCGTTGGACACCCGCCACAGTCGAGCATGCCCGGACAGGTCGCGTGCAGGCGAGACGGTGATCCTGCGCCTTTCACGTGGGCGCGGCGCGCGTTACTGTGCCGCGGTTGCCGTGCACGACGTGCCCGCGATCACCAGATGCTGGATCAAGGAGACCACCCCGTGAAGACCGCTGTCGAGGAGCTCAGCCCTACCCGGGTCAAGCTCACCGTCGAGGTGCCGTTCAAGGAGCTCGAGCCGAGCCTGCAGGCCGCGTACAAGAAGGTCGCGCAGCAGGTGCGCGTGCCCGGCTTCCGTCCTGGCAAGGTGCCGGCCCGGATCATCGAGCAGCGCTTCGGCCGCGCGGTGGTTCTCGAGGAGACCCTGAACGACGCTCTGCCCAAGCTGTACGGCCAGGCCGTTGACGAGACCGAGGTCTTCCCGGTCAGCCAGCCGGAGATCGAGGTCACCAAGATCGAGGACGGCGAGCAGGTCGAGTTCACCGCCGAGGTGGACATCCGCCCCGCCTTCGACGTCCCGGACTACCAGGGCGCCGAGATCGTGGTCGACCCCGCCGAGGTGACCGACGAGGACATCACCGCTCAGCTCGAGGGCCTGCGCCAGCGCTTCGCGACGCTGACCGGCGTCGAGCGGCCGGCCCAGAACGGCGACTACGTCGTGATGGACCTGCGCGCCGAGATCGACGGCCGCAACCTCGAGGAGCAGCAGGCCGCCGACGTGTCCTACGAGGTCGGCGCGGGCTCGGTCCTGCAGGGCCTGGACGACGCGCTGCAGGGCATGGCCGCGGGCGACGAGAAGACCTTCCGCACCACGCTCGTCGGCGGTGAGAACGCCGGCGAGGAGGCCGACGTGATCATCAACGTCAAGTCGGTCAAGGAGAAGGTGCTGCCCGAGCTGGACGACGAGTTCGCCCAGCTCGCCAGCGAGTTCGACACGCTCGACGAGCTCAAGGACAGCATCCGCGAGCAGGTTCGCCGCAACAAGCTGGTGGACCAGGTCATGCAGAGCCGTGAGAAGGCGCTCGACGCGTTGCTCGAGAAGATCGACATCCCGCTGCCCGAGAGCGCGCTCCAGGCGGAGATCGACGCGCGCAAGCACAACCTCGAGCACCAGGTCGCCGAGAGCGGCCTGAGCCGTGACGCGTACTTCCGTCTCCAGCAGACCACCGAGGAAGAGCTGTTCGCGGAGTACGAGGCGAACGCGGCCAAGGCGCTGAAGTCGGGCTTCGTGCTCGACAAGATCGTCAAGGCGGAGGAGATCGGCGTCAGCGAGCAGGAGCTGACCGACTTCGTGGTGCGCCGCGCCATGCAGATGGGCGTCGCGCCGAACACGCTGGCCCAGCACCTCGCCGACAACAACCAGCTCCCGCTGGCGATGATGGAGATCGTGCGCGAGAAGGCCAAGACCGTCATCGGGGACGCGGCCAAGGTCACCGACACCGCGGGCAACGAGGTGGACATCCAGGCCATCTACGCCGAGCTCAACCCCGAGCAGGAGGCCGTGGGCGTGGACGAGGCGGGCGAGGAGCCCGCCGACGAGACCAAGGAGAGCTGATCTCCGAGGCCCTCGCCTGACTTCTGCCGCCGGCCTGCCGCAGGGCGGGCCGGGGCAGTGGCAGCGCTTGAACCCCCGTCGCACTCGGGTGCGCCGGGGGTTTCCGGTTATATCCGGGCAAATCGCTGGAAATTGTTTATTACCGGGGGCGGGGAGCACGCGTACGGCCGTGACACATGTGTCTCGGCAGTCCGGCCATGGGCGGGAAACACGAGCGATGCGGCGTGGATGCGCCGTCGCGGGCCGGGCATGCGCCGACAGCGAACAGTACGGCGCACGGGCATGACCTGTCTGCGCCGCGCGTTAAGGTCACAAGCAAAGCCAATCGATTACGAGCATCGGAAGGTGACGCTGTGACCAGCCCGCCGACCTTCTTCCCGACCGGTGGTTCCGGCTTCGAGGCCCGGAGCCCGGAGGGTGGCCCCTCCCGCCTCGAGGACCAGCTCTACCAGCGCCTGCTGCGCGAGCGGATCGTGGTGCTCGGCACCCAGGTGAACGACGAGGTGGCCAACCGGCTGTGCGCTGAGCTCCTGCTCCTCGCCGCCGATGACCCCGATCGTGACATCTGGATGTACATCAACTCCCCTGGTGGCTCGGTAACCGCCGGCATGGCGATTTACGACATGATGGAGTACGTGCCGAACGACGTCTGCACGGTCGCCATGGGTCTGGCCGCCTCCATGGGGCAGTTCCTGCTCTGTGCCGGCGCCCGCGGCAAGCGGTACGCGCTTCCGCACGCCCGGATCATGATGCACCAGCCGTCCGGCGGCATCGGCGGCACCGCGGCCGACATCGCGATCCAGGCCGAGCAGATGCTCTACGTGAAGAAGACACTCGCGGAGCGGATCGCCTACCACACCGGCCAGCCGCTCGACCAGATCGAGCGCGACTCCGACCGGGACCGCTGGTTCACGGCCGAGGAGGCCAAGGACTACGGCTTCATCGACCACGTGGTGCGCAGCGCCCGCCAGGTGCCCTCCGAGGGCGCCGTCTCGTGACTGGAGCTTCCCAGATGAGTGAGCTGATCCGGCCGGGTGACATCAACGGCCGCTACGTCCTTCCCTCCTTCGTCGAGCGCACGTCGTACGGCGTCAAGGAGATGAACCCCTACAACAAGCTGTTCGAGGATCGCATCATCTTCCTCGGCGTCCAGATCGACGACGCTTCGGCGAACGACGTGATGGCGCAGCTGCTCACGCTGGAGTCGCTCGACCCGGACCGCGACATCAGCATGTACATCAACTCGCCGGGTGGCTCGTTCACCGCGATGACCGCGATCTACGACACCATGCAGTTCGTCCGGCCCGAGATCCAGACGGTCTGCCTGGGGCAGGCGGCCTCGGCCGCCGCGATCCTGCTGGCCGGCGGCACGCCGGGCAAGCGGTTCGCGCTGCCGAACGCCCGCGTGCTGATCCACCAGCCCTACACCGAGGGCGGCGGACAGGGCAGCGACATCGAGATCCAGGCTCGTGAGATCCTGCGGATGAGGTCGCTGCTGGAGGATCTCGTGGCGAAGCACTCGGGCAAGTCGCCCGACGAGGTCCGCAAGGACATCGAGCGAGACAAGATCCTCAGCGCCGAGGAGGCGAAGGCGTACGGGTTGGTGGACGACATCATCCCGTCGCGGAAGAAGCGTGCGGCGGCGGTCGCCGCTTCCTGAGGAGGTTGCCGCACCGGAACGGTGCCCATTTGGGCACGTTCCGGTGCGACTCACCGCTAGGGGGCTCACTGAGGGCCCGAGAGACGGTAACGTCGAAACCTGAGCGGGATGACGTTTTCGCACCGGATCGCGATCAATGATCGCGAAGAGGGTGTGGACGGAAGCGACCGCGGCGGCAGGCGGTCCCACGCAAAGGAGTATCTGGGGTGGCACGCATCGGCGACGGGGGAGACCTGCTGAAGTGCTCGTTCTGCGGCAAGAGCCAGAAGCAGGTCAAGAAGCTCATCGCCGGACCAGGCGTCTACATCTGCGATGAGTGCATCGATCTCTGCAACGAGATCATCGAGGAGGAGCTGTCCGAGTCCTCCGAGCTCAAGTGGGACAACCTTCCCAAGCCCCGTGAGATCTACGAGTTCCTGGACGCGTACGTCATCGGGCAGGACAAGGCGAAGAAGGCCTTGTCGGTGGCGGTCTACAACCACTACAAGCGCGTCCAGTCCGGGGAGCGAGGCCGCGACGACGGCCTGGAGCTGGCCAAGTCCAACATTCTGCTGCTCGGCCCCACCGGGTCGGGCAAGACCCTGCTCGCGCAGACGCTCGCCAAGATGCTCAACGTGCCGTTCGCCATCGCGGACGCGACCGCGCTGACCGAGGCGGGATACGTCGGCGAGGATGTGGAGAACATCCTCCTCAAGCTGATCCAGGCCGCCGACTACGACGTCAAGAAGGCCGAGACCGGCATCATCTACATCGACGAGGTCGACAAGATCGCCCGCAAGAGCGAGAACCCGTCGATCACGCGGGACGTGTCGGGCGAGGGCGTGCAGCAGGCCCTGCTCAAGATCCTGGAAGGGACCACGGCGAGTGTGCCGCCGCAGGGCGGGCGCAAGCACCCCCACCAGGAGTTCATCCAGATCGACACCACGAACGTGCTGTTCATCTGCGGCGGCGCCTTCGCCGGCCTCGAGAAGATCATCGAATCCCGGGTCGGCAGGAAGGGCATCGGCTTCAACGCGATCATCCACTCCAAGGAGGAGATGGACTCGTCCGACATCTTCTCGGACGTCATGCCGGAAGACCTGCTCAAGTTCGGCATGATCCCCGAGTTCGTCGGCCGGCTGCCGGTGATCACGTCGGTGCACAACCTCGACAGGAGTGCGCTGATCCAGATCCTCACCGAGCCGCGCAACGCGCTCGTGAAGCAGTATCGGCGCCTGCTCGAGCTGGACAACGTCGAGCTGGAGTTCACCGACGACGCGCTCGAGGCCATCGCCGACCAGGCCATCCTGCGCGGCACCGGTGCCCGCGGCCTGCGCGCCATCATGGAGGAAGTCCTCCAGTCCGTGATGTACGAGGTGCCCTCCCGTCAGGACGTGGCCCGCGTCGTCATCACCCGCGAGGCCGTGCTGGAGCACGTGAACCCGACCCTCGTGCCGCGCGACCAGCTGCAGGCCAAGCAGCAGCGGACGCCGAGGGAGAAGTCGGCCTGACGGGCCCTCGCCCGGGCGTGTTGTTGTCCACAGGGTGTGCGGCGACGGCTCGGGCGGCGTCCGGACGTCCCTAGAATTGGGCAGCGTGACTACGTCTGAGCTGCCCACCCAGTACGCCCCCGCCGATGTCGAGACCCGGAGCTACGAGCGCTGGGTATCGGCGGGCTACTTCACCGCGGACCCGGGCAGCGGGCGCGAGCCGTACAGCATCGTGCTTCCCCCGCCCAACGTGACCGGGTCGCTCCACGTGGGCCACGCGCTCGACCACTCGATCCAGGACGCGCTGACCCGGCGGGCCCGGATGCGGGGGATGGAGACGCTGTGGCTGCCCGGCATGGACCACGCCGGCATCGCCACCCAGAACGTCGTGGAGCGCGAGATCGCCAAGGACGGCCTGTCCCGCCACGACTTCGGCCGTGAGGCGTTCGTCGAGCGCGTCTGGCAGTGGAAGGAGGAGTCCGGCGGTCGGATCCTCGGCCAGATGAAGAAGCTCGGCGACGGCGTGGACTGGTCCCGCGAGCGCTTCACGATGGACGAGGGGCTCTCCCGGGCCGTCCAGACGATCTTCAAGAAGCTGTTCGACGACGGGCTCATCTACCGGGCCGAGCGGATCATCAACTGGTGCCCCCGCTGCCTGACCGCCCTGTCCGACATCGAGGTCGAGCACAGCGACGACGACGGCGAGCTCGTCTCGATCCGATACGGCTCGGGTGACGAGGAGATCGTCGTCGCCACGACCCGCGCGGAGACGATGCTGGGCGACACCGCGGTCGCCGTTCATCCCGCCGACGAGCGCTACGCGCACCTGGTCGGCAAGTACGTCGAGGTCCCGCTCACCGGGCGGCGCATCCCGATCGTCGCGGACGAGCACGTGGACCCCTCGTTCGGCACCGGCGCGGTCAAGGTCACCCCCGCGCACGACCCGAACGACTTCGAGATCGGACGCCGCCACTCGCTGGAGTCGCTCGTCATCATGGACGAGCGGGGCATCATCACCGCTCACGGGCCCTTCCAAGGCCTCGACAGGTTCGAGGCGCGGCCCGCCGTCGTCGCCGCGCTGCGCGAGCAGGGCCGCATCGTCGCCGAGAAGCGCCCGTACGTCCACTCGGTCGGCCACTGCTCCCGATGCAAGACCGTGGTCGAGCCGCGTCTGTCGCTGCAGTGGTTCGTGAACGTCACGCCGCTGGCCAAGTCCGCCGGCGACGCGGTGCGCGACGGCCGCACCCGCATTCACCCGCCGGAGCTGGCCAAGCGCTACTTCGACTGGGTCGACGACATGCACGACTGGTGCATCTCCCGTCAGCTGTGGTGGGGTCACCGGATCCCCGTCTGGTACGGCCCGGACGGAGACATGGTCTGCGTGGGACCCGACGAGGAGCCGCCGGCCGGTTACGAGCAGGACCAGGACGTCCTCGACACGTGGTTCTCCTCGGGACTGTGGCCGTTCTCCACGCTGGGCTGGCCCGACGACACGCCCGAGCTGGCCCGCTTCTATCCGACGAGCGTCCTGGTCACCGGCTACGACATCCTGTTCTTCTGGGTGGCCCGGATGATGATGTTCGGGTTGTACGCGATGGACGGCCAGCCGCCGTTCCGCACCGTGGCGTTGCACGGCATGGTGCGCGACCAGTTCGGCAAGAAGATGTCGAAGTCGTTCGGCAACGTCGTCGACCCGCTCGACTGGATCGAGCGATACGGCGCGGACGCCACACGCTTCACGCTGCTCCGTGGTGCCAACCCCGGCTCCGACGTGGCGATCAGCGAGGACTGGGCGGCCGGATCCCGCAACTTCTGCAACAAGATCTGGAACGCCACCCGGTTCGCGCTGATGAACGGCGCCGTCTCCGACGGCCTGCCCGATGACCTCACCGCGGCCGACCGGTGGATCCTGTCCCGGCTGCAGGAGGTCGTGACAAGTGTCGACGCGGCCTTCGAGGAGTTCGAGTTCGCGAAGGCCTCCGACGCCCTCTACCACTTCGCCTGGGACGAGGTCTTCGACTGGTACGTCGAACTGGCCAAGGTGCAGTTCGCCGAGGGCGGTGCGGTCGCCGAGAACACCAAGCGGGTGCTGGGGCACGTCCTCGACGCGCTGCTGCGGCTGCTCCACCCGCTCGTGCCGTTCGTGACCGAGGAGCTGTGGCGTGCCCTGACCGGCAGGGAGTCGATCGTGGTGACTCCCTGGCCGTCGGTGTCGCCCGACCTGTTCGACCCCGCGGCCGAGCAGGAGATCGCCTCCCTGCAGAACCTGGTGACGGAAGTGCGCAGGTTCCGATCCGACCAGGGGCTGAAGCCCGGCCAGCGCGTGGCCGCGCGGCTGTCCCTGTCCGGTACGGCTCTCGCGGCCCATGAGGACGCGATCCGGGTCCTGCTGCGCCTGGACGAGCCGGCGGACACCTTCAATCCGACAGCCCGGCTCACCGTCGGCACGGTGCTCGTGGAGATCGACACGGCCGGTGCCATCGACGTCGTGGCCGAGCGGAAGCGGCTGGAGAAGGACCTGGCCGCGGCGCGCAAGGAGCAGGCGCAGGTCACCGCGAAGCTCGGCAACGAGCAGTTCATGGCCAAGGCTCCCGAGGACGTCGTGGCGAAGGTGCGCCGGCGTGCCGAGCAGGCCGGCGAGGACATCTCTCGCCTCGAGGCCCAGCTCGCCGCCCTGCCGGCATAGGTGTGCCGAATGAGGTTTGGGAGTGCTGGAGACGGGGCAAGACTGTGAAGTTGCCTAAGTTGTCTCCAGCACCTCCCAACCGGTGCTAGTCTTTCTCTCGCGCTGAGGGTCCGGCGAGTCGGAACACCCCAAGGGGATCCGGTTGTTAGACTCTCGGTTACTCCCTTCCTCTGACCCGATCTCGGGTGTCTCGTCGCGATTCGACGAGGTGCCGGGGATCAGGTAAGTTCGAGGGGTTGCCCCGGAAACGGGGCGGCCGAAATTCTCGGTGAAAAACGGAATTCAAAGCAAATCGAGTTGATTTGACACGAATAACCGGACTCGCCAGAATAGAAGCACAACGAACGAAGCGAAACGCCCCGGAGCGTAGGGCCTGGTGAATCGGGTTCTGGGTGATGGTGGTCGCGTCCGTTTCTTGAGAACTCAACAGT
>NZ_JBSGHN010000025.1:0-64841 GCF_053604425.1 Microbispora sp. NPDC004025 | reverse complement strand
TGCTGGTCGACACCCGGCGGCTGGCCGACAGTTTCCCGGCGATCGACTACTTCGAGGAGGCGCGCCTGCCCTTCGTCGTCGGCGTCAACGGCTTCAACGGTGAGTACACCCACAGCGAGGACGAACTCCGCGACGCCCTGACACTGTCGCCGCGCATCCCGATCATCCGCACCGACGCCCGGGACCGGGAATCGGTCAAGAGCACCCTGATCACGCTCGTCGAGCACGCGCTGACGTCCCACGTGGGCGCGATCCGATGAGCGACGGCCCGGGACGCCGGAGGATCTCACCATCGCGGCGCGGGCGTGAAAGCCGTGCGGGCGGATAGTCTGGGGAGACTGACTGTCCACCGACCCGTCCACTCGCTTCGAGGCTGGCCAAACACGTGTTCGAGACGCTTTCCGACCGGCTGACTTCGGTCTTCTCCTCCCTACGGTCCAAAGGCAGGCTTTCCGACGCCGACATCGACGCGACCTGCCGCGAGATCCGCATCGCGCTGCTCGAGGCGGACGTCGCGCTGCCGGTCGTGAAGGACTTCGTGGCCCGGGTCAAGGAGCGGGCCCGCGGCGCCGAGGTCTCCCAGGCGCTGAATCCCGCGCAGCAGGTCGTGAAGATCGTCAACGACGAGCTCATCGAGGTGCTGGGCGGCGAGACGCGGCGGCTGCGCTACGCCAAGACCCCGCCGACCGTCATCATGCTGGCCGGTCTCCAGGGTTCGGGTAAGACGACCCTGGCCGGCAAGCTCGCCAAGTGGCTGCGCGACCAGGGACACGCCCCGCTGCTCGTGGCCTGCGACCTGCAGCGGCCCAACGCGGTGCAGCAGCTCGCCGTCATGGCCGAGCGGGCCGGGGTGGCGGTGTACGCCCCCGAGCCGGGCAACGGCGTCGGCGACCCGGTCGCGGTGGCCCGGCAGTCCGTGGACCACGCGCGCCGCCAGCAGCACGACGTGGTCATCGTCGACACCGCCGGCCGCCTCGGCATCGACCAGGAGCTGATGCGGCAGGCCGCCGACATCCGCGACGCGGTCACCCCCGACGAGGTCCTGTTCGTCCTCGACGCCATGATCGGCCAGGACGCGGTCAGCACGGCCGGCGCGTTCATGGACGGCGTCGGCTTCGACGGCGTGGTGCTGACCAAGCTCGACGGCGACGCACGCGGTGGCGCCGCCCTGTCGGTGCGGCACGTCACCGGCCGGCCGATCATGTTCGCCAGCACCGGCGAGAAGCTCGAGGACTTCGACGCCTTCCACCCCGACCGCATGGCGGGCCGGATCCTCGACATGGGTGACATCCTCACCCTGATCGAGCAGGCGCAGAAGACGTTCGACGAGCAGGAAGCCGCCAAGATGGCGGGCAAGCTCGTCTCCGGGGACGGCTTCACGCTGGAGGACTTCCTCGAGCAGATGATGATGGTCCGCCGCATGGGGCCCATCAAGAACCTGCTCGGCATGATGCCGGGCATGGGGCAGATGCGCGATCAGCTCAACCAGGTCGACGACCGCGACCTGGACCGCATCGCGGCGATCATCCGCTCGATGACGCCCGGCGAGCGCCAGGACCCGAAGATCATCAACGGCTCACGGCGGGCGCGCATCGCCAAGGGGTCGGGCGTCACGGTCACCGAGGTGAACAACCTGGTGGTCCGCTTCTTCGAGGCGCAGAAGATGATGAAGCGGGTGACCCAGGGCATGGGCATCCCGGGCATGCCCGGCGGGCGCAAGCAGAAGGCGCAGAAGCCCAAGAAGGGACGTCGCGTCAGCGGCGACCCGCGCAAGGCCGCGCTCGGCAAGTCCGGCGCGAACGCGTCGTCGCAGGACGCCCCGAAGCTGCCCAAGGGCCTGCTCGGCAACCTCGGCGGCGGCCAGCTGCCCCCCGGCCTGGAGCTGCCGCCCGGCTTCGACCCGTCGAAGCTGAAGCTGCCCGGCCAGAACTGACGGACCCCGGCAGCCGGACCCGCCCGCCGTTCCGGCCGGCGGGTCCCGCGTCACCGCCGGCCCGCGCGTAGCGCCTGCGCCAGGGCTCGCGTGGCGGTCGTCAGAGGCCCGCGCTGCCGGTCAGAGGTTCGCGGCTTTCTGTCACAGGCTCGCGCCCGGGGCCATCGGCCTGGCGTCGATCCTGCCGTCGTCGCACACCGTCGCGGTGAACGGGACCTCCAGGTGCGCCACCTCGTCCGGCGGGATGATCATCAGCCGGGCCGAGGCGGGGCAGCGGGTCTCGTGCCCGCTCGGCACCACCGTCCAGTGGAGCCGGGCGTGCGCGCTGGCCCCGGGGCGCAGCGTGACCCGACGCGCGGTGACGTTCTCGCGGCGGGTGCGCGTCCGCAGCACGTCGCCGCGGCCGTCGATGAGGACGAGCCCGACGAAGCCGTACACCCAGCAGGTCTTCGCCGAGGTGTTGGTCAGCACCAGCGGCGCGTAGCGGTTGCCCGCCGCCGGGTCCTGCCGTCCCACCTTGGCCCGCAGGCCGGTCGTACGGCACCGCGCGGGGACGGCGCCCGCGGTGCGTGCGGCCGTGCCGTACCGGACGGACGCCGCGCCCGCCGCGGTCGCCCGTCCCACGTCCGCGGCGGCGCCCGGTGCTTTCGGAGCGGCGTGCTGTGCCGTCCGTGGTGTCGTCTGTGCTGCCGGCCGCGTGGGCGTCTGCGCGATCGGGTGCGCGCCGGCCGCGGAGGGCGCGGCGCTCGTCGCGCAGCCGGTGGCCAGCAGGGCGAGGGCCGCCGCCCCCGCCGCCAAGGTCCTGCTCGTGGTGACTCGCATGTCCAATAGGACGGCTCACCAGCGCGATCAGTTCGCATGCCCGTTCCGGAGACATGGGCGCATCCGTGCCGAAATCAGGGCAGCGGCGGAACCGTCCTTGGCGGAGCATGGGGAATCATCTGGCAGAATGTCAGGCTGGAACATCGTGACCTGGTGGGTGCCCTCTCACCCCCGCCGGTCGCGCCTGTCCCTCGGGCGGGCTCCCATCGTGCCCCACTCGATGAGACACCGCTCACCCACGCTCTAATGCAGGAGAGACCACACCCGTGGCAGTCAAGATCAAGCTCAAGCGGCTCGGTATGATCCGCAACCCGCAGTACCGCATCGTCGTCGCCGACGCCCGGAGCAAGCGGGACGGCCGTGCCATCGAGGAGATCGGCCTGTACCACCCGAAGGAGAACCCCTCGCGCATCGAGGTGAACTCCGAGCGGGTGCAGTACTGGCTGGGCGTCGGCGCGCAGCCGACCGACCCGGTTCTGAAGATCTTCAAGCTGACCGGCGACTGGCAGAAGTTCAAGGGCGAGCCCGCCCCCGCCACGCCGCTCCAGGTCGCCGAGCCCAAGCCCGACCGGCACGCCGCGTACGAGGCCGCCGCGAGGGAGTCGCTCTCGGGTGACGCCGGCGCCGCCGCCACCACGCCGAAGAAGGCCAAGAAGACCGTGAAGGCCGAAGAGACCACCGAGGCCCCGGCCGCGGAGGAGAAGCCGGAAGGCGAGGCCTGAGGTGCTCGAGGAGGCCCTCGAGCACCTGGTCAAGGGCATCGTCGAGCATCCGGACGACGTCCGGGTCCGCGCGCGGCGCATCCGCACCGGGCGCGTTCTCGAGGTCCGGGTTCATCCCGACGACCTCGGCAAGGTCATCGGCCGTGGCGGCCGTACGGCCAAGGCGTTGCGCACCGTCGTCAACGCGTTGTCGAACGGCAAGTACGTACGGATCGACCTGGTCGACCTGGAAGAGGCGCGCTGAGCCGAACTGACGCGTCCGGGGGACCCCGCACCGGGGTCCCCCGGCGTGTTTTCCGGCTCAGGACCGCTCTTCCTGTGGTTCGCGGTGACAGACGGTTCGGGCCGCGGAGTTCGAACCGTCGCGGAGAAGCCGCGTTGAAGCGGTAGCGGAGGTAGGCGACAAGTGCAGCTAGTCGTGGGCAGGATCGGCCGCCCGCACGGCGTGCGGGGCGAGGTCACGGTCGAGGTGCGCACCGACGAGCCGGATCTGCGCTTCGCCCCCGGGGCGACGCTGGCCACCGACCCGGCCTCGGCCGGGCCGCTGACCGTGGAGCGGGCCCGGTGGCACAAGGACATCCTGCTGCTGACCCTGGCCGGCGTGGAGGGCAGGGACGCCGCGGAGGCGCTGCGCGGCACGCTGCTCGTCGTGGACTCCGCGGACCTGCCGCCGATCGAGGACCCCGACGAGTTCCACGACCACGAACTCATCGGCCTCACGGTGGTCACCACCGAGGGGGAGCGGGTGGGCGAGGTCAGCGACGTCCTCCACCACGGACAGGACCTGCTCGTGGTGGCCCGTCCGTCGCGTGACGAGGCGTACGTCCCGTTCGTCAAGGCGCTCGTGCCCGAAGTCGACCTCGGCAAGGGAATCCTCGTCGTCGACGCACCGCCCGGCCTGCTCGACGCCGCCGAGGCGGAGTAGGGGCCGCACATGCGCGTCGACATCATCTCGATCTTCCCGGAGTACTTCGCCCCGCTCGACGTGTCCCTCATGGGCAAGGCCCGGGAGCGCGGCATCCTCGACATCCACCTCCACCAGCTCCGCGACTGGACGCACGACGTCCACAAGACCGTGGACGACACGCCGTACGGCGGGGGCCCCGGCATGGTGATGAAGCCGGAGGTCTGGGGCGAGGCCCTCGACGCGGTGATCGAGAACGGGCGCGCCGCCTCCGGGGAGGACGCGCTGCCCCGGCTGATCGTGCCGACGCCGAGCGGCCGGCCGTTCACGCAGGAAGTGGCCCTGGAGTACGCCGGGGAGCCGTGGCTGCTGTTCGCCCCGGCCCGCTACGAGGGCATCGACTCCCGCGTCGTCGCCGAGTACGGCGAGCGTCTGCGCGCCGACGAGGTGAGCATCGGCGACTACGTGTTGGCCGGGGGAGAGGCGGCCGTGCTGGTGATGGTCGAGGCCGTGGGGAGGCTGCTGCCGGGGGTCCTCGGCAACGCGCGCTCCGTCGCCGACGACTCCTTCGCGCCGGGCGCCATGGCCAACCTGCTGGAAGGCCCCGTCTACACCAAGCCGCCCGTCTGGCGGGGGCACGAGGTGCCGGAGGTCCTGCTGTCGGGCCATCACGGCAGGATCGCCCGCTGGCGGCGCGACGAGGCGCTGCGGCGCACGCTGGCCAGGAGGCCGGAACTGGCCGCCCGGCTCGACCGGGACGGCCTCGACAAGCACGACCGGCGCGTCATCGAGGAGTTCGAGGAGCGCCGGGAAGAGCGCCGTGAAGAGCGCCGCGAGAAGTGTGGCGAAGAGCGCTCCGAGGGCCGCCTTGAAGGGCGCCTTGAGGGGCGGGTTGAGGAGCGCCTTGAGGGGCGGGTTGAGGAGCGCCTTGAGGGGCGACCTGAGGAGCGCCTTGAGGAGCGCCGTTCCGCCGCCGGATCCGGCACCGCGTTTCGCGCGGGGCCGGAAGGTATGGCAGACTGAATCGCTGCTGCCTACTTCGGCATGGCCGGGTGCGTCCCGGTCTGGACGCGGCAGACAAGACGTATCAAGCCAAGCACGCGTGTCCCCCTCGTCGCCGAGCCTCAGGCCCGGCCGGGTGGACCTCCGTGTGCTCATGTCAATGAGGAACCGACGCCATGCACACGCAGATCCAGGAGATCGAGAAGGCTGCCCTTCGCAGCGACGTACCGGCTTTCCGCCCGGGTGACACGCTGGAGGTCCACGTCCGCGTCGTCGAGGGCAACCGGTCCCGCATCCAGGTGTTCAAGGGCTTCGTCCTGCGCCGCCAGGGCGGTGGCATCCGTGAGACGTTCACGGTCCGCAAGGTCAGCTACGGCGTCGGCGTCGAGCGCACCTTCCCGGTTCACAGCCCCGTGATCGAGAAGATCAACGTGCTCACCCGCGGCGACGTCCGCCGGGCCAAGCTGTACTACATGCGTGACCTGCGCGGGAAGGCCGCCCGCATCCGCGAGAAGCGCGAGGCGCAGCCGGCCGGCAAGTAAGGCTTTGAAGATCGTGGTCCGTGCCCCAGGCGCGGGCCACTTTCTTTTTGCCGGTGATCCGGTGTCCCCGGCGCTCGCCGTCATGGACATCATCTAGGCTCAGCAGCGATGGCTAGCGAGGGACAGGGGCCGGGCACGCGCCGCCCTGCCGAGGACGGGGTGGACGTGGTCGCCGAAGACGTCAAGCAGAACGCCGAGGACGGGAAGAAAAAAGGCTCGTTCTGGCGGGAGTTGCCCGTTCTGATCGTGGTCGCCCTCGCCCTGGCCCTGCTGATCAAGTCTTTCGTGGTCCAGGCCTTCTACATCCCGTCCGAGTCGATGGAGAACACGCTCCTCATCAACGACCGCGTGCTGGTGAACAAGCTGGTCTACCACGTACGCGACATCGAGCGCGGTGACATCGTCGTGTTCTCCGGGGTGGACTCCTGGGACCCCGAGGTGAAGCTCGAGGAGCCGTCCAACCCCATCGCGGCCGGGCTCCGCTGGCTCGGCAACGCGTTCGGGGTCGTGCCGGGGGAGAAGGACTACATCAAGCGCGTGATCGGCGTGCCGGGCGACAAGGTCAAGTGCTGCGACAAGCAGGGCCGGGTCACGGTGAACGGCGTGCCGCTGGAGGAGAAGTCCTACCTGTATCCCGGGGACGAGCCGTCCGGGCGCGAGTTCGAGGTCACCGTCCCGCCGGACCGCCTGTGGGTGATGGGCGACCACCGCTCGGTCTCCTGGGACTCCCGCCTGCACATGGGTGACCCGGGTGGCGGCACCATCCCCGCCGACAAGGTGATCGGCCGTGCCTTCGTCATCGTCTGGCCGTTCGACCGGGCCAAGATCCTGCCGATTCCGGAGACGTTCGCGCAACCGGCGCTCCAGGCGGCCCTCGGGGCGGCGCCGTTCGTCGCGGGCCTCGCGGGGGCCGTGCCGCTGGTGGCCCTGCGCAGGCGGCTGGCGAGGCGTAGGGCGTGACGGAGCGGGAGGAGACAGCCGTGGGAGAGGCCGACGAGAGCCGCTTAGGAACCGCAGGGCCTGCCGGGGCGGCGGACGGCGTCCCGGAGGATTCGGCGGATCCGGCCGCGGGAGAAGGCGAGCGGACCACCGGCGAGGAGAAGGGCCGGTCCGCCAAGAAGAAGGGCTCCGGCCTTCTGGAGACCCTCCTGTACGTCCTCGGCGGGGTCGTCGTCGCCCTGCTGGTCCACACCTTCCTGCTGCAGTCGTTCTTCATCCCGTCGGAGTCGATGCAGAACACGCTCCTGGTGGACGACTACGTGGTGGTCAACAAGCTGGCCTACAAGCTCGGCCCGGTGGAGCGCGGCGACATCGTGGTCTTCAAGGGCTGGGACGGCGAGGACACGATCAAACGGGTGATCGGCGTCGGTGGCGACCACGTGAAGTGCTGCGACGCCAAGCGCCGCATCACGGTGAACGGGACGCCGCTGGACGAGGAGAACAAGTACCTCTACCCGGGGGTCTATCCCTCCGGCCGCGAGTTCGACGTCAAGGTCCCCAAGGGCCGGTTGTGGCTGATGGGCGACCACCGGAACAACTCGGCGGACTCGCGCTCCAACATGGAGAACGGGTATCAGGGCACGGTCTCCGAGGACGACGTGATCGGCCGGGCGTTCCTGCGCTACTGGCCGCTGAACCGGATCTCGTTCCTGTCCCGGCCCGAGACTTTCTCCGCCGTACGCTGATCTCACCTGCGGCTTTGCCGCCGATGGCGGTTCCGGCCGTATCGCCGGTGCTGAATGGGGCGTAATCTGCTAGTCGTCATGACAGGTGTCTATCGCCCGCGCCCGAGTGTCGTACGACGGGACTCCGGACTTTACGGCTACGAGCGGGCCCTGGCCCGGCGGGGATTCACGCCGGTCGCCGGGGTGGACGAGGCCGGGCGTGGCGCCTGCGCCGGGCCGCTGGTCGTCGCCGCGGTGGTGCTCGGACGGGAGATCGACGGGCTGAGCGATTCCAAGCTCCTGACCGAGGCCGTCCGTGAACGCCTCTACGAGCGCATCACGGCGACCGCCCGGGCCGTGAACGTGGTCGTGATCCCTCCCGAGGAGATCGACGCGCGCGGCCTGCACAAGTGCAACATCGCGGGGATGCGGCGGGCCGTCGCCGGGCTGGGGCTCGTTCCCGGTTACGTCCTCGTGGACGGTTTCCCGGTGGCGGGGCTGCCCGCGCCGTCGCTGGCCGTGTGGAAGGGCGACCAGGTCGCCGCGTGCGTGGCGGCGGCCTCCATCGTGGCGAAGGTGACGAGGGACCGGCTGATGCACGGTCTCGACGAGATCTATCCGCAGTACGGATTCGCCCTGCACAAGGGGTACGTGACTCCCGGCCACCGGCGGGCCCTGGCCCGGCACGGCCCGAGCCCCCACCATCGGTTCTCGTTCGTGACGGTGGCCAGGGTGACTCGTGGGACACGGATCCCGGCCGAGGGCCTGTGGACGGGGCAGGATGAGGACATGCGCGAGAATGAGGTCGGGGCCGGTGTCGTCTGAACGGGGCCGGTGCCCGCGGGGGATCTCGACGGGGCGTGGAAGAGGAGGACCGGGATGAGCGCGGAAGATCTCGAAAAGTACGAGACCGAGATGGAGCTGCAGCTCTACCGGGAGTACCGCGATGTGGTCGGCCTGTTCACTTACGTGGTCGAGACCGAGCGGCGCTTCTATCTCACCAACTCCGTCGATCTCGACGTCCGCACGGCCGAGAACGGCGACGTCTTCTTCGACGTGAAGATGCAGGACGCCTGGGTCTGGGATATGTACCGGCCTGCGCGATTCGTGAAGAATGTCCGGGTTGTGACCTTCAAGGACGTCAACGTCGAGGAACTGGCCAAGCCCGACCTCGAGATGCCCAAGGAGGGCTTCTCGAGCTGACCATGCCGGGGGTCTGTCCACAGAACGGTGTTCGGCCGCTCTGCGCGGGCCTGCGGGGGCCATCGTCGTGGCATGCGTCTCGTCGTGTACGTGCTCGTGCTGTCCATGCTGAGCGTGGCCCTCACACGTCCCCGCGTTGCCCTCGCGCCCGTCGCCGCTCCGGTCCTCATGGCGCCTCACACGGCTGTCGCGACGGCGAGGACGTCCGGGGCCGAGGAGGTCGCGCCGGCCCGGTCCCGTGGCATGACGCAGCCGATCAGGCCGGTGATGCGGGGCAGGCGGGCCTTGCCGGGCGCGAAGTTGATACGGGGCGGGCGGGGCTTGCCGGTCACGCGCGGCGAGCCGGACGGAACACCGCATGAGGTGCATGGGTCCCGATGGCGGTGGCCGCTTTCCGGGCCCGCACGCCCGATCAGGCGCTTCGATCCGCCCGCACAGCGGTGGCTGGCCGGTCACCGGGGTGTGGACCTGGCCGCACGGCCCGGGGAGCGGGTGGTGGCCGCAGGAGCGGGAACCGTCGGCCTGGCCGAGCGGGTCGCCGGCCGGGGGGTCGTGACGGTCATCCATCCCGGTGGCCTGCGCACCACCTACCTGCCGGTCCGTGCCCTGGTCCGGCCCGGCGAGGTTGTCGCGGCCGGTCAGGTCATCGGCGCCGTCGAGGAGGACGGCGCCGCTCACTGCGCCGCCTCCTGCCTGCATTGGGGACTCCTGCGCGGACGCCTCTACCTGGACCCGCTCCTGCTGTTCGGCCGGGGGCAGGTCCGCCTCCTGCCCCGGTGGCCGGTCAGCGGCGCCCGTCCGAGCCCGTGGTGAGGGAGGCGATCGTCAGGCGCGGGGATGGGCCTGACGGTAGGCGGCCCGCAGCCGCTCGATGGACACGTGCGTGTAGATCTGCGTGGTGGCCAGGGACGCGTGTCCGAGCATCTCCTGCACGGATCGTAGGTCCGCCCCGCCTTCGAGCAGGTGCGTGGCGGCGGTGTGGCGCAGCCCGTGCGGGCCCATGTCGGGTGCCCCCTCGACCTGCGCCAGACGGGCGTGCACGACGCGTCTGACGGTGCCCTGGTCGATCCGGCCTCCCCGGACACCGAGGAAGAGCGCGGGGCCGCTCCCTTCGCGCACCCACAGGGGCCTGCCCCGCACGCACCAGGCGTCCAGGGCGTGCAGCGCGGGGAGCCCGAAGGGCACCGTCCGCTCCTTGCGTCCCTTCCCCAGCACGCGGACCGTACGGCGGTCCCGGTCCACGTCGTCGACGTCGAGGCCGCACAGCTCGCTCACCCGCACGCCGGTCGCGTACAGCAGTTCCAGCATCGCCCGATCGCGCAGGTCCCTGGGGTCACCGTCTCCCTGTGCGCCGAGGACGGCCTCGGCCTCCGTCTGGTCCAGCACCTTCGGCAGCCGGCGTTCGGCCTTCGCCGTGCCGAGGAGCAACCCGGGGTCACTCGCCAGCCACCCCCGCCGATGGCAGAAAGCGGTGAAGACGCGGGCACAGGCGGAACGGCGGGCGAGCGTCGCCCTCGATCGCCCGGACTGGTGCTGGTCTCCCAGCCAGTCGCGCAGGACGGTCACATCGAGAGCGGACACGTTCTCGTGCCCGGCGGCCCTCATGTGCGCGATCAGCGAGGAGATATCCCCCAGATACGCCCTGGTCGTGTGCGGAGACAGGTCCCGTTCGAGCCGCAGATGCCGCTCGAACCGCTCCAGGACGGCGTCGAACTCCCCGTGCCCCTGCCCTTCGCCCGTTGTCACGGCGCGTCCTTCCCCTCGCGTACCGCTCCGATCTTCCCCTCGCGTACCGCTCCGATCTTCCCCTCGCGTACCGCTCCGATCTTCCCCTCGCGTAGCGCTCGATGGGCGCGGTCGCCGCCGCCCGTGGGAGCCGCCTCGTAGCCCCGTGACTCTCGCAGCCCCGGTGACGCGGCGACGGACCGGCAGGGTCCCATTCCTTGCGGTCCTACTGCCCACGAGCGGCATTCGATGCGCATGAGCGCCAGCGCCTCCGTTCCCGCAAGCCGTGCGAGTAGGGAACACGGCCATGACCCGCATGTTAACCACCGGCCTCGTTCCCGGGCGGGCCGCTCGAGCGGTGCCGGTCGTTAATCCCGAGGCATCGGGTCGCTCCGGCGATGTGCTCGCGCAGATCGATCCCGGAGCGCTCCACGCCGCCGGTCCATCCACGAGCGCCAGCGGCTTCAGCGCGGTGCCGGCGGTTCATGCGCGTGCTTCGGGCCGCAGCCGCCACCCCCGGTCCACGTTCTCGACGAACCCCGCGGCGGCCAGGGCGCCGAGGCAGGCGAGCGTCGTTCCGATGTCCACACCGGCGGCGACGGCGATCGCGGCGGGACCCGTGGCACGCCGCGCGGGAATCGCCTCGAGCACACGCCTGGTCTCGTCATTCAATCCGTCACGAGGCCGCACAGGCCCGCGTCGCTCCGGCGCGAGGTCGTCACCGATGGAGCCGACCAGTTCGATGATCTCCTCGGCCGCGGTGACGCAAACGGCCTTGCCCTGACGGATCAGGACGTGGCAGCCCGCGGAGACGTCCGTGGTGATGGGGCCGGGAACGGCCATCAGATGCCGGTTCAGGCCCCAGGCGTGGGTGGCCGTGTTGAGCGCACCGCTGCGCGCGGCCGCCTGGACGACAACGGTTCCCCGCGAAAGGGCCGCGATCACCCGGTTGCGAATGAGGAACCGCAGCCGGGTGGGGTGAGCGCCCGGCGGCCACTCACTGATCACCACGCCCCGCTCGCGCACGGCACGGAACAGGTCCTCGTGGGCGCTGGGATAACACACGTCCGTCCCGCAGGCGAGCACGGCGACCGTCGGCGTCCCGGAGGCAAGCGCGCCCCGATGCGCGGCGCCGTCGATCCCGTAGGCGCCCCCGCTGATCACGGTCCATCCACGCCCGCCGAGGCTCATGGCGAACTCCGCCGCCACGGTCGTGCCGTACGCGGTCGCGGCCCTGGCTCCGACGACGGAGACCGAGCGCAGGCAGGAGAACCGCAGGTTCGCCCGGCCGTCCACCCACAGGCCGAACGGCCGGGTGTCCCCGAGGTCGTCGAGCTGAGTGGGCCATTCGGCGTCGCCCGGAACGACGAGCCGCGCTCCTCGCCGCCTGCCCAGCGTCAGGTCGCCCGCGGGGTCCGAGTAGCGGGCCGCCCAGGCGGCGGCATGCCGGTCGAGATCGAGATGGCGCCGGGAAGCGTCGGCGCGGTCCCTCTCGTCACGCGCGAAGCCGGGATCCAGCACGCCGCGCCTCGCCTGCCGCATCGCGCCCACGGGACCATAGCGGGCGATCAACCGTCCCATCACCGCGTCGCCCGCCTCGGCCATGCGCATGATCGCCACCCGGGCCAGGCGCTCCGTCCTGCCCGGCCCGGCCGCGTCATGGGCGTCCCCGGCCGAGCCATCCATGTTTCCGGCCGGGGCGTCGTTCCCGACCGCGTCCACGTTCCCGGCGGGTTCATCGATGTTCCCGGCCGCGCGGGGGGTGCCCGCCGCTGCCCGGGCGAGGGCGTCACCGGTCGGCGCGTCGTCGGCGGCCCGGAAATCGGTCGCTTCCATCAGTCCACTCCAAGCCACAGTGCGAGGGCCGCCGAGGTCTCGGTCTGGCCCGGACGGTCTTTGCCGGCGAGATCCGCGAGCGTCCAGGAGACGCGGAGCACGCGGTCCAGCCCGCGTGCGCTGAGCGTGCCCACGTCGAGGCCTCGGTGTAGCGGGGCCATCGCGGCGTCGGGCAGGCGGAGGTCGCGGTGCAACGCGGAGGAGGACACTTCGGCGTTGGTGCGCCAGGGGGTGCCGGACAATCTCCTGGCGGCCCGCTCGCGCGCCAGCCTCACCCGCTCGGCCACGGTCGCGCTGGTCTCCACGAAGTGCCGGTCCGCGAGCAACTCGGCACGGGTGGCCCGGCCGATCTTCATCTTCACGTCGACGCGGTCCAGCAGCGGCCCCGAGAGCCGGTCGAGATAGCGGCGCCGGCCCACGGGGGTGCACCTGCAGGGGTGTCCAACCGTTCCCTGCAGGCCGCAGGGACAGGGATTGGCCGCCAGGACCAGCGTGAACCGGGCGGGGAACGTGACCGCGCCGACAGCACGTGCGATCGTCACCGTTCCGGACTCGAGAGGCTGCCGCAGGGAGTCGAGCACGGTGGTCGCGAACTCCGGGGCCTCGTCGAGGAAGAGCACGCCCCGGTGCGCGAGCGACACCGCTCCGGGCCGCACGACGCCTCCGCTCCCACCGCCGACGACGGCCGCCATCGTCGCGCTGTGGTGCGGGGCCATGAACGGGGGCCGGGTGAGCAGCGGACGCCCCGCAGGCAGCGTTCCGGCCACCGAGTGAATGGCGGACACCTCCAGCGCCTTCTCCTGGTCGAGCGGCGGAAGGAGGGTCGGCAGACGCTCGGCGAGCATGGTCTTGCCGCTCCCCGGCGGGCCCAGCATCCACAGGTTGTGCCCGCCGGCCGCGCACACCTCCAGTGCCTTACGGCCCATCGGCTGCCCGGCCACATCGCACAGGTCCGGCCCCGGCGTGCCTTCGGCGTGCGCGATGTGCTCGGCGTCCCGCGACAGTGAGGCGGCCTCCGCCACGACCGGAAGCCGGTGCAGGTCGCCTGCCCGCAGCCAGCCCACGAGTTCGCCGAGTGTGGCGACGGGAACCACGGTGAGGTCGGGCACGAGGTCGGCCTCGGCGGCGTTGAGCGCGGGCACCACGACCGTGCGCACCCCCGCCTCGGCGGCGGCGAGCGCGGCCGGCAGCACGCCCCGGACCGGACGGACCCGCCCGTCGAGACCGAGCTCGCCGAGGAACATCGGAGCCGCGATCCGCTGCGCGGGCACGGCGCCGGCCGCGCCGAGCACCGCGATCGCGATGGCCAGATCGAAGAGCGACCCCCGCTTGGGCAGGGTGGCCGGGGACAGGCTCACCGTGACCCGCGCGTCCGGCCAGGCGAACCTGCTGTTGATCAGTGCCGACCTCACGCGGCCCCGGGCTTCGCTGATCGCGGTGTCGAGAAGCCCGATGAAGTGCGTCCCGGCGACGCCGGGGCCGACATCGGCCTCGACCTCGACGAGACGTCCGGTGACGCCCACGAGGCCGACGCAGTGCGTCCGGGCGACGGGCATCTCAGACCACCCCGCGTTCGTGTCTGAGAGAGAAATCGCCGGCGAACCGCTCCAGCGCGATCACGTCGATCCGTATCGTGTCGAAGCGCTCGGTGCGTGTGGCGAGCCATCTGCCGGCCAGTGTCCGCAGGCGCAGCAGTTTCGCGCCGGTCACCGCCTCGAACGCGGTGCCGTGGCTGCGCCCGGAGCGGGTCTTCACCTCCACGATCACCAGCGCGTTGCCGTCGCGGGCGACGATGTCGATCTCGCCCTCCGCGCAGCGCCAATTGCGGTCGAGTATGTGCATGCCTTTCGCCGTCAGAAAGGTCACGGCGAGTTGTTCGCCCTGTCTGCCCAGCCGATCCTTCGCCGCCATGGGACCACCTCCGGCGCAGACGATCGCCGACGCGGCCCCCCGCCCGTGCCACCGAACCTCTTTCTGTGGACAAGTGCGGTCGACAAGCGCGGCACGCGGCTCGGCGGCTGTGGACGGGCGGAGAAAACCGCAGGTGGGCAGGGAGAAAGCGCTCTTGCCGTCCACAGGCGAGGCCAGGGGCGGAAGCGGGAGGGCGGTCGCGGGCAGACTGCGACCGGCATGAATACTTGCCCGGGTCTCCCTGAGGCGGGTGGCGCTCCGCCCTCACGGAGCATGCCGCCGGGCATCGGAAGCGAGGAGACGGCAGTGACCGCGAAACTGATCAGGGAACTGGGTGCGAGCGTCGGGGTCGCGCTGCCCGAGGTCCGGGTCACCGGAGAGGATCCCGTGCTGCCGTCGATGTTTCCCATCGGCACGATGGCCGCGACCTCGGCCGGCGCTCTGACCGCCGCCGTCGCCGCCTATGCCGCGCGGACCGAGGACGGGGCCGAGGGACAGCCCGGCGGCCGGGAAACCCTTCCCAGTAAGCACAGAGACCCGGACGTGACCATCGATGTCCGCCACGCCGCCGTGGCCTTCCAGAGCGAGCGGCATTTCCGCGCCGACGGGAAGGGCATGGACGTCTGGGCCGCGCTGTCGGGGGACTACCGCGCATCGGACGGCTGGGTGCGGCTCCACTGCAACTTCGACCATCACCGCGACGCCGCCGTGCGCGCGCTCGGGCTGCCCCCGGGCTCGGGCAAGGAGGACGTCGCGAGGGCGTGTGCCGACCGTGCGGCGGTCGACATCGAGGAAGCCGTGATTCGCGCGGGCGGCTGCGCGGCGGCGATGCGAAGCAGGGCGGAGTGGCTCGCGCATCCGCAGGCACGGGCGCTGGCCGGCCTTCCTCTCGTCGGCGTCACCCGGCTGCCCGGCGGGGAAAAGGGCGGCCAGTTGCGCGGAGGCGGCACCGGTGGCAGCGAGACCGATCACAGCGGCCCCGGCGACGGAACCCGCTGCGGCGAGATGGATCGCAGCGAGACCGGCCGCGGCGGAACCGGCGACGGAACCGGCCACAGAGGCACCGGGGGCGGCGGGACCGGCCGCGACGGAACCTTCCGTGACGAGACCGGCCATAGCCGAACCGAGCCTCCCTCGGGGGGCCGCGTATGGGCCGGGGAGACGCCCGCGGACCCCGCCACCGGCCTTCCGCCCGGGCCGTATCGGCCGCTGAGCGGCCTGCGGGTGCTCGACCTGACCCGCGTGATCGCCGGGCCGGTGGCCGCGCGGGCGCTCGCGGCCTACGGCGCGGACGTGCTGCGTGTGGGCGCGGCGCACCTGCCGGAGGTGCCGGGGCTCGTGGTGGAGACGGCGTTCGGCAAGCGGTCCTGCCACGTCGATCTGCGGTCGGAGGCGGACACGCTGCGCGAGCTGGTCCGCCAGGCCGACGTTATCGTCCAGGCGTACCGGCCAGGGGCCCTGCGGGCCAGGGGCTTCGGGCCGGAGGACCTCGCGGCCCTGCGGCCCGGCATCGTCTGCGTCGACATCTCCGCGTACGGCGGGCGCGGGCCGTGGGCATCGAGGAGAGGATTCGACAGCCTCGTCCAGATGGCGTGCGGAATCGCCCACGAGAACGGCGACGGCCTGCTGCCCAGCCCGCTGCCCGCGCAGGCACTCGACCACGGCACCGGTTACCTGGCCGCGTTCGGCGCGGTCGCGGCGCTGATCAGGCGGGCCGCCGAGGGCGGTTCCTGGCACGTCGAGGTATCGCTGGCGAGGACCGCGGCGTGGCTCGACGAGCTCGGCAGGGTCGACGCGGAAGAGACGCGCCAGCCCCCGGTGGACGATCTGCTGGCGACGATGGACAGCCCCTTCGGCGCGCTCACCTATGTGAGGCCACCCGGCGCCGTGGACGGCGCGCGGCCCCACTGGACGAGTCCGCCACCCCGGCAGGGGGAGCACCCCGCCTCGTGGGGGCCGGTCTCGTGAAGGCGCGATCTCCTGCCCCCAGCTTCTGCGGCTCCTGCCTTTCGTTCCTGCCTCCCGTTCCTGATCTCCGCTCCCGATCGCCGGCCTCAAGGGGCCCGGAAGATGCGCGAGCGGCCCGGACGGCGACTCGCGATTCGCGAGGCAGCCCGGTGACCGTCGAGGCGCGTGGTGACGGTACGCGGTGCTGATCCGGCAAGGGTCAACTGAAGGAGCGGATCCGGGTAGACTGTTCGACGGCCTGCTAGGCGGGCCGAATTCGCACGCCCACTCACGAGCCGCCTTCTCGGTCCGGACCGCGTCCGGTGAAAGCGGCCCGGGGCGTCAGGGCGCGGGCAAGACGCCCGCGTGACCAACCGAGACCGTGCCCAAGGGCACACGACCATGGAGGACCATCACCATGGCCCCTGTCGTCACCATGCGACAGCTGCTGGAGAGCGGCGTCCACTTCGGCCACCAGACCCGTCGGTGGAACCCGAAGATGAAGCGCTTCATCTTCACCGAGCGCAACGGCATCTACATCATCGACCTGCAGAAGTCGCTGTCGTTCATCGACCGTGCCTACGACTTCGTGAAGGAGACCGTCGCGCACGGCGGCACCATCATGTTCATCGGCACGAAGAAGCAGGCGCAGGAGTCGATCGTCGAGCAGGCGTCGCGCGTCGGCATGCCGTACGTGAACCAGCGCTGGCTGGGCGGCATGCTCACCAACTTCTCCACCGTGCACAAGAGGCTCCAGCGGCTGAAGGAGCTCGAGGAGCTCGACTTCGACAACGTGGCCGGCTCCGGGCTCACCAAGAAGGAGCTCCTGATGCGCCGCCGCGAGAAGGAGAAGCTGGAGCGCACCCTCGGCGGTATCCGTGACATGGCCCGCGTCCCGAGCGCGGTCTGGGTCGTGGACACCAAGAAGGAGCACATCGCGATCAACGAGGCCAAGAAGCTCGGCATCCCGGTTGTCGCGATCCTGGACACCAACTGCGACCCGGACGAGGTCGACTACCCGATCCCGGGCAACGACGACGCGATCCGCGCCGTCAGCCTCCTCACTCGCGTGATCGCCGACGCCGTCGCCGACGGTCTCATGACCCGTGCGGGCGCCGGCCGCGGTGACGAGAAGCCCGCGGGCGTCGCCGCCGCCGAGCCGCTGGCCGAGTGGGAGCGCGAGCTCCTCGAGGGCGGCGAGGCCGCTCCGGCCGCCGAGGCTCCCGCTGCCGAGACCGCTGAGGCTCCGGCTGCCGAGGCTCCGGCTGCCGAGGCCGCCGAGGCTCCGGCCGCCGAGCAGCCCGCGCAGGACGAGCAGGCCTGAGGAACGACCACGGGTCCCCGCCGGGCGCGGCGCCTCCGGCCGGCCGCGACGGGCGGGGATCTCCCAGGCAGCGACCTGGTACCGGTGCGGTGGGGACACGCCCTCCGCACTGAGGGCTTCACCGGGTGGGCGCTCGGCACGGGTGCCCACCCCCCAGACGATTCATCCGGGTCCCGAAGAGGAAATTGGACAATGGCTTCCGTAAACATGGCCGACGTCAAGCGCCTTCGTGAGCTGACCGCCGCCGGCATGATGGACTGCAAGAAGGCGCTCGAGGAGTCCGAGGGCGACTTCGACAAGGCCGTTGACATCCTGCGCCTGAAGGGCGCCAAGGACGTCGGCAAGCGCGAGGCCCGCACCGCGTCGAACGGCCTGGTCGCCGTCAAGCACGAGGGCGACTCCCTCGCGGCGCTGCTGGAGCTCAACTGCGAGACCGACTTCGTCGCCAAGAACGAGCGCTTCCAGGAGCTCGCGGCCGAGATCGTCGCGCACATCGTCGCGACCAAGCCCGGCGACGTGCCGACCCTGCTCGAGTCCCAGCTGAACGGCAAGACCGTCAAGGAGCTGCTCGACGAGGCCAACGCGGCGCTCGGCGAGAAGATCGAGATTCGCCGGTTCTCGCTGCTCGAGGGTGGCTTCATCACCTCCTACATGCACAAGACCGACCCGCAGCTCCCGCCGGCCGTGGGCGTGCTCGTGCAGCTCGACACGCCGAACGCCGAGATCGCCAAGGACATCGCTCAGCACACCGCCGCCATGGCGCCGAAGTACCTGAGCCCCGCCGAGGTGCCCGCCGAGGTCGTCGAGAAGGAGCGGTCGCTGTTCGAGCAGATGACCCGCGAGGAGGGCAAGCCCGAGGCCGCCATCCCGAAGATCGTCGACGGCCGGGTCAACGGCTGGTACAAGGACTTCACCCTGCTCGAGCAGGCGTTCGTGAAGGACAACAAGAAGACGATCAAGAAGGTCGCGGAGGAGGCCGGCGTCAAGGTCCTGGCCTTCACCCGTTACAAGGTCGGCCAGGCTTAGGCTTACAGCCAGGAGCTTTTCGACCCGCGCTGACAACCGAGGAGGCCGCCGCCGTGCAGGAGAACACCAGACCCGCCACGCCGGCGGCTTCGTCGTACGACGGGCCGCTGCGCTGGAAGCGGGTGATGCTGAAGCTGTCGGGCGAGGCGTTCGCGGGCGGCGAGTCGCTCGGCATCGACCCGCGTGTCGTCGCCCAGTTGGCGGACTCGGTCGCCGAGGCGGTCCGTGAGGGCGTGCAGGTGGCGGTCGTCGTCGGCGGCGGCAACATGTTCCGCGGCGCGGCGCTGTCGCAGGGCGGCATGGACCGCGCCCGGGCCGACTACATGGGCATGCTCGGGACCGTCATCAACTGCCTCGCCCTGCAGGACTTCCTGGAGAAGCGCGGCATCGACACCCGCGTACAGACCGCGATCACGATGCAGCAGGTCGCCGAGCCGTTCCTGCCGCGCCGCGCGATCCGCCACCTGGAGAAGGGGCGCGTGGTGATCTTCGGCGCGGGCCTCGGCTCGCCGTTCTTCTCGACCGACACCTGCGCCGCGCAGCGCGCGCTGGAGATCGGCGCCGAGGCGTTGCTCAAGGGCACCCAGGTCGACGGCGTGTACGACTCGGACCCGCGCAAGAACCCCGACGCGGTCCGGTTCGACCAGCTTGAGTACGGTGAGGTGCTGACGCGGGGTCTCGGGGTCATGGACGCCACCGCGATCAGCCTGTGCATGGACAACGGCCTGCCCATCGTGGTCTTCGACCTCATGGGCGAGGGCAACATCCTCCGGGCGGTCCGTGGTGAGAAGATCGGCACGCTGGTGAGTCCGGCAGGGAAGTAGGGAGCCGCAGTGATCGACGAAACCCTCCTCGAGGCCGAGGAGAAGATGGACAAGGCGGTGACGGTCGCCAAGGACGACTTCGCGAGCATCCGCACCGGCCGCGTCACGCCCTCGATGTTCAACAAAATCACCGTTGACTACTACGGGTCGCCGACGCCGATCCAGCAGCTCGCGTCGTTCCACGTCCCCGAGGCGCGCATGGTGCTCGTGCAGCCGTACGACAAGGGCTCGCTGAACGCGGTCGAGAGGGCCATCCGCGACAGCGACCTCGGCGTCAACCCCAGCAACGACGGCACCGTGATCCGCGTGGTGTTCCCCGAGCTGTCGGAGGAGCGCCGCAAGGAGTACATCAAGGTCGCCCGCAACAAGGCGGAGCACGGTCGGGTGTCGGTGCGGAACATCCGCCGGCACGCCAAGGAGATCCTCGACAAGCTCGTCAAGGACGGCGAGGCGGGCGAGGACGAGGTCCATCGCGCGGTCAAGGAGCTCGACGACCTCACCCAGAAGCACGTCGCGAAGATCGACGAGTTGCTGAAGCACAAGGAAGCCGAGCTGCTCGAGGTCTGACGACGCGGCCCGGCATCCGGGCCCGTACGGCTTGACCGTGATCCTTGTGCCGCACCGCGACAGCGGGCGGCACAAGGATCACGCGTATATAGAGAGTGGGACGCTGTGGACGGAACTGCTGCCGCCGGCGACCGGAACCCGGCGGAGGGCCCGGCGGGCCCCTCCGGCGCCGGACACGGTCCCGAGACGGGCGGTCGCACCGGCGCCGGTCCGGGCGCCGGGCAGGCTTCCGCGTCGAACGGCCTCGCCGGCGCCGGCGCGGATCGCGGTGGCGCGCAGAGCGGGGCCACCGGTTCCGGCCCGGGCACGGCGGCCACGCCGGCATCAACACCGGGCGGTCTCGCGGACCCGGTGGGAACCGGTGCCGCGGCCCCGCAGGGTGACGCCCCCAAGAAGGGCCGTACGGGCCGCAATCTCCCGGCCGCGGTGGGGGTCGGCGTCGTGCTCGGCGCGGCGGTCATCGGCTCGCTCTACACCGTGAAGGTCGCCTTCCTGGCCGTGGTCCTGCTGGCCGTCGGCGTCGGCATACACGAGATCGTCAAGGCGTTCGGCGGGTTCGGCATCCGGGTGCCGCTGCCGCCCCTCCTGGCCGGCATGGCGGCCATGGTGCTCGGGCCCTACTGGTGGGGCACGACCTTCCTGGTCGGCGCGTTCGGCGTGACCGTGATGGTGCTGCTGACCTGGCGCATGTTCCAGGGAGCCGAAGGCTACGTCAGGGACGCGACCGCGGCGGTGTTCGTCGCGGTATATCCGGCGCTGCTCGCGGGCTTCGTGCCGCTGCTGCTGGCTCCAGAGGACGGGCCGGATCGTGTGATCGTCTTCGTCGCGGTCACCGTGTGCAGCGACATCGGCGGCTACTTCGCCGGGATCTTCCTCGGCAAGCACCGGATGTCTCCGCTCATCAGCCCGAAGAAGACCTGGGAGGGCTTCGCCGGGTCCACCCTCGCCTGTGTCGTGGGCGGCGCGTTACTGGTCCACTTCCTGTTGCAGGGTGAGTACTGGGAAGGCGCCGTCGTCGGCCTGACCGGAGTGGTGTGCGCGACGCTCGGCGACCTGGTCGAGTCGGTCGTCAAGCGTGACATCGGCATCAAGGACATGGGCACGCTGCTGCCGGGGCACGGCGGGGCCATGGACCGCCTCGACTCGCTGCTGTTCACGCTCGTCCCCGTGTGGCTGCTGCTCACGCTCCTGGTCCCGGTGGCCTGACGCCGGCGTCGGCGTCGGCGAGTCCGGTCCCGGGTCAGATCCGGCTGGTCAGCGCCAGCCGTTCGCTGATCGCCCGATGACCGTGGTCGGCCACGAGGCGCAGCTCGGACTCGGTGAGCGGGAGCAACCACAGCCACCGTACGGCGTCGCCGCCAAAGACGAATCCCGACATGTCCGGCAGGCCGGGCGGGTCTGTCAGCATGAGCACCCCCTGGTGCCCGCCGTCCAAGGGGAACGTGACCGGGTTCTGGAACCAGCGGGCCGTGTGCCCGTGCCCCAGCCACGTCACCGACCGCCATGGATACTGCCCGAGCCAGGCGAACAGCCGTGCGGCGACCCTCGGATCCTGCCTGGTCGCCAGCGCGAGTTCCACCCGGCACGCCGTGTCGTACATCTCCGCGGCGGGCATCCGCTGGCAGCTCATGCCCACGGTGGACAGGACCGTGTAGTCCCGGGTGAACGTGGGCGGCCGCTCGCTGACCCCCACCATGGGGAAGCGGTCGCCGCCGACGTCCCAGTAGCGGCCCGGCGCTCCGAGCCTGCTGTCGAGGTGGCCGAGCACGAACTGCTGGAAGGTGGCCCAGCTGCCCTCCGCCTGCCGCCACTGCCAGTACGCGCGGGCCTTGGCCACCCGGGGGGACAGGCCCTCCAGCGCCTCGCCGAGCGGCCAGGCGAACGGCGACTCCCCGACGGCGTCCCGCGCGTACCCGGGCATGCCGCGCTCCAGGTCGGCCCACGCCGGAATGACCGCCAGGAGCGTGTCGTTCTCGTACAGGGCGACGCCGTCGCCCTCCTCGAACCACAGCACCGACAGCGACTCCGCGTCGAGGGGCGGCCGGCCGGAGGGATGCGCGGTGTGCGCCTCGGGCATCACCGGCGGCAGCCCGGCGTCTGCCCGGGCGAGATCGGCCTCGGCGGGCGCGGGGACGTGGTTGGCCAGCCAGACCGCTCCGTGGACGATCCCCTTCGCGTCGCGAAGGTAAGCTACGGAGGAGGTCCGGTCGGCTTCGATCGTCAGTGTGCGGCTCCCGTAGGGGTTGGGGCTGGTGAGCACGACAGTGGTGTCCACACCTCACCTCTCGTACGCCTCCGGGATTCGACCGCCAGACAGAATGTAAAGCCGCGTGCGCCAGTCGTTAAGACCATGGCGGCGGGAGATGGAAAGGGTTTTGCGTGAGCGAGCAGCCGAAGACCGGGCAGCTGACCTTCGTGGCGCCCCGCCGGGCCAAGCCGCAGCGCCACCTGGCCGACCTGACCATGGCCGAACGCAGGGCGGCGGTGGCGGAGCTGGGGGAGAAGCCGTTCCGCGCCGACCAGCTCTCCCGTCACTACTTCACCCGGCTCACCGGCTCTCCTGAGCAGATGACCGACCTGCCGGGCGCGCTGCGCGAGCGGCTGGTCGAGCAGCTCATGCCGCCGCTGCTGACGTCCGTACGCGAGATCACCTGTGACGGCGGCATGACGCGCAAGACGCTGTGGAAGCTGTTCGACGGCTCGCTGGTCGAGTCGGTCCTGATGCGCTACCCCGACCGCGTCACGATGTGCGTCTCCTCCCAGGCCGGGTGCGGCATGAACTGCCCGTTCTGCGCCACCGGCCAGGCCGGGCTCACCCGAAACATGTCCACCGCCGAGATCGTCGAGCAGGTCGTCGCGGGTGCCCGGGCGCTGGCCCGCGGCGAGGTCCCGGGCGGGCCGGGCCGGGTGACCAACGTGGTCTTCATGGGCATGGGCGAGCCGATGGCCAACTACAAGGCCGTCATCGGCGCCGTACGCCGCCTGGTCGACCCGGCGCCGGAAGGCCTCGGCATCTCGGCACGCGGGGTCACGGTCTCGACGGTCGGCCTGGTGCCGGCGATCGGCAAGCTCGCCGACGAGGGCCTGCCGGTGACGCTCGCCGTCTCCCTGCACGCGCCGGACGACGAGCTCAGGGACACGCTCGTGCCCATCAACACGCGGTGGAAGGTCGCCGAGGTGCTCGACGCGGCGTGGGACTACGCGGCCAGGACCAAGCGGCGCGTGTCCATCGAGTACGCCCTGATCAAGGACATCAACGACCAGGAGTGGCGGGCCGACCTGCTCGGCCGCCTGCTCAAGAACAAGCTCGTGCACGTCAACCTGATCCCGCTCAACCCCACGCCCGGCTCCAAGTGGACCGCCTCCCGCCCCGAGGACGAGCGGGCGTTCGTACGCCGCCTGGAGTCCCACGGCGTCGCCGTCACCGTACGGGACACCCGGGGACGGGAGATCGACGGGGCGTGCGGGCAGCTCGCCGCCGCGCCCCAGCCCTGATCCCGGTTCAGGGCCGGGTACGGCGCAGCCACGCGTAGGCCGTCAGGCCGATCGCGGGCCACAGCAGCGACTGCACCGTGAGAAGAGGCAGGGTCGCCTGCAGTTCGCCGTGGTGGGCGTCGCGCATCCAGCCCATGACCGGCACGGTGAGCCAGCGGCCCCCGGCCAGGCTGATCACCAGCATCGACAGGTAGCCGAGGATCAGGGCGATGGTGGAGACGGCGGGGGAGGGCAGGATCGGGCGGCTGGTCAGCGCCCCGAGTGTGAGCCCCGCCACCGCCGACAACAGGTGCAGCCACACCCCGGCCAGGAGCACGGTGAGCGTGGGAGAGGCGGCGAGGCGGGCGAGCAGCGCGGCCTCGGCGACCGCGGCCAGGACGAGCAGCGACGAGAACGCCGCCAGCAGTCCGCTCACCAGTTCTCTCGGCCCAAGCGCGGACAGGGCGACGCTGCGCTGCTCGTCGGGTTCGGTGTCGAGCAGGCCGCGCGCGGCCCAGGCGAGCACCGGTACGAGCATGGCCGCCGAGTCCGCGGTGGCGGCGATCTCCTGACCGGCGGGGACGGCGGTCGCGTAGAGGATCGCCAGCAGTGCCAGCAGCCCGATGAGAGGCTGCAGGGCCCGGTGGGAGGCGACGTAGCCGGCGACGCGGAAGCGCGCCAGCGCGATCACGGATGTCATCCGGCGGCCTCCCCGGCGACGCGGGACGTGGTGCGCCCCGAAACATGGACCGTGCATCCCTCGGCACGCAGACGCCGGGCCAGGTCGTCCGCCCGCGACGCGGCCACCGCCACCTCCAGCACGGTCAGGGCCGGCTCGCCGGTCTCCTCGACCGGCTCGAGTTCCCGTACGGCGCGGTCGCGGACCTCACAGCGGCGCAGGCCGGGAAAGGCGCGCAGATCGCCCTGGTGGTCGCTCACCACCACGATCCCGCCGCGCGTGCGGATCTCCTCGATGATCGTGGGGAGTTCGGCCCGGGTGGCGGCGTCGAGCCCGGCGAAGGGCTCGTCGAGCACGAGCAACCCCGGTTCGGCGAGCAGCGCCTGCGCGAGGCCCACCTTGTGCGCGCTGCCCTTGGACAGGTCGGGCAGGCGCTGTCCGAGCAGATGATCCATGCCGAGCCGCTCGCTCCACCGGCCGATCGCGTCCGGGCTCACCCTCCGGACCGCCGCCATGTGCCGCAGGTAGGACGCCACGGTGAACGGCTGGTCCGCGGGGAACCGCTCGGGGGCGTATCCGACGACGCGGGGACGATCCTGGACGCTTCCGCGTACGGGCCTGAGCAGCCCGGCGACGAGCCGCAGCAGGGTCGACTTGCCGGTGCCGTTGGGCCCGGTGACCTCGACCACGTCTCCCGGATCGAGGACGAGACCGGCGTCCCGCAGGACCCAGGGGGCTCGCCGTCCGTACCGGAAGGAGAGACTGGCGATCCGCATAGTTTCTGGAGCTTATCGGGATGTTCCTCCAGGCGTACCGACATCGGGCGATCTTTGGGTCTCGCCTTTCTGTTGGGACTCCCGTCAAAATGGTCGGGCATGAGCGATGGGCCGGAGGTCTGGTGAACCGCTTTCCCCGCGTCATGGCCGTGCGCCTGGGCTATGACCCCCAACAGGTCGACGACTTCGTGCGCAGGATCGAGTCGACGCTCGGGCGCGGCCCGGCCGACGGGCCGCCGGTGACGGCCGACGAGATCAGGAACGCGCGGTTCGCCGTCAAACTCGGCGGTTACAACGAGACGGCGGTGGACTTCGCGCTCGACGCGTTCATCGTGGCGGTCGAGGCCAGAGCCGGTCAGGGCGACGATTCGCGGGCGCGGCCCGCGGCCACGAAGCCCGCCACCCTGAGCCCGGCCGCCGCAGAGCCCGCCGCCGGAGAGCCCGCCACCACAGGGCCCGCGGCCACGACGCCCGCCACCACATGGCCCGGCGTCGCGGAACGCACCGCCAAGGGGACCGCCGCCCTGGAGACCGCAGTGACACAGCCCCTCGTCGCGGCGCCGGCCGCCCGGGCCACGGCGCGCCGTACGGGGGACGGGGCGCGCGCGGGGTCGGACACGGCCCCGGCGAGCGCCCCGGCGAACACCCCGGCGAACGCCCCCGCGAACGCCGCCGGGAAGCCGGGCACGCCACCACCGGAGCCGGGCACGGCGTCCTGGCTGGAGGCACAGGCGGTCCGGGTCGAACGCGTCGCCTTCCACCCCGGACGGCTCGGGATGGGCTACCGGGAGGAGGAGGTCGACGCGTTCCTCGACCGGGTGGTGGCGACGCTGCGCGGGACGACGGCCGAGCCGCTGACGGCGGAGCAGGTCAGGAAGGCGACGTTCGCCACCGTCGTGTTCCGGCCCGGCTACGCGATCCGCGAGGTGGACGGCTTCCTGGCCGAGATGGCGAGCGTGCTGGAACGCCGCCCCTGACCCGATCTGCACCCCTAAAAGCGCATAAATTCCAATTTTCGTGGAGCTATGCACCACGATGGGGATCATGCTTCGCAGATCATCCCCCTGGCCGGGGCTCCTCGCCGCCGGTCTCACGGCGGTCATGCCTCTGACGGTCATCCCTCTGGCGGCCGTGCCGGCGGCCCGGGCGAGCACCGGCTCCGCCGCCTACACTCCCGGCTCGGCCGGGCTCGGCGACCCGTACTTCCCCCTCGCGGGCAACGGCGGCTACGACGTCGCCCACTACGCGATCCGGCTGCGGTTCACCCCGGAGACCCGCCGCCTCAGCGCCACGACGACGATCACGGCGACGGCGACCAAGAACCTGTCCCGGTTCGACCTCGACTTCTCCGGGCCGGCGATCAGCGAGGTCGAGGTGAACGGCCGGCGGGCGTCGTACGTCCGGAAGGGCCAGGAGCTCGTCGTCACCCCCCGGCACGGGCTGCCGGCGGGGAAGAAGTTCACGGTCGAGGTGTCCTACGCCGGCCGGCCGAAGGCGATCAAGAACAGGGCGCTCGGCGTCGCCGGCTGGATCGACACCGAGGACGGAGCCGTCGCACTGGCCGAGCCGGACGGCGCCCGCAGCTGGTTCCCTGCCAACGACCACCCGCGTGACAAGGCCACCTTCACCTTCGAGGTCACCGCGCCCGAGGGACTGACGGTCCTGGCCAACGGCGAGCCGGACAACTCCGGCGTCGCCGGCCCGCGTGACGGCTACCGGACCTCGAAGTGGACGATGCGTCACCCCATGGCGCCGTACCTCGCCATGGTCGCGATCGGGAAGTTCACGGTCACCCGGGGCACCGTCGGGGGCAGGCCCAACATCACGGCGTACGACCCCTCGCTGGCCACGGAGTTCAAGCACCTGCACAGCACCACGGCCAAGGCGATCAGGTGGGAGTCGAAGCTCTTCGGCGACTACCCGTTCTCCTCCACCGGCGGCATCGCCGACCGGCTCGACGTCGACTACGCGCTGGAGACGCAGGGCAGGCCGGTGTACGACAAGGTCATGTCGGACGAGCTCGTGATCGTGCACGAACTGGCCCACCAGTGGTTCGGCGACAGCGTCGGCCTGCGCAGCTGGAAGGACATCTGGCTGAACGAGGGCTTCGCGTCGTACACCGAGTGGCTGTACCAGGAGCAGCACGGCGGCCCCTCCGCCGAGCGGACCTTCGCCGAGCACTACAAGCACAGGGCCGGCAGTAACTTCTGGAAGCTCAAGACCGGCGACCCGGGCCACGACGGCATGTTCGACTGGAACGCGATCTACGTGCGCGGCGCCATGACCGTGCACGCGCTGCGCAAGGAGATCGGCGACAAGACGTTCTTCACCCTGCTGCGCACGTGGGCCAGACAGAACCGGCACTCCACAGTCACCACGAAGGACCTCCTCGCCCTGGCGGAGCGGTTGTCCGGCCGGGACCTGGACGACCTGTTCGACGCGTGGCTGTACCGGGCGGCCAAGCCGAAGCTGTGACCCGCCCGGGCATCGGCTAGAGCCCGCCGAGCTGGGCCGCCGCCCGGATGGCCAGCCACACCTCGGCGAAGTCGCCGGTCGCCGACAGGTCGCGCCCGGTCAGCGCGCCGAAGCGGCGCAACCGGTACGACAGCGTGTTGGGATGCACGTGCAGGGCCCGCGCGGCGTCGTCGACGCGGCGGTCGCGCTCCATCCACGTGCGGACCGACGTGATCAGCTCCGACCCGTGTTCGGCGTCGTACCGCAGGACGTCGCCGAGCACGTGCTCGACCAGGGCGGCCAGCACGCCCACGTCGTCCGGCAGCCACCGGCCCGTGGTGTCCTCGCCGTAGGCGACCAGCGGCCGGCCCGCCTCGGCGGCGCGGGAGGCCGCCCACAGGGCCTCCCGCTGTGCGACGCGCAGCGACGACCCGGGCGCGACGGGGCGGCTGACGCCGGCCGCGATGCCGGGCACCGCCTCCAGCTCGGCGGTGGCGACGGCCGCCGCCGTCAGCACGTACAGGTCCCGATGGCGGCGGAGCATGAGGTGCGGATGCTCGGCGAGGGCCCGGACCACGGCGTCGTCGGCGGCGTCGCGCACCACGAGCAGCACGACGTCGCGGTCCGGCGGCAGGCCCATCAGGTCGAGCCTGCGCCGGGCGGTCTCCGGGTCGAGCACGTCCTGCAGCAGCTCGGCCAGCGTCTCCGCCCCCTGGCGGCGCAGCGTCTCGCGCTCGCTGCGCACCATCGCCACCCGCAGGGCGGCGACGGTCGCGATGTGCTGGACCACGGCGAGCCCGGCCGGGCGGGCGCCCTCCCGCTCGAAGGCGACCAGGAACCCGGCCGGCCCGCCGGGCGCGGGCACCGGGAGCGCGAAGCCGCCGGGGATCGTCGGTGGCGCGTCCGCCGAGGCGGGCAGCCGTACGGACGGCGGGGGCGCCGGCACGCCCGGCAGCAGCGGGCGGCCCTGCGGCGTGCTCAGGAAGATGTCGTAGCCCGACAGGCGCTCGAGCCGCCGGAACAGCCCCGCCGTGTCCAGCCCCTCGGACGCGAGCCAGCGCAGCGCGCCGAACACCTGCAGCTGGGCCCCCAGCCGCTGCCGGGCGTCCTCCTGCACCGCCGCCGCGACCTCCTGGGCGATCGCGATGAACGGCACGGCCAGCGGCACCTCCAGCACGGGGAACCCGCGCTCCTCGGCGGTGTCGAGGAAGGCCCGGCGCAGCGGGGGGACGTGCAGCCCCGCGCTGACGGCGAGCGCCGCCACCCCCGCGTCGTCGAGCCGTTCCAGGTACGCCCGCTGGGCGGCGGCGGCGCGAGGGACGCCGATGCCCGTCGTCATGATGACCTCGGCCCCGAGCAGCCAGGGCGTGGGGTCCTCCAGCTCGCTCACATGGGCCCAGGAGACCGACCTGCCGAGGCCGCGCTCGCCCGCCAGCACCCGAAGCTGCAACGCGGGAGAGCGCAGCAGGTCCTCCACGGTGTTGTGCCCGTCCACAGTCGTCAGCCTATTTCCCGTGATATCCCTAGTTGTCCTAATTGGAGGGTGAGCGCGCCGGAACCATGATCTGGAGGAACGCATGACGACGGCGGACGAAGGCGCGGCGGTGACGCGGGTCGCGGTCGCGCAGGTCCCGCTGCGGGTGGGCGACCCGGAGGCGAACCGTGCCGCCGCCGAAGCGGCGATCGTGGAGGCGGCCGAGGCCGGGGCCCGGCTGGTGGTGCTGCCCGAGCTCGTCAACAGCGGCTACGTCTTCTCGGGCGCCGAGGAGGCCGGGAGCCTCGCCGAGCCGGCCGACGGCCCGACCGTCACCGCCTGGACCCGCCTGGCCCGGGCCCACGACCTGGTGATCGTGGGCGGATTCTGCGAGCTGGCCGACGGCGTCCTGCGCAACAGCCAGGTCATGGTCGACGCCACCGGGACCAGGGCCGTCTACCGCAAGGCCCACCTGTGGCACGACGAGCAGGACGTGTTCACGCCTGGCGACGCGCCGGCCCCCGTCGTGGACACGGCGATCGGCCGTATCGGGATGATGGTCTGCTACGACCTGGAGTTCCCCGAATGGGTGCGGTCCGTGGGCCTCGCCGGGGCCGACCTCCTCGCCGTCTCCACCAACTGGCCCGCCTCGCCCGTTCCCGCCGGGGAGCGCCCGGTGCTGGTCGCGTACGCCCAGATCGCCGCCGCGGCCAACCGCATGTTCGTCGCCCTGGCCGACCGGTGCGCGGCTGAGCGCGGCGTGGACTGGGTGCGCGGGACGTCGCTGATCGGCCCGAACGGATACCCTCTGGCGGGCCCCGTGCTCAGGGACGGGCCGGCCGTGCTGGTCGCCGGCTGCGACCTGGCCCACGCCAGGAACAAGGCCACCGGCCCGCGCAACGACGTCCACCGCGACCGGCGGACCGATCTCTACTCGTGGCCTACGATCTGATCGGCCCGCCCGCGCCCGGGAGGCCTGACGCCAGGGGAGAAGCCGTGATCGTCGACCTGTCGGTGCCCGTCGTGAGCGGCATGCCCGTCTATCCCGGAGACCCCGAGGTCGAGATCGCGCCCGCCCTCACCGTGGTGGCCGAGGGCGTCAACGTCCTCGGCCTGCACCTCGGGTCGCAGTCCGGCACCCACGTGGACGCGCCGTTCCACATCGACGACACGCTGCCGACGCTGGACGACGTGCCGCTGGAGCGGTTCCTCGGTCCAGCGGCCGTCCTCGACGTCCGCGGCCTGCCGCCGCGCTCGCCGGTCACCCCCGGGACGCTGGAGGCGGTGTCGGGACGGCTGCGACCGGGAACCGTCCTGCTCGTCGCGACCGGCTGGGACGAGCACTGGGGGACGCCGGACTACCACGCCCATCCGTACCTGACGGAGGAGACCGCTCGCCTGATCGTCGCCGCGGGGGTGCGTACCGTCGGCATCGACGCCCTCAGCGTCGACCCGACGCCGGCGCCGGCCGACCTGCCGGCGCACCGGGCCCTGTGCGGGGCGCACGCGGTGATCGCCGAGAACCTGCGCAACCTGGGGCCCCTGCTGGAGGCCCAGGCCGCCGGCCGCCGGGTGGAGGTCTCCCTGCTCCCGCTGCGCCTGACCGGGGCCGACGGCGCGCCCGTACGCGCCGTCGCCAGGATCGGCTGAGTGCCTGTCCACTGCTCCCGGTGAAGTCGCCGCTTACTGGAGATCCGCAGCGGCGCGGCCGTCCCGAAGGATGAGTGCGCCAGGAATACGACACAGACCGGTACGGGGGTCACGATGAGCGCTGCGATCGAGACAGCGGTGGGGGCACGGGCGGAAACGGCCGGCGCGCGGGCACGCGCGCTGCTCTTCGAGGCGGCGGTGGCCGCCGAGGACGGCCGGGAGCGCGATGCGCGGGCCCTGCTCGCGGAGGCACGCGCCGCGATCGACCCGGACGCCGACCCCCGGGACATGCTGCCCATGTACTATCTTGCGGGCCTGTCCGGCCGGCTGGAGGGGGAGGAGAGCGTCAACCTCTACCTGCGCCGTTACCGGCGGCCGCAGATCGACCTGTTCTATCTCCTCACGCGGCACCTTCCGTTCGTACGCGCCGGATGCCTCGCCAACGCGCATCTGCTCGGCCATCTGGGCGAGCACGCGACCGCCACCCTGCTGTCGATCGGCATCGGGCAGGGCCGGCAGGAGAGCGCGCTGCTGGCGGAGGCGGCGGCACGGAACCTGCCGCTGCGTCACCTGGTGGTCGTCGGGGTGGACCCGGCCGCCCCCGCGCTGGCCGACGCGGAGATCAACCTGCTGCGCGCGGGCGCGGAGCACGGGATCGAGGTCACCTTCCACGCGGTGCCGCGCGCCACGGAGGCGCTGGACGACGCCGACTGGAGGCTGATCGGGCAGGCTCCCCGGCCGCTGCTCGCGGTGGCCTCCTTCGCCCTGCACCACATGGTTAATCCGCGTCCCGGGCACGACGCGCGCGACGTCTTCCTGCGGCGGCTGCGCGCCCTGGAACCCGCGGCCGTCGCGCTGTGCGAGCCCGGCTCGGACCATCACCAGGTGGGCCTGGCCGAGCGGTTCGTCAACTCCTGGCGGATGTTCGGCACGCTCTTCGAGGCCATCGACGGCCTGCCGCTCGCCCGTGCCGAGCAGGACGCGATGAAGAGCTTCTTCGGCAGGGAGATCCTGGACATCGTGGGCGCGGTGGACGACAGCGGCCGGTACGAACGGCACGAGACCACCGCCACCTGGCTGCGGCGCCTGCGGCGCTGCGGATACACGCCCACGGTGCCCGCGGTCACCGACGATCTCGCGGGGGTGCTGACGGCGCCGCCGGACTTCACCCTCGGCGTGGAGCGCGACCACGTCCGGCTCGGCTACCGGGACGTGCCCCTGCTCGCCGTGATGACGGCCGTGCCGGGCGCCGTCGTCAGTGCGTCCCCCACGAGTACGTCTGCTTGTGCAGCTTGAGGTAGACGAACGTCTCGGTCGCCCGCACGCTGGAGATCGCCCGGATCTTCCCGAGGATCTCCAGCAGGTGGGTGTCGCCCTCGCAGACCACCTCGACCATGATGTCGACCGACCCGGCCGTCAGCACCACGTAGTCGATCTCGGGAATCTGCGCCAGCTCGTCGGCGACCCGCTCGAGATCGCCCTCGCACTTGATGCCGATCATGGCCTGACGGGGGAAGCCCAGGGTCAGCGGGTCGGTGACGGCGACGATCTGCATGACGCCGAGGTCGAGCAGGCGCTGCACCCGCTGACGCACCGCCGCCTCCGACAGCCCCACCGCCTTGCCGATGGCGGCGTACGGCTTTCGCCCGTCCATCTGAAGCTGCTCGATGATCTGCTTGGAGATCTCGTCGAGCACCACCGGCCCACCCTTAGCGGCAGCCGCGCGAGCCTTGGGGGGAGTCGTCATCCTCGGGGGGTGTCCTCTCTTGGCGGGCTTCGGCCGCCGTAGCGACCTGGTGTTACAGCAGCGTTCTTGACATGTTGCGATCGTGGTCTGACATGTTGTCAGCTGAGTCGCTCGTGTCAAGCGATTCCGTAGCAATTTGGTATCTTAGCGACGAAATCCCTTGTCTGTGGCTCTTTGCTCTGCCAGAGTCGCGACAACTCAGCCACCTCAACAGGAGGTCAACGGTGACCACCCGTCTCCAGAACTTCGTGAACGGGAAGTTCGTCGACGCCGCGAGCGGCCGTTTCTCCGACGTCGTAGACCCTACGACGGGCGAGGTCTACGCCCAGGCACCGGTGTCGGGTCAGGAGGACGTCGACGCCGCCTACGCCGCCGCGACGGCCGCATTCGAGACGTGGGGCCAGACGACGCCGGGCGAGCGCGCGGCGCTGCTGCTCAAGGTCGCCGACGCCATCGAGGCCCGCGCGGACGAGATCAACGAGGCCGAGTGCCGTAACACCGGCAAGCCCCGCGCCCGCATGGCCGAGGACGAGACCCCGGTCGCCGCCGACCACTTCCGGTTCTTCGCCGGTGCGGCCCGCACCCTGGAGGGCCCCACCGCCGGTGAGTTCCTCGCCGACCACACCTCGATGATCCGGCACGAGCCGATCGGGGTCATCGGCCAGGTCACGCCGTGGAACTACCCGATGATGATGGCGGTGTGGAAGATCGCCCCCGCTCTCGCCGCCGGCAACACGATCGTGCTCAAGCCGTCCGACACCACCCCGGTCTCCACGCTGAAGCTGGCCGAGATCCTCGGTGACGTCCTGCCCGCCGGTGTCTTCAACGTGGTCACCGGCGACCGGGAGACCGGCGCCCTGGTCGTCGGGCACGCCGACGCCGACATGGTGGCGATCACCGGCTCGGTGGGGGCCGGCATGGCCGTCGCCAGGACCGCCGCCGACGACCTCAAGCGGGTCCACCTGGAGCTGGGCGGCAAGGCCCCGGTCGTGGTCTTCGAGGACGTCAAGGACATCAAGGCCGTCGCCGAGGAGATCGCCGGGGCGGGCCTCTACAACGCCGGCCAGGACTGCACCGCCGCCTGCCGCGTGCTCGTGCAGGAGAGCATCCACGACGAGTTCGCCGCGGCGCTGGCCGAGGCCGCCGCCGCCACCAAGCTGGGCGGTCTCGACGAGGAGGACGCCTACTTCGGGCCGCTGAACAACGCCAACCAGCTCGCCCGGGTCGAGGGCTTCTTCGAGCGGCTCCCCGAGCACGCGAAGGTCCTCACCGGCGGCACCCGCGTCGGCGACACGGGCTACTTCTTCGCCCCGACCGTCGTGGACGGGCTGAAGCAGGACGACGAGATGGTGCAGGACGAGATCTTCGGTCCCGTCATGACCGTCCAGACGTTCACCGACGAGGCCGACGCGCTGGCCAAGGCCAACGGCGTCCGCTACGGCCTGTCCAGCTCGGTGTGGACCACCGACCACGGCCGCGCGATGCGGATGTCCAAGCGGCTCGACTTCGGCATCGTCTGGGTCAACACCCACATCCCGTTCGTGTCCGAGATGCCGCACGGCGGCTTCAAGCACTCGGGCTACGGAAAGGACCTGTCCGTCTTCGGCCTCCACGACTACACCCGCGTCAAGCACGTCATGCACTACATCGGCGAATAGGTGCCACCGGCTCCGCCCGGACACCTATCGAAAAAGAGGGATAAGCCTGGAATGACAGAGATCCAGGCGGGCCCGGGGGCAGCCGTCGCGGCTGCCCCCGTATCAGGAGACGTGCCCGCCATCGAACTCGACAACGTGGTGAAGGAGTACGTCTCGCACGGCGAGGTCGTACGAGCGGTCAAGGGCGTGAGCCTCGCCATCGCGGAGGGGGAGTTCTTCTCCCTCCTCGGCCCCTCAGGCTGCGGCAAGACCACCAGCATGCGAATGATCGCCGGGTTCGAGGACCCCACCCAGGGGGTCGTCAGGCTCCACGGGGAGGACGTCACGAACGTCCCGCCGAACAAGCGTGACATCAACATGGTGTTCCAGTCCTACGCGCTGTTCCCGCACATGAACGTCTGGGACAACGTCGCGTTCGGGCTCAAGCGCAAGAAGGTCCCCGACGCGGAGATCAAGCGCCGCGTCGGGGAGATCCTGGAGGTCGTGGACCTGGTCGGCCGCGAGAAGCGCCGCCCGAAGGAGATGTCGGGAGGCCAGCAGCAGCGCGTCGCGCTCGCCCGCGCACTGGTCAACCGGCCCCGCGCGCTCCTGCTCGACGAGCCGCTCGGCGCGCTCGACCTCAAGCTCCGCCAGGCCATGCAGATCGAGCTCAAGCGCATCCAGCGGGAGGTCGGGATCACGTTCGTCTACGTGACGCACGACCAGAGCGAGGCGCTGACGATGAGCGACCGCATCGCGGTCATGAACGACGGCCTCGTGGAACAGCTCGCCGGCCCCCGCGAGATCTACGAGCGGCCCGCCAGCAAGTTCGTGGCCGGGTTCATCGGCACCTCCAACCTGCTGAGCGGAACGGTGCGACAGGTCAGCGGTGACACCGCCGTGCTCGCCCTCGGTCAGAGCGACCGGATCCTCATCCCCGCGGACGGCTCGCTCACGGCGGGCCAGACCGTCGATCTCACGGTCCGGCCGGAGAAGATCAAGATCGCGAAGGTCCAGCCCGAGGGCGACCTCAGCGTCGTGCGGGGGACCGTGGCCGAGGTCGTCTACCTCGGCACCTCCAACAGCTACGTCGTGATGCTCGGCGACGGCGCCGAGATCACGGTGTTCGAGCAGAACGCGAACGACAGCACGATCACCGCCGAGCGGGGCGACTCGGTCTGGCTCTCCTGGCAGCCCTGGCACTCCTACGCCCTGCGGTAACACCCCGAACCCCCGCGGTAACAGAACCCGGAGCACCAAACCCCAATGAACCACCCATACAGGCAGGACCCCGCCTTCCTCCGTGGCATGACCCAGCGCCGGCTCGGCAGGCGCGACGCCTTCCGGCTCGCGGGCCTGTCGGCCGCCGGGCTCGCCCTCGCCGCCTGCGGTGTGCAGGGCAAGGGCACGGCCAAGCCGACCTCCTCCGCCCAGGCCCAGTCCGAGGTGGAGAAGTTCTGGTCGGGCAAGACGAAGAACGGCCACGTCGACTTCGCCAGCTGGCCGCTCTACATGGACCCCAAGCAGCCCGAGCTCAAGCAGTTCACCCAGCAGACCGGCATCACGGTGAACTACAAAGAGGTCATCCTCGAGATGCCGAGCTGGTTCGCCAAGATCCAGCCGCAGCTCGCCGCCGGGCAGTCGATCGACTACGACCTCATGATCGTCACCAACGGCCTGCACTTCGAGCAGCTCGTCCAGCTCGGCTACCTGGCGCCGCTCGACCACTCCAAGCTGCCGAACTTCGCGGCCAACGCGGCGGAGCAGTACAAGAACGAGTCGTACGACCCGGGCAACGTCCACAGCATCCCGTGGGCCTCCGGCATGACCGGCATCGCGTACAACCCGAAGTACATCGACACCCCGCCGACCAGCATCGCCGAGCTGTGGAACCCGAAGTACAAGGGCAAGGTCGGCATGATGTCCGACTCCCAGGAGATCGCCAACTTCGGCCTGTTCGCGGTCGGCGCCGACCCCGACAAGTCCACCCAGGCGGACTGGGAGAAGGCCGCGGCCAAGCTCCAGGAGCAGCGCGACGGCGGCATCGTCCGCAAGTACTACGACCAGGCGTACATGGACCCGCTGGCCAAGGGTGACATCTGGCTCACCATGGCGTGGTCCGGCGACGTCTTCCAGAAGAACGTCTCCGACGGCACGGACCTCAAGTTCGTGGTGCCGCAGGAGGGCGGGACTATCTGGACCGACAACATGACGATCCCGAAGACCGCGACGAACCCGGTCGACGCGATCATGCTGATGGACTTCTTCTACGACGTGAACGTCGCGGCGCACCTCGCGGAGTACATCAACTACGTGACGCCGGTCCCGGCCGCCAAGGACGTCATCGCCGCCGACGCCGCCAAGGCCTCGGGCGACGACAAGAAGCTCCTGGAGGAGGTCGCGAGCAGCCCGCTGGTGTTCCCGAGCAAGGAGGACACCGCCAGGCTGCGCAACTACGTGAACTTCAAGACGCCGCAGGAGCAGAAGAAGTTCGAGTCCATCTTCCAGGCGATCACGACGTCATGAGCAGGCTCAAGGCTGCGCTGACGCCGTACCTGCTGCTCTTCCCGGGCACGCTCTGGCTGGCGATCTTCTTCGTCATCCCGACGGTCGTCATGCTGTCGCTGTCGCTGCAGTCGGGCGACGTCGTGAACGGCTACGCGTTCACGTTCAACTGGCACAGCTACGTCGACGGGATCAGCACCTACCACGACCAGATCATCCGGTCCGTGGTGTACGGCGTGATCTCGACGGTGATCCAGATCGTCATCGGCTTCCCGGTGGCGTACTGGATCGCCTTCAAGGGCGGCAACCGCAAGTCGATCTACCTGTTCCTCCTGCTGCTGCCCTTCCTGGTGTCGTTCGTGCTGCGCACCATCTCCTGGCAGTTCTTCCTGTCCGACAACGGCATGCTGCTCGGGCCGCTGAAGTCGCTGGGCCTGGTGCCGCAGGACTTCCACATCCTGGCCACGAGCGCGGCGGTCATCGGCGGCCTGGCGTACAACTTCCTGCCGTTCATGATCCTGCCGATGTACGTGGCGCTGGAGCGGATCGACCCGCGTGTCCTGGAGGCCGCGCAGGACCTCTACGCGAGCAAGCTGCAGACCTTCCTGCGCGTCGTGCTGCCGCTGTCGCTGCCGGGAGTGTTCGCCGGTGTGCTGATGACGTTCGTGCCGGCCACCTCCGACTACGTCAACGCCTCCGTGCTCGGCGGCACCAGCAACACGATGATCGGCAATGTCATCCAGAACCAGTTCCTGGTCAACCAGGACTACCCGACCGCCTCGGCGCTGTCGTTCACGCTGATGGCCCTGCTGCTGGTGGGCATCTTCGCGTACGCCAAGGCGCTCGGCACCGAGGACGTGCTGGAGGTGGCGGCCCGATGAGGGGTGGCCTGCTGCGCGGCCGCGGCCTGCAGATCTACACGTGGCTGGTGATCGCCTGGCTCGTGCTGCCGATCGCCGTGATGATCCTGTTCGGCTTCAACGACACCAAGGGCCGGTACAACACGGCCTGGCAGGGCTTCACGCTCAAGTGGTACGGCAAGCTGTTCGAGATCGGCGACCTCACCCAGGCGCTGGTGAACTCGCTGCTCATCGCCGTGCTGACGATGCTGATCGCCGGGGTGCTCGGGTCGCTGATCGGGCTGGCGCTCGGCCGCTACCGTTTCCGCGGCTCCGGGGCGATGAACCTCGTGATGTTCGCGGCGATCTCCTGCGCCGAGATCGTGATGGGCGCGTCGCTGCTGTCGCTGTTCGTCACGCTCGCCGTGCCGCTCGGCTTCTGGACGATCGTGATCTCGCACGTCATGTTCTCGATCTCGTTCGTGGCCGTGACCGTGCGGGCCCGGGTGATGACGCTCGACGCCTCCCTGGAGGAGGCGGCGCGCGACCTCGGCGCGGGGCCGTGGACGACGTTCCGGCTGGTCACCCTGCCGATGATCTTCCCCGGTGTGCTGGCGGGCTCGATGCTGGCCTTCGCGCTGTCGATCGACGACTTCGTCATCACCAACTTCAACTCCGGCGGCACCATGACGTTCCCGCTGTGGATCTGGGGCGCCACGCGTGTCGGCCTCCCGCCGCAGGTGAACGTCATGGGAACGCTGATTTTCGCGGCCGGTGTGCTGATCGCCGTGGTCAACGCCCTCCTGGCACGCCGCCGCGCCAACGCGTGAGGAAGTGAGACCGTGGTCCCGTCGAAGGCGCTCGCCGACGCGGAGCGTAAGCCGTACTGGCTGGACCGGCCGATCGCGCCCGAGCCGCTGCCCCCGCTGACGGGAGACGTCACGGCGGACCTCGCGGTGGTCGGCGGCGGCTTCACCGGCCTGTGGACCGCCCTGATGGCCAAGGAGCGCGACCCCTCGCTCGACGTGGTCCTCCTGGAGGGCCGCGCGGTCGGGTGGGCCGCCTCCGGCCGCAACGGCGGGTTCTGCGCGGCGAGTCTGACCCACGGGCTCGGCAACGGCCAGGACCGCTGGCCCGCGGAGATCGCGACCCTGGAGCGGCTCGGCCTGGAGAACCTCGACGAGATCGAGCGGACCCTCACCCGCTACGGCGTCGACTGCTCCTTCGAGCGCACCGGCGAGCTGCGGGTGGCCACCGAGGAGTGGCAGCTCGCCGGGCTCGACGAGGAGGTGAGCGGGGCCGCCTCGCTCGGCCTGCCGCTGGAGCGGCTCGACCGCGAGCAGGTGCGGGCCGAGGTGGACTCCCCGACGTACCTCGGCGGCGTGTGGGACCGGCAGGGCGTCGCCATGGTCGACCCGGCGCGGCTGGCATGGGGGCTGCGCGACGTCTGCGTGCGGCTCGGCGTGCGCGTCTTCGAGCACACGCCGGTGCGCTCCCTGCACGACGACGGCGTGGCGCTCGAACTCGGCACGCCGAAGGGCCGGGTCAGGGCCGGGCGGGTGGCCCTCGGCACCGGCGCCTTCCCGCCGCTGCTGCGCCGGCTCAGGCACTTCCTCGTGCCGGTGTACGACTACGCGCTGATGACCGAGCCGGTGCCGGACGACCTGCTGGCGGAGATCGGCTGGCGGAACCGCCAGGGCATCGGTGACTCGGCCAACCGGTTCCACTACTACCGCCTGACCGACGACAACCGGATCCTGTGGGGCGGCTACGACGCCGTCTATCACAACGGCGGCCTGGTCAGGCCGGAGTACGACCAGCGCGACGCCACCTTCGAGAAGCTCGCCATGCACTTCTTCGAGACGTTCCCGCAGCTCCACGGCCTGCGCTTCACCCACAGGTGGGGCGGGGTCATCGACACCTGCAGCCGGTTCAGCGCCTTCTTCGGCACCGCGTACGGCTCGCGCCTCGCCTATGCCGCCGGATACACCGGCCTCGGCGTGGGCGCGACCCGGTTCGGCGCCAACGTCATGCTCGACCTGCTGCAGGGCCGGGTGACCGAGCGTACGGACCTGCGCATGGTGCGGGAGAAGCCGATGCCCTTCCCGCCCGAGCCGGTGCGGTCCGGCGTCATCCAGCTCACCCGCTGGGCCATCGCCCGGGCCGACGAGCACGAGGGCCGGCGCAACGCCTGGCTGCGCACCCTCGACGCCCTCGGGGTCGGCTTCGACTCCTGAGAATGTGCGCGCCGCGGTTCCCCTCCGCCATGCGGACCGGAGGGAAACCGCGGCCTGCCGTACGGACGGCCGGTCGGTTCAGATGCCGGTGACCCTGAGGACGACGCGGTAGTCGTAGTACGTCTTGTCGGTGCCGCTGATCGACTGCGAGGGGAGGTTCACCGCCTGGCCGACCTGCAGGGTGTTGCAGTCGGACCAGTCCGCGGTGGCGCTGCCCAGGTGGGTGCCGGACCCGACGGCCGGAGGCGTGACCTCACGCAGCTGGAAGGACGCGGAGTGGGACGCGTCCACGATCGTGGTCGGGTCTTCGAAGTCCGACCCGTAGTCGGTGTCGCCCGCTGTCATCGTCGAGTAGTTGGAGTTGACGCGCGGGAAGAGGTTGCCGTCCACGCGGAAGCGGAGTTCGTCCCGTCCGTCTTTCTCGTCGACGTTGCCGGCGTAGATGGAGTAGAGCTCCACGGTGCAGGCGGTCGCGGCGGTGACGGCGTGGGCCGGGCTGGACACCCCGGCGGGGACGAGGAGGCCGGCGGCCAGGCCGAGGCCGGTGACGAGTGTGCGAATACGCATGAGGATTCCCTCGGTTCTCGATGTGCTCGCGGCCTTCGCGAGCGGCATCAACGTAGGAAGGGCGCCGTCAGCCGATCGCTAGCCGATCGTGAGTGGCCAGGTCGCGGCGGCTTCGGGCGGTCGGCGCGCTGCGGCGACAACGTCGGGATCGGCGGTGTTCGGGCACAGCTGGCGCCGAAGACCACCGGCCGCTGAGGCGTCCGATAACCGCCAGGGTGGTGCTTCGCCTGCCTGTGATGCTGGGGGCATGAGTACGGCGAACGTGACCGGGAAGCAGACCGACGGCTCGCCTGGCGGGGACGAGCGGCAGGACGCCTGGGCGGTGATGGAGAAGTTCTACCGGGCCGAGGCCGCGTACGTGGCCGCGGGTGGGTTCGGCAAGGCCGGCTATGACGAGGTCGCCGCGTACCTGGACCCCGAGGTCGTCTTGTACCAGGCTCCCGGCCTGCCCTTCACGGGGACGGGGACGTGGCGAGGACGTGACGGGCTGCAGCGGTTCCTGGCCGCTTTCACCGAGCTCTGGACCTCCATGGAGTTCCTGGAGCAGGAACACTGGGGCGACAGGGACACGGTGGTGGTACGGAGCCGGGTACGGTTCCGCGCGCGTGCGACCGGTCAGGTCGTCGACACGCTGATCATGCAACTGATCCGGGTACGGGACGGGCGCATGCTCGAGTGCCGGCCGTTCTACTGGGATCCCGCAGCCATCGCGGCCGCGACCTCGCACCCTCAGAGCCCCGGAGCGGGCGGTTCCCGTCCGACGTGACGGGAGCCGCCGCGCGCGTGCCGTGCCGCTTCAGGGCGCTCGCTCACGCCTTGCTCCGGGCGGCCGCGCCCCAGCCGTGTTCCAGGAGGTCGAAGGCCCGGGTGATGGCCTCTCGGGGGTTGTCGTGGGCGTAGGCCGCACGGGGGGCTTCGAGGGCGAAGTGGGCCAGGGCCGCGCAGACGGGGTCGTCCGCGGCGAGGCCGCTCTCCTCGGCGATGGCCTTCGCGAGTGCGGCGGTGTGGCGCAGCCACATCTTCTGGGCATAGTCGCGCAGCGCGGGGGTGCCGGCCACCAGGTCGGCGAAGGCGGTGAAGGCTGTGTCGCCGTCGGCGACGGCCAGCCGGGTGGTCAGGGCGTGTTCGCGCAGCGCGGCGGGGATGGAATGGCCCGCGGGCCGCTCGCGGACGGCGGCGAGCAGGCGGGTCTCCTGGTCGGAGTCCTCGTCGAAGACGAGGGCCTCCTTGACCGGGAAGTGCTTGAACAGGGTGGTAGTGGACACGTCGGCGGCGTCCGCGATCTCGCGAATGCCGACCTCGTCGTATCCGCGCTCCAGGAACAGGCGCAGCGCGGCGTCGGCGATGGCCTGGCGGGTGGCGGCCTTCTTGCGCTCGCGGCGCCCCACCGGCGCGGGAGCGGGACCGGTCGTGGTGCTGGACATACCGCCACCCTACCCTCCCGGTTGACCGACTTCAAAAGTTGCACTGTTGCACTTATTGGCTCGGTGTGTTTTTCTTGAGCGGCGGTTCCCGGCACCGCCCGGCCGCCCTTGTCCTCGGCGAGGCCCCGCCATCCCCCTGACCCAGGCACCCCTTCAGCACTGCAGTCACCGCACTGCGCACCGCACGGACGGAGCACCACCATGAAGATCGCCATCGTCGGAGCCGGCCCCGGCGGCCTGATCTGCGCTCGCATCCTCCAGCGGCACGGCATCGCCGCCGTCGTCTACGAGCGCGACGCCGGCCCCGCCGCCCGCGACCAGGGCGGCACCCTCGACCTGCACGCCGCCAACGGCCAGATCGCCCTGCGCGAAGCCGGCCTCCTGGAGGAGTTCTTCGAACTGGCCAGGCCCGAGGGCCAGGAGATGCGCCAGGTGGACCCGGCGGGCACGATCCTCTTCCACCACGTCCCCGAGCAGGGCGAGCGGTTCAAACCGGAAATCGACCGCGGCCGGCTGCGTGACCTGCTGCTCGACTCGCTCCAGCCCGGCACCGTACGCTGGGGCCACGCCCTGCGGGCCGTCGGCGGTCCGGTTGAAGGCCCCCGGCAGCTGCATTTCACCGACGGCACCACCATCGAAGCCGACCTCGTCGTCGGCGCCGACGGCGCCTGGTCCACGGTCCGTCGCTCGGTCTCCGGGGCCACCCCCCGCTACACCGGCATCAGCTTCCTGGAAGCCTGGTTCCACGACGTCGAGACCCGGCACCCCGACATCGCCGAGCTCGTCGGCCAGGGCAGCGCCGCCGCGGCCGACGGCGACCGCGGCCTGTTCGCCCAGCGCAACGGCGGCGACCACATCCGCGTCTACATCATCCAGCGCGTCCCGGCCGACTGGATCACCGCCGCCGGTCTCACCCCTCGGGCCACCAACGGCATCCGCGCCCTCCTCCTGGAGCGCTACCGCGACTGGTCGCCCCGCCTGCGCCGGCTGATCACCGACAACGACGGCCCTTACGTCGACCGCCCGATCTTCGCCCTGCCGGTCCCGCACGCCTGGGAGCACGACCCCACGATGACCCTGCTCGGCGACGCCGCCCACCTCATGCCCCCGCTCGGCGTCGGCGTCAACCTCGCGATGCTGGACGCGTGCGAACTCGCCCTCGCCATCGTCCGCCACGACACCGTCGGCGAAGCCGTCCGCGCCTACGAGAAGACCATGCTTCCCCGCTCCACGGAGATGGCCCGGCTCCTCGACGGCGCCGCCGACGGGCTGCTGTCCACCGAGCTACCCGACTTCGCCGGCGCCGACGGCCGCTGACCGGCGAATATGCGACCGGGGCGATCCGGCCGTTCCGGAAGACGCCGCCGTTCACATCAGGTTCGCGCGGCGGTCCGTACGTTTCCGGCATGCGAAGATTGTCTGCGCGACTCACCATGGGCCTGTCGGCGGGACTGACCGTCGCCGCCCTGCTCACGACGGCGTGCGGCGCCGGGCCCGGCCGGGCGGTGCGTACGCCCGAGGCGCCCGCATGTGACCCCGCACTCGACCGCGCGTTCGGGGCATGGGCCGACGCCGGCTTCAGCGGGGCGGTCGCGATACTCAGGGACGGCGCCTTCGAGTGCCGCGCCGCGTACGGCATGGCCGACGCCGGCGCCCGCCGGCCGAACACGCCTGGCACGGTGTTCAGCATCGGCTCGGTGACGAAGACGGTTACCGCGGCCGCGATCCTCCGGCTCGCCGACGAGGGAAGGCTGTCGCTCGACGACCGGGTTGGCGCGATCCTGCCGCGGCTGCGCGGTCCGGTGGCCGACGCGACGGTCAGGCAGCTTCTGCTGCACACCAGCGGGCTCATCGGCACTCACGGCGGGGACTACGAGCCGCTGTCGGCGGGTGCGGCTCTGGCGGCGATCGGCAGGCTGAAGCTCGCCTTCCCGCCGGGTGCCGGGCACGCCTACTCCAACACCGGATACACCCTGCTGGGCCTCGTCGTCGAACGTCTGTCGGGCCGCGGATACCGGGACTACGTGAGCTCCACCGTCCTGCGGCTTCCCGGCGGGCGTGTGGCGGGCGGGTTCTGGGACGGGCGTCCGGCCGCGCCGGGCCCGAGAGCGGTCGGCTACCTCGACGACGGGGAGCCGGGACACCGGGGTGGCTTCGCCGGGCCGTACTGGGGTGTGGAGGGCAACGGCGGGCTGGCGATGACCATGCCCGACCTCGCGGAGTGGACGAATGCGCTGTTCACCGGCCGGGTGGTCACGCCCGCGTCGGCCGAACTCGCGGCCCGCCCGGGGCGGCCGCTGGGCGACGGCAGGTCGGAGACGCCCGGCTGGGTCGCCTTCGACCAGTCGCTCTACGGCGAGCGGTTCCTGAGCGCCGCCGGCGGCGGTGGCGACGTGGGCCACAACGCCGTCGTCGCCTGGGTCCCGGCCCAGCGGCGTGCGGTCGCCATCGCGTCGAACACCGCGAAGCTCCCGGCCGAGGCGCTGCTGCGGGCGGTGGGACCGGCGCTGCTGGCCGGACGGCCGTTGCCCGCGCCTTCCACCGCCACCCCGGCCGGTGACCTCACGGCTATGGTCGGGACGTACCGGCTTGAGAGGGGAGGCGGGTTCACGGTGTCCGCAGAACGGGACAGGCTCACCGTCTCCGCGACCGGAGCCGACGCGGTCCGCGCGCTGGCGCCGCCCGGCGCGGGCGTCACGGAGGCGGCACTGCGCGCGCACGACCAACGGGTGCTGACGCTGCTGAACGGCCAGACCCAGGAGGGCCGCAGGGAACGGGCCTCACTCGAAAAGGCCTTCGGCGCGGTGTCGGGCCTCACGCTCGCAGGCACGGTCACGAAGGGCGCCGACGTCCGCACGTACGTCACGCTCGTCACCGGCAAGGGGCCGGTCCTGGCCTGGTACGCCGTCAACGAGCAGGGCGGGGTGATGGCCGCCGAGGTTCCGGCGAAGCCGCCGGCACTGACGCTCGTGCCGTCGGGCGGCGCCGGCCGGTTCCGCCCGGACGATCCCACCGGATCCGGCCCCCGTGTGGAGGTCGCGTTCGAGGGCCGCCGCATGACCGTCACCAGCGGGCCGGGCGCCGTCACCGCCGAGCGGTCCGGCTGACCCGCCATGCGCGTTCTCCTCGTCGAAGACGACCCCGAGCTGTCGGAGTTGGTCGCGCTCGGCCTGCGCAACGAGTCGTACGCCGTGGACGTCGCGGCGACGTACCGCGAGGCCGAGGAGTCGCTGCGGGTCACCTCCTATGACGTGGCCTGCCTGGATCTGGGCCTGCCCGACGGCGACGGCCTGGACCTGCTGCGCCGGCTCGCCGGTGACGCGCATCTGTGCCGCCCCCGGCGCACGCTCGTACTCACGGCCCGCGACGCGGTCGGCGACCGCGTCGCGGGGCTGGACGCGGGCGCCGACGACTACCTGGTCAAGCCGTTCCACTTCGCCGAGCTGGTGGCCCGGCTGCGGGCGCTGGGCCGGCGCGGCGACCAGCACGGCTCGCTGCTGCGGGTGCGCGACCTCGAACTCGACCCGGTCACCCACCGGGCCCGGCGGGCGGGCGCCGAGCTGGAGCTGACGTCACGCGAGTTCGCCCTGCTCCGTTACTTCATGCACCACCCCGGCCGGGTGCTGTCGGCCGAGGACCTGCTGGAGCACGTGTGGGACGCCAACGCCAACCCCTTCACCACCTCGGTGCGGGTGATCCTCAGCCGGCTGCGCAGGAAGCTCGGCGACCCGCCCGTCATCACCACCGTCACCGCCGCCGGTTACCGGCTGGAGGGACCGTGACGCGGCCATGGCGCTCGCTGCGCGTCCGGCTGGCCGTGCTCGCCTTCCTGGGGTTCTACGTCCCGCCGCTGCTGCTGTTCGGAGTGGTCCTGGTGACCGACACGGAGACGACCGTGCAGGTGCTCAACGGGGTCGAACACGTGCGCGGCGCCTCGGCGCATCGCTCCCCGTGGGTCTCCTGGACCCTCCTCGCGCTCGCCCCGGCCGCCGCCGCGGCGGCCTGGTGGTGGGCGGGACGGGCCGTCGCCCCGATCAACCGGGTCCGCGCGGTGGCCGGGGACATCGGCGGCACCGATCTGGGCCGCCGGATCGGGCTCGACCACGGGCCGCTGGAGGTGGTGGCGCTGGCCGCCGAGTTCGACGCGATGCTGGACCGGCTCGCGGCGGCGGCGGCGATCCAGCGGCGGCTGCTGGAGGAGACGAGCCACGAGCTGCGCGGCCCGCTGTCGGTGCTGATGACCAACGCGGAGGTGCTGCTCGCCCACCCCCAGCCAACGTCGAAGATCTACCGCGACGGGCTGCGCCGCTCACGCGACGTCGCCCGGCGGTTGCAGGCCACCGTCGACGACCTGCTGACCGAGGCCCGCGGGCGCGCCCGTACGCTCGACCACCGGCCGGTCGACCTCATGGAGGTGGCGCGTGACGTGCTTCGGCACGCCGAGGTGCTGGCGGCAGGCAAGCGCATGACGCTGTCTCTGGAGGGCCCGCCGGAGGCCGTGTGCGCGGTCGACGAGGTCACGGTGACCCGCGCCGTCGCCAACCTCGTCGACAACGCCGTCCGCTACGGCCCGGAGGGGACGCCCGTGACCGTGGAGATCGCCGTCACGCGCGACCTGGCCGTGGTCACGGTCGCCGATCGGGGGGCGGGCATCCCGGAAGAGCAACGGGAGCGCGTGTTCGAGCGGTTCTGGCGCGGGCACCGCGATGTGCCCGGCACCGGCCTCGGCCTGCCCATCGCCCGGCAGATCGCCCGGGCCCACGGCGGCGACCTCACCGTCACGTCCGGGACCTCCGGCGCCCCGGGCTGCGTCTTCCGTCTCACGCTGCGCCGCCCGCGCGGGCCGGGCGCCGGGCTCACGGGCGCCGGGCTCACGGGCGCCGGGCTCACGGCCGGGGGAGGAAGGCGAGCAGGGCCTCGGTGAGGGCCTCAGGGGCTTCCTCCATCATGTGATGGCCGGTGTCGAGGGCGTGACCGGACAGGTCGGCGGCCCACGGCCGCCACACGCCGAGCACGTCGTGGTCGTACAGCTCCGCGAGGTCGTCCTCGGCGCCCCACAGGACCAGCAGGGGGCTCGTGATGCGCCGCCCGGCGGCCCGGTCGGCGTCGTCGGCGGCCCGGTCCACGCCCAGCCCGGCTCGGTAGTCCTCGCACATCGCGTGCCGCACCCGGGGATCGGCTATCGCCGCCGCCACGTCCGCGTGGTTCTCCCGGCCCATCCGGGCCGGGTCGAGCGTGTACCAGGCCTCCAGGTCGGCGGCGATCAGCCGCTCGGGCAGCGGCGCGGGCTGGCCCATGAAGAACCAGTGATACCAGGCCTGGGCGAACCGGGCGTCACACCGGGCCAGCGCCTCACCGATCGGTACGTCGCCGAGGATGACGACGTGGTCCACGCGGTGCGGATGGTCCAGCGCGAGGCGCTGGACGACGTAGCCGCCGCGGTCGTGGCCCACGGCGTGGAACCGCTCGTGGCCGAGCTTCCGCATCAGCGCGACCAGGTCGCCGGCCATGGCGCGCTTGCCCGCCTGGGAGTGGTCGGGCTCGTCGGGAGGCGCCGTGGACCGGCCATAGCCCCGCAGGTCGGGGCAGACGACGGTGAATCCGGCGGACGCGAGAGCGGGCGCGACCAGGTGCCAGGTGGTGTGGGTCCTCGGATGGCCGTGGACCAGCAGCACCGCAGGTCCCCGGCCTCCGTGCCGCACCCGGAGGCGCACGTCCCCGACCTCGACGTAGCTGAGTTCGAATCCGGCGAACATGGCAGGTGCCCCTGCCCGTGACGCCGCGGGGAAATCGCACGGCGACGTCACAGACGCCGGGTGCGGCTCCTCAAGGCCGGGGGACCACCTCGCGCTGCGGGTTCTCCAGCCACCGCGCCACGTCCAGCGGCCGCCGGTGGTGCTCGACCGGCTCCACCGGGTCGTCAGGGGGTGAGCCAGCGCAGGGGGTTGTCGTGCGTGATCAGGCGCAGGGTGCCGTCGTCCACGCCGGCCTCCCGCAGGGCCGGGAGGACCGACGAGAACAGCCGCCCGTAGCCCTGCCCGCCGTAGCCGGACAGGTGCTCCCGCAGGCGTACGCCGCTGCTCAGCAGGACGCGCTCGGCGTGCCCGGCGTCGAGGAGGGTGAGGACGTCCTCGGAGTCGTCCACGCTCACGTACGCGCCGGTCTCGGCGATCTTGCGCTGGGCCAGCGGGTCGCCGGTGCGGGCCGCGAGACGCCGGGCGGGAACGTTCTGCGAGAGCAGCAGTTCCAGCAGTTCCAGGCCGCCCGTCGCGACCGGGAGGTCGGTGCGCAGCGAGGCGCGGGCGGCGGCCGTGACGGCCCGCTCCTCGGCGGGGGTGGGCGCCTCGTCCCACGAGGCGGTGACGATGACCCCCGGCCGCGCGCCCGTCCCGTCCAGCCCGGCGCCGATCTCGTGCAGCAGATCGGCGGTCAGGTCCTCCACGCCGTACCGCGTGATGGCCTCACCCGCGAACGGCTGCGCGGCGAAGCCGGTGGCGGCCACGATCGGCACCCGTGAGGCCATCGAGATCCGGGCGAGCGCGGCGGGGTCGCGCGCCATGCCGATGCAGCTGTGCTCCACCACGAGGCCCAGCGCCTGCTCCCTGCCGAGGTGCTTGACCTCGGTCAGCACGTACCGCTCCTCGTCCAGCCACCGGTGGGGATCGGAGTCCACGCCGATCCCCCAGCGGGTGTCGGTGCGCAGATGCTCGTACGGGAGCACCGGCCCGTCGATCTCGGAGACGGGGACGGCGCCCGTGACGGTCTGGATTCGAGGGAAATATGCGCCGGACATGAACGGACATTAACCGATTTTTTGTCTAAACCGCTCCTGAATCACGTGATTCTTTACCTTGAGGGCATGGGCGGGGTCAGCTCATCGTCTTGCCGCCGTTGACGGCGAGCCGCTGACCGGTGACGAAGCGGGCACCGGGGGAGGCGAGGAACGCGACCGTCTCGGCGATGTCCACCGGCGCGCCCATGTGCCCCAGCGGGACGTCGCGCAGGTAGTCGGTGTAGTCCTCCGGGGGGACGTCCGCGTGGCGCTCCACCGGGATCCAGCCCGGCTCGACGGTGTTCACGGTGACCCCGTACGGCCCGAGCTCGCGGGCCCACGACCGGGTGAGCCCGTGCATCGCCGCCTTGGCCGAGACGTAGTGCCCGAACTCCGGGTTGCCGAGGTCGGCGACCTCGCTGCCCACGTTGACGATCCGCCCGGCCCCGGCCTCGCGCATGCCGGGCAGCACGGCCTGCAGGATCAGCAGCGGAGCCTTGACGAAGAAGCGGAGCTGGCCCAGGTGGTCCTCCCAGGTCTGCTTCTCCACCGGCATCAGCGGCTGCGGGCCGGTGGCGTTGTTGACGACCACGTCCACGTGCCCGATCGCGGCCACGCCCTCCCGTACGGACTCCTCGTCGGTGACGTCGAACCGGGCCAGGCCGGCCGAGCCGCCGGCGGCGGTGATGCGGTCGACGACGGCGGAGGCCCCGGCCGTGTCGTTGGCGTAGTTGACGGCGACGTGCCAGCCGTCCTTGGCGAGCCGTTCGGCGATGACGGCGCCCAGACCTCGTGAGGCGCCGGTGACCAGTGCGGTACCCATGACAAGCGTGCCTATCACAGATCGCGTGGGGCAGGATGGGGCGCATGGATGAGATCGCCGCACTGGTGGACCGGGCCGAGATCGTGGACGTCGTCACGGCCGTCTTCGACACCGTGGACGCCAAGAACTGGCCGGTGTGCCGGGAGCTGTTCGACGACGAGGTGGACGCCGACTTCACCAGCCTCAACGGCGGGGAGCCCGCGCGGATCAGCGCCGAGGCCCTCGTGGACGGCTGGCGGACCGGCCTGCACGCCCGCAAGCAGAGCTTCCACACCGTGAGCAACTTCGCCGTGACCGTGGACGGCGCCGAGGCGCACGTCACCACCAAGGGCTACGCCTACAACCTGCTCGACGCCGCGCTGGGCGGCGGCATGTTCGAGGTGTGGGGCGTCTACCGGCTCCGGCTGCTACGCCAGGCCGAGGGGTGGAAGGTGACGGCCTTCGCGTTCGACGCCCGGCACACCCGCGGCGACGAGGCGGTGCGCACCCACACGCTGGAGGACTAAGCGGTGATGGCCGGGGCCTCGGTGTGCAGGCGCCGCAGGACCCGGCGGAACGCCCAGACCGACCCGAGGAAGGCCAGGCCGGTGACCACGGCGACGGCGGCGGTGCGGATGATCAGGTAGTCGCCGATCGACTCGTGCAGCAGCAGCCAGATGCTCATGGCCGAGTTGACCAGGAGGACGAACGCCCACAGCAGGGTGATCCGGGCGAAGAAGGTGCGGACGCGCTCGTGCCGCAGCACGAACGACGGCAGGTGGATGTAGTCGAGCGTGAGCCGCTGGACCAGCGGGCGGCGCATCCGCACCGACGCCAGGAGCACCATGCTGATGCAGATCGTGCCGAGCTCCGGCTGGATGAAGTAGAGGACGGGACTGCCGGTCCACAGTCCGATCACGGTGCGGAAGGTGATCGCGATCGTCGCCATGATCATCGTCCCCGGCACGGGCTGACGCCGGACGAGCCGCCACAGGACGCCCAGGTAGACCCACGACACCGCGGCCATCAGCGCGCCGCGCAGGCCGAGCAGCGCGAGAGCCGCGTAGAAGACCACGAGGGGAGCCACCACGCCTTCGAGGAGCCGGGGCACCGCCTGCTTGATCAGCGCGGTGAGCCGTGGCAGTGCGAAAGGCGTGTGGTTCATGGCAACTCCAACGGGGCCGGCAGGGGGAGACCGACGCTGTAGTTGGGCAACGCGCCTACCCGGACATCGCGGGCGGAAACGCCCGAGGGAAGGCTCTTTGTCGGTGGCTCACGGTACCCGACGGCCGGCCCTGCGGGGCCCGAACGCGTGGGGCCGATCGCTGGCTCATAACGGTACGGCATGACCGGGCCCGGCCGGCGGGCTCGCGGAAACCCCTGGTCAGCGCTTTACCGGTGGCCGCGGGGCGCTTTCCCCGGCACGCGGAGGGCGCGGGTTACTTTGACGGCATGGACTCAGGTTTCGGCTACTTCGCAACGGATGATGCGGTTCGTCCGGATGCCTTGGCCAGGCTCGTCGAGCAGCGCGGCCACACGGCCCTGCTGTTCACCGAGCACACGCACATCCCGGTGCCGCCCGGCGGGAAGCCGCCACAGGACGAATGGGGTGGCGACCTGCCCCGGCGCTACTGGCACAGCTACGACCCGTTCGTCGCCTCGATGGCCGCGGGCGCGGCGACGACCCGGCTGCGCGTGGGAACGGGCATCTGCCTGGTGCCCGAGCACGAGCCCATCGGCCTGGCGAAGACGGTCGCGAGCGTGGACAACCTGACCGGCGGGCGGTTCGAGTTCGGCGTCGGCGCCGGATGGAACCGCGAGGAGCTGCGCCACCACGGCGTCGATCCCGCCCGCCGCTTCGCCGTCATGCGCGAGCGCGTCCGGGCGATGCAGGAGATCTGGACCCGTGACGAGGCCGAGTTCCACGGCGACTTCGTGTCCTTCGACCCGATCTGGTCATGGCCCAAACCGGCGCAGAAGCCGTACCCACCGATCCTCGTGGGCGGTGTCGGGCCGCGCGTCTTCGACCGCGTGCTCGCCTACGGGGACGCGTGGCTGCCCAACTACGGCGAGGGGATCCTCGAACGCGTTCCCGAGTTGTTCCGCCGGGCCGAGGAGGCGGGCAGGCAGGTCGAGGTCCTGATGCTGTCCGCGCCGGCCGACCCGGGCGCGCTGGAGCAGTGCGAGAAGGCAGGCGTGTCCCGGGTCATGGCCTGGCTGCCGTCGGCCGGATACGACCGTGTCCAGCGGGCGATGGACGCCTTCGAGGGCGCCCTCGCCGACCTGCACGGGGAGTAGAGGCCGATCAGCTCAGCGTCGCGGTGGCCAGCTTGGCGCCGAAACCGAGGAAGAGAGCGCCGACCCCCGAGGCTAGCCCGGCGGACAGCTTGCGGCGCCGCCGGAAGTGGCTCGCGAGGAACGTGCCGCCGAAGATGAGCGTGCTCAGGTAGGCCACGCTGAAGACCTGCACGATCAGCGCGAGGATCAGGAACGACAGCGCCGGCGCGCCGTACGACGGGTCCACGAACTGCACGAAGAACGCCACGAAGAACAGGATCGCCTTGGGGTTGAGCAGGCTGATCGTGAACGCCTTCCGGAAGGGGTCGGCCGCCGCCGGGACCGCCGCCTCCACGGCCTCCGCCGCCTCGGACGCCTCGGTGACCTGGCCCGCGGCCCCCGCCCGGGAGGCCCGAAGGGAGCGCCAGGCGCCGCGCAGCATGCCGAAGCCGATCCACGCCAGATAGACCGCGCCCGAGTACTTCACGATCGAGAACAGCACGGGCGTCGACTTCAGCAGCGACGCGACCCCGGCGGCCGACAGGATCATGAGGACCGAGTCGCCGGCGAAGACCCCGGCCGCCGCGCGGTACCCCTGCCGCACGCCGCGCTGGGCGGCGGTGGACAGTACGAACAGCGAGTTCGGCCCCGGGAGCAGGATGATCAGAAACGAGCCGACGACGTACGTCCAGATGTTGGTGATTCCGAAGAACAACCCTGCCTCCGTAAAGCGTGATAAGGCAGGGTATAGCTCTACACGGCCTGTGGTCACGGCAGGGTACAGGACCGGAGATTCCTATTGACCCTATGGGGAATAAGGGACAATCCTTGAGTCCATGACGCTGTGGAAGCCCGATCCGACCTTCTACCCCTCGCCCCGCGACGCCGCCGAGGCGCCGCCGGAGAAGCTGGCCTACGTGGCCGCCTTCGACCGGTCGGCCCAGCGGCCCGACGCGCTCGCGGTCCTCGACACCGATCCCGCGTCCCCGGCGTACGGGACCGTGGTCGGCTGGACCGACCTGCCGCACACGGGGGACGAGCTGCACCACTTCGGCTGGAACGCCTGCAGCAGCGCGCTGTGCCCCTACGCGCCGCACCCGCACGTCGAACGGCGCTACCTGATCGTGCCCGGCCTGCGGTCGTCGCGGATCTACGTGTACGACACCAAGGACCGGGTCAGCCCGGAGCTCGTGAAGGTCATCGAGCCCGAGGAGCTGGGCAAGCGGGCCGGCTACTCCCGCCCGCACACCGTCCACTGCGGCCCCGAGGGCCTGTACGTCAGCGCGCTCGGCGGGTACGGCGACGACGGGCCCGGCGGCATCGCCATCCTCGACCACAACTCCTTCGAGGTCCTGGGCCGGTGGGAGGTCGACCGCGGCCCGCAGTACCTCGCGTACGACTTCTGGTGGCACATCAACCACGACGTCCTGGTCACCTCCGAGTGGGGCACGCCGTCCATGGTCGAGGACGGGGTGGTCGGCGAGCTGCTGCTCGGCCGCAAGTACGGCCACAAGATCCACTTCTGGGACCTGCGCAAGCGCAGGCACGTCCAGGAGGTGGACCTCGGCGACCAGCACCAGATGACGCTGGAGCTGCGCCCCGCCCATGACCCGACCAAGACGTACGGCTTCGTCGGCGTCGTGACCAGCGTCGAGGACCTGTCGGCATCCGTGTGGGTGTGGCACAGGGACGGCTCCCGCTGGGCGGCGGAGAAGGTGATCACCATCCCGGCCGAGCCGGCCTCGCCGGACGACCTGCCCGACGTGCTCAAGCCGTTCGGCGCGGTGCCGCCGCTGGTCACCGACATCGACCTGTCGGTCGACGACCAGCGCCTGTACGTGTCGTGCTGGGGCACCGGCGAGCTCAAGCAGTACGACGTGTCCGACCCGTTCAAGCCGGTCGAGCTCGGCTCGGTCCGCCTCGGCGGCATCGTGCGGCGCGAGGCGCACCCGGCCGCGCCGGACGAGCGGCTCGCCGGCGGCCCGCAGATGGTCGAGGTGAGCCGCGACGGCCGCCGGGTCTACGTCACCAACTCGCTGTACGGGGCCTGGGACGACCAGTTCTATCCCGACGGCGTGGGCGCCTGGATGGCGAAAATCGACACCGAGTCGTTCACGCTGGACGAGCGGTTCTTCCCGCACGGCGACGACTTCCGCGGCCTGCGCCCGCACCAGACCCGGCTCCAGGGCGGCGACGCGTCCTCCGACTCCTACTGCTACCCGTGACCCTGACCGCCGTCATCCTGCTCGGCGCCTTTCACGGGATCAATCCCGCGATGGGCTGGCTGTTCGCCGTCGCGCGGGGGTTGCAGGAGCGCAGCCGCGACCTGCTGCTGCAGTCCCTGCCGGTCATCGCGCTGGGCCACCTCGTGTCGGTGGCCCTCGTGGTGGCCGTGGTGTCGGCGACCGGGTCGCTGGTGACGGCCACGGCCCTCGCGATCGGGGCGGGCGTCGTGCTCGTCGGGTTCGGCCTGTGGCACCTGCTCTCCCGGCGGCACTTCCGCTGGGTGGGCATGCGGCTGTCGCTGCCGCAACTGGCCGCGTGGTCGTTCCTGATGTCGTCGGTGCACGGTGCGGGCCTGATGCTGCTGCCCGTGCTGACCCGCATGCCGGCGAGCCATCACGGGCACGCCCTGTCGGGCGGCATGCTCGTCGCCGGCGTGCACACGCTCGCGATGTTCCTCACGGCGACCGTCCTCGCCGTCGTGGTGTACGAGTTCCTCGGCGTCGCCGTCCTGCGGCGGGCCTGGTTCAACCTCGACAGGATGTGGGCGTTCGCCCTGGTGGGGGCGGGTGTCTTCACCCTGGTCGGCGCCGTCTGAGGCGGCCGCCCGGCCTCCGTCGGGGAAGACGAGCGTGGCGAGGATCCGGACCGCGGTGGTCTTGCCCGCACCGTTCGGGCCGAGCACGCCGAGCACCGTGCCCGGCGGCGCGGCGAGGTCGACTCCCGCCAGCGCGGCCTTGTCGCCGTATCTCTCACGAGACCGTGGGCCTCAATCGCGTACGTCATGCTCCGACGTTCGCCGCCCGCGCCGGCACGGGATTGGCACAGGACTGGCACCAGGACTGGCACGACGCCGGCACGGGGCCGGCGGTCTCGCCACCGGGGGGCGGGGGTGAAACTTGCAGAGAAGGGCGGCACCATGGGTAACCGCAGGTGGTGCCGCTGGAACGCGCCCACCTGCGAAATGAGTCACGCATAATCCGGGCTTAAGACTCCGCTGCTTGTCGGCCCGGCGGCGACGTCACTACGCTCCCGCGGCATTCCTCTTCTCGCCTCCGTGCCTCGTCGCGGAGGCACGCACTGTTCGGAGCCCACCATGGGAGCGATCACGCGTGGCGCCTTCACCGTCGTGGTCCTGAGCGCCCTGCTGTCCTCGTTGTTCGTCGCCTGGTACGGCCCGGCCCGCGCCACCGAGACCGGCACGACGGCCGTCAGCCAGGCCAGGTCACGGGTTGTGCCACCGCGGGCCGCCCCCGCGCCGGTGCGGGCAGCGGTCGCCCCCGCGCAAGCGGGCATCGCGCAAGCAGGCACCGTACAAGCAGGCACGGCGCAAGCAGACACGGCGCAAGCAGACACGGCGCAAGCAGACACGGCGCAAGCAGACACGGCGCAAGCAGACACGGCGCAAGCAGGCACGGCGCAAGCAGGCAACGCGCACGCCGCAACCGCGCACGCCGTGACGGTGCAGAACGCCGTTCCCGTGCCGCAGGTGACGGTCACGGTGACCGTCACGCCGTCGCCGTCCCCCTCGCCGGGCCGCATCAGGGTCGGATATGTCGCGCAGCGCGGCGCGTACGGCGCCACGTCCACCGTGCGCGACCTCGAAACCGGCGGGCTGGCGGGCAGGCTGACCCACGTCCTCTACGCGTTCGCGAACATCGACCCCGCATCGCTGACCTGTCTCACCGGAGTCACCCGGCCGCTCGCGCCCGACCCGAACGACCCCGACCAGGGCGACGGCGCGGGGGACGCCTGGGCCGACTACCAGCGTGGCTTCACGGCCGCCGAGTCGCTGGACGGCGTGGCCGATCCTCCCGACGCCCCGCTCGCCGGGAACTTCAACCAGCTGAAGAAACTGAAGGCCCGCCACCGCGGTCTGAAGACGCTGATCTCGATCGGCGGCTGGACGTATTCCAAGTACTTCTCCGACGTAGCGCGGACCGCAGCCAGCCGGCAGAGGTTCGTCAAGTCGTGCCTCGACGCGTACATCAGGGGCGACCTGCCGGGAGCCGGCGGCAGGGGCGGACCGGGCAGCGCGGCCGGCGTCTTCGACGGCATCGACATCGACTGGGAGTGGCCCGGCGGCAAAGGGCACCTGGGCAACCACACCGGCGTCGACGACAGGCGGAACCTGACGGCCCTGCTGGCCGAGTTCCGCGCGCAACTCGACGCGCTCGGTGCGGCCACGGGCCGCCACTATCTGCTCACGGTCTACCTTCCCGCCGACCCGGACCGCATCGATGCCGGGTTCGAGCTGGAGAGGCTGGTCGGCCTCGTCGACTTCGTCAACGTGCAGCGGGACGGACGGCACGCCGTCCGCGAGGGCGCCGTCCTGCGCTGACCCGGCTTCACCCCGCGCCGTCCGTCCTACGCTGATCCGGCTTCACCCCGCGCCGTCCGTCCTGCGCTGATCCGGCTTCACAGCGCTGCCGTAGCCATCCCGCTTCGGCCCGCGCTGCCCTGCGCCGACCCACGCTGTCGTGGCCGTGGCAGGGGCGCCGCAGCTACCTCGCTTCGGCCCGCGCTGCCCCCCACCGGCCCGCGCGGCCCCGGTTCTGGCCCGCGCCGCCTCGGCCCGCGCTGCCCCTCCGCCGACCCGCGCTGCCGCGGCTCTACTTCCGCGCTGACTCGCTTCGCCACCGGCACCCGTCCACCGAGCACCCGTCCACCGAGCACCCGTCCACCGAGCGCCCATCCCCCGGACGCCCGCGCTCCCGACGCGCGGCGGCTGCGCTGAGCCCGGTGAAACCGCTGGTGAGCGTGCCGATGCGACATAACCGCCTTAACGGACAGCCAGTCGGCCCTTAACGCGCGCATAACACGTCGTCGCGTGCCGACCAGCGATGACAGGGTTCGTAAGGAACGCTGTCGAATTGGGTCTTGTGGACCGTCGACCGCGAAGCTACGATCCGTACAACTCTTAGGAAACTTTCCTAAAAGAGAACGACCTGGGAGCCGACGATGGCCCTTCCTCACCTTTAGCCTCTTCACGTCCGCGTCCCGTCACCAGACGCCCTTGAGTGCCGTACGGCCGGTGCCGTTCTGATCGGCCGCCTCCGTCAGGCGCCGGCCGTACGGATTCCATGACCTCCCCGTTCACCCCCCCGACAGAGGTTGTGTCCATGCAGATCAAGCACGTCTGGCGTGCGTTCGCCGCGATGGCCGCACTCGCGCTCGTTCTCGTCGCGCTGCCCGCCGAGGCCGCGACGGTCAAGGCCGTCTTCTCCACCGACTCCGACTGGGGATCCGGCTACCAGGGCCGCTACACCGTCACCAACACGGGGACCTCCGCGCTCTCCGGCTGGACGGTCGAGTTCGACCTCCCCGCCGGTTCGACGGCCGGGGCCTACTGGGACGCGCTGATGACGCGTTCCGGTGACCACTACACCTTCAGGAACCGCGAGTACAACGGCGGCCTGGCCCCCGGCGCCTCCGCGACGTTCGGGTGGGTGAACAGCGGGCCCGGCAAACCGGTGAACTGCCGTCTGAACGGCGGCCCGTGCGAGGGCGTCACGACCTCGCCGTCCCCGTCCCCGTCCCCGAGCGCGTCCCCCAGCACGTCTCCCAGCCCGCCGCCGCCCGCGCCCGGCGCCCTGCGCACCGCGCCGTACGTGGACATGGGCGCCTGGCCGACCCCGAGCCTGCCCGCGATGGCCACGGCGTCCGGCCTGAAGAGCTTCACTCTCGCGTTCGTCACGGCGTCGGGCTGCAAGGCGATGTGGTTCAACGCGTACGACCCGCGGCAGAAGTGGGCGAAGGACCAGATCGACGCGATCAGGGCCGGCGGCGGGGACGTCAAGGTGTCCTTCGGCGGCGCGACCGGCATCGAACTCGCCCAGGCGTGCACGGACGTGAACGCGCTGGTCTCCGAGTACGACGCCGTCGTCACCGCCTACGACCTGAAATACATCGACCTCGACATCGAGGGATCGGCGGCGGCCGAGCCCGCGTCCATCGCCCGCCGCTCCCAGGCGCTCGCCCGGCTGCAGCAGGCCCACCCCGACCTGAAGATCTCCCTCACCCTGCCCGTCCTGCCGAACGGCCTGACCGCCGACGGCCTCAACGTGGTGCGGTCCGCCCGCGACGCCGGGGTCAGGCTCGACGCCGTCAACGTCATGGCCATGGACTACTACCAGTCCGTCGACTACGGCGACGCGGCGGTCCAGGCGGCGAACAGCACCTTCGGCCAGCTCAAGAGCCTGTATCCCAGCCTGTCCGACGACCGGGTGTGGCGGATGGTCGGGGTCACGCCGATGCTCGGCCAGAACGACGACGGCCGGATCTACAACCAGGACGACGCCCGTCAGCTCGTCGCCTTCGCCAAGGACAGGCACCTCGGCCTGCTGGCCTTCTGGGAGACGACCCGCGACCGCAACGCCTGCACCGGCGCGCTCTACTCCTGCACCAACGTCCCCCAGTCGCCCTACGAGTTCTCCAAGATCTTCGCTTCGTACACGGGATGACGCACATGAAGAAGCTCATCGGCCTCGGCACGGCGGCGTCCGTCGCCTTCGCCGGCCTGCTCACGGCGACGTTCACCGGACCGGCCCGTGCCGCGAACATCGCCGCCAATCCTGGGTTCGAGTCGGGCCTGTCGGGCTGGACGTGCGCGTCCACCGCGCAGGCGGTGTCGAGTCCGGTCCACGGCGGGTCGAGGGCCCTGTCCGCCACCCCGGCCGGCAGTGACTACGCCCGATGCGAGCAGACGATCACCGTCAAGCCGTCCACGACGTACGCGCTGTCGGCGTGGGTGCGGGGAAACTACGTGTTCCTGGGCGCGACCGGCGCCGGCGTGAACGCCCAGACGTGGGCCTCGCCGGGAGCGTCCTGGTCGCAGTTGTCCACGTCGTTCACGACGGGGTCGTCCACCACGAGCGTGACGATCTATGTCAACGGCTGGTACGGCCAGGGCGCCTACTACGCCGACGACGTCGTCCTCGACGGCCCCGGCACCCCGGCGTCGCCGTCGCCCTCGCCGTCCCCCTCGCCCTCCATCAGCCCATCCCCATCCCCGTCTCCCTCCCCGTCGCCGTCGACCTCACCGAGCCCGCCGCCGAGTGGGAAGCGGCTCTTGGCGGGCTACCTGCACGCGTCGTTCGCCAACGGCTCCGGCTACGTCCGGATGGCCGACGTGCCCGCGGCATGGGACATCATCGACCTGGCCTTCGGCGAGCCGACCTCGCCCACCTCCGGCGACATCCGGTTCACCCGATGCCCGGTCACCGAGTGCCCGAACGTCGAGAGCGACGCCGAGTTCGCCGCGGCCATCCGCGCGAAGCAGGCGGCCGGCAAGAAGGTCCTGATCTCGATCGGCGGCCAGAACGGGATCGTGCAGCTCACCACCACCGCCGCCCGGGACAAGTTCGTCCAGTCGGTCGCCGCGATCATCGACAGGTACGGCCTGGACGGCCTCGACATCGACTTCGAGGGCCACTCGCTGTCGCTGAACCCCGGCGACACCGACTTCCGCAACCCGACCACCCCGGTGGTCGTGAACCTCATCTCCGCCATCCGGTCGCTCAAGGCCAGGTACGGCGCGAAGTTCACGCTCACCATGGCCCCCGAGACGTTCTTCGTCCAGCTCGGCTACCAGTTCTACGGCCCGGGCCGGAACGGCACTGCCGACGCCCGCTCCGGGGCGTACCTGCCCGTGATCCACGCACTGCGTGACGACCTCACGCTGCTGCACGTCCAGGACTACAACTCCGGGCCGATCATGGGCCTCGACAACCAGTACCACACGATGGGCGTGGCCGACTTCCACGTCGCCATGACCGACATGCTGCTCACCGGCTTCCCCGTGGCCGGGGGCGCGACCTTCCCGCCGCTGCGTCCCGACCAGGTCGCGATCGGCCTGCCCGCCGCGCCGTACGCCGGCAACGGCTACACCACGACGGCGGAGGTGCAGAGCGCCTTCGGCTGCCTGGCGAAGGGGACGGGCTGCGGCTCCTACCGGCCGCACGGCGTCTTCCCCGGCCTGCGCGGCCTCATGGCCTGGTCCGTCAACTGGGACAGGTACACGGGCTCCGAATTCTCCCGCTCCCACAGGGCGTATCTCGACGCCCTGAAGTGAACCCCCCACCCACCCCCCAACCACCATTGCGAGGAAGAATGCAGCTTCGCTTCGGTACGGGCCGGCACGCCAGGGCGCTGGTCGCCCTGCTGGCCTCCCTCCTCCTGGCCGTCGCCGGACTGGTCGCGGGAACGGCCGCCTCCGCTTCGGCCGCCCCGAACAGCGTGGTCATGCTGGCCTACCCGGCCTGGGCCCCGAACACCTGGTACGCCGTCGGCGCCCGGGTGACCTACAACGGCGCCGACTACGAGTGCATCCAGGCGCACACCTCCCTGACCGGCTGGGAGCCGCCGATCGTCCCGGCGCTGTGGAAGAAGGTCAGCGGCGACACCCCGTCGCAGAGCCCGTCGCCGACGCCGCCGTCCGGCGCGCCCGGCAAGCCGGGCAACCCCAACGTCACCGGCACCACGAACGCGTCGATCTCGCTGTCCTGGTCCGCGTCGAGCGGCACGGTGACCGGCTACCGCGTCTACGAGGGCACCTCGGTCAAGGCGACGGTCGGCGGCACCAGCGCCACGATCTCCGGCCTCGGCACCTGCACCACCCACACGTACACGGTCAAGGCGTACAACTCGAGCGGCGAGTCCGCGGCGAGCGGAGCGGTGACCGGCACGACGACGGGCTGCCCGCAGAGCGGTGGCAAGCTCCCCGGCGCGCCGTACCTGTACGAGGGCTGGGGCAACCCGCCGAACCCGGCCACGGTCATGAACGCCACGGGGGTCAAGCAGTTCACGATGGCCTTCATGCTCTCCGGCGGCGGCTGCACCCCGGCGTGGGACGGCTCCCGCCCGCTGTCCGGCAGCCCCGACGCCACCGCGATCTCACAGATCAAGGCCGCGGGCGGCAACGTCCAGATCTCCTTCGGCGGCTGGTCGGGCAACAAGCTCGGCCCCAACTGCTCCAGCTCGTCCGCCTTCGCCTCGGCCGTCCAGCAGGTCATCAACGCCTACAACCCGGCCGCGGTCGACTTCGACATCGAGAACAGCGACGAGTTCGAGAACGAGGCCGTCCAGGACCGCATCCTCGGCGGACTGAAGATCGTCAAGCAGAACAACCCGAACGTCAAGGTCGTCGTCACCTTCGGCACCAGCACGACCGGCCCGAGCTGGTGGGGCACGCGGCTGATCAACCAGTCGAAGGCGCTCGGCGTCAACATCGACAACTACACGATCATGCCGTTCGACTTCGGCGGCGGCGCGAACATGTACCAGAACACGGTCAACGCGTCCGAGGGCCTGAAGAACGCGCTCAAAGCGGCCTGGGGCTGGAGCGACGCCCAGGCGTACGCGCACATGGGCATCTCGGGCATGAACGGCCTGTCCGACCAGCAGGAGCTGACCTCGCTGTCCACCTGGACGCAGATCCGCGACTGGGCCAAGTCGAAGGGCCTGGGCCGGCTCGCCTTCTGGTCGGTCAACCGTGACCGCGGCTGCCCGGGCGGCGGCGTGGTGTCGAACTGCAGCGGCATCGCGCAGAACGACTGGGACTTCACCCGGGTCACCGCGGGCTTCTGACCCGCGTCGTACCGACGGTCAGAGGGATCCGGGCTCGGCCCGCCGGACCGGATCCCTCGCCGCCGCCGCGCGGCACCCGGGGCGCGTGTCGCTTCGAGCCGGGCGTCCATGAGCAGGCGGCCGGTCCGGCGGGGACGACCCCCCTACCCGCCGGACCGGTCGCCACCATGCGTCGGGGCGAGCAGGCCGATCAGCATTCCGACGATCACGGCCACGGCAAGGGTGACCCAAAGGCGAATTTTCATCGAAGTCTCCTGGATGTAACGCTCCGTGGTCACAATACCTCGAATCGTGACGGATCGCGACGGCGTGCTCACCGAATCCGGGATCGAGTCGCCTGTTGTGCCCTTCGTCAGGCAGTCTTGGCACCGTCATGGAATACGCGATCCCCACCAGCATCGTCCTCGTCGCCGGCGTCGCGCTCGCGCTCGTCGCCCAATGGAAGGGCTGGCGGCCCTCCCTGGCCGTCACGCTCACGCTCGGCATCGCCGTACGCGTGCTGATCATGGTCCTGTCGGCCAGGGACACCCAGTGGCAGCCGGTCGACTACGTCAACAGCTTCCAGCCCGCCGGCGTGGCGATCCTGGACCACCGCGATCCGGTGCTGGAGAGCAACGGCGGATGGCACTTCCTCCCGACGATCCCGTACATGTACGGGCTGCTGCTGTGGCTCGGCATCCCCTGGGAGTACGCCGGCCGCATCGTCACCGTCGTCGCCGACATCGTGCTGATCCCGCTGGTCGGCAAGCTGGCGGGGGGACGGACCGAGAGGCTGCGCGCCTTCCAGTACGCCTGCAATCCCCTCGCGATCCTCGTCGCCTCCGTGCACGGCCAGGTCGAGCCGGTCTCCCTGGTCTTCGGCGTCGCGGCGTACGTCGTGGCGCGCGGCCCGGGCGACTGGCGGCGGCCGGCGCCGCTGCCGTGGGCCAGTGTCCGGCTCGCGAACCGTGACCTGCCGCTGCCCTGGATCCCGCCGGGTGAGATCGTGCGGCGCATCGTGCGCCCGTCGGAGGAGGACCGCGCGGCGACGGGCCGCGCCGTGTGGGCGGGCCTGCTCATGGGGCTCGCGCTCTGCGCGAAGAGCTGGCCGGTGATCCTCGTGCCGGCCCTGCTCATGTTCCTGCCGGGGCTGCGCAGCCGCCTGGTCACGCTGGTCGCCACCGGCGTCTCGCCGGTGTTCTTCCTGCTGACGCTGCCCATCGGCGGCTGGACCGAATGGCGGCAACTGCCCGAGGTGCTCAACACCATCGGCCTGCGGCCCAGCGACGTCCGCCCGATCACGGGCGACTGGGGCTGGACCGCCCTGGTCAGCGGCGGCAACTGGAACCTCGACCCGACCCCGGCGAGGATCGGCCAGTACATGATCTACGCCGCGATCGTCGCCTGTCTCATCTGGTGGCGCAAGGCAGACCCCGTCGACGTCACGATCGCCATCCTGCTGTCCTTCATGATCTTCACGCCGCGTCTCGGCGCGCAGTACCTGCTGTGGTTCATGCCGTTCCTGGTCGCCCGGCCCACCCGTTGGGCCTGGCCCGCGATCCTCGGCAGCTCGCTGTGGGCGGCGATCGGATACATCGTGCTCACGCAGTTCCACGGGCCCAAGTGGGGTGAGCTGCACGCGCCCTGGGCGATCAGCTCGCTGGTGCTGTTCCCGCTGCTGATCGCGGCCATCCCGTGGCGGCGCAGGCACATGGAGACCGCAGCGGAGCCTCGCCCGGAGGAGAAGGAGACCGTTCCCGCCACCTGAGTCCGCGCCCCTTCCACCTCGTGGGAGGGGCCGCTCAGGTCACGATGAGGCGGACCATGTGACCGTGGCTCGCGAACCCGGGTGGGTCCCCGTCGAGCACTCCGGTCACGCACTCGAACACGCCCGGCGCGGCCTGCCGCACGAAGAAGACGCTCTCGGCGATCGCCGACAGCAGCCGTATCACGTCACGATGCACGTGGACACCCTCCCTGTCGCCGGCCAGCGACACCGTCACCTCGTAAACACCGTCGTCGAGCAGGCGTTCGCCGGTCAGCAGCCACTCCGGCCCGCATGCCCGGCGCAGGTGGGGGAGCAGGTGCGCCTCGGGCTGCTCCGTCACCCATCCGTCCCGTGCCATCGCATCCAGCAGGGCGGAGACCTGCGGCTCCATCGCCGAGGCGTCCGCGATCCCGGTGAACCGCTCGTCGTTGTCCCATCGCCGCATGCTCAGACCCTAAGCCGGAGCGCCGCGCGGCACCCCGCGAACCGTCCCGTGTCGCCCCGAGCCGGGACGGCGTCCGCTGCGCGGCCGATCACGCGCGGCCGGACTGTCTCACCGGGGCTCGGACTGCTCCGGCTGTGGGCCGGCGCCGGACGCCGGGGCGTGTTCCGGCAACCGTCCGGAGATGAGCGCGGCGGCCCAGGTGCTGTCCGGATCGCTGTCGACGAGCAGGGCTCGCACGAGCAGGCTCAGCGGAATCGCCAGCAGCGCGCCGAGCGGCCCGAGCACCCACGCCCAGACGATCAGTGAGAGGAACGTGACCGTGGTCGACAACCCCACGGCGTCACCCAGGAACTTCGGCTGGATGAACGACTGGATCACCACGTTGATCGCCATGTAGGCCACGATCACCAGCAGCATGGTCTTGGGCCCGCCCTCCAGCAGCCCGAGCAGCGCGGGCGGGATGAGGCCCAGGATGAAGCCGATGTTGGGGATGTAGTTCGTGATGAGGGCGAGCACTCCCCACAGCAAGGGGAGCGGCACGCCCAGCACGTACAGCGCGGTGATGTCCAGGACCGAGCAGACGAGGCCGAAGACGGTCGAGACGATCAGGTAGCGGCGGGTCTTGTACGTGAAGGTCTTGAGAGCGCGGGCGAGCGCGGGCCGTTCGGCCGAGGCGGCGTCCACGATCCGGGCGAACACGGGGGCGTCGAGGCTCATGGCCAGCAGCAGCACGACGATCAGGAACAGGCTCGACAGCACTCCCAGCATGCTGCTCAGCACGCTCTGGGCGACGCCGATGAACTTGCCGGGATCGAGCGAAGACAGCGCCTTGTTGAGCTGTTCGCTGCCGTAGCCGAGGCCTGCCGCCCAGTGCTGGAGGTCGGCCACCATCGCGTTGAACTGGTCTGCGTACGTGGGGGCCAGGATGGCGAGCTGCGCGGCGGCCAGACTGAGGATCGCGACCATGCCGAGCAGGACCAGGAGCACCACGGCGAGAGGGACGGCGACCTGCAGCCACACCGGAGCCTTGCGCCGGGCCAACCAGCCGCGCACCGGGGAGACGGCGATGACGAGGGTCAGAGCCAGGACGACCGGGCCGACGATGGAGCCCACCGCCTGGACACCGGCGAGAGTGATCACCGCGGCGGCGGTGCCGGCCAGCACGATCAGGGCGCGAGGGAACCCCTGTCGAATCACGTCCCGTTCCTACCCCTTCTTTTTGGCAAGGCTGCGCAAGGTGGATCAAGTCCTAGCACGTCCGGCCCTCTACCCCAGTGCGCGTGCGCGACTCGTGACGGGAATGAAGCCCGGGGTCGATGCCGTTGGAGCGTACGCACTCGCACGGAACTTCCATCTTGTTGATGACCTGCGGGAATAGGTCTCCGGGCCGGTGCGTTGGAGCTTAGCCGGGCCAAGCTGTCGGCAGGCCCTGGTAATCTTGTGGTGTCGGCGCGGTTCGGCGCACTCCTCTTCGATCGCTTCGGTGGTTGTGTTGGCTGTGCGCGGGCTGGTCGTCGGTGTCCTTCTCTCTTCTTGGGTGTCTGGGTCGGTGGTTTTGCGCCGGGCTGGGGGT
>NZ_JBSGHN010000024.1:0-88981 GCF_053604425.1 Microbispora sp. NPDC004025 | reverse complement strand
GCACAGCCAACACAACCACCGAAGTGATCGAAGAGGAGTGCGCCGAACCGCGCCGACAACAGAAGATTACCAGGGCCCGGCACTGCCATGACCCGGTTCGAGAACAACGCCCCCGACGCGGGAGCTATTCCCGGCGACGCCGGCCCGGGGTGGCGCGGTGTCGGCCGGTGCAACACACCGATCGGTCGCGGGTGTTCCCGCAGGTCACCGCCGGGGGCACCCCCCGCATCGGAGATGCCGCAAAACGTACGAGCGGGGAGGGACAACCAGATCCGGCTCTCAAGCATCTACTTAGCGCCGCGGCGATCACGTCGGCATGGCACGGACTATCGGGGAGGCACGAGGTGAGGGACGAACGCCGTGAGCGGCTGTCGTCCCCGTGCTGCGCGACGGCTCTGACGGGCCGTCCTCTTCCCACGCAACCGAACGTCAAGCCGCTCGCAATCGCCCCGCGCTACGAACACGATGCGGAAGTCCCCGTACGGCGCCAACCCGGCCGCCCGGACTTCCGTCGCTGGAGGTGGCCATCATCATGCGGTCGGAGTTCGACGACATCCGTGCCCACATCACCGCCGAGCCGCCGCGCCCGGGCGATCTGCTCGAGCTCGCGCACTCCCTGCTCGACGACCTGGAGCTGTTGCGTACGCGCGAGGCGATCCTGCGCTCGCACTACCTCGCGTTGCTGACCGCCGCTCGCGCCTCCGTGGCCGCGGAAGCCGCCGGACATCCGGCGCCCCTCACCTTCCTCCAGCACGAGCTGGCCGAGCACGGTCAGCTTCCCGACGGTGAGCAGGCGCAGCGGATTCTGTCGGACGCCACGGCGGCGCAGGCCATGCTCACCCAGCTCGACGAGCCCGCGCCGCGGCGGCCCCGCACCGCACGCGGCCCTCACTGTGGCGGGTTCAGCCGCAGGCTGCGGGGCTGACCCCGCGGCCTGCGGCTCAGCCGCCGGGGATGAGCTCGTGCACGAAGACGACGTTGGGGTAGGCCGGGTTGTCGGTGAACCCCTGGACGTTGCCCAGGTAGGCCCGTTGATAGGTCAGCACCCACGGCACGGCCACCACCGCCTTCTCCTCGATGAGGCTGCGCTGGAGGCCGGCGTACGCCGTCTCGGCGGCGGAGCGGTCGCTCGTCCCCAGTGACGGCAGTTGGTCGATCTTGGCGTCGATGTCCCTGTTCTTGAGGTAGGTGAGGTTGAAGGACACCGGCTCGGCGCTGTGGAAGACGTTGAGGAACCACGAATAGGCGTCGGCGTAGTCGGGGTACCAGTACATGACGAAGATGTCCTGGCGCTTGGCCGGGTCCGCGGCCTTGCCCTGGTCCCATTGGTCGTTCCACGGCATGGCCTTGGCGTCGAGCTGGACGTTCAGCTCCGCGAGCGTGCGCTTGAGCCTGCGCACCAGCAGCTCCTCGTCGTCGTCCCCCTCCGCGTAGGTCAGCGTCAGGCGCAGCGGGTTGCCGCCCGGGCCGTACCCCGCCTTGGCGAGCAGCTCGGCGGCCCCGGCGAGGTCCTGCTTCTGGGTCAGGCCGGGAGCGTGACCCAGCAGGCCCTCGGGCACCAGGCCCGAGGCGGGCGCCGCCGCGCCCTTGAGCGCGGCGACCAGGCCGTCGTAGTCGATGGCCTTCTGCACCGCCTTGCGCAGCCGTATGTCGGCGAGTGGTCCGGAGGCGGTGTTGAACAGCACGAGCAGGTTCTGGAACGACGGCACCTGCAGGGTCCGCACGCCCGCGGTCGCCCGGGCCCGCCGGAACAGATCGGGGTTCAGCCGCTGCACGTAGCTCGCCTCACCGCGCAGCAGCAGCCGGTACGCCCGGTCGGGGTCAGGGGTGACGCGGAACTCGATGTTCCGGTAGTGCGGACCCTCCCAGCCGCCCCAGTAGCGGTCGAAGGCACGCAGCACCAGTTCCTTCTCCCGCCCCTTCTTCCAGCTCGCCACCGTGTACGGCCCCGAGCCGGCGTCCCGGCCGGCCTGGAACCACTTCTTCAGGTCGCCCGAGCCCGCCGCCTGGGTGTCGTAGATGTACGACGCGTAGCCGGCGGAGGCGATCAGGTCGAGCGGGGCGGCGTACTTGAGCCGGAACTCCACGGTCAGCGGGTCCTTGACCGTGATCTGCTGCACGGGGTCCCAGATGTAGGCCGCGCCGGCGCCCATCCGCTTGGTGCGCTCGACGGACGCCTTCACCGCGGCGGCGTCCAGCGGCCGTCCGGTGTGGAAGACCACGCCGCCGCGCAGGGTGAACGTCCAGACCTTGCCGTCGGACGACGTCTGCCAGCGCTCGGCCAGGCGCGGCGCCGCGCGCCGCGTCCTCGGGTTGTACTTCGTCAGCGAGTCGTAGATGTTCTCCATCGCGACGACCTCGTTGGAATACGAGCTCGCCGGATCCCAGTCGGTGACGATGTCGAGATGGTGCAGGTAGACGAAGGTGGAGTCCTTCGCCGACGGGAGGTTCGCCGCCGAGATCTCCCGGGCCTCACCGCCGCCGCAACCCGCCAGGGCCAGCACGGCCAGCACTCCCAGCACGAGGAAACGGCGCATGCGTGCGGGTCCTTTCCGTGTCTACCATGATCGACGCTACTGCAAGATCACGATTGGACACGATAAATCCCGCTAATCGATCACAGGGCCCTCATCCGGCCCACCTCGCTGCTAGTCTCTACCTCTGTCACAAAAAGGTCTTATGTGAGGCTTGTTCCTCACTGGGCGAGGTGCCATGAGTCCGCGTAGGCGCGACCGGCCGATCCGGTCCCGGCTCATCGGCCTGCTGCTCGTCCCCCTCTTCTCTCTGGTCGTCCTGTGGGTGGTCACCGCCGGCGTCACCATCGGCGAGAGCCTGAGCCTGCGTACGTACAACACCCTGTGGTCGACACTGCGGCGGCCCGCCGACTCCCTGATCGTCGAGCTGCAGGCGGAGCGCCTGGCCACGGCCCGATACCTCGCCGCGCATCAGAAGAACAACCGCGACGCCATGGTCCTGCAGCGCCAGCGGACCGACAAGACCAGGGAGAAGGTCCGCACGCTGGCCCTGTCCGACTCGTCCAGGTCGGCCACCACCGCCGCGATGCGCACCCAGGTCGACGAGATGCTGGCGGGGCTCAGCCGGATCGACGAGATCCGCGCGGAGATCGACGAGGGGCTGTCGGAGCGTCTGCGCGTCATCGAGACTTACAACCTGGTCAGCGACTCGATCTACCGGATGCACTACAGCCTCGCTCTGATCGACGACATCCCGATCTACCAGCAGTCGCGTGTGGTGATCTCGCTCGGGTACGCCAAGGAGCTGCTGACCCGGGAGCAGGCGCTGGCGGCGGCCACGGGGGCGTCCGGCGGCCTCACCGACGAGGAGCGCAAGCTGTTCACCCAGCTGGTGGGCAACCGCCGGTTCCTCATCGACCAGGGACTGCCCGAGCTGGACGCGGGCCTGCGGCAGCTCCACGTCAACCTGATCACCACCCCGCTCTACCAGCGGCTGCGGCTCCAGGAGGAGCAGATCATCGCGGCGCCCACGATCTCCGCGCGTACGCAGCGGGTGTGGCAGTCGACCTCCGACGACCTGGCCGACTCGTTCCAGAAGGCGCAGACCGAGGCGGCGGCCCTGCTCGCCCAGCGCGCCGCGCCGATCGCCGACTCGATCCTGCGCCGGGCCGTGCTGGTCGGGGGCTTCGGTCTGCTGGCGGTCGTCGCCTCGATCCTGATCTCGCTGCGGGTCGGCGGACGCCTCGCCCGTGAGCTGGCCGATCTGCGGCAGGCCGCGCTCGACCTGGCCAACGAGCGGCTGCCGGGGATGCTGGTCAGGCTCAAGCGGGGCGACGACGTGGACGTGGCCACCGAAGCGCCCCCGATCCAGACGGCGGGCGGGACCGCCGAGATCCAGGACGTGGGGCGGGCCTTCTCGACCGTCCAGAGGACCGCGGTGGAGGCCGCCATCGGGCAGGCCCGCCTGCAGCGGGGTGTCAGCCAGGTGTTCCTCAACCTGGCGCGGCGCAGCCAGACGCTCCTGCACCGGCAGCGGACCCAGCTGCACGGCATGCAGCGCCACACGACCGACCCGGACGTGCTGGAGGAGCTGTTCCGGCTCGATCACCTGACGACCCGCATGCGCCGCCACGCCGAGGGCCTGATCATCCTGTCCGGCAACAGCCCCGGCCGCGCCTGGCGCAAGCCGGTCCCGATGTACGACGTCGTACGCGGGGCCGCGGCCGAGGTGGAGGACTACGCACGGGTCAACGTGCTGCCCATGGAGGACCACGGGCTCGACGGCGCCGCGGTGGCCGACGTCATCCACCTCATCGCCGAACTGATCGAGAACGCCACCATCTTCTCGCCGCCGCACACGTCCGTGTCGGTACGCGGCGAACTCGTCGGCACGGGCTTCGTGGTCGAGATCGAGGACCGCGGGCTCGGCATGACCAAGGAGCGGCTCGCCGAGTTGAACGAGCGTCTGGCCGCTCCGCCGGAGTTCGACATCGCGGACACCGAGCGCATGGGACTGTTCGTCGTCGCGCGCCTGGCCGCGCGGCGGGACATCCGCGTGACGCTGCGGCCCTCGGCCTACGGAGGAACGACCGCCATCGTGCTGCTCCCATCCGCGCTCATGGTCGGCCCCAAGGATCCCGACCTCGCCCGTCTCGCCGCGGGCGAGGTCACCCCGGAGGACATCATCCTCGCCTCGCTGAAACGGGGGCCGCAGGACAACGAGAACACCGGCGAGGAGGACGAAACGTGACGGAGCGCATGCAGGACCAGTGGCTGGACGAGGAGGCCGGGCCGATCGTTCCGGCCTACGCCCTGACCCGCGGACGCGTGCGGCCCGCCAGCAAGGACATCGACCTCGTCGCCATCGTCACCGCGGTCGGCGGGCCCACGCCGGTGAGCCTCGGCCCCGAGCAGTGGATGATCCTCAGCCTGTGCGCCCGCCCGGCGTCGCTGGCCGACATCGCCGCGGCGATCGACCTGCCTCTCGGCGTCGTACGGGTGCTGGTGGGCGACCTCCACGAGCAGGGTCTCGTGAAGGTGCGCCCGCCCGCCAACGTCGCGCGCTTCCCCACCGAGAAGCTCCTCGGCGAGGTGATCAGCGGCCTGCAGGCCCTGTGAGCCCTCACAGCGCCCTCACAGCGCCCTCACAGGGCGTGGGGGTAATGACGCCGGGCGTGCTCGCGAGTGATGTAGCCCTCCCGCAGGTCCGCGCGCACGGCCTCGGGGTCGCGCTCGCCGGGCGGGCCGTACCCCCCGCCGGAGCCGGTGCGCAGGTGCACGACCGCGCCCTTGGGCAGGAAGATCCGCGTCTTCAGCGAGAAGTCCTCGACGCGCCCGTCGGGATACTCCACGGTGAGCCGGTTGGGCCGGCCGGGCAGCCCGCCCTCCAGGCCCCAGGGCGCGAGCGCGGTCCTGGCCAGGCCCGAGGTGAGGTACTGGTCCTCCAGCACCCGGAAGGACAGGTCGAGTCCCAGGCCGCCGCGCTGACGGCCGGGGCCGCCGGAGTCCTCGGCCAGGGCGAGCCGCTCGATCCGCCACGGGTTGCGTGCCTCCCACACCTCGGCGGGGGTGAAGCGGGTGGCCGACTCCGAGATGTACATGAGCGCGCTCGCGCCGTCGGCCGACCGTGAGGCGCCCTGGCCCACCGGGTGCGGCGCGCCGTCCGCCCACGGCTCGCCGGTCGCCTCGCGGTTGCCCCACCACACCAGCGCGTTGATGTCGCCGCCGCTGGCGGCCGGCACCGATCCGGGCACGGCCTCGGCCAGCGCCCTGATGATCAGCTCGATGGCGTGGTCGGAGGGGATGCCGTACATGAAGCAGGGCGCGGGCCGTACGGGATGGAACAGGGAGCCGAGCCGGGTGACCAGCTCCAGCGGCCGGAAGTGGCCCTCGTTGGGCTGTTCGCCCGCACCCGCGAGGAAGGCCACCGCGATCCTGACGGCCGCCACGGTGGACGGCAGCGGGCAGTTGACCGGCCCGCCGACCTGGTCGGGGCAGTCGGTCAGGTCGACGGTCACCGACGAGCCGTCCACGGCGACCTCGACGCCGAACGGGATCGGCGTGCCGTTCACCCCGTCGGAGTCGATGACGCTGGACGCCCGGTAGACCCCGTCGGGCAGGCGCTCGAACCAGCCGCGCACCAGCGCCTCGCCGTGCGCGTACATCCGGGCGACGCAGCGGCGGAAGGTGCCGAGGCCGTGCCGCCGGACCAGCGCGCCGAGGGCCTCGGCGCCGGTCCGCGCCCCGGCCACCATGGCGTTGATGTCCCCGATGACCATCTCCGGCATCCGGCTGTTGGCCAGGATCATGCGGTAGACGTCGCTGACCAACCGCCCGGCGTCGTACAGCTTGACCCCGGGGAAGATCGTGCCCTCCTGGTGGACGTCGATCGTGTCGGTGCAGTAGGGGTCCTTGCCGCCGATGTCGAGCCAGTGGGCCTTGATCGCCGAGTAGGCGACCAGCGTGTCCTCGTGGTAGATCGGCACGACCATCGCCGCGTCCTGCGGGTGGGAGCCCGTGCCGTACGGGTCGTTGTAGAGGATGACGTCGCCGGGGCTGAGCGCGCCGGGACCGCCGACGCCCTCGACGGCCTCCCGCACGCAGAAGCCGAGCGTGCCCATGAACGCCGGCAGCGTCGGCGCCTGCGCCAGCATGCACATGTCGGCGTCGTAGAAGGCGACGGCGAAGTCCAGCGCCTCGTAGATGATCGGCGAGAACGCTGTGCGGATCAGCGACTGCTTCATCTGGTCGGCGGCCGCGTTGAGCCCCTGCCGGATGATCTCGGTGGTCACCGGGTCCGCGCCGTCGCCCAGGCCCGGGTGCGCCTCCGTGTATCGGGTGCGGACGATGGTCATGGCCGGTCCTTCCTCGTGATCAGGAGGCAGCCGCTCTCGTGCGCCTCCACCGCGAAGCCGGCGTCCACGTAGGCGGTCGCGGTCGGCTCCACCACCAGCAGCGGGCCCTCGGCCACGCCGGTCAGGTCCTCCCGGCGTACGACCGGGGCCTCGGCCCAGGCGCTTCGGCGGAACGACCACAGCCGCGTCGTCCCCGCCCCGCGCCCGCCCTCGCCCTCGCCCGAGGGCGGGGCCGGCACCAGAGGGCGCTCGTCGTCGAGCACGACCCGGCTGGTCGCCCGTACGGTGACGATCTCCAGCGGGTCGGGCAGGGTGTGGCCGAAGGCCCGGTGGTAGGCCTCGGAGAAGCGGGCGGACACGGCCGTCAGGTCGTCCTCGCCGAGTCGCACGGGGATCGTCAGCGTGTGCTCCTGCCCCCGGTGGCGCAGGTCGAGGTCCACCTCGCGTGCGGCTCCCGGCTGCGCGAGCCGTTCGAACAGCGACCGCGCCACGTCGTCGACCGCCGGCAGCGCCGCGTCGTCCAGGGGGCGCACCATCGTGCGGGCGGCCGAGCGTACGACGTCGGTCTGCACCAGGCCGACGGCGGAGAAGTTGCCCGCGTTGGGCGGCACCACCACGGTGTCCACGTCGAGCTCGTCGGCGAGCAGGCACCCGAACACCGGACCGGCGCCGCCGAAGGCGACGACGGCCGCGCCGCGCGGGTCGACGCCCCGCTCCACCGTGACGCCGCGCACGGCCTGGGCCATGTGCGCGGCGGCGATCCTGACGACGCCCACCGCGACGGCGTCCACGCCGTCGATGCCGGTCGGGCCGGCCAGCGGCGCCAGCGCGCGGGCCGCCTCCTCGGCCGACAGCTCGATGCCGCCGGAGATGCGCCCGCGGGGGATCATGCCCAGGTGCAGGGCGGCGTCGGTCACCGTGGGCTCTGTCCCGCCCCGCCCGTAGCAGGCGGGCCCGGGATCGGCTCCCGCGCTGCGCGGGCCGACTCGCAGCAGGCCGCCCGCGTCGGCGTACGCGACCGATCCGCCGCCCGCGCCGACCGACCGCACGTCCACCCACGGGCTCTGCAGCGGCAGGCCGACGACCTCGCCCTGGTACAGCAGCGGGAGCCGTCCGTCCTCGATGAGCGCGGTGTCGAAGCTGGTGCCGCCCACGTCGGCGGCGACGGCCGTGCCGAGCCCGAGGGAGGAGCCGAGGGAGGCGGCCAGGCGCGCGGTCGCGGCGGCCCCGGCCACCGGACCGGACAAAATCGTCTCGAACGGCCGGGCCGCGGCCTCCGCCAGCGCCAGCGCGCCGCCGCCCGACCGTGTCACGAGCAGCTCGCCCGCGAACCCTCTGGCCCGCAGCTCGCGGTCGAGGTTGTGCAGGTAAGGGCCCATGCGGTGACGGACGAAGGCGTCCACGACTGTGGTGCAGGTGCGCTCGTACTCCCGGTACTCCCCCGAGACCTCGTGCGACAGCGAGACCGGCCCGGCGAACCCGGCCCGCCTGAGCAGTTCGGCCACCCGCGCCTCGTGCCCGGGGTTGGCGTAGGAGTTCACCAGCACGATCGCGACGGCGTCCACGCCCTCGGCCGCGAACGTCTCGGCGGCCCGCCGTACGCCGCCGGGCTCCAGGTCGCGGACGACCGAGCCGTCGGCGGCCACCCGTTCGGCCACCTCCAGGCGCAGCCGGCGGGGCACGAGCGGCGGCGGCGGGGTCCAGGACAGGTCGTAGGGGTCGTCGCGGTCGCCCCGGCGGATCTCCAGCACGTCGCGGAACCCGGCCGTGGTGATCAGGCCGACGGTCGCGCCACGCCTTTCGAGCAGCGCGTTGAGGCCGACGGTGGTGCCGTGCACGAAGTGGCGACAGCGGGCGAGCAGGTCGCGTGGCACGGCCGCGTCGACCGCCGCGAGGACCCCGCGCTCCGGCGCGGCCGGCGTGGTGGGCTGTTTGGCGACCCTGATCTCGCCGGTCGCGGCGTCGTGCAGGACGAGGTCGGTGAAGGTGCCGCCGACGTCCACTCCGATGACCGTTGTCATGCCTGGCAACGTAGATGTGGCCGCGCGCGGCGTCGATGTGCCCTCACAACGACGAGAACGGCGGTGTTGTGCCCGGGAGACAGTCGTGGCCGAGCACCACGTGGCAGGCGAGCTGAAGCGCGAAGCGGGTCTGCGGGTCGGACAGGTCGGCGTCGAGGGCCTCGGCGATGCGCCTGATCCGGTGGGCCACCGCGTTGGGATGCAGGCTGAGCAGCTCGGCCGCCCGGGTCCGGGAGCCCCAGCAGTCCAGGTACGCCTTGAGTGTGGGCACGGCGTGCGCGCTGAGCGCCCCGAGGCGGTCCAGCGGGGCGAGCATGTCGCGGGCGGCGACCAGCGCGCTCTCGCTGCCGCCCAGCTCCGCGAGGATCGCCTGCACGCCGAGCCGGTCGAACCTGACGACCTCCCCGGCCGCGGCGCGGGCGGCGGCGGCGCGGGCCTGCGAGGCCGTACGGCGCAGCCCGTCGGGGCCCTCCTGGCACGTGCCCACGCCCACCGCCAGGCCCGTGATCAGGGCGTCCGGGTCGCCCGGCGCCGTCTGCTCATCGGTGGTGAGCACCACGAGCACGCCGTCCTGCCATCGGGTGACCAGCGGCGCCGCGGACAGGCCGGCCGCCCCGCCGGGGTCCGGCAGGCGCGGCAGGATCGCGGCGGCCGTCCTGCGCACCTCGCGCAGCACGGGATCGGCGGCCCCGGTACCCCGGGCGGCGTCGGACGCCGGATCCGCGGCGGGGTCGCGCAGGAAGACCGCGACGTGCCAGCCGTCCACGGGCACGCCCTCGTGGCGGGCGCGGCGGGCGGCGGCCCGGGTGTCCTTCGCGCCGAGCAGGGCCAGCAGCGCACGTTCGCGGGCCGCCTCCGCCTCCCGCGCGGCCGCCCGCACCCGGCCGAGCGTGGTCGCGACGACCTGGGCGACGATCGCCGCCGCCGGGTCCTCGCCGTCCCAGCACACGTAGCCGTCCGGCCGCCCGCCGACCCGGATCACGGTCGCGTTGGCCGCCGGATCGGCCAGGTCGGCGACCGCGTACGCGACCCCGACGGAGGCGGACGCCGCGCGCAGGATGTCGTCCTCGCCCGCGCCCTCCATCGCGCCGAGCCCGTCGATCGCCTCCCTCGTACGGCGCAGCAGCAGCCCCGGATCGGCGCGTACGGCCGCGCTGAGGCCGAGCACGGCGTCCGACAGCGAGTGGTCGGAGGCGCCGGCGAGCAGGGCGACCCCCTCCCGCCTGGCCAGCTCCACGATCTCGGGCGTCGTGCCGGCCGGGCCGGGCAGCACGATCCCGGCCAGCCGGCCGCGCCCGGCCAGGCGCAGCGCGTCGAGCACGTCGCACGACCGCATGGCGTGGCGCGACAGGATCGCCAGCGCGCCGGGGGCGGCCGAGGCCAGCTCGCGCATCTCGTCGACGAGGACGACGCTGTCGACCTCGCGGGCGTCCCACGGGCCGGCGACGAGCGTCAGCCTGCGACCGGCGGGCGTCCTGAGCAGGTCACTGACGCGGCGCATCGCGATCCTCACGGGACACGCGGCCCAGCACCTCCTCCGCGCGGTGGCACGCCACCCCGCGCCCCTCGACCTCGCGCGTGCGCGGCGCCTCGTCCCGGCAGCGGTCCACCGCGAGAGGGCAGCGCAGCCGGAACGGGCAGCCGGACGGCGCCGACGCCGCCTCGGTCCGCCCGGTGGCGCGCGGAGGCTCGCCGCCCAGGCGGGGCACCGCGTCACGCAGCGCCCGGGTGTAGGGATGGGCCGGCCGGGTGAGCAGTTCCCGGGTCGGGCCCGACTCGACGACCCGCCCGGCGAACAGCACCGACGACGTACGGCACAGCCGCCCGACGACGCCGAGGTTGTGCGTGATGAGCAGGTAGCCGAGCCCGTGCTCGGCGGCCAGCCGCTCCAGCAGGTCGAGGATCCTGGCCTGCACGGTGACGTCGAGCGCGCTCGTGGGCTCGTCGAGCACCAGCAGCCGCGGCTCCACGGCCAGCGCGCGGGCTATGGCCACCCGCTGCCGCTGGCCGCCGGACATCTCGTGGGGCCTGCGGGCGGCGAGCGCGGGGTCGAGCCCCACGTCGGCGAGGAGCGCGTCCACCCGGTCCCGCCCCTCGGCCCTCGACACGCGGTGGTGGGTGGTCAGCGCCTCGGTGATCGACGCCCCGGCCGTCATGCGCGGGTCGAGCGCCTCGCTGCCGTCCTGGAAGACCGGCTGCACGGCCCGGCGGAACTCGGCCCGGCCCGTCCTGCCGAGCCCGGCCAGGTCGCGCGAGCCGTACCGGACGACGCCGGAGCGCGGGCGCACGAGGCCGAGCAGGGCGCGGGCGAGCGTGGTCTTGCCCGACCCGCTCTCCCCGATCAGGCCCACTCCGCCCTCGTCCACGACCAGGCTCACGTCGTGGACCACGGCCGTCGCGCCGTAGGCGAGGGTGACCCCCTCGGCGGCGAGCAGCGTCATGCCCCCTCCTCGGCTTCGGGTAGCGCGGGCACGGCGGCGACGAGTTCGCGGGTGTAGGGGTCGCGCGGCCGGGCGAACACCTCGGCGGCGGGCCCGCTCTCCACCACGGCGCCCTCGCGCATGACCACGACCCGGTCGGCGATCGTGGAGACCAGCGCGAGGTCGTGGGAGACCAGCAGCACGGCGAGCCCGCGCTCGTCGCGCAGCCGCCGCAGCACCGCGACCACCTCGGCCTGCACGGTCACGTCGAGCGCGCTGGTCGGCTCGTCGGCCAGCACGACCTGGGCGCCGAGCGCGAGAGCCAGCGCGATGGCGAACCGCTGCGCCTGGCCGCCGGACACCTGGTGGGGGTAGCGGCGCAGGATCTCCGGGTCGAGCAGCACCGCGCGGACGGCCTCCCCGGCCCGCTCGCGCGCGTCCGCGCCCTTGACGCCGTGGCGGGCGAGCGCGCGGCGCATGAGCGTGCCCAGGCGCATGGTGGGGTTCAGCGCGGCCTGCGGGCTCTGCATCACCAGGGCGGCCCGCGAGCCGCGGATCTCACGCAGCCGGGCGGGACTCGCCGTGAGCACGTCCACGTCGCCGACGGTGATCCGGCCGGAGACCTCCGCGCCCCGGGTGAGGCCGAGGGCGGCGAGCAGGGTCGTCGTCTTGCCCGACCCGCTCTCCCCGACGATCGCGACGCACTCCCCGGCGGAGACGTCGAGCTCGGGGACCGACGCGATCGCCCGGTCGCCGATCCTGACGGCCAGGTCCCTGATGCTCAACAGGGTCATCGCGCCAGCCTCGCCCTCAGCCCCTCGCCGAGCACGTTGAACGCGAACGCGGTGACCAGGATGGCGAGACCGGGGAAGGTCACCACCCACCAGTCGGTGGTGAACAGCGTCTGACCCTGCTGGACCATCAGGCCCCACTCCGGCGTCGGCTCGTGGGCGCCGAGCCCCAGGTACGACAGCGCGGCGGCGGTGAGGATGACCCCGCCGCCGTCCAGCGACAGCTGGACCAGCACCGGCGTGAGCGAGTTCGGCAGCACGTGCCGCAGCACGATGAGCGGGGCGGGCACGCCCAGGCAGCGCGCGGAGTCGACGAAGCCCCGGGTGGCCACGGACGCGGCGACCGACGCCGTGAGCCGGGCGTACCACGGCCACCAGGTGACCGCGATCGCCACGATCACGGTGGTCACGCTGGGCTGCAGCACCACGGCGAGCGCCAGCGACAGCAGCAGCGCGGGGAAGGCGAGGAAGACGTCGGTCACCCGCATGATCACGTCGCGGGCCCATCCGCCGGCGTACCCGGCGACGACGCCGAGCAGGACGCCGGCCACCCCGGAGACGGCCAGCACCGCGACGGCGATCAGCAGCGAGGTACGGGCGCCGAACAGGACCCGGCTGAGCACGTCGCGGCCGACCTGGTCGGTGCCGAACCAGTGGGCGCCGCTGGGCGGCAGCAACGACTCCAGGGGATGCGTGGCCGAGCCGCCGTCCTCCGGATAGGGGGCGATCCACGGCGCGAGCAGCGCCGCCAGCACGACGACCGCCAGCAGCACCGCCCCCGCCACCGCGAGGCGGTCCACGCCCGCCAGGCGCCGCAGCGGCGTACGGCGGAGCTCGGGCAGGGCCGGCGCGGTCATCGGGCCCTCACCCTCGGGTCGACCACGCCCTGGAGGAGGTCCACGGCGAGGTTGGCGACGACGTACAGCACGGCGACCAGCAGCGTCACCCCGGCGATGGCGGGCGTGTCGAGCGAACGGATCGAGTCGGCGGCGTACCGCCCGAGGCCCGGCCAGTTGAACACGGCCTCCACGAGGAAGCCGTTCACGATCGAGTACGCGAAGACGAGCGCTATCAGCGACAGGACCGGGTTCAGCGCGGGCCGCAGGGCGAACCGGGTGAGCACCGCGGTCTCGCCGAAGCCGAGCGCGCGCTCCAGCCGCGCGTGGTCGCGCGACGACTCCTCGATGAGGGCGGCCCTGGTCATCTGGGCCACGACCCCGGCCGGGTACGCCGCGATGACCAGCGCGGGCAGCACCAGATGCGACAGCGTGCTGGTGAGGATCGGCCAGTTGCCGGTGATCAGCGCGTCCACGGCGGTGATGTTGGTGTAGAGGTGCAGGGGGCTGGTCCGGTCGAGCGACGTGTCGTACTCCCCCGCGACGGGGAACCAGCCCAGCCCGCTCGCGAAGACCGTCTGCAGGGCCAGCGCCAGCCAGAACACCGGCACCGACACGGCCAGCATCGACGACAGCCGCACCGACAGGTCGGGCAGGCGGCCCTTGTAGCGCGCGGCGGCGATCCCCAGCGGGATGCCCGCGACCAGCGCGATGATCAGCGCGGCGCCCACGAGTTCCAGCGAGGCCGGGAACGCCTGGAACAGGTCGTCGCGCACCGGCTGCCGGGTGTGCAGGCTGGTCCCCCAGTCGCCGCCCAGCAGGTCGCGCACGTAGTTCCACAACTGGACCGGCAGCGGGTCGTCCAGGCCGAACCGCCGCCTGGCCTCGGCCAGCTCGGCCGCCGTCGCCTTCGGCCCGGCGTACGCCACGGCCGGGTCTCCGGGCACCAGGCGCATGACGGCGAAGGTGAGGACGATCACGCCGGCCACGACCAGGAGGGCCTGGCCGAGCCGGCGGATCAGGTACCCCGGCATGGTCAGGCGCCGGGCTTCAGGTCGTAGACGAAGACCACGTTGGGGTAGGCCGGATTGTCCACGTATCCCTGGACCGTCTTGGCGAAGGCCCGCTGGTAGTTCTGCACGTACGGCACCGCCACCGCGGCCTTCTCGTTGATGATCTTGTTCTGCAGGTCGGCGTACGCCTTCTCCGCGCCGGCCTGGTCGGTCGCGGTCAGCGCGGGCAGCTCGTCGATCTGCTTGTCGACGGCCTCGTCCTTCAGGTAGGAGAGGTTGAACTGCACGTCCTTCTCGCCGTGGAAGACGTTGACGAACCACGAGTAGGCGTCGGCGTAGTCGGGGAACCAGTACATGACGAAGATGTCCTGCCGCTTGGACGGGTCCTTCGCCTTGCCCTGGTCCCACTGCGTGGTCCACTGCAGCGGCTTGGCCGACAGCTTGACGCCGAGCTTGTCGAGCGCCGAGGAGAGCAGCGTGACCAGCAGCTCCTGGTCGGCGTCGCCCTGGGCGTAGGTCAGCGTCAGTTCGAGCCGCTTGCCGCCGGGGCCGTAACCGGCCTCCTTGAGCAGCGCCTCGGCGCCGGCGAGGTCCTGCTTGGGGGTCATACCGGGGGCGGCGCCGAGCAGGCCCTCGGGGACCAGCCCGCTGGCCGCCACGCCCGAACCCTTCAGCGCCGCCACGAGACCGTCGTAGTCGATGGCCTTCTGCACGGCCTGGCGCAGCTTCACGTCCTTGAGCGGGCCGTCGGCGGTGTTGAGCAGCACGAGCAGGTTCTGGAACGACGGCGTCTGCGAGGTCTGCACCGTGTCCGTGCCGCCCGCCTGGCTGAACAGCTGTGCGTTGAGCCGCTGGACGAACGTCACCTCGCCGCGCTGCAGAAGCTGCCAGGCGGTGGTCAGCTCGGGCGTGACCCGGAAGGCGACCTTCTTGTAGTGCGGGCCGTTCCAGCCGCCCCAGTAGCCGTCGAACGCCGTGAGCGTGAGCTCGGTCTCCTTGCCCTTCTGCCAGCTCTCGATCGTGTACGGCCCGGAGCCCGCGTCGTGTCCCTCGCCGAACCACTTCTTCAGGTCGCCCGGGGCCGCCGTGGTGTCGTAGATGTACGACGCGTAGCCGGCCGAGGAGATCAGGTCGAGCGGGGCGGGGTACTTGAGCGTGAACTCCAGCGTCGTGGCGTCCTTGGCCTCGATCTTGTCGACCGCGCCCCAGATGTAGGCCGCTCCCTGGCCCTCCTTCATCGTGCGCTCGATCGCGGCCTTGGCCGCGGCGGCGTCCACCGGCTTGCCGGTGTGGAACTTCGCGCCCTCGCGCAGCGTGAACGTCCACTTCTTGCCGTCGGGCGAGGAGGTCCACGAGGAGGCCAGCCGGGGCTCGGTCTTCTTCGTCTGGGGGTTGTAGCGGGTGAGCGACTCGTAGATGTTCTGCATCGCGATGATCTCGTTGGAATACGAGCTCGCGGGGTCCCAGTCGGTGACGACGTCCAGGTTGGGGACGTACACGAACGTGCTGTCGGCCGCGCCCCCGGCCGGGGCCGCCGTCGAGCCCGGCTGAGGGGAGTCTTCCGCGCCGCGGACCTTCCCGCCCGCGCAGGCCGCGGCGGTGAGGGTCACTGCGGCCACGGCTGCCGCGGCGAGAAGACGCTTGTGCCAGCGCATGTGAGGGGGTTCCTTTCCTATCCGGCCTGCCGGGCGAGGGGGCCGGCGGCCTTGACGTGCAGGCGCACCGCGGGCTCAGGAAGGTAGCTGAGAGGGATCTCGCTGAGCTCGACGATCTGGACGGATGCGGGGTCGGCCCCGGCGGCGACGGCCCGCGCGGCCGCCTCCTCCTTGGCGTTGTCGATCAATGTAGCCCTGGAGCTCCCGCCTCCAGAAGCGGGGACGATCGTTTCGAACCTGCCGCCGGCGAGCGCGATCGCCGCGCCCACCGCGTTCGCGACCTCCGCGTGCGCCGGGCGGACCACCTCGCGCACCCCGGGCACCTTCTCGGCCAGCAGGAACGCGCCGCCGCCGACCGCCACGAGCGGCCGGTCCACCCGGCCGAGCGTCACCCGGTCCACCGCGTCCGCCACCGCCTCGTCCGCGCGCCGTACGGCCCGGGCCAGCCGGTCGCGCCACTCCTCGGGCACCGGGTGCGTGCCGACGTCTCCCCGCCCGGCCGCCACGGCGGCATCGGTCATCGTGGGAGTGGAGCCGCCGAAGACGAGCGCCTCCGTGCCGATCCGGTAGCCGACCGAGCGCGGCCAGGCCCCGACGATCGTGCCGCCGCCGAGCGCGATGGACAGGATGTCGGGCATCCGGAAGTTGGTCGCGACCCCGCCGATCTCGACCGCCGCGGCCGACTCCCGGGGGAACCCGCCCGCGAGCACGCCGAGGTCGGTGGAGGTGCCGCCGACGTCCGCCACGATCGCGTCCGTCACACCCGACAGGTACGCCGCGCCGCGCAGCGAGTTGGCCGGCCCGGAGCCGATGGTCAGCACCGGGTAGCGGGCCGCGTAGTCGACGGCCATCAGCGTGCCGTCGTTCTGCGCGAAGTACGTCTCGGCCTCCAGGCCCCTCGCCGCGAGGGCCTCGCGCAGCGCGCCGGTGACGTCGCGCGCCACGCCGTACAACGCGGCGTTGAGGACGGTCGCGTTCTCGCGTTCGAGCAGGCCGAGCGAGCCGATCTCGTGGCTGAGGCTCACCGGCACGTCGCCGATCTCGGCGCGGATGATCTCGGCGACCCGGTTCTCCTGGTCGGCGCTCGCCGGGCTGAACACGCCGGTGACGGCGATCGCGTCGGCGGGCGTGGCGGCCACGAACCTCCTGACCGCGTCCACGTCGAGAGGCGCGATCTCACGGCCGTCGACGAAGTATCCGCCGCGGACGATCGCGGTGCCCGCCGCCACGGTCTCGCGCAGATCGTCCGGCCACTCGCTGAGCGGCGGCACCGACGTGGTCGCCGGGGCGCCGAGGCGCAGCACGGCGACCCGGCCGAGCGCGCGCCGCTCCAGGATGGCGTTGGTCGCGTGGGTGGTGCCGAGCATGACCCGCTTCACGCGCTTTTCCAGGCCCGGCTCGGGCAATTCGGCGAGGACCGCGTCGAGCGCCGCGCGCAGGCCCTCGGTCACGTCCGGGCTGGTGGGCCGCTTGGCGGCGGCCAGCACCCGGTCGTCGTCGTCGAGGACCACCGCGTCGGTGTTGGTGCCGCCCACGTCGATGCCGACCCGCAACGCGCCCCTCATGCGATCTCCTCGCCTGGCGGCTCGGAGTCGCATTCGCGAATCCCGCTGTGTTCACTGATTCGCTCGCTTCGCTCGCTCATGCGATCTCCTCCACCGGCCGGTAGTCCATGTCGTAGCCGAAGGCGCGCGGGCCCGCCGTCTCCAGGCCCTTGGGCGTACGCCACAGGGGGTCGCAGGGCCAGGCCAGCGCGGTCACCCGCTGGCCGTACCGCAGCCCCTCGGTCTGGATCGCCGTGGCCGTCTGCGTGTCGACCACCGTGATCAGGTCGGGCACCATCGCCCGCACCCTGCCGTCCTCGACGGCGACGAGGTTCTCGTTCTGGATCTCCAGCTTCAGCGTCCTGCCCCGGTCGCCGCCGGTCCCCTCGATCGTCGCCGTGCCCCGGGCGAATCCGCCGGTGGTCCTCCGCTCCAGGTCGGCCAGCTTGCCGGTGATCAGCCGTACCGCGCCGAGCTCGGCGGTCAGGGCGGCGAGAGGATCCGCGGCGCCCTCGGTCGCCCGCCCGACCGCGATCGCCCGGCTCACCGTGCCCTCGATCACCGCGCCCGCGCACTCCCGCGCGGTCAGCACGTAGTCGGCCATCAGGGCGCTCGACCCCGCGGCCACGCAGACCGCGCGGGCGATCTGCTCCGACCACAGGCCGTCGACCGGCCGGATCGTCACCACGTTGCCGACGACGTCGGCCATGACGACGAGGTTGGCGGGGATTCCGGCCACGTACATCGAGACCATCTGGACCTCGGGGAAGGCCCGGCCCATCGCGTCGGCGTCGAGCAGCGGCAGCCCGAGCCGGGCCGCCCAGGCCACGGGGGCCACGCCGTTTCCGCCGCCGATCTCCGAGGACATCACCGCGGCGGGCGGCCGGCCCAGGATCCGCTCGATCTCCTCGGCGATCCTGACCGGCTCGTCCGTGCCGTGGACCATCTCGTTGCTGACCGTCGGGGCGCCGATTCCCGACAGCGGCAGCACGAGGGCGTCCCCGGGCAACTCGTCCAGGGTGACGAGCGGCACGTCGCCGTGGTCGCGGATCGCCCGGCGGGCGGCGATGGCTCCGGGGCGGACGTCGCCCCCGCCGCCGGTGCCGAGCACGGCGCAGCCGCGGGCCAGGGCGGAGACGTCCTCCAGTGTGATGCGGGCCTGCATGCGGGGAGCCTTCACCACCGGGCGGCCACCCCTCAATGTCACCAACTACCACTAATCCGACATCTGTTGTCGCATCACGACAATCCTGGGCCCCGAGTGAGGTGTGCCCCGGACTCGAACAAACCCCTCGACGGGCGGGGTCCGGCCGCCCATGTCCCGGGCCCGCGTCCGATGGAGCCCGGCGTGCCGGCCGAGGGGCGCGCTCCGCGATACCGCCGAGGTGATGGTTGTTCCAGGTTTCGTACGCCTGTCCGCCCAAATTGGGGAATGCCATGAATTGTCAGACTTAATTACGAATCAGGCTTCGCATTCCTCCAATTGCACGGCACTGACTTTGGGTACGGTGGAATTCGATGGCCGAATTCGTGTGCTTGGGAGGGCGAGGATGGATTCGCTCGTGCTGGCCGCGGCAACCGCGATGGTGACCGCCATGACCACCGAGGGCTGGCAGCAGGCCCGCGAGGCGGTGATCGCACTGTGGCGGCGGGTGCATCCGGAGCGGATACCGGCGGTCGAAGCCGAACTGGAGGAGACGCGCGCGGAGGTGGTGGCCGCGCGTCAGGCGGGCGACCGGCAGGCCGAGCAGGACCTGGTCGACGACTGGCAGCGCAAGCTGCGGCGGCTGCTGGCCGCCGACCCGCGACTGGGCGATGAGCTGCGCCGGATCCTGGACCAGGAGCTGGCCCCGCTGCTGCCCGCAGCCGATCAGTTCCATGTTCGCGACATCTCCATGAGGGCCACGGCATACGGCCACGCTCGCGTGTTCCAGGCGGGCCGGGACCAGCACATCGACGAGAAATGAGCCGGCCGTCCCAGCATCCGGCGGACCACGAGCACACCGGCCTCAATTTCCACGCCGAGGTTTCCGGCGCAGGCCACGTCTACCAGGCAGGCCGGGACCAGCACTTCTACTACCAGGACGGAGTTCGGCGCCGGCGAAAAGCCACGCCGGGCGAGGTGGTCGACCACTGCCCCTATCCGGGGTTGGCCGCGTTCGGGCCAGAGCAGGCCCGCTGGTTCTTCGGCCGGGACCGGCTTCTGGCGGAGCTGACGGAACGGCTGGACGAGCACGCACGGCGTGGCGGCCCGCTGATGGTGGTGGCCCCCTCCGGAGCGGGTAAGTCATCGCTGTTGCGGGCCGGTCTGCTGCCCGCGCTGGAGGACGGCGCCCTACCAGGGTCGAGACACTGGCCTCGGCTTTCGTTCACTCCCACCGCCCAGCCGATGACAGCCCTGACGACGAACCTGGCGGCATGCGCCGGCCTCGGGCCTGAGCGGGCGAGTGAGGCGACCGCAGCGGACCCGGACGAGTGCGTGCGGATGCTGCGCCGGGCCCTGCATGCGCCGGCCGCTGATCAAGACGCTGCCGAAGCGCGCATGGTCGTGGTCGTGGATCAGCTGGAAGAGCTGTTCACCCAGTGCGCGGACGAGTCCGAACGGCACCGCTTCGTCGATCTGATCACCTCTTTGGCCGCCTGCGGCCCGGATGGAACCCCTCCCGCTGCATTGGTCGTCTGCGGTTTACGCTCGGACTTCTACACTCCGTGCGCCGGCTACCCCCGGTTACGGGCCGCCCTGCAGGACGGGCAGGTGTTCGTCGGGCCGATGTCGCAAGACGAACTGCGCGAAGCGATCCTGCATCCGGCCGCGGACGCGGAATTGGACGTCGAGCCAGGGCTGGTCGAACTCCTGCTCAGCGACATGGGCGCCGGCACCGGCGACGGTTACGAGGCCGGGCGGCTCCCGCTGCTGGCCCACGCGCTGCGCACCACGTGGCAGCAGCGGCACGGCCACATCCTGACCGTTGCCGGATACCGCGTCACCGGCGGCATCCAGAAAGCCGTGGCCACCACCGCCGAACGCATCTTCACCGGGCTGAGCTCGGCGGATCAGCAGACGGCCCAGGCCCTTTTCCTGCGCCTGGTAACCATTGGTGACGGCGTCGAGGACACCCGGCGCCGCGTGGCCCGCGACGATCTGCTCGACTCGGGCGCCGACAGCGGCTCGGCCACAGTGGTTGTGGACGCCTTCACCCAAGGCCGCCTGCTCACCGGGAACCAGGACTTCGTGGAGATCACCCACGAGGCGCTCCTGCACGGCTGGCCTCGGCTACGCGATTGGATCAATGACGACCGCGTCGGCCACCTGACCCACCAGAAGCTGGAAGAAGCGGCGACCGAGTGGGAACGCAAGGGCCGTGATTCCTCCTTGCTGTACCGAGGAGCCCACCTGGAGACCACACGGGCCTGGGCCACCCCCCGATCGCATCATGTCCTCACCGCCACCGCGACAGCGTTTCTGGCGGCGTCCATCCGGCTGCAGCGCCGCACCCAACGCCTGCGCACCGGGGCCGTCGCCATCCTCGCCGTGCTCGCCGTGGCGGCCAGCACGGCGGCGGTGTTCGCTGTGGACCAGAACAGCAGGGCACGCGAGCGCGAGCGGATCGCCACGGCTCGGCAGGCGGCGGCCGTCTCGGAATCCCTGCTGGGCACTCGCGCCGACATCGCCCAGCTCCTCGCCGTCCAGGCGTACCGCCTGGACCAGAACCCGCAGACCCGCGCTGCGCTGTTCCACTCGCGCACGGCCACCCCCCACCTGATGCAGTACATGTACGCGACCGGGTACGTGACGACGATCGCCGCATCCGGCAATGGAAACGTGATCGTGGCGGGTACCGAGGAGGGTCAGGTTCTGCGGTGGGATATCGGGACTCGCGATCGGGAGGTCGTGGCCGAACTCGCTGGACGGATCGAAAGTGTCGCCACCGACGGCTCGGGTGATCAGATCGTCGCCACCGACGGCGAGACCATCACCCGATGGCGATCCGGGCGGTCCGCGGCACCGCTCGTCCTGCCGCCGGGGGGCGGTGCCCCGGTAGCCGTCGGTGTCTCACCCGACGGCAGGCTTGTGGTCGTCGCCCACGGAAACGTGGCGAATTCGGGGTTTGTGAGCGTGTCGGACGCCGATTCCCACCGGTGGTGGACGAAGAACACGAGACTCACCCCGAGCCGAATCGCGTTTCCCAGCTCAACTGAAGTGGCGCTGCTCGATCGCGCCTACGGCAGTTGGGAGCGGCGCACGCTACCCGAGCTGAGAACGAAGGCGTCCGGCGGGCTGGGGTTCGGGGTCTACAACCTGGCGTCAGGGCTCTCACCGGACGGCGAATTCATCAGTTACACCAACGGAGATACCACTGTTCCCCTCTGGGCGACGCGTGCGAGTGCCGATCCCGACCGATTCGACCACCCCGATCGCACCGGTCTGGTCGAGGGCAGTAGCCCGAACGCGCTCGCGATCAGCCGGAACGGAACACGGCTGGCCGTCGCCGACACCGGCGCCATCTATGTAGCCGCCACTCGAACCGGAAAAGGAACCCAACCCCAGCCGCTCGTCACCTTGACCGGCAACGGGACTGTGAACGAGGAAACCCTGCTTTTCCTTGGAGACGACGCCGGTCGTCTGGTCTCGGCCTCCGACGATCGGCTCACGCTATGGGATCTCGACAGATCATCGTTGTTCCAGGTGCATGGGCAGGTCACGGTCATCGGAGCATGCAACGGCTGCCAGGCGCCGTCGATCGCGATCAGGCCGGACGGGAGACAGGCTGCCGTGGTGAGCGGCACCGGGGGGTCGGTGGCACTGAAGAACCTGGGTTCGCCCGGGCAGCCCTTGGTCATTCCGCCCAGCCCTTGGTATGAGGGCCCGTGGACGGCTCCGCTGTGGAGCTCCGATGGCCGCAGGTTGCTGGTGTTCAACACCGTGGACGACACCATCCACATTCGAACTCCCGACAGCTCCAGCCCGATCGGCCGCTGGCCATCGCCGGACGATTCCGTATGCTCCATGGCATGGTCGAACGACGCCCGAAACACCATCGAGTTTCATGCGTCCGGCCGCCTACTGGTCCGCGACACCTCCACGGGAGGCATCCTCCGGACAGTGCCCACGTTGAACCTCAGACATTGCCCCGTCAGCGTCGCCATAAACGGCCGGACGATGACGGCGGCGATCGTCGTCCGGGACGAGTCCCAAGATAAAGACGAAGCATTTTTCGTAGACATGCGAGACGGAACGGTCAGGAGGATATCCGAGGGCGCTTGGAGAGTGACCTATGCCGACGATCGCATCTTGATTCAGTACGCCGACGGCCACCTGGAAGTACGGGATCCCGAAGCGCGCAGGGTGATCCGTTCACTTCCTGGAGACGACCGTTACATCGGGGAAGTCATCTCCGATGGCAGGGATCTCGTAGTGCGCCGGCGGTCTGATTCCACCGCCGTCATCACCGACATCGACTCGGGCAGCACACTGGGCGTCGTCCAGCTGTCCGAACAATCGCCTTACCGGAAGACGGGCATGGCCTTCACTCCAGACGGTCTGACGCTTGTGATGGTGACGGAACCATCGGACGGAAATCAAACCGAGTTGCGCGAGTATCCCATGTCAGAAGAATCATGGATCCGTACGGCATGTCACGTCGCCGGCCGGACGCTCTCCCAAGCGGACTGGGAACGGTACATCGGCGGCCCCGCGCCGGAGCTTTCCGCCTGTGCACCGGGAGCCTGAGCATGTCCTCGCCGGAGTGCTGACCGAGGCCCGAAACGGGATCAGCGCAGCGGGTCGAACTCCCGCAGGGCGGCGGGCTGCTTGCCGGTGGTGATCTGCTCGGCGAGGAGCCGCCCGGTGGCCGGGCCCTGGGCGAGCCCCCACATGCCGTGCCCGCCGGCCACGTAGATCCCCGGAGCGTCGGTCGCGCCGACCAGCGGACGCCCGTCGGGGGTGACCGGCCGGGGCCCGACCCAGACGTCGGTGCGTTCCTCCCAGCGCACGCCCCGCAGGAGGGGACGGGCCGACGCGATGATCGCCCGCAGCCGGGCCTCGACGGCCGGAGCGTCGGGGTCGCGGAACTCCATCGTGCCCGCCACCCGCAGCCCGCCCTGGTAGGGCGTGCACGCCACCCGCACGTCGGGCAGGTAGATCGGGCCGGGAACGGGGTGGTCCACCGGCACGGTGAAGGAGTAGCCGCGCCCGGCCCGCACCGGAACGCGTACGCCCCAGCGGCCCGCCAGCCGGGACAGCCAGGCGCCGGTGGCCAGCACCGCCGCGTCGGCGGACAGGACGGCGCCGTCCCGGGCCACCACCACAACTTTCTTGTTGTCGGTGCGCACGTCCGCGACCTCGAAGGTCTCCACGGTGGCGCCCCGGGCGACGACGGCCTCGCCCAGCGCCTGCACGAAGCGCCCGGGGTCGACGTAGCGCTGTCCGTCGATCCGCACGCCCGCGGTCAGGGCCTGCGAGGCGAGCGGCACCGCCTCGGCCAGCCGCCGCGCGTCCAGGGGGGTGTGGTCGACCGGCTGCCCGGCCTCGGCCATCCTGCGCAGCTCGTGGAGCAGGCCCGCGGCCTGGCGCGGCGTGCGGAATCCGGCGGTGATCGGCGCGTCCTCGACGGGAGCGGCGACGCCGTTGGCGGCGAGCACCTCGTACGCCTCGATGGACTCGTCGTTCAGCGGCAGGCCGGCGCGGACGGCCCGGGTCCACGACGACCACCGGCAGTTGGCGGCGAACCGGGTCAGGAACGCCCACAGGCCCGGGTCGACGGTCGCCGGGACGTGCAGCGGCGCGGCCGGGTTGAGCAGCGAGCGCAGGCCGTAACGCAGCACGGAGGGCTCGTTCAGCGGGATGGCCAGGCCGGGCGCGATCCAGCCCGCGTTGCCCCACGACGCGCCGGCGGCCACGCCCCGGCGGTCGACCACGGTGACCTGCACACCGCGTTCCTGCAGGAACCACGCGGTGGACAAGCCCACGATCCCCGCGCCCACCACGACCGCCGACCCCGGCCAGTCGTTCACGCGCTCGGCGCCGGACATGCCCCACCTCCACACCAGGCGATTGCTCTCCCGCTCAGGATGGCCCGTACCGGGTCGCGGACGGTTGTGGCGGCCGCACAATCGCGGCGCTCCTGTTGTGGGGTCCGGACAACCTCCTAGTCGTCCTCCGCGGCCAGAGTGATGACCATGGCGAGGCGCTTGCGCGGGTCGTCGAGGTGCAGCGCGGTCACCTCGCTCATCCTGCGCAGCCGGTTGCGCACCGTGTTGGCGTGCACGCCGAGCCGTTCGGCGGCGACCGCGAGATCGCCCTGGGCCTCCAGCCACGCCCGTAACGTCGCCACGTAGTGGGTGTCGTGGAGGGCGTCATGTCGGCGCAGCGCGCTCACCGGCCCGCGCGCGGGGGTGCGGCCCGCGCGCGCCGCGGCCCGCAACCGCTGGAGCAGGATGTCGTCCCAGGACTCGTCGTAGGCGGGCGGACCGGTGGGCGGACCGGCGTGCGAGGTGTCCCTCTCATGCAGCGCCAGGCACTCATCCGCCTCCTGCCGGCCTGCCGGCAGGTCCGCCGGCTGGGCCGCGGCGCCGATTCCGGCCGCGACGCGCACGCGTGGCGGCAGCCCGGCCGCCAGGGCGGCCACCCATTCCCGTGCCGCCACCGCCCCCGCGTCCGGCAGGACGGTGTAGAGCGTGTCGCCGAGCAGCGCGCTTCTCCCGGGCCTGGACCACCCGAAACCGGTGGTGGCCCGTTCGAAGGCCAGCAGGAGCATGGCGTGCGGCTCCTCGTCGGTGTGCGTGCGCACCGCCACCACCCGCATCTCCCGCGCGGGCAGTCCCAGCCGGCTGACCACGGTCGCGGCGTCGGCGGTGCCCTCGAGCAGCCGGACGACCAGGTCGGACTCCACCTGCCGTTCCAGGTCCGCGCTCGCCCGGGAGCGGAGCAGGTGCAACGCGACGGTGCGCGCGCCGTTCGCCAGCGCCGTGTGCCGCGTCCCGGTCAGGGGGCCGGCGCACGTGACCCAGACGGACCCGAGCAGCTCGCGGCCGGCTCGCACCGGCACCGCCATCCGCCCGGTCATGCCGTGCCGCGGGTCCGGTTCGACGAACATCGGCTCGTCCGTGGCCGCCAGCCGGGCGAACACCCCTCGCTCGCGGAAGACCTCCCGCAGCCGCTCCGGGACCTGCCGCACCAGGATCGTCTCCAGCCGGGCCGGGTCGCCCGCCTGCTGAGAGCGGGAGTAGGCGAGCACCCGCGAGAGCGGGTCCTCGATGGTCACGGCGCCTCCGACGGCGTCGGCCAGGCTGTCGGCCAGCGCGAACAGGTCCGTGGGCCCGCGCCCCGACTCGGTCTCCCGCCCTTCGAGCACCAGTCCGTAGACGACGCCGACCAGATGGCTCCACGAGACGGCGGGGTCGACCAGCATCACCGCGACGTCCAGGCTCTCACCGGCCGCGGCGGCCTCGCGCTCGCTCGCCGCGTCCGCGCGCACCAGGACCGCCGTGGACTGCGCCGCGACCGCCCACCGCACCGCCTCGGTCACCGACCCGGCTCCCACGGCCACGAGCACGTCGCCGGTGACCCGGCCGTCGGTCGCGTCCGGTATCGCCACGCTGCGCAGCCGCGCCGTACGCCTGTCGGGCCGTCCGCACAGCCGCACGCCGTACGCGCCCAGCACGTTGACCAGGCGATCCAGCGTGATCATGCGCCACTCCTGTCCGAGGCCCGGCGGCGGTGCCCGTCCCGCACGCGGCTCATCCGGGAAACGCCGAAGGCCCGGTCTCCGTTTCCGGAGGCCGGGCCTTCGTCTCTTGGTAGCGGGGACAGGATTTGAACCTGCGACCTCTGGGTTATGAGCCCAGCGAGCTACCGAACTGCTCCACCCCGCGTCGTTGTGTTTGTTAGCTTACCCCCCGCCGGGGACCGGCGCCAAATCGGTTTCCCGCCCGCCGGGGACCGGCGCCAAATCGGTTTCCCGCCCGCCGGCGGGTCGCGCCTCCGGCGAGGCCGCGTCGACGATGGCCTGGAAGAGGCGCCGCGGGTCCTCCGCCAGCCGGTTGCACACGTAGAGCCACCACTCGGTGCCGAAGACGACGTACTCGCGGGTGGGATGCCCCTTCGCCGCCATGGCGTCCAGGCGGTCGCGTCCAAGACCGAGCAGGGTTTCGAACTCCCACGGCACGCCGTCGCGCCCCGCCCCGCCGAGGTGACGGTCGATGCGGCCGATGAGCTCCCAGTCGTGGGTGGCGAACGAGCACGGGTGCCCCGAGTCCGCCAGCAGTTCGGCGTGACGCAGGTAAGCGGCGGCCAGCGCCGGATCCTCCCGCGTGTAGGCCACGCTCTCCGGCTCCAGGAAGGCGCCCTTGACCAGGCGGATCCGGCCGGGCAGGCCCAGCAGCGCCCGCAGGTCCGCCTCCGTCCGGTGCAGCCGCGCCTGGACCGTGATCCCCACGTGGGCGAAACTCTCACACAGGCGACGGTGCACCGCCAGGACGGCGTCGGTGCGTTCGGAACCCTCCGCCGAGATCATCAGCTCGCGCCCGGTGCCCGCGGTGGCCTCGGCGATGCGGGTGGCGTTGTCGAAGGCGAGGTCCTCGCCGACGGCCAGGCCGATGTGCGACAGGTCCAGGGAGATCGAGACTCCCGGGGCGAGCCTCGTGGCGGCGTCGACGAACACGTCCGTCTCGGCCACGGCCCGCCGCGCGTCGCGGCAGCTCTCGCCCATGTACTCGACGCTCGCCCGGTGCCCGCTCCCGACGACTTCCGCCACACGCGCCAGCGCGGCCTCGATGCTCTCCCCGGCCACGAAGCGCCGGGCCACCCTGCGGGCGAGCGGGCCGAGCACGGGATCCGCCGGGACCCGCCACTTGAGGTCCTCGTCCAGCGCGAGCCCGCGTAGGACCTGCGCCGCCCTGGCGGACGTCTCTTCGGTGACGGTGAGGATGTCGCTCATGGTTCGCCTGTCTGTCGAAGGAGAGAGAAGGGGGGTCGCGGCCCCGCCGCTCCGCGTACGGCCGGTGAGCCGGCCTCTGGCACCACCCTCCCAAACCCGGTCCGGCCCGGAAGAGAGGCAGGAATGCCCATTAGGCTGAAATTCCTGCCATCCTCCCGGAGGAGAAGCCCGATGCTGCGTGATGTGGCCGTACTCGCCCTGGACGGCGGGCACGCCTTCGAGCTGGGAGTGTTCTGCGAGGTCTTCGGGATCGACCGCAGCGACGACGGTCTGCCCGGGTACGACTTCGCGGTCGTCTCCCCCACGGGAACGAGCGTGCGGACCAGGCACGGCTTCCGGGTCGAGACCCCGCACGGGCTGGAGAGGCTGGCGTCGGCGGACCTCATCGGCGTCCCGGCCTCCGATCCGCGCACACGGCACCCGGAGGAGCTGTTCGACGCGCTCCGAGCCGCGGTACGGCGTGGCGCCCGCGTGCTCAGCATCTGCTCCGGCGCCTTCCTGCTCGGCGAGGCCGGTCTGCTGGACGGCCGCCGCTGCACCACCCACTGGCGCTACGGCGAGGAACTCGCCCGCCGCTTCCCGCGGGCCAGGGTGGAGCTGGACGTCCTGTTCGTGGACGAGGATCCGGTCATCACCGGCGCCGGCACCGCCGCGGGGATCGACACCTGCCTGCACGTGGTGCGCAAGGAGCAGGGCAGCGCCGTCGCCAACGACATCGCCCGGCGCATGGTGGCGCCGCCGTACCGGGACGGGGGCCAGACGCAGTACATCAAGCGCGCCGAGCCCGAACGCGGCGCGGGGGCCCTGGCGTCGCTGCTGGTCTGGCTCCAGGCCAACCTCCACCGGGAACTGACGGTGGACGGCATGGCCCGGCGGGCCCACATGTCACCGCGTACCTTCGCCCGCCGCTTCCAGCAGGAGATCGGCACCACACCGCTCCAGTGGCTCACCGAGCAGCGCGTACTGCTCGCCCAGCGGCATCTCGAGAACACCGACGAACCGATCGCCACCATCGCCGAGCGGGCCGGGTTCGGCTCGATCGACACGCTGCGCCACCACTTCGCACGGCGCCTGGGCACCACTCCCCACGCCTACCGGCGCACCTTCCGCGGCAGGTCCGTGAACACCGTGTGACCGCGAACACCATGTGACCGCGAACACCGTGTGACCGCGGCGACTCTCAGAGCCGAAGGCACTCCGCCGCCGCCTGCTCCAGCACCGCAAGCCGCGGCCGCCCCCGTCCCCACGCGGCCACAGGACGGCCGGCGTCGTGACGCGCCGGTGCCGATGCCCATGACGAAGCGGCCCTCGGAGAGCGCGTCGAGGCTCAGCGCGGCCTTACTCCAGGCATGAGAAAACCCCCGGGCTTGCAGGCCCGGGGGTTCTCGATGTCTTGCGACACCTCATGGTAGCGGGGACAGGATTTGAACCTGCGACCTCTGGGTTATGAGCCCAGCGAGCTACCGAGCTGCTCCACCCCGCGTCGGCTCTACGAGACTATCCCGGCGACGGGCGGGAGGCAAACCGGAGCCCCGCGCCGTGTGGGCGCGGGGCTCCGGAGGGCTCAGCCGCTCGGTGCGGGGCTGGGAGTCGCACTGGCCGGTGGACTCCCGCCCGGACTGGCGCCGGCGCTCGGACTCGCGCTCGGTGCGGGAGACGCCGTCGAGGCGGGCACCGCGCCCTTCACCTTCGCCAGGTCGTCCAGCGCCTTCTTGAGCGAGGTCTGCGCGTCGCCGTACGCCTTCCAGTCGGGCGGGTCCGCCGACAGCGCCTTCTGCGAGTCCTCGTACGCCCGCTGGGCCCGGTCGAGCGCCGACGTCAGCGCCGAGGCGCTGTCCGGCGGCGTGACCTGACCGGGCGGCTGGTTGGCCGTCTGGTCGGGTTTCTGTTCCGGCGGCGTGGCCACGGTGCCGCCGAACACCTGCTCCAGCGCGTCGCTCAGCGTGGCGCCGAAGCCGACCTTCTCGCCGTACAGCACGAGCACCCGGCGCAGGGTCGGGTACTTGCCCGAGGTCTCCGCGCGCGGCTGGATGTAGACCGGCTCGACGTAAAGGAGTCCGCCGCCGAACGGCAGCGTGAGCAGGTTGCCGTACAGCACGTCGGTGCCGCCGCCGCGCAGCAGGTTCAGCTCGGTCGACACCGTGGTGTTCGACTCGAACAGGTTCTGCGCCTGTGGCGGACCCTGGATCGCGGTCGTGCTCGGCAGCTGGAGGATCTCCAGTGGCGGGTTCGGCGTGGCGGCCGTCGCGTCGACCGCCATGAACGCCGCCATGTTCTGCCGCTGGTTCGGCACGAACGTGGTCGTGAGCGAGAAGCGCTCGGTGTCGCTGCCCGGCATCTTCATCGTCACGTAGTACGGCGGCTGCTTGCTCTTGCCGGTCGCCGGGTCCTCCGGGACCTTCCAGAAGTCCTGGCCGCTGAAGAACGCGTTGGCGTCGGTGACGTGGTAGGAGGTGAGGATCTCCCGCTGCGCCTTGAACAGGTCGGCCGGGTAGCGCAGGTGGGAGCGCAGCCCCTCGCTGATCTGCGAGGCGGGCTTGACGACCCCGCCGAAGGCCTTCTGCCAGGTCTTCAGCACCGGGTCGGACTCGTCCCAGGCGTACAGGGTCACCGTGCCGTCGTAGGCGTCCACGGTCGCCTTCACCGAGTTGCGGATGTAGTTGACCTCGTCCCTCGGCACCTGCGGCACGCCGAGCCTGCTGCTCTGGACGTCGGTGGTGAGCGACTCCAGGCTCTTGCGCTCGGAGTAGGGGTAGGAGTCGGAGGTCGTGTACGCGTCCACGATCCACACGATCCGCCCGTCGACCACCGACGGGTACGGGTCACGGTCGAGCGTGAGGAACGGCGCGACCTGCTGGATGCGCTGCACCGGCTCGCGGTTGTACAGGATGCGGGACTCGTCGTTGATGTTCGAGTTCAGCAGCAGGTTGGTCTCGCCGTACTTCACCGCGTAGAGCAGCCGGCGGAAGAAGTTCCCGACGGAGACGCCGCCCTTGCCCTCGTAGGTGCTGTTGACCTGGCCGGTGTTGTTCTGCTGCTCGGCGCCCGCCTGACCCTGCTGGGGGTAGTCCAGCTCGATGGGCCTGGCCGAGCCGGGCCCGCCGACGATCGAGTAGTCGGGCGAGTTCTCACCGAAGTAGATGCGGGGCTCGTAGTCGCCGAGGTCCCCGACCGGCGGGATGTCGCGCTCGCTGAACTCCGGCAGGCCGCTGCTGTCCACCTTGTTGCCCGGCGCGGCGACGAAGCCGAAGCCGTGCGTGTAGACCAGGTGGTCGTTGATCCAGTTGCGCTGCCCGTCCGGCGGGCGGCCGATCTCGCGGACCGCCACCACCGTGTCGCGCGGCTTGCCGTCGACGGGGTACCTGTCGATGTCGAGCTGCTCGGGGAACTGGTAGTAACCGCGGATCTGCTGCTTCTGCTGGAACGTCGGCGACAGCAGGCTGGGGTCGAGCAGGCGCATGCCGGGGATGGCGGACGCCTCGGTCTGCAGCACGGAGGCGTCGGCGTCGGTCTTGGCGCTGTACTCCGTGACCTTCGCCGTATCGACTCCGTACGCTTTTCGAGTCGCGTCGATGTTGCGCTGGATGTACGCCTGCTCCTTGCTCTGCTGGTTCGGCTTGACCTGGAACTGCTCGACCAGCGAGGGATACACGGTGCCGATCAGGACGGCCGACAGCACGAGCAGCCCGAAGGCCACGCCGGGGAACATCCCGCCGGGCCGGATGACGCCGGCGAAGAAGATCAGCGCGCAGATGAGCGAGATGACCGCGAGGATCCCCTTGGCCGGGAGCACCGCGTGCACGTCGGTGTACGACGCGCCGAACGTCTTCCCGCGGTCGGAGAAGACCAGGCCGTACATGTCCAGCCAGTACGCCAGGGCCTTGAGCAGCACGAACACGCCCAGCAGCACCGACAGGTGGGTCCGGGCGGCCCGGGTGGCGTGCACCCCGCCGGGCGAGGAGATCCGGAAGCCGCCGTACAGGTAGTGCACGATCACGGCCGCGATGATCGACAGGATCACGGCCGTGAACAGGAAGTTCAGCAGCAGCCGCAGGAACGGGTAGGTGAACATGAAGAACGACAGGTCCAGTTGGAACTGCGCGTCCTTCTGCCCGAACGGCGTGCGGTTCACGAACAGCAGCCAGGTCTTCCACTGCCCGGCCGTGGACGACCCGGTGAACAGTGCCAGCACGGCCATGCCGACCAGGAAGACCAGCCGCCGGTGCGGATCGAGTGCGACCCGGTAGCGGTCGGCGCCCTGCGGCGCCCCGAACATGCCCGGGCCGAACATCGGCCGGGTGCGGTGCGCGAGCACCATGTTGCCGCCCACGATGACGATCATCAGGGCGGCGCCCACGACGAACAGCACCAGCTGGGTGAGCAGCATCGTGGAGAACACGGAGGAGAAGCTCACCGAGTCGTACCAGAGGTAGTCGGTGTAGATCCCCGAGAAGAGCAGCAGTAACACGACGATCGCCACGACGGCGATCAGTACGGGTATCAGAAGGCGCGGCCGTCGGGGCAAGCGCACCGCCCGTCCGGCTCCGGGGCTCCGGAAGCTCAACGCTCAACCCCTTGTCTCGGATTGTGTAGGGCCAGGATTGTCAGAGGGCAACGGTCCGTGCTAGGAAACCTACACTGCGAGGAGCGTGGTCGTGGTAACGGATCTGATCGTTATCACGATGCCGCGCACGGCCAAGACCGGCAGGTCACAGGCCACGTGCCCCCCGCGTACGCTCAGGCGGCCGGGCAGGAGGGGACCTCGCCCGAGCGGTCGCGCAGGGAGTCGATCGCCTTGATCGCGCCGTCCAGCGTCTCGACCCGCACCAGGCGCAGCCCGGAGGGCGCGGCCTTGACGGCGGCCGCGCAGTTGCCCGCGGGCGTGAGGAAGACCGTGGCGCCGGCCCGGCGCGCGCCGACCATCTTCTGCTCGATCCCGCCGATCGGGCCGACGTTGCCGGCCGGGTCGATCGTCCCGGTGCCCGCGATCGACATGCCCCCGGTGAGCGCCCCGGGTGTCAGCTTGTCGTAGATGCCCAGCGAGAACATCAGTCCGGCGCTCGGCCCGCCGACCTCGCCGACGCTGATGTCGACCTTGAACGGGAACCGGTAGCTCGCGCGCATCTGCACGCCGACCCTGGCCTTGCCGTCCTTGCCCGCCACCGTGCCGACCGGCACCTCGGTCGAGGCGCCGCCGCGCCGCACGGTGAACGTCACCGGCTCGCCCGGCTTGTGGCGTTGCACGGACGCCGCGACGGACCCGAGCTCGCCCACCGCGGCGCCGTCCACGGCCGTGATCTCGTCTCCGGCCTTGAGCTTCCCGTCGGCCGGCGTCCCCTTGTCGGTCTGCGCGACCGTGACCACCTTCTCGATGGGGATCTTGAGCGCGTTCAGCGCGGCGGCGGTGGCCGACTGCTGCGAGTCGGTCATCTCCTGGACGTTCTGCTCCTCGACCTGCTCCGCCGAGGTCGACTTCGGGAACAGCGTCTCCTCCGGCACCACGGCGATCGTCGGATCGAGCCAGCCGCGCAGCGCGGTGATCAGGTCGAGACGGTTGTCCGGCCCGCCCTGGTAGGCCACGGTGACCAGGCTCAGCCTGCCCTGTGTGGGGTAGGTCTCGCGGCCCGAAATCGTGATGACCGGTTTGCCCTTGACGTCCCCGATCGTGTTCTCGGTGGGGCCCGGGCTCAGCACCACGTACGGCACGGGGAGCATGGCGCCGAGCACGGCCAACGCGAGCGCGAGGAAACCCGCGACCAGAAGGGTCAGAGCGCGTCGGGACATGGACGAACTCTATGCGTTCCGCGTCGCGCTAATCGCAGGCGCCGACCCACTCGGCGCCCCCGTCGGCGAACACCTGGTGCTTCCAGATGGGCACCTCGTGCTTGAGATCGTCGATCAGCCTGCGGCAGGCCTCGAACGCCTCGCCGCGATGCGGGCAGGCGGCCGCCACGACGACGGCGATCTCCCCCAGGCGCAGATCCCCCACCCGGTGGACGGCCGCGAGCGCCGTCACCCGGTGGTCGGCCGCCACCTTCTCCGCGACCCTGCGCAGCTGCTCCTCGGCGGACGGGTGCGCGGAGTACGACAGGAGCGTCACCGGCCTGCCGCCGTCCTGCTCGCGCACTGTGCCGACGAACACCGCCGTGCCTCCCGCGGCGTGGTCCTCCACCGCGCCCAGCACCTCGTCCACGGACAGCGGGGTGTCGCGAATGCTCAGCAATCGGATGACGTCCACGGTCCGAGGTTAATGCCTGAGCCCGATCAGATGCGGCGCGGTCAGGTGCGGCGCTTGCGGCGGGCGGCGCGCACTATGGCCGCCGTGCCGATCACCGCGACGGTAGCGCCCGCGGCGGTGATCGTGGCCTCCTTGCCCGACAGGCGGCGGCCGACGACCGCGTGCCTGCCCGCGGACAGTTCGAGCAGTTCCCGCAGGACCGCCTCGTTGGTCCAGGCCGCCTTCCAGCCCGCCTCCCGCAGCGCCACACCGTCGACCACCCAGGGGTAGACGACGTAGTGCAGGTCGGTCGCGGCGGTCGGCGTGATGCCGAGCCGGTGCAGCCGCTGCGCGGTGCCGAACGTCACACCCGCCGGCAGCTCGAACCGCTTCAGGCCGGAGATCTCCTCCACCTGCTCCATCTCCAGCCAGCCCTCCGAGCCGACCGCCACGACCCCGCCGACCCTCCCCAGGGCGGCGGCCTCCAGGGCGGAGACCAGGTCGTCGACGTGGCAGAACTGCCAGCGCGGCAGGCATCCCTTCACCACCAGCAGCCGGGGCGCCTCGAAGTGGCGGGTGATGACCGTGTCGACACCCGGCCCGACCAGGGCGGCGGGCCGCAGCACGGTCACCTCCAGGCCCGGATGCGCCCGCAGCGACCGCCGTACCAGCGCCTCGATCTCCAGGTGGTCGCCCACCAGGCCGGTGTCGGGCTCGGCCGCGACCGGGGCGTCCTCGGGCAGGGGCACCGGGTTGTCGGCGGCGGCGCCGTACACCATCGCGCTCGTCACCAGTACGACCCGCCGCACCCGGGCCGCGGCGCAGGCCGTGAGCACGGTCTGGGCGGCCCGCAGGTTGTAGCGGCGGCGCTCGGCGGGGTCGCTGTCGAGCGACTCGTCCGTGCCGAGATGCACCAGGACGTCCACATCGGAGATCCGGTTCGCCAAGAGCGGATCACGAATGTCGAGGACCCGCCAGGTGACGTCCGGGACGTCGCCGCGTTGTTCGTCGATGGCCACCACACGGCGGAATTCCGCAGACGAGGCCACCTTCGCGAGGAACGCCCGGCCGAGACCGGAGGCGGCGCCGGTGACGGCGACGACGGGGGGACGCAGGCGTTTCGAGGTAGGCACGAGGTCCTCACTTTGCACTGATCCGCCCCACGGCGGATAACGTGGCGGATGTGGACTCCTCCATCCTGCACGAGGTGGCGCGGTGACTGACCTGCCAGGTCGCGAAAACGACCCCAACGACAATCCGTTCGCCATGTTCGGCAGCCCGGAGCAGATCGCCGCGGCCATGCGGCAGTTCGCCGACATGCTGTCCGCCTCCCCGGAGGCCGGGCCCGTCAACTGGGACATGGCGAAGAACATCGCACGGCACGCCGTGGTCGCCGAGGGCGATCCGAGCGTCATGGAGGGCGAGCGACGTCAGATCGTCGAGGCCCTCAACCTGGCCGACCTGTGGCTCAACGAGGTGACCACGCTGCCGAGCGGCGTGACCGTCCCGCAGGCCTGGAGCCGGTCGGAGTGGATCGAGAAGACGATCCCGGTCTGGAAGCAGCTGTGCGATCCCGTCGCCGCCCAGATGGTGGAGACGATGGGCGGCACGCTCGGCGGGGCGGGTCTGCCGCCCGAGGCGCAGGCCATGGCCGGGCCGCTCATGGGCATGCTCAGGCAGATGGGCAGCATGATGGTCGGCCAGCAGATCGGCCAGGCCCTCGGCTCGCTCGCCCGCGAGGTGGTCGGCTCCTCCGACATCGGCCTTCCCCTGTCCGACACCGCCGCTCTGCTGCCCGGAGGCGTCGCCGCCTTCAGCAGCGGCCTGGAGACGCCCTCGGACGAGATCCGGCTCTACCTGGCGCTGCGCGAGGCGGCGCACCACCGGCTCTTCCAGCACGTCCCGTGGCTGCGGGCGCACCTGCTCGGCGCGGTCGAGGAGTACGCCCAGGGCATCACGGTGGACGTGTCCGCCCTGCAGGACAAGCTGCAGGGGCTCGACCTCAGCGACCCGGAGCGGATCCAGGAGGTCCTTGGGGGCGGCGAGCTGCTCAAGCCCGAGGAGACCGAGCGGCAGAAGGCCGCGCTCACCCGCCTGGAGACCGCGCTCGCGCTGGTCGAGGGCTGGGTGGCCACGGTGGTCGACGCCGCCGCCGAGGGCAAGCTCCCCTCCGCCGTGGCCCTGGCCGAGACCCTGCGGCGCCGCCGCGCCACGGGCGGCCCGGCCGAGCGGACCTTCGCGACGCTGGTGGGCCTCGAACTGCGCCCGAGACGGCTACGTGAGGCGGCCGCCCTGTGGAAGGCCCTGGGCGACGAGCGCGGGATCGAGGGCCGGGACGCCGTCTGGGGTCACCCCGACCTGATGCCGACGGCGGACGACCTGGACAACCCCGAGTCGTTCGTGAAGGGCGAGGCCGAGTTCGACCTGTCCGCCCTGGACGAGCCCGGTGAGCCCGGTGAGCCCGGTGAGCCCGGCGAGCGGGGCCCGGAGGAGACCGGCAAGTAGGACTCCGCCGGCTGTCGGTAGGCTGCGCCGGTGAGCCTGCACCGTGACGCGCACGCCGTACTGGCCGATTGGGTCGCGCCCACCCCCGAGGAGGAGCGGCTCCGCGAGGAGTTCCTCACGCACCTGCGCGACCACGACGACGCGATGTGGCGGGAGTGCGCTCCCGGCCACCTCACGGCGACGACGGCCGTGCTGTCGCACGACGGCGAACGGGTGCTGCTGACCCTGCACCCCAAGGCCGGGATGTGGCTGCCCATGGGCGGGCACTGCGAGAGGTCCGACACCACGCTCGCGCAGGTCGCCCTGCGCGAGGCGACCGAGGAGTCGGGCATCCCCGGGCTGGTCCTGCTGGACGGGCCGCTCGCCCTCGACCGGCACAAGGTCTGGTGCCACCCGCCGCACAGCTGGCATCTCGATGTCGAGTACGGCGCGGTCGCGCCGCCGGGGGCCGAGGCGGTGATCAGCGAGGAATCCCTCGACCTGCGCTGGTTCCCGGTGGAGGAGATTCCGGAACTGAGCGACGAGGCCACGCGGCGCCTGGCCCGCCGCGCCAGGTCGCTGTGCCGCGCCTGACTTCTGCACGGTTCGTGCACGTCTCCCGCACACCGCGCCGCACACCCGGTGGCTAGGGTCACCCCCATGACGAAGCTGGACGTGGGCGGCGAGATCGTCTCTCCCCCGCGCCGGAGGCTGCGGGTGCCGCCGCGCCTGGCGTGGGTCGCGGCGGCGCCGTTCGCGGTCTGGGCCGCGGCCCGGCTCGCCGGCGCCGATCGCCTCGGAGGCGCCGCCGTGGCGCTGATGACGGGCACGCCGTACGTCGCGGCCGCGTCGCTCGTGGCGGTCCTGGCCGCGCTGACCGCCCGGCGGCCGGCCGTGATCGCGGTGGCGGCGGCGTCGTCGGTCCTCCTGGCGGCCGTGGTCCTGCCCCGCGCGGCCGGGTCGGCCCCCACGGCCACCGGGCCGACGCTGCGGATCCTCACGGTCAACCTCTTCTTCGGCGCGGGCGACGCCGCGACCGTGGTGGACCTCGTACGCCGGCTCGAACCGGACGTGCTCACCACCCAGGAGCTCACTCCCGAGGCCGTCGGGGCGCTGGACGCGGCGGGCCTGGGGAGGCTCCTGCCGTACCGGCACCTGGAGGACGGGCCCGGGCCCTCGGGCAGCGGGATCTACGCGCGTCATCCCCTGACGGAGGCGCCCGGCTTCGCGCCCGAGGGCGGTCACAAGATGCCGAGGGCCCGGCTCGCCCTGCCGTCCGGGCCGCCGGTGGAGATCGTCGACGTGCACACGCTCGCGCCGCTGAGCGATGACGACGTCGCCCAGTGGACCGCCGAGCTGGCGACGCTCCCGGCCGCCTCCCCCGGCGTCGTACGCGTCCTGGCAGGCGACTTCAACGCGAGCCTCGACCACGCGGCCCTGCGCGCGGTGCTCGGGCGGGGATACGCGGACGCGGCCGACGCCACCGGCGACGGCCTGACCACCACCTGGCCCGCGAACAGGCGGCACCCGCCGTTGATCACGATCGACCACGTGCTGTACGACGAGAGGGCGTCGGCTGTGCGGACCGGGGTCCACACGGTCCCGGGCAGCGACCACCGGGCGTTGTCCGCCGAGCTCCGCCTGCCCAACCGCCTGTGAGTCAGGTCAGCAGGGCCCGGGTGTTGTCCCAGCCTTCGAGGCCGGGGTCGAGACGGGCCACGTCCTGCGGCTTCCTGAGCCGGTGCCAGCCGGGACCCGTGGCGACCATGCGGGGACCGGGCGCCCTGCGGCGCATCGCCGCGACGACGTCGGGCTCGTCGAGATCCGGCGCGGCCCAGCCGGGGACCGGCAGTCGCGCCGCCACGGCGACCGCGCCGCCGCCCTCCGCCGGGCAGACCGCGAGGTGCGCCCGGCCGAGCTCCCGGAAGAGCTTCCCGATCAGCAGGGGCGGCAGGTCGGGAGCGTCGGCGCTGACGACCACCGCCTCCTCCCCCGGCGGAAGCGCCGCGAACGCGTCGGCGGGAGAGGCGATCGGCACGACGGGCGTGCCCGGCCAGGCGATGTCCTCGAGCCCCGGCACTCCGGCCGACAGGATCACCGGCCGCACCAGTTCGAGCCCGGCGACCATCTCGTAGGTGTCCTCGGCGATCGCCGTCAGGAACGCGGCCGGATCGACGCCGGGCGGAGCCGCGTCCGCCATCCCCGGCGTGACCAGCACCGCGACGATCCGGGTCAACACTCCTCCGGGGCGCCGTTGGCCGCCATCGAGAAGCCCTCCAGGAAGCCCCTCGCGCGTTCCGCCCGGGGATAGCGCTCGACGAGGGCCCAGAACCGCGGGCCGTGACTCGGCACGAGCAGGTGGACGAGCTCGTGGATGATGACGTAGTCGACGACCCAGGCCGGCATGCCCCGCAGCCGGGCCGACAGCCTGATCGTGCCGTGGTCGGGCGTGCACGAGCCCCACCTGTGGAGCTGGTTCTCCACCCACCGCACGCTGGCCGGCACGGCATTGCCGTCGAGGTAGCGCGCGGAGAGCTCCATCGCCCGTTCGAGCAGGTCGTCGTCGCTCGGGCGTCTTCGCTGCTCCTTCGCCGCAAGGCGGTCGAGCATGCGGCGTACCCATTGCTCCTCGTCGGTCGTGCTCAGACCGGCCGGAAGCAGCACGATGGTCTTGTCTCCATCGCGGTACGCGGAAACGGTTCGCCGCCGTCGTGCGCTCCGACGAACCTCGACTGTCTCGGGGGGCACATATGAAAGGTAGCCGACACGCGCCGAATTCCACAGGGGGTGATACACGTTCTCCCTGGTCAATCGGGCGAACGTGACCTTGCGGGCGTGAAAACTACGGAGTTGCGGATATTCACCAACCACGAACACCCCGGTAATTATCCACAGCCCCACCGGTTCCGGCGCCCGGCCTGGCCGGCGTATGGCATGGTCTGGCGACTATGAGACCTCGCCTGAAGCCCGTCCTGCGCCGGGTCGAACGGGACGGCCGCACGCTGCAGTTCGGCGTCCATCCGCTGCGGGCCGTCGTGCTGACCGGTGTCGAGCCGCCCGTGCGCCGCCTGATCGACGGCCTGGACGGCACCCGCACCCTCCGGCAGGCGGTGGCCGGAAGCGGCCTCGACGAGGCCGCCGCCCGGGAGGTGGTCGCCCGGCTCGCCGCGCACGGCCTGATCGAGGACGCCGCGGCCCGTCCGGAGCCCCTGGCGGACCTGCCTCTGGCCGACCGGGACCGCCTCCGTCCCGACCTGGACAGGCTGTCCCTGACCGCCACCGACGGCGGCATGAGCGCGCTGTCGGCGCGCCGGGCGGCGCGGATCCGTGTGTACGGCGCGGGCCGGGTCGGCGCCCGGATCGTCAGCCTGCTCGCCGCCGCCGGGGTGGGCCACATCTGCGTGGTCGATCCCTGCACGGCCACCGCGGGCGACGTGGTCCCGGGCGGAATCGGCCGCGCGGAGACGGGGATGACCCGCGAGGAGGCCGCCGTGGTCGCGGCCCGGAGGATCTCCCCCGCCGTCAACGCCTGGCCCGGCCGGGCCGCCTCCCGCCTGTCCGACGGCGGGGTGCGCCCGGATCTCGTGATCCTCGCGCCCGCCGCCCCGCTCGACGCCACGCTGGTCCACGAGATCGTCACCGAGGGGGTGGCGCACCTGCTCGTCTGCGCGTTCGAGGGCCACGGATCGGTGGGGCCCTTCGTCGTCCCCGGGCTCACCCCCTGCCTGCGCTGCCTCGATCTCACCCGCCGCGACCGGGACCCGTCCTGGCCCCTCGTGGGCGCCCGGCTCGGGGGTTACCCGGCGGGCGAGATCGCCTGCGACGTCGTGCTGTCCTGCCTCGTGGCCGCGCAGGCGGCCGGTCAGGCTCTGGCCTATCTCGACGAGGGACGCGTGCCGGAGGGCCTGCTGGAGGTGTCGCCCGGATGGCGCTGGCGGCACCGCCGCCTGGACGCCCACGACGGGTGCGACTGCCTGCCCGGCGGCGTGTCGGGCCGCACCGCGTGACGGCGGACGGCGGTGTGAGGAAGAACACACTTGACGCAATCCCCGGCTGCCGTTGACGTCGCCGCCCGTCACGTAGGGATCAGAACAGTAAATTGTGGTCGAAAGTCCACGCCATCGCTAAGAATGGTCGAGTGAGTGACCTTCCCCACCGTGCCGTGACCCGCTCGGCAAAGCTCGCCACGCTCCCTCTCGGGTTCGCCGGCCGCACCGCGCTCGGACTGGGCAGACGGCTCGGTGGCGCCTCCGCGGAGATCGTCACCCAGGAGATCCAGCGGCGTACGGCCGACCAGATCTTCAAGGTGCTCGGCGAGCTCAAGGGCGGGGCCATGAAGCTCGGGCAGGCCCTGTCGATCTTCGAGGCCGCACTGCCGCCCGAGATCGCCGGACCCTACCGGGCGACGTTGACGCGCCTGCAGGACGCCGCGCCGCCGCTTCCGGCCGCCACCGTCCACCGGGTCCTGACCGAGCAGCTGGGCGACGACTGGCGGGAGAACTTCCTGGAGTTCGACGACCGGCCGAGCGCCGCGGCGTCCATCGGGCAGGTGCACCGCGCCGTGTGGCACGACGGCCGCCCGGTCGCCGTGAAGATCCAGTATCCGGGGGCGGGCAAGGCCCTGATCTCCGACTTCAACCAGCTCGCGCGGCTCGGCAAGCTCTTCGGCGCCATGTTGCCGGGCCTGGACATCAAGCCGGTCCTGGCCGAGCTGAAGGAGCGGGTCGCCGAGGAGCTCGACTACCTCAAGGAGGCCGAGGCCCAGCACGCGTTCGCCGAGGAGTTCCGCGACGATCCGGACTTCCACGTGCCCGCCGTGATCGCGGCCAACGAGCAGATCCTGGTCACCGAGTGGATGACGGGCACCCCACTGTCCAAGATCATCACCGATGGCACACAGGAGGAGCGCAACCACGCCGGTCTGCTGTTCGTCCGCTTCCTGTTCTGCTCCCCGGCCCGGGTCGGAATGCTGCACGCCGACCCCCACCCCGGCAACTTCCGGCTGATGGAGGACGGGCGGCTCGGCGTGCTGGACTTCGGCGCGGTCAACCGCATGCCGGGCGGCTACCCCGTCGTGTTCGGCAGGCTCACGCGCATCTTCAACCAGGGCGACATGGACACCGTCGTGCGCGGACTGCGCGACGAGGGGTTCATCCGCCCGCACATCGAGGTCGATCCCGACGCCCTGCGGGCCTTCCTCGCGCCGTACGTCGAGCCGACCCGGGTCGAGGAGTTCGCCTTCAGCAGGGAGTGGTTGCGCGAGCAGGCGGCGACGGTGGCCGACCTGCGGCCGAACAACGTGGTCCGCCAGCTCAACCTGCCCGCGTCGTACGTGCTGATCCATCGCGTGCACGCGGCGGGCGTCGGCGTGCTGTGCCAGCTCGGCGCCACCGCCCGCTTCCGCGACGAGGTCGTGCGCTGGGTGCCCGGCTTCGGCGACGAGGCGGGCGAGTCGGAGGACAGCGCGCTCACCCTGAGCTGAGCGTCATCTGCCGGCGCCGCCCCGGCTCTCCACCGTCTTCAGGGTCTGGTTGATCACGCAGCGGTTGATCCCCTTCCTGCAGTTGCCGTTGAGGGTGTTGGTGAAGACGCTGACGCTCGACACCTGCTGGACGCCGGCGAAGGTGACGGCGCTGTTGGCCGCGGGCGCGTTCACGTTGCGCCGGCCCGCCGATATCTGCTTGACCGGGCTTTTGATGGAGGGCGCGTTCGAGGTGTCGGTTCCGCCGCTGGTCTGGGTCCCGCCGTGGCCGTCACCGTGGCCGTGGCCGTTGGCATAACGGGCCCGGAGCGCTCCGGGCATCGGCGCGGCCTCGGCTCCCGGCGCGGCCGTCCCCCACAGTGCCGTCACGATGCCGATCACGATGCCGATCACGAGCCCGATCACGAGCGCGGTGGCGGCGGGCCGTCGCGCGCCCGCCGCGTGATCAAGCGCACCTGGCGTCCGCTCGCCCATCCAAGTCCCACCCACCGCTCGCGCGTCGCTCCGCCCGCCCCGTATGGCCGTGCGGCCCGGGACGCCCGGGCTCATACCCCGCGATCTCGGTGGTCTCTCAGGGCAGGCGATCTTCTGTGCGTCCGGTGATCGCTTCTTTACCTCGGGGTCGCGGCCAGGCGTTGGGCGGTTCGTGCCTCGACGTGAGGAAGAGCGGTACCACCCACAGCGGGCCCACGACACGACGATGGGCGGTCCCGTGGGGGACCGCCCATCTCAACGAGCTGTGGACGAATCGACGCGGTGGACGCTATCGCGTCACATGCGCGCCAGCGCGGAGCTCAGCCGCCGGGACGCGCGCTCGGCCTGCCGGCGTGCCCTCTGCACGCTCCTGATCCGGCCGGCCAGCCGCTCCTGCGCCGCCTCCTCGTGCAGGGTCCGTATTCGCTCGTGCGCCAGTTCTTGATTCAGATACATGGCGGTGGTCGGGGAGATGCTCATCTGGATCGGTTCCTTCCGGAAAATTTAGCTGGAATTGCTGGTCAGGCTGCGACGGGAGTCTTGCGCGGGCGCCCACGGGGACGCTTGCGGGGCACGACGACCCCCCTCAGGATGAGCTCCCCGCCCCAGACGCCCCACGGCTCCTCGCGCTCCAGCGCGCGGGCCAGGCAGGCCTTCTGGATCGGGCAGCCGCCGCAGAGCGCCTTGGCGAACTCCACGTCCTCGGGGGACTCGGCGAACCACAGGTCGGGGTCGGTACGACAGGGGATTTCGGCTTCGATCAGGTCCATGACCGGGGCCGCCATCTGCGTCACCTCTTTGAATGATTTGGTCTGGGTGTCCTCGTTGTGGGGTGTGGATTCGTGGCCGACAAACAAGAAGGCCGCGGATCCTGGTGCGGATCCGCGGCCTGGAGGTGGAGACCGGTCAGGGTATGACTGGTCCTCTCCAGGCGTCGTGCGGACCCTGCGCACCGCCGCGAGCGGCGGTGCGGATCTGCTCATCGCTCATCGGCCGGTTCACATAGACCGGACGGTGGGCGGGGTTGCCGTGGCTGGCCGGGCGTGCAAAGGCGCCGAAGGCGGCCGAGCCCGCGACTCCGGTGATCAGAGCCTGGGCAGGGGCGGCCTCGCCACGCCGCAGTTTCGTCGGCGTGACAATGGCGGCCGGGCATGCGGAGGCGAGCCACAGCGTGCGGGACGTCGTCATGTTCCTCACTGGACTCACCTCCATTTCAGTGCGCTCGCCGGACCGAAGCGTCCGGCTGACTTGTCCAAGACCCTAAACCGCCGCGGCAGGGCGGGCAACCTATTTTCTACCTGCGATTTTCACGACTTCGTGACATCGGGATGGAGCGCGGGCGACACCCGAACCAAGCATTCCTGAACCACGGAGACGGCCAGGTCTCCGGCGGCGGTGAACATCTGCCCCCGGGCGAGCCCGCGTGCCGCCCCGGACCAGGGCGACTCCTGGGCGTAGAGCAGCCAGTCGTCGGCCCGGAAGGGCCGGTGGAACCACATCGCGTGGTCCAGCGACGCGCCGGACACCGCCGAGGATCCCCAGGCGAGGCCGTGGGCCAGCAGCACGGTGTCCACCAGCGTGAAGTCGCTGGCGTAGGCCGCGAGCACGACGTGCAGCAGCGGATCGTCGGGCAGGTCGGCGTCGTACCGGAACCAGACGTTGTTCTCGGCGGTGACCAGGGTGGGGTCGTGGGCGGCCTCCCAGGTCAGCGCGTTCACGTACCGCGCGTCGACCGGGCGCGGCCTGGCCAGCAGCTCACGCCAGCCCGGCTCGTCGCCCACGATGTCGAGCATCCGGTCCTGGAACGTCGGCAGGGTCTCGGGGGCCGGCACCTCCGGCATGCGGGCGGCCTGGTGGCTCACGCCCGGCTCGTCGATGTGGAACGACGCCGACATCGAGAAGATGGCCTTGCCGTGCTGGATGGCCGTGATGCGCCGGGTGGTGAACGACCGCCCGTCGCGCACCCGCTCCACGTTGTAGACGATCGGGACGGCCGGGTCCCCGGGCCGGATGAAGTAGGCGTGCAGCGAGTGGACCATCCGGTCGGACGGCACCGTACGGCCGGCCGCCACGAGGGCCTGCGCCGCCACCTGGCCGCCGAAGACCCGCTGGATGCGCTCCTCCGGGCTGCGCCCCCGGAAGATGTCGAGCTCGATCTGTTCGAGATCGAGCAGGTCCAGCAGCTCCTTCAGGGCCGAATTCACGGGAGCCTCCAGCACGCGCGGATATTACTCGTCAGTAACACTATCGGGAACACTATCGGCGCCGCGGCAGAGCTCGAGGACCGCGTCGCCGTACCGCTCAAGTTTGACGCGTCCGATTCCGGCGATCGAGAGCAGGTCCTCCTCAGAGGTGGGCACCCGCTCGGCGATGGCCTGGAGGGTGACGTCCGTGAAAACGACGTACGCGGGGACCTTCTGCTCCTTCGCCGCCGCGGTGCGCCACGTCTTGAGCCGTTCGAGCAGGGCCTCGTCGTAGTCCGCCGGGCAGGTCGCGCAGCGGCCCAGCTTCTGCTCGGCCGCGGCGGCGAGGGTCCGGCCGCAGATCCGGCAGTGCAGCGGCGCCGCCGACCGCTTCGACCGCCCGCCCGAGCCTCCCTGCCGCTCGGCCCTGGCCGGACTCGCCGTACGCGGGGACAGCCCGTCGAGGAAGCGCGACGGCCTGCGGGCGCGGCGTCCTCCCGGCGAGCGGGCGAGCGCCCACGACAGGTGCAGGTGCTCACGGGCCCGGGTGATCCCGACGTACAGCAGCCGCCGCTCCTCCTCGACCTGGTCCGGCGTCTCCGCGTAGACGATCGGGACCATGCCGTCGGTGAGGCCGACGAGGAAGACCGCGTCCCACTCCAGGCCCTTGGCGGCGTGCAGCGAGGCGAGCGTCACGCCCTCGACCGGCGGCGCGTGCTGCTCCATCGCCCTGCGCTCCAGCTCGCCGACGAAGCGGGGAAGGTCGGCGCCCTCGGCGGCCATGTCCTCGGCCAGGTCGGCGAGCGCCTTGAGCGACTCCCACTTCTCCCTGGCCTTGCCGCCCCCGGGCGGCTCGGCGGTCAGCCCGATCCCCGACAGGATCGCGTGCACGGCGGGCGCGAGCGGCTCGTCGCCCGCCGAGCGGGCCGCGCCGCGCAGCAGCACCACGGCCTGGCGCACCTCGGGCCGCTCGAAGAACCGCTCCGCCCCGCGCAGCAGGTACGGCACGCCGGCGTCGGTGAAGGCCTGCTCGTACGCCTCGGACTGGGCGTTGACCCGGAACAGCACGGCGATCTCGCGGGTGGGCACGCCGTCCGCCATCAGCTTCTTGACCGTGAGCGCGACGCCGAGCGCCTCGGCCTGCTCGTCGTCGTACTCGGTGAACACCGGCTCGGGTCCGTCCGGCCGCTGGGCGACCAGTTCCAGCCGGTGGGGTGAGCGCGTCATGACGCGGTTGGCCAGCGTGACCACCTGCGGGGTCGAGCGGTAGTCGCGCACCAGCCTGATCACGGCCGCCGAGGGGTGCTCGACGGCGAAGTTGGTCAGATAGTGGGGCGTCGCGCCGGTGAACGAGTAGATGGTCTGGTTGGGGTCGCCCACCACGCACACGTCGTCACGCCCGCCGAGCCAGGTGTCGAGCAGCAGCTTCTGCAGCGGGTTGACGTCCTGGAACTCGTCGACCACGAAGTAGCGGTACTGCTGGCGGATCTGCGTCGCGACCTCGCGGTGCTCGGTCATGACGGCCGCCGTGAGCTCCAGGATCGTCTCGAAGTCGATGAGGTTGCGCTGGCGGCGCAGGCTCTCGTATCCCTCGTACAGCCGCGCCACCTCCTCGGGCGCGATCGGCGGGGTGCGACGGGCCTTCACGGCGGCGGCCGGGTAGTCCTCGGGGCCGACCTGGGTGACCTTCGCCCACTCGATCTCGCTCGCAACGTCGCGCAGCTCGCCGCGGTCGGGGTTCCTGCGCAGGCGCCGGGCCGCCTCCACGAGCAGCGGCAGCTTCGACTCGACCACCTGCGGCGGGTCGCCGCCGACCACCCTCGGCCAGAAGTAGCTGAGCTGGCGCAGGGCCGCCGCGTGGAAGGTCCGCGCCTGCACGCCTGGCGCCCCGAGCCCGCGCAGCCGCTGCTTCAGCTCGGCCGCCGCGCGGGTGGTGAAGGTCACGGCGAGCACGCCCTGCGGCTCGACGACCCCGGTCTGCACGGCGTACGCGATGCGGTGCGTGATGGCGCGGGTCTTGCCGGTCCCCGCCCCGGCGAGCACGCACACCGGTCCGCGCACCGCCTGGGCGACCTCACGCTGCTCGGGATCCAGACCCTCGAGGACGTCCAAGGAGCGGCTCCTGACATGCGTTGCGGACGTTGTTACTGGCATCATCCTTCCAGCAGCCGACCGAGCGTGTCCCGGCGACCGGTCGGCGCACGACGCTACATCGGGGAGGAACACGCCGTGGCCACCGCGGTCCGATCTGCTTTAGGCATGGGCACCGCCGCCCTCGCCGCCCTCATGCTCGCCCCGTCCGCCGCCCAGGCGGCCCCGGCTGGCGACCCCGTCCGCCGCCCCTCCGCTTCCCCCGCGCCGTCCCCCACGACCTCCGCGAGCCCGTCGCCCTCGCCGTCCCCGTCGGCCTCCGCCTCGCCGTACGGTCCGAGGATCCGCACCTACGCGTACGGCTCGCACGCGCGCCAGATCATGGACGTGTGGTGGCACACCGCCGGTCCGCGGCGCCCGATCGTGTTCGTGATCCACGGCGGCTGGTGGTCCGCGGGCGACAAGAAGTACATGACCTCGATCACCCGCAGCTACTCCGAGCTCGGCTACACCGTCGTCAACCTCGACTACCGCCTGTCGGGCGACGCGGCCTGGCCGGCCCAGCGCACCGACGTCATGTCCGCCGTCAGCGCCGTGCGCAGGCACGCGGCGATGTTCAACGCCGATCCCAGCCGCTATGTGCTGCTCGGCTTCTCCGCCGGCGGCCACCTCGCCACCGCCGTCGGCGCGTACGGCGACGGCCGGCCGGGCCTGCGCGGGGTCGTCGGGATCTCGCCGCCCGTCTCGCCGCTGTCGGCGTTCGCGGACGGCAGCGCGTTCGGCACCAAGGAACAGCAGAAGCTGCGCAAGGCGGCCATCAAGCTGGCCGGCGGCTGCCTGCCCGCCAAGTGCCCGCGCGTCTGGTCGAGCATGGAGGTGCCGTTCCACGCCTCGGCCGGCGACCCGCCCATGCTCACCATCCACTCGTCGGAGGAGTTCGTCCCGCCCTACCAGAGCGAGATGCTCAAGGAGTCGCTGCAGACCGTCGGGGTTCCGATGCTCGTCAAGACGATGGCGGGCACCCAGCACAGCGCGCCGCTGTACCGGGAGCCGGGGGTGGCGGAGACCGTCCAGGCCTGGATCATCGCCAGGCTGGGGCGCGTCGCGGCGCCCGCGGCGTCGCCCGCAGCGTCGCCCGCCGTGTCCTCGCCACAGCGGTAGGCGGGAACACCCGGCGCGCCGGCGATGTTGCCATGACTGCTCTCGGCAACACTGATGCGCACGAAAGGGACGACAGATGGCGCTGACGGTTTACACCACGAGCTGGTGCGGGCCCTGCAAGCGGCTCAAGGGCCAGCTCACGCGGGAGGGCATCCCCTTCAGCGAGGTCGACATCGAGCGTCACCCGGACGCCGCCGATTTCGTCGCGAGCGTGAACAACGGCAACCAGGTCGTCCCCACCGTGGTGGCGGACTGCCACACCATGACCAACCCCTCGGTCGCCGAGGTGAAGCGGCACCTCGCGGGCGCCTGCTGAGATCGCCGGCGCTGCTGGGATCACCAGCCGGTGTCGGGGATCGGCGCGCCGTACCAGGTCTCGATCAGCCGCCGGGCGATCGAGACCTGGCCGGGCAGGACCAGCTCGCCCGAGCGCACCTGGATCTCCAGCTCCTCCCGGGACAGCCAGCGGGCCTCGGCGATCTCCTCCCGGTCGGGGCGCAGGTCGGTGGTGACGGCTCGGGCGAAGAAGCCCAGCATGAGGCTGCGCGGGAACGGCCAGGGCTGGCTGCCGAGGTAGCGCGGCGCGGTGACGGCGACGCCCACCTCCTCCAGGACCTCGCGGACCACGGCGTGCTCCAGCGACTCCCCCGGCTCGACGAACCCGGCGAGCACCGACATCCGCCCCCGGGGCCACTCCGGGCCGCGCGCGAGCAGGATCCGGCCCTCGTCGTCGTGCACCAGCATGATCACCGCGGGGTCGACGCGCGGGAAGTGCTGGCTGCCGTCGCGCGGACACACTCGCATGTGGCCCGACGCGGTGACGTCCGTACGGCTGCCGCATCTCGGGCAGTACTCGTGGCTCGCGTGCCACGCCTCCAGGGCCACCGCGTAGACGAGCAGCCCGGCGTCGCGGTCGTCGAGCAGCACCGCGGCCTCCCTGAGGCCCGCGACGTCGCCCTCGGGCAGGGTGGCGTTGACCGCGAAGTAGGCCACGCCGTCCTCGTCCACGCCCAGCAGGTAACGCGTGCCCTCCGGCGCCTCGGCCGGCGAGGTGAGCACCAGGGCCGCGCCGTCGCTGAAGCGGCGCACCAGCGTGCGGCCTTCGTGGATGAGGAAGACTCTCGTCTTGTCCGCCTCCCACGCCCGCCGCAGCCAGTCCTCGTCGCCGCGCAGGGCCGCCGAGCGGTCGATGGCGCTCCTCGCCAGGAGCAGGGGGCCGAGCAGTCCGTCCGCGATTTCCACGCCGTCATCCTTCCACCGGCGCCGCCCCGGCAATCTCCCCTCCCGTGGCGTTCGCCCGTCAATTGATCGACGTCGGGACTAGGATGCTCTCACTTAGGTTAGCCTTACCTATGGAGGGCCGGTGCGGCTGTACCTCACCACGCTCAACCCGACCGATTCCGTGACCGGCGGGTTCCTTCCCGCCGCGGCCGCGCTGGGCTGGGACGTGACGATACTCACCGACCAGCCTGATCGGTATCCGGGGTACGACGTCGTGGCGGCGGACGTCCGCGACCCCCGGGCCGTCATCGACGCGGTGGCCGCCCATCACCGGCCGGATGTGATCTTCTCCAACTCCGACCACCTCCAGGCCGCCACCGCGCTCGCCGCCGGGTATTTCGGCCTGCCCGGCAAGGACTGGCGGGCCTGTGTCACCGCCAAGAACAAGGCGCTGACCCGCCGCGCCCTCGCCGCCGTCGAACCGGTCGGGTCCGTACGGATCCCTCCCGGCGCGGACCTCCCCGAGGACCTGCCGTACCCGGTCGTGGTCAAGCCCGCCCAGGGCGTGGCCAGCGAGGACGTCGTGCTGGTGGACGGGCGGGAGGCGCTGGCCGACGCGGTCGCGGCGATCAGGCGGCGGCGCCCGGAGGAGATCCTGGTCGCGGAGGAGTTCCTCGAAGGGCCGCTCCGCACGTTGGAGACGCTGGGCGACGGCGCCTCCCGGCGGGTCCTCGGCGGGTTCGCCACCACGCTCGGCCCGCTGCCGCACTTCGTGGAGGAGCGCCTCGACTGGCGGCCTCCGGACGCGGACCACCTGCCCCACCTGACCGCGGCGCTCGACGCGGCGGGGGTCGGCTTCGGGATCTGCCACACCGAGTACGCCGTCACCCGGGACGGCCCGCGCCTCATCGAGATCAACTATCGGCTGATCGGCGACAACTGCGACTTCCTGCTGGCGGATCTCCTCGGCGTGCCCCTGCACCAGTGGATCCTGCGCGTCCACGCGGGCGAGCCGCTCTCCGCCTTCGGCCTCGACGCCCTTCGCGCCGCGTACGGGTCCGTGGTCAGCCTCGTGGCCGAGCGGTCCGGCACGGTGACCGCCGCGCCGCCGGACCTTGCCCTGCCTCCTACGGACGGCGGCGTGCGGCTGTGGCACCGGGCACTGCGCGAGATCGGCGATCATGTCGAGGTGACGGGGACCAACCGCGACTACCTCGGCCTGCTCCGCGCCGCCGGCCCGGACCGCGCGAGCGTCGACGCCGCCGTCGACGCCTTCAAGAAGGAGCATCCTTGGGTGCTCACATGATCCGGGCGGCTCGCGATCACCGGGGGGCCACGGACCGGGAGCACTACCTGGCCGCGCGGGTGCTGAACGCGCTGCTCCGGGAGGACTACGCCGGGATCTCCGCCAGGGTCACCCACGACAGGGACGGGGTCGCGATCGTCCTCGCCTCCGGGCGGCGGGTCGGGCTCGCGGCGGGCGACCCGTTCCAGGACTTCGCGACCGCGCCGCACGAACGCCTGCGCCTGGCGGAGGTGCTGGAGACGCTGGAGGCCGTCGCCCACCCCGCCGACGCCGAGGGGGTCGCCGCCTTCGAGCGGGAGTGCGACGAGGCCCTCGCGGCCCTGGAGACCCACCACCGCATGCGCGGCGAGGTGGCCCGGCGGCTGCGGGGGCGTCACGGCCTCATCCGGTACGAGTCGCTGGCCGCCGCGGTGGACCATCCGCTCTATCCGACGGCCCGCTGCCGCCTGGGGGTCTCCCCGGCCGGCCTGGCGGCCCACGCCCCGGAGTTCGCCCCCGAGTTCGCCATGCGGTGGACGGCCGCGCCGCGCGAGCGGGTGACGCTCTCCCGGCCGGACCTGCCCGGCTGGTGGCCCGTTCCCGGGGACGTCGGGCTGCCGTCCGATCTGGCCCGCACGCACGTGCTCTTCCCCGTCCACCCGCTGACGGAGCCGCTGGTGGCCGGGCTGCCCGGCCTGGTTCCCGGGCGGGAGCCGTACCTGACCGTGCGGCCGACCCTGTCCACCCGTACGGTCGAGGTCGGCGAGCGCGTCCACCTCAAGGTGCCGCTGGCGGCCAGCACGCTGGGCCTGCGCAACCGCCGGTCGATCAAACCGGGCACGTTGAGAGACGGCGCCCTGGCCGAGTCGCTGCTGCGCCGGATCCTGGCCCGCGAGCCCGGCCTGCGCGTCGCACTCGCCGACGAGCAGACCTACGGGCACGCGGAGCACGAATACCTGGGCTGGCTCGTCCGCCGGCTGCCCCAAGGGGAGATCGTCCCGGTCGCGGCCCTGCTCGCGCCGCTCCCGGACGCGGACGGGCGGCTCGTCCTGCACGAGGTGGCCGAGCGCCGATACGGCGGCGACGCGGAGGCGTTGCTGCGCGACTACCTCGCGGCGCTGCTGGAGTGGAACGTCAGGCTCTTCGTCCGGTACGGCGTCGCGCTGGAGGCCCACCAGCAGAACCTGGCGCTGCTGTTCGGCGACGGGCCCATGCGGCTGCTGGTCAAGGACGACGACGGGCTGCTGGCCTCGCCGCGGCGGCTGCGCGCGGCGGGGATCGAGGCGCCCGGCTTCGGCGACGAGCGCATGCTGACCGACGACCCGTACGCGCTCGCCGACGTCTTCGTGACGATCACCCTGCACCTGGCCGCCATGGCGGTGGCCCACGGCGCGCTGCCCGGCTCGGGCGCCACGCTGGTCGCACGGGCCCTGCGGGCCGCGCTCGAGCCGTACGGGGACGACCCGATGGCCCGGCTGCTGCGGGCCCGCACGCTGGACGCCGCCCGTCTCACCGGCAAGTCGATGGTCGTCGCGGGGACGCTCGTGGCCAAGGACCGCACCGGGGCCGGGGACGTCAACAAGTTCTACGGCACGACCGGCCCCAACTATCTGAGGGGTGCCTGAGCCATGGAGGGCCTCCTGCTGGACCCGCACGCCGCCCCGGCCGAGGAGGCCGCGCTCGGGGCGCTGCTGCGCTGCTGGCTGCGCGAGGTCGGCGGCCCGCGCGGCGACGTGCGCGCCGCCGGGCCCCACCTGACGCTGCGGGTGGCAGGCACGCCGGTGCGCGTACGCGTGCGCGGCGGCATCGCGCTGCGCTTCGACGGCCCGCCCGAGCAGCTGGCGGAGGGGCGGTGGCGGCCCCTGGACCTGCCCTCGCTCGTCGCGCTGGTGGAACGGGAGCTGGACGGCGGCAACGAGGAGTTCGCCGCCCAGGTCCGCGCTGGACGCGAGGCGGTCGCGGCGATCCTCGCCGCCCGCGCGCGGGCCGTCCCGCCCGCCGACCCGTGGCTCGCCTCGGAGCAGGCGCTCGTGGCCGGGCACCCGTTCCACCCGGCGCCCAAGGCCCGCGAGGGCGACGGCTGGCTGGACTACGCGCCGGAGACGCACGCGCGGTTCGCCCCGCGGCTGCTCGCTGTGCGCGCCGACCTGGTGGCCCAGGAGGGCGACACGTCGGCGCTCGACGCGTTCTGCGGCGCGCCGGAGGGGTACGTCGCGCTGCCCGCCCACCCCTGGCAGCTCGACCTGCTCGCCGCCGACCTGCGCGGGCCGCTCGCGGACGGGCGGCTCGCCGACCTCGGGCCCGGCCCCCGCGCGGTCGTGCCCACGTCGTCGGTCAGGACGGTCTACGACCCGGGCACCGGCATGTGCCTGAAGTTCAGCCTGGACGTGCGGATCACCAACTGCGTGCGGAAGAACGCGTGGTACGAGCTGTCCGGCGCGGTCGAGCTGACCCGGCGGCTCGGGCCCGTCTTCGACGGGCTGGCCCTGCGCTTCCCCGGCACGCGGTGGCTGCCGGAGCCCGGCTACCGGTCGGCCGCCCTCGGCACCCGGCTGCTCGAAGGGCTCGGGGTGATCGTCCGTACCGGCCCGTGGGCGGTGTGCGGGCCGGGGACCACGCCGGTCCTCGCCGGCGCCCTGGCCGCCGGCGCGGACGGCGTCCCCCAGGCCGTCCTGGCCCGCCGGGCGGCCGAGCCGGTCGCGTGGTGGGAGGCCTACGTCGAGCGCGTGGCCTATCCCGTGCTCGACGCCTTCTTCCGCCACGGCGTCGCGCTCGAAGCGCACGTGCAGAACGTGCTGGTCGGCTTCGACGCCGGCGGATGGCCCGTCGAGGCGGTCTTCCGCGACCTGGAGGGCACCAAGCTGGTCGCCGGCCGGCACGACCTGACCGGCCTGCCGGGCGCGGTGGCGGACCCTCTGTCGTACGACGCCGCGCGCGGCTGGAACCGGGTCGCCTACTGCCTGTTCGTCAACCACCTCGCGGAGGTCGCCGCCACGGTGGCAGACACGGTGGCAGACACGGTGGCAGACACGGTGGCTGAGACGGTGGCAGACACGGCCGACGGCGTTCTGCGCGCGTTGTGGGCGGCCGCCCGTGCGACTTTGAGCCGCTATGTGGAGGACCACGCCCCCGGTCCGGCCGAACCCCTGACGCGGCTGCTGGCCGGGGCGCCGCTGCCGGCGAAGGCCAACCTGGGCGTGCGCTGGGCGAGGGCGGCCGACCGGGCCGCCGGTTACGTGCCCGTCCCGAACCCGCTCGGCGCGGAGTTCGTGGCGGAAGGAGAGCGCCGATGAGCATCGAGGTTCCGGCGGGCGTGCGGAAGGTCGCCGAGTCGCTGGACGACGTCCCCGCCTACGTCTACGACCTGGCCGGGCTCGCCCGCCACGCCGCCGGCGTACGGGCCGCCCTGGCGGGGACGGAGATCTGCTACGCCGTCAAGGCCAATCCCGACACCGAGGTGCTGCGCGCGCTCGCGCCCCACGTGGACGGCTTCGAGGTCTCCTCGGGCGGCGAGTTCGCCCACGTCAGGGCGGTGCTGCCGGAGATCCCGCTGAGCTTCGGCGGGCCAGGGAAGACCGCCGCGGAGCTGGCCCTCGCCCCCTCGGCGTACCGCTGGCACGTCGAGAGCCCGGCGGAGCTGCGGCGGATGCGGGAACCGGCGGACGTGCTGCTGCGGGTCAACCTCGACGTCGACGTCACCGGCGCGGCCCTCACCATGGGCGGCGGGGCCACACCGTTCGGCATGGACCCCGGCGGAATCGCCGAGTGCCTGGCCCTGCTCGAGTCATCGCCGGTGCGGCTGCGCGGCCTCCACGCCCACCTCGCGAGCGGCCTGGCCGCGCCCGGCCTGCTCGCGCTCGCCGAGGCCGTCCTCGCGTACGGCAGGAGCCTCGGCCTGCGCGAGTTCAACCTGGGCGGCGGCATGGCCGTCTCCTACACCCGGCCCCGCGATCGGTTCGACTGGGCGGCGTACGGCGCGGGCCTGCGGAGGGTGGCGCTGCCGGGCGAGACGCTGCGGGTGGAGCCGGGACGCGCCCTGACGGCCTACTGCGGGTGGTACCTCACCACCGTGCTCGACGTGAAACGCGTCCACGGGGAGCGCTTCGCCGTCCTGTCCGGCGGCACGCACCACCTGCGGACGCCGGTGACGAAGGGACACGACCAGCCGTTCGCCGTGCTCCCGAGGGGCGGCGAGGGTGAGGACGGGCCGGTGACCCTGGTGGGACAGCTGTGCACCCCCAAGGACCTCTTCGCCCGCCGCGTCACCGCCGCACTCGCCGTCGGCGACGTCGTCGCCTTCGCCATGGCCGGGGCGTACGCGTGGAACATCTCGCACCACGACTTCCTCATGCACCCGAAGCCCGTGTTCCACTACCTGAGGTGAGGGCTACCAGGACAGCGTGAGCGTGCCGTCGAGGACCTTGGCGGAGTTGGCGAGGCGGGCCTGGTTGAGCGCCTTGACGACGTCGAGCCGGGCACGGTCGCGATCGATGACCCGCCTTTCGGCCTCGGCGAAGACCGCGCGGCGCACGTCGGAGTAGCCCGTCTCGGCCCGGCACTCCGCGTCCGCGACCGCGGTGTCGATCTCGGCCCGCGTGCCGCGCGGCTTGGGGGTGTGGCCGATCGAGTCGTCGTTGACGGTCACCGCCCAGCGCGGGTCTCCGAAGGCCTGGTCGGTGCTCCGGTAGTCGAAGCCCTCCGACCTCATGCAGTCGCTCCACTCGCGCTCGGCCGCCGCGATCCGCGGGTCGCTCAGGGCGATGTCGGTCGCGCTGTCGACGAAGCGCGGGACCTCGTCGTCGTCGAACCTCTTGCCGGCATCGGCCGGGCCCACTCCCCGCGCACCCCGGTTCAGCAGGGCGTCCGCCTTGGTCATGCACCCCCCGGGCGGCACCGTCCGTCCGTGGAACCGCCGGACCTTCCCTTCCAGCACGGAGAACTCCTGGTCCGTCACGGAGTACGACGGAATACCCGTCATCTCATCCGGATTTCGCCTCTCCCCCAGATATCCGGATTCGGCAGCCTGGTGGGGATCGAGCCATCGGAGGAGATCGACGTTGCGCAGGTCGGTCACCGGCGCGACGGCGGGCAGCCGGAAATCGAGCCCCATATGACGCATGCATTCCTCCATAAGCATGAACCGGGCTCGTATCACCTGGGCACGGTCTTTCGCGCCGAGACTGTAGGCGTCCAGGGGAAGGGTGAGATCCGGAGGATTCGCCGCCGCCGACGCCGAACATCCGGTCACCGCCGCGACACAGGCCGCCGCCATCGCCATCCGCAAACCCGACATAGGGCATTCATAGCCGATCATGAACAGCCCGCGGCGGCGAAAGAGGTAATCACTCTCGCAGAAAAGTCCGATCCCGTCGCGAGACATTTGCTGCAGGTACGTCGCCTATGACTGATTCACAGAGCCGGTTTTCCTCTCCCCAGGAGGGCTTTCCTTCACCTTCTCGCCCCTACCGAGAATCTCCCTCCCACCATCCCGCTGCTACTTTCCGTGACGATCCGGAAACCTTCCGTACCATCGATGGAGGAGCAGGAGAGGATGGCGACATGGCCCTCACCAAGCCGATCAAGCACGGCAGGCACGATCATCCCGTCCCGTGCAGGCAGGACGGCCCCGTCCCCGACGATGTCGTCTCGGACGAGCACGAGCCCCCAGACGCCGGACAGCCCGAAGAGTCCCAAGAGCTCCCTGACGAGGTGCTACACCTGTGCGTGCAACTCCACGACGCCGGTTTTCGGGCGGAGATTCGTCTCGGGCAGGTCGTCGTGACGCCGCCCGCGGGAAGGGAGAGCACCTACATCGTCGACAGGCTCTGCGATCTGCTGATCCCGCTGAAGCTGGCGAACGGCTGGCGGTACCACCAGACCTGGGGGGTGCACATCCCGCCGTATCAGGATCTTCGACTGCCCGATCTCATAGTCGCCCCCGACGAGGTCGAGCAGTTCGACGACATGCGCATGCGCGGGCGCTGCGCCCTGCTCGTGGTCGAGGTGTGCTCGCCCGGGACGTACAAGGTCGACTGGCGAGAGAAGCCGCTCGACTACGCGCGGGCGGGCGTGCCGCTCTACCTGATCGTGGACCACGTGACGTCTCCGCGAAGGGTGACGCTGATGAGCGATCCCCTCTCCGACCTGAAGCCCTTCGACTACCACCGGCAGGCGTACCGTCAGATCGTCACCGCCGAAGAGGGCGACGTCCTGGAGCTACCCTGGCCGTTCGGGATCAAGATCGAGACGAGCGCGCTCTTCGGTCAGGCGGTCACTCCTGAGGAACCCGCTGAATGAGCGTGGTGAGGCCGTCCGCGTCGAGGAGATCCACCGGGCGGACGGTCTCGTTCGAGCGGACGTAGTGGAAGGCCGCCCCGACCTTCTCCAGCGGCACCCCGGCCAGCGAGGCCCAGGCCACCCGGTAGGCCGCGAGCTGCACCGACGCGGTCTCGGCGGCCCTGCCGTGCGGCCGCTCACCGGTCTTCCAGTCGATCACCACGTAGCCGTCGCCCTCGCGGAACACCGCGTCCATCCGGCCGCGCAGCAGGCGGTCACCGATCATGGTCTCGAACGGGATCTCCAGGTCGACCGGCTCACGCGCGGCCCACTCGCTCTCCTCGAACCGCTCCTGCAGCTCGGCGAGCTGGACCTCGGTCTCCGACAGCTCGTCGGCGGCGCCGGGCAGCTCCAGGTCGTCGATCAGGCGCTGCTGGCCCCAGCGCGACTCCAGCCAGCGGTGGAAGGTGGTGCCCCTGCGGGCCAGCGGAGCGGGCTTGCGCGGCACCGGCCGCCGCACCTGCCGCGCGAACGCCGCCGGGTCCTGTGCCAGCGTGACCAGCGACGACACCGACAGCCGCGACGGCAGCTCCACGACCGCCCCGGCCCGCCGGCGGTTCGTCTCCCGCTCGCGCAGCAGCAGGTCGGTGTCGCGCGCCCAGGCCCGCATCCGCTCCGACTCCCAGTCCCGGACGAGCGCGTGGTCGCCGGCCGCCGGGGGCGGTGCGTCGCCCATCATCGCCTCCTCCACGAGGCGGGCGCCGTCGAGGATCGCGTCGCGTACGGTGACGGACGGCCACTCGGCCACCGGCGGCTCGGCGAGCAGGGGATTGTCCGGGCTCTCCGGATCCTCGGCCCAGCGGGCGACACGGGCGCCCGCCTCGCGGATCTCCCGGAGGAACTCCGACGGCTCCAGCGGGCGGGACGAGGTGCCCCAGCGGTAGCCGGAGGCGATCAACAGGTAGTGCGCCCTCGTGACCGCGACGTACGCCAGCCGCCGCTCCTCCATCAGGTCGCGGTCGCGGCAGCGCTCCTCGAACGCGCCCAGCGCCTCCCGGTCCAGCCCGGCCAGCTCGGGCAGGTCCGCGCTGTCCCCCCGCAGCGGGTACGGCAGCTTACGCGGGTTCTCCGTCCACCGGGAGTTGGTGACCGGGGTCGCGGGGAACATGCTGCCCTTGATCAGCCCGCCCTTCTGCGAGGTGAGCTGCGACAGGCCCGGAACCACCACGACCGGCCACTCCAGCCCCTTGGAGGCGTGCACGGTCATCAGCTTCACGGTGTTGCTGTCGCCGACCCGCCCGGCCTCCAGGCCGAACTCCTCGCTCTCGGCCGCCTTGAGGTACGCCAGGAACGCGCCGAGCGTCGGGTCCTCCGAGTCGCCGGCGAACCGGGAGGCGGCGTCGAGGAAGGCGTCGAGGTCGGCCCGGGCGGCCATCGGGCTGCCTCCTCTGGCGGCGACCTCCACATCCAGGCTGAGGCGGCGTTCGATCTCGCTGATCAGATCGGGCAGCGGCTGCCCCGCGTGCGCGCGCATCTGGCGCAGCTCCCGGGCGACGGCGGGCAGCCGCATCCGCGCGAGCGGGGAGAACCGCTCCAGCCAGTCGGGCCGGTCGGGCAGCTCGTCGAGCGCGTCGATCAGGCTGCCGCGCTCCTCGGCGAGGTCGGTGACCACCTGGTCGAGCGGGTCCTCCGGGCGCGGCCCGCCCCTGGCCGCCCTGATCTCCTTGTTGAGCTCGCGGGCCAGGTCGCCGAGCACCTTGAGGTCGGCCGGGCCGATCCGCCAGCGCGGCCCGGCGAGCAGCCGGACCAGCGCGTCCCCGGCGGTCGGGTCGTACAACGCGCGCAGGGTCGCCACGATGTCGGCCACCTCGGGCACGGTGAGCAGCCCGCCGAGCCCGACGACCTCCACCGGGACGCCCCGGGCCTCCAGGGCGCGCCGCAGCGCCGGGAACTGCGACCGCTTGCGAGCGAGGATCGCGACGTCCTGCGGCTGTAGGGCGGGGCCGCGCTTGGCCCGCTCGCCCTCACCCCAGGGCAGGCCGTCCGGGGCGCCCTCGCCGTGGAGCATGCCCGCCAGCCCTTCGGCGATCCACTCGGCCTCGTCCTCGGCCGTCTCGTGGAAGGCGCACAGCACCCGCCCCCGGCCCACCCGGTTGCCGCCCGGCACCAGCACCGGCACCTCCCGGGCCTCATGGCGCAAAGGCGCCTGGATGCGGGCGGCGACGCCGAGCACGTGCTCGCCGTTGCGGAAGCTGACCGACAGCCGGCGCACCTGCGCCGGATCTCCGGACGCCGCCGGGAAGTCCCCGGGGAACCGTGAGAGATTGCCCGCACTCGCGCCACGCCAGCCGTAGATCGACTGGCAGGGGTCGCCGACCGCCGTGACCGGGTGGCCCCCGCCGTACAGCGAACGCAGCAGCACGAGCTGGGCGTGGCTGGTGTCCTGATACTCGTCCAGCAGCACGACCGAGAACCGGGACCGCTCGGACGCGCCGACCTCCGGATGCCGGGAGGCGATCCGCGCGGCCAGCGCCATCTGGTCGCCGTAGTCGATGACCTCCCGGGCGCGCTTGAGCCGTTCGTACGCCTCGACCATCGGCAGCAGCTGCTCCCGGACGGCCTGGGTCTCCACCGGCTTGCGCTGGTCCTTCACGATCCGCCCGGTGAGCGAGGCCAGGCGCTCGCGCAGCCAGTCGCCGGTCTCGCGTACGTCCGCCGGTTCGCGCAGGTGCTCGGCCAGCTCTCCGGCCAGGTCCAGCACGGCGGCGGTGACGCTGGGCGGGGACAGGTCCACCCGGTCCATCGGCCCGTCGTACTGGCCGACCACCCGGGCCGCCATCTGCCAGGCGACAGCGGGCGTGACCAGCCGCATGGTGGGCTCGAGCCCCTCCCGCAGCGCGTGGTCGGTCACCAGCCGGGCGGCGTACGCGTGGTAGGTGGAGACCGTCGGCTCGGAGTCGAGCAGCTCGGGCTCGACCAGCCCGGCCGCCGCGAGCCCGGCCAGCCGCCGGCGCACCCGCTCGGCCAGCTCCGCGGCGGCCTTGCGGGTGAAGGTGAGGCCCAGGATCTGCTCGGGCCTGGCCAGGCCGTTGGCCACCAGCCAGACCACCCGCCCGGCCATGGTCTCGCTCTTGCCGGACCCCGCCCCCGCCACGACCACCATCGGCTCCAGCGGCGCCTCGATGACGGCCGCCTGCTCGGGGGTCGGCGGGAGGATCCCGAGCCGGCCGGCCAGCTCACCGGGCGTCAGCACACCTGTCCTCCGTTGTCGTTCACAGGGCAGGCGATCTTAGCGGCACAGGTGCGGCAGCCGTCGTTGACCGTGGCGACGAACACTCCTGCGGACATGCCGGTCGCGACCGTCTTGACCAGGTTCTCCGCCCAGTCGGGCTCGGAGTCGTCGGCGAGCGCCCGCTGCGCCTGCTCCCTGGCGTCCGTCCCCTGGCCCGCGGCCTTGCCCAGGTGCAGCAGGGACGCGCCGCCCGGCTGGACGAGGCCGTGCCGCTCGAACGCGCCGAGCGTCGTCGCGAGCTGGTACACCCCGAGCTGCGGATGCCGGTCGATCTCGGTGTCCTTGGGCCTGCCGCTGCCGGTCTTGATGTCGATGATCACGGCCCGGCCGGCCTCGTCCCGTTCGACCCGGTCCACCCGGCCGGTGATCTGGATGTCGTGCCCCGGCACCCGTACGGTGAACGCCTCCTCCACGGCGACCAGGTCGCGGGGTTTGTCCTTCTGCCAGCGGACGAACCTGTCGACCATTTGCTCGGCGACGCGGCGCTGCTTGCGGTTGAACCACAGCCCGCCGAAGTCGAACTGGTCCCAGATGTCGTCGAGCCGCTTGACGTAGTCGGTGCCGTCCTCGGTGGCCATCGCGGCGATCGCGTGGACGACCGTGCCGAGGCTCTGGGTGACGTTCGAGGACCCGGCCCCGACCGCGGTCTCCAGCATCCAGCGCAGCCCGCACTTGGTGAAGCTCTCCACCGACGACGGCGAGATCTGGACGACGTCGTCGGGCCAGCCGAGCGGCCGGTCGTCGGAGATCGGGGTCAGCGCGTACCACTCGCCGGGGTTGGCGCCGGGCACCCCGGCCTGGGCGAGCCTGGCGAGGTGCGCGGCGGCCTCGCGGCGCACCGCCTCCGGCCTGGTCGTGTCGCACACGGCGGCGCGCAGGTCCGCGACCAGCGCGGGCATGCTGAGCCACCGCGCCCGGTCGTCCACGGTCGCCTCCTCCACGCCGCCGGGCAGCAGCTCCGTGAGGAACCGGGAGGGCCGTTCGTCGGTGTCCTCACCGCCGACGGCGGTGACGACGAGTTTCCCGCGGGCGCGGGTGGCCGCCACGTAGAACAGCCGCCGCTCCTCCGCGAGGAGCTTGGACGCCAGCGCGGCCGTCGCGGCCTGGGTGGTGTCCAGCGCCGAGCCGCCCGCGAACTCCACCAGCGCCTCGGTGCCGAGGAGCGAGCCGCGCAGGCGCAGGTCGGGCCACAGGCCCTCCTGCACGCCCGCGACCACCACCACGTCCCACTCCAGGCCCTTGGACCGGTGCGCGGTCAGGATGCGTACGGCGTCGCCCTCGGGGGCGGACTCTGCCAGCGTGTCGCCGGCGATCTCCTGGGAGGTCAGGTCGTCGAGGAACACCTCGACCCCGGCTTTGGGCAGCCGGTCGGCGAAACGGGCCACGTGGTCGAACAGCGCGACGACGGCGTCGAGGTCGCGGTCGGCCTGCGCTCCTCGCGCCCCGCCCGCGAGGCTGGCCTCCGTCCAGCGGTCCGCGAGCCCGCTGGCCTGCCAGATCTCCCACAGCGTCTCCTCGGCGCCCCGGCCGTGCCGTACGGCTTCGCGGGCGGTGGCGATGAGCCGCGCGAGGCGTTCCGCCGGCGCCGCCACGTGCGGCTCGACACCGGTCAGTTCCCGGGCGTCGCGCAGCGCCGCGACCAGCAGCTCGTCCGACGAGCGCGGATTGAACGGCAGCGCCGGCTGGCCTTCCTCCTGATTCGCGGCCTCGGCGGCGACCGCCTCGTGCTCGGCGATCCGCAGGGCGCGGCGCAGCCGTCGTACGCCGATCATGTCGGTGCCGCCGAGCGGGCCGGTCAGCAGTTCCTCGGCGGTCGCCACGTCGAGCGCGGCCGGCGCGACGGCGATCCGCAGCAAAGTGATCAGTGGCCGGACGCCGGGCTCCTGCACCAGCGGGAGCTCGTCGCCCGCGACCACCACGGGCACCCCGGCGGAGACCAGCGCCCGCCGCAGCAGCGGCACCTGCCGGACGGCGCTGCGCACCAGCACCGCCATCCGCGACCACGGCACCCCGTCGAGCAGGTGCGCCCGGCGCAGCGTGTCGGCCACCACCGCGGCCTCCTGGGTGGCGCTGTCGGCCAGCAGGACCTTCACCTCGCCCGGATCCGCGTCCTCGACCGGAATCAGGTCGCGGTGGCCGCCGGCCCTGTTCTCGTGACCCGGTACGGCCGGGAGGCGGTAGGCGACGCGGCGGGAGGCCTCCAGCAGGGCCGGGCCGCTGCGGCGGCACACGCGCAGCGCGACCACCGGGGCCGGATCGCCGTGCGGCGTCCTGAACCGGTCGGGGAACCGCAGGATGCCCTGCACGTCGGCGCCGCGGAAGCCGTAGATGGACTGGTCGGGGTCGCCCACGGCGATCAGGTCGCGGCCGTCCCCCGCGAGCTGCCCGAGCAGGAACTCCTGCGCCGGGTCGGTGTCCTGGTACTCGTCGACCAGCACCAGGTCGTAGGCGTCCCGCTCGCGCCGCCGCACCTCGCCGTCGGTCAGCAGGCCGGCCGCCTCGCGGATCAGCTCCGAGTAGTCCAGGGCGGGCACCGGATCGAGGTCGAACCGGTCCTGGTAGCGGTAGGAGAACAGCCCGGCGGCCTCCCAGTCGGGCCTGCCGTGCTCGCGGCCCAGCCGCACCAGCGCGTCGCCGTACAGGCCGCGCTCGGCCGCCCGTGACAGGAAGTCGCGCAGCTCCTCGGCGAACCCGCGGGTCTTGAGCAGCTCCCGCATGTCCGGCGGCCAGTGCCGCGCGCCGTCCTCCAGCTCGCCGTGCAGCAGCCGCCGGATCTCCAGCAACTGCTCGGGACCGGTGAGCAGGCGCGGCGGCGGCTCACCGGCCAGCACCGCCTCCCGGCGCAGCAGCGCGTACGCGTAGCTGTGGAAGGTGAGGGCCAGCGGGGTCCTGGTGGTCCTGCGCATCCTGGCGGTGATCCGCTCGCGCAGCTCGCCGGCCGCCTTCCGGCTGAACGTGAGGACGAGCACGCGCTCGGGGTCCACGCCCCGGCGCTCGACCCGGTCGACGACGGTCTCCACGATCGTGGTGGTCTTGCCGGTCCCCGGCCCGGCGAGCACGAGCAGGGGCCCGCTCTCGTGCCCGACGACGGCCCGCTGATGTTCGTCAAGCACGGGAGCCGAACGCCGCCCCACCCCGCCACGCCGTACCAGACGGTAGTTCTGACCACTCACAACACAGCATTCCACCAGATCACTGGTGCAGATCGTGCCCGAATGCCCACTCCGCGTCCTGCTCGGGCGGATCAGACGGCCGCCGCCGCCTCCCGTACGCCCGGTTCGCGGGCCTCGCGGAGCCGGTTCAGTACGCGGCCGGTCGGGGAGGCCGGATCGGCGGTGTACATGACGACCAACAGGTCGGGGTCCCCGGGCAGGACCAGGGTCTCGTACGCGAAGTCCAGGTCGCCGAGCTCCGGGTGGCGCAGCAGCTTGACGCCGAAGGTCTTCTCGGCGACCGGGTGCTCCTCCCACAGCCGGGCGAAATCGGGATCGGCGGACAGGTCGGCGACGAGCGGGCCCAGCAGCGGGTCGTCCGGACGCCTCCCGGCGTACAGGCGCAGATAGGAGATGGTCTCGGCGGCCACGGCCGCCCAGTCGCGGTAGAGCGAGCGCGCCCGCGGCATCAGGAACGTCTGGCGGGCCATGTTGCGCTCGCCGGCGGGCATGTCCGAGAAACCGGTGATCGCGTCGGCGAGGGCGTTCCAGGCGAGCACGTCCATCCGGGGCCCGAGGACGAACGCCGGAACGGAGTCGGCCGCGTCCAGGAGCATCCGCACCCCGGGCCGGACATGGCCGAGGGGAGCCCGCCGGTCGTCCGGTGGCCGGAGGAGGCGGCGCAGGTGCGCCCGCTCGGTGCGGTCCAGGCGTAGCACCCGGGCGACCGCGTCGAGCACCTCGTCGGAGACGTTGCGGACGCGCTCCTGCTCCAGGCGGATGTAGTACTCCACGCTCATGCCCGCCAGCAGTGCGACCTCCTCACGCCGCAGCCCGCTGACACGCCGTCGCCCGTGCGCCGGGAGGCCGGCGTCCTCGGGCCGGATCCGGGCCCGGCGAGAGCGCAGGAACCGTCCCAGATCACCTTCCATAAGGGCCAAGCCTAGTACTGCCGTTACCAGTAAAAGGCGTGCGCTGGGTAGGCCGGGCCCACCCCGCCAGAGTGGCTCTCGTCGAACCGCGAACGTGAAGGAGTCACGATGAGCTACGAGAACCTGGCCGGACGCGTCGCCGTGGTCACCGGGGCCGCCAGCGGCATGGGAGAGGCGACGGCGCGGCTGCTGGCCGCCTCCGGCGCGAAGGTCGCGCTGCTCGCCCGCCGCGCCGACCGGCTGGAGGACCTGGCCCGGAAGATCGCCGCGGACGGCGGCACCGCGCTGGCCGTGACCGTGGACGTCACCCGGGACGACAGCGTGGCCGCCGCCGTCGACCGGATCCACGCCGAGTTCGGCCCCGCCGATCTGGTGGTGAACTCGGCGGGCGTGATGCTGCCCAACCCGATCGACGACGGCCGCGTCGACGAGTGGACGCGGATGCTCGACACGAACATCGCGGGCGTCCTGCGGATCACCAGGGCCTTCACCCCCGACCTGCTCGCGGCGGCGGCCGACGGCCGGACGGCCGACCTCGTCAACATCTCGTCGATCGGCGCCCACCTCGTCTTCCCCGGCTACGCCGTGTACGGGGCGACCAAGGCCGCCCTCAGCCACCTGTCCGCGAACCTGCGCGCGGAGTTCGGCCCGCGTGGCGTGCGGGTGACCAACATCGAGCCGGGCCTGACGGCGACGGAGCTGGGCGACCACGTCGACAGCCCGGAGCTCGGAGGGCAGCTGGCCGGGATGTACGAGGTCATCACGTCCCTGACCGCCGAGGAGATCGCCGACCTGATCGCGTACACGGTCAGCCGGGCCAGGCACGTCAACCTCCGTCAGGTCGTCGTGCTGCCGACGAACCAGGCCTGAGGTCGCGGCGCGCCGGGCGTCCCCCGTCTCAGCCACGCTCAGATGAGCGGCGTAACGGAGACCCCGATCGAAGGAAATGACCTATTGTTCTCGACACGCAAGCGCCCCTGCGCCGCGAATCGCGAGGGCAGGGGCGCTCGTGTGAATCAGAAGTCGAACTCTCCGCTGTTCACGCCGGTGATCAAGGCGCTCCACTCTCTCGATTTACCGACGTCCCAGACCAAATGCGGAAGGAATGCCGTCGGCCGACGTCAGGCCCACAACGCCCAGGTCGGCCCGTAGGTGTTGTTCAGGTAGGAGCAGCTGTAGGAGGTCCACCATCCCCACTGGATGCCGAGGTTTCCGCCATTCAGGCAGTCGGAGTAGAGGTAGTAGACGTACCTGATGCTGTCGGCCTGCGCGGGGGCCGTCCCCACCGACAGTGTCAGACCGGCGGCCAGCGCCGCGGTGACGGCCAGCGATCGAGCTTTGCCCATCGAATCTCCTCGGAATTCGTGACGGACATCTCAGAAATCATGACAGCGCCGCCCGCTCCCGACGAGCCTCCAAGTTTTCGCGGCCCTTCGACGGAATGGTGAGCCTGCTACGGACCACCGGAAAGCCTGGGGATCGGTGAAACATTCACGTGTAGGACGCCGATCCAATACGACGAGCGCCCGGGCCGGTCGTGGTGAAAGAAAGCACACCCGTTAGGAGGAAACCGTATCCGGGGTGCGCGGCCGGGTGACTCGGGCCCGGACGAGGCCGATGAGCGAGGGACCGCCCCGCAAGCACCACAGGGCGATGACGGGATCACAGATGGCACAGCCGAAGGACGAGTCATGGGCGAAGGGAATGATCGGGCTGCCCTTGAGGTGATGCAGGATGTCCCATCCGGTGTGCAGCAGCCAGGCGATCCCGATGAACGTCCACGACTCCAGACCGCGGTAGGCGCAGTACGCGACGAGGGCGGTGAAGGGGAACTCCCAGCCGCCGAGGCCCCCGCCGCTGAGGTAGGCGGCTCCCGCTCCGGCCACCATGATGGCGTTGAAGCGACGGCGATGCGGTTCGGGGATCAACGACATCAGCACGGCGTAGGCGAGGCCGATCAGGATCGGCATGACGAGACTCATGATCGTGCGGCTCTCTGAAGTGGCTGTCGTGATGGCGCGAGCGGACAGCCGGCACCGCGGATGGTGACGGCGGACCCGCGTCGGAAAGCCAACCAGTCAGCCGGCGCGTCTCCCCAGAGGTATTGGCGCCAGATGCCGACGGGATATCGCCAGGCGTCGGGGCACCCCCGGAGTGGTCCGCTACGCGGAGGGACGCGCCTTGTCGGCTACGCCCCCGAGGGGGACGTCGCGCAGGCTCAGCAACAGGAGGAAGGCGCAACCGCCCACGAGCGCGATGTCGGCGACATTGCCGACGAACAGGCCGCCGTAGTCGATGAAGTCCACGACATGGCCCCGGGCGAAGGCGGGCGGGCGGAAGAGGCGGTCGAGCAGATGGGATGTGGCGCCCCCGAGCAACGCACCCAGCACGACGGTCCAGGCCGGCGACCCCAGCCGCCGCCCGACGTGCAGGATGCCGGCGACCGCGGCGGCCGCCGTCAGGGTGAACACCCACGTCACACCCTCGCCGATCGAGAAGGCGGCGCCAGGGTTCAGCAACAGCCGCAACCGGATAAGCTGCGGGATCACCGTGATGCTCTCACCGTTCGAGAGCGCGGAGATCGCCCAGAACTTGGAGACCTGGTCCAGGAGAAGGACCATCGCGGCCAGGACGAGCATCCGCCCATATGGCCGCATACCTGGTCTCATCTCCTGCGAACCTCGTCCGTCCGACACCCTTACCCCGCAATCCGCGACGTTCTCGGCCTCGCTCAGGACGTGAAGACGTGGTCGATGACGCGCGCGGTGGCCTTGCCGTTGTCGTGCGGCGCGTAGGTCCGCACGAATGCCGCGTAGCGATCGGCCAGCTTGGCGGTCACCGTGTCGATGTTCCGCAGGGCCTCGACGACCTCGGGCGAGGTCTCCAGGCGCGGCCCCGGACGCTGGGACTCCAGGTCGAGGTACAGCCCGCGGGACGAGCGGTACTTGCCCAGGTCCGGCGTGAACAGCACGACCGGCCGCCCGGTCGCCACGAAGTCGAACATCACCGACGAGTAGTCGGTGACGAGCACGTCGGCGATCAGCAGCAGGTCGGCGGTGTCGGGGTAGGTCGTCACGTCGATCGCGAACCCGTCGTGCGCGTTGACGTGCGGGAAGGCCTGCATCATGTGGCCGCGCACCAGCACGACGTGGTCGGCGCCGAGCGCCCGCTTCGCGTCGGTCAGGTCGAGCTTGACCACGGCGTTCCTGCGGTCGTAGTCGCGATAGGTCGGCGCGTACAGGACGACCCGCTTGCCCTCGGGGATGCCGATCCGGCGCCTGATCTCCGCGGCCAGCGCGTCACGGTCGCCGCAGACGAGCAGGTCGTTGCGCGGGTAGCCCGACTCCAGGATCTCACCCTCGTAGCCGAAGGCCTTGCGCAGCACGCCCGACGCCCACGGGCTCTGCGACAGCAGCACGTCCCAGCCGCGCACCTCCACGGCCTGGCGGTGCCACACCGGAGGCCGGGGCTCGCGCTTCATGTGGGCCTGGTCGCGGCCGATGTGCTTGACCGGCGTGCCGTGCCAGGTCTGCAGGCACACCTGGTCCTCGCGGGTGCGGAACCACTGCGGCAGGAAGCCGTTGGAGACTACGTAGCGGGCGCGGGCCAGCGCCTCGTAGTGCTCCCGGCTGCCCTCGCGGACGACCGTGGGCGTCACGCCGTCGCCGAGGCCGAGCTCGCGCGAGCCCGGCGGCACGAACGCGCCGTCCCTGACGACCCAGATGTGCTCGCTCTCGTCGCCGCGCCGCACCCGCTCCTCGTAGATGGCACGCGGATTGTCCGAGTACGCGCGGCCGTCGAAGGAGACGTAGACGGTGGCCTCCCGCAGCGGCCGGGCCCGCTCGGCGGGGTAGAAGGTGCGGCTGAGCGCCCACACGCCCGCCGCGCTCCGCTCGTCACCCGGCCGGTCCTCGGCCGCCAGCAGCACCGGCACGTCGTAACGGGTGGCGACGAACCGGTAGACCCGGCCGCCGATGGTCCGCGGGCTCTCGTCCAGGGCGTCGAGACCGGCGTGGTCGAACCGGGCGGGCACCATGGCGGGCCCGTACCTGCCGGGCGGGGCCAGGGAGATGTTCCAGCTGCCCTCGGCCAGCGGCACGGCCGACCCGAAGCGGGGCATCGCGCCGGGCGACAGCCGCACGGTGAACCGCTCGCCGTCGCGCTCGACCGGCACGCGGATCGTGAGCCCGCCCCGGTGCCGCAGCACGAGCTCGCGCGGGCCCTGATCGGGGTCGGGATAGCGGCCGGTGAGCGTGATCGACTCCTCGTGCCACTCGGCCGCGGTGATGACGGGCAGGATCTTGTGACCGGAGATGACGACCCGGTCGCGCCGGTCGCCCTGCACCGTGACCTCGCGCTCGCCCACGAGGAGACGGGTCTCCTCCGCGCCCTCCAGCATCACGGCCGCGGCCGGATCGCCCTTGGGCTCGACCCACAGCCGCCGGGACTCCGCGTTGAGCAGGGTGCCGACCGCGAGCGACAGGGAGAAGCGGCTGCCGCCCTCGACCGGGGTGAAGTCGGCCGACATGCGGTGTCCGCCGACGCGGGCCTTGCCCTTGGTTATGGGCCGGCCCGGCAGGAAGCCGGTGAGCTCGACGCTGTCGCCGTTCAGCCGCACACCGGTCAGCTGGGCGCGGGTCGGCTGGTAGACCACCTGCAGCGCCTTGTCGGAGGTCCACACGGGCCGCACCCACCAGCGCGAGCGCACCTGCAGCCCGGCCGGGCGCTCGGTGCGGCCGATCACGGGACCGCGCAGCACGCCCTTGGCGCGGGCGGCGCGGCTCCAGATCACGATCTCGGCCCGCCAGGTGGTGGTGTCCTGGACGATGTGGCGGCGGCGCAGCACCCGCTTCGTGCCGCGCACCAGGGCCCGCACTCCGGCACGCCAGCGCAGGGCGAAGGGGTGGACTTCGGCCGTGAAGCCCGCCCAGTCGTAGTTGCACCCGGGCTCACGGGCCGCGTGGGTGGCCTCCGGGCGGTAGGTCCTGCGGGTCCTCATCCGGACCCGGGGCAGCCACCGGGGGCCGTGCAGCACGACCGTGGCGCGGTTGAAGCGGCCGCTGCGGACCGACAGGCCCGCGATGTAGGCGTGCCCGGTCACCCGCAGGCGGTTGCCCGCCCAGGTGATGTCGTCGATCTGCGTGACCGGCACGAGGTCGGCGGCCCGCAGGCGCAGCAGCGAGGGGTCGGCGACCTCGACCGGCAGGTCGGCGTACCACCGCAGGCCCCGCCGGACCCGGCGGGAGGGCTCGGCCGCCGCGGCGGCGAGCTTGCTCAGCGCGTCGCTCTCGGCGAGTTCGCCCGGGTCCTGGGTCTCGATCAGATGGCAGGCCACCCGGCGCCCGACCGGAAGCTCGCGCTTGACCTTCGGGTCGACCTCCGCGAGGTATGGCCGGAGCACGTCGATGGCCTGACGGCGGCGGGCGGGCCCGCGCTTGGCCGCGGCGTCGAGGCGCAGACCGAGGGGACCGGCGATCGCCTCACGGTCGACCTCCCGGCGCTGCGCGGGGCTGAGCCCCTCCGCTCGTACGAGCGCGACAAGCGCGTCTATCGGCTCGCCCCGGTCGTAAAGCTCCTGGACAGCCCGCAGTCGCTCGGCGACGGCATCGCTCGTGGGTGCGGGTGTCATACGGGAGGCACCACCCTTCGCCAGACCTGTGTTCAGAAAATGGTAATGCCCTCTGAACACTGCCGGACCTGACTCGGGCAAGCCTGTGGATTTCCTGTGAATCACCGGGTGACACCCCTGTGGCACGGGGTGACGAGCGGCACTACGCGGGGACGGAGAGGGTCGTCCGACCGATCACGGTGCGGCTTGTCATGCCACCGGTAAGGGCCGCGGGAGGGCTACGGTGACGACCACGACGGTCAGGCGCGGCCGTCCCAGCGCGCCGCGCGCATGTCGGCCCTGGCGCCGCGGACCGGGGTGCCTTCGTCGCGCCAGCGGGCCAGGCACTCGGCCTCCAGACCGGCGGCGGGGGTGCCGTCGGCGTGGATCACCCGCCACCACGGCACGGCTCCGCCCCACAACGACATGACACGGCCGACCTGCCGGGGGCCGCCCTCACCGAGATACTCGGCGACGTCCCCGTACGACATCACCTTGCCGCGCGGGATCCGCTCGACCAGGTCGAGCACCCGCTCCGCGTACGGCGGCGGCTGGCCGCGGCCGTCTCTCAAGCGCTCCACTCTGTGGGCCCGGCCGCGATGATCTCTTCGAGCTTGCCGAACTCGTACGTCGACGATCCGTTGATCTGCTCGACGACGCCGTTCCTGATGCCGTACGCCTCGCCGTCCTCGCCCAGGAGCCGGGCGCCCATGAGGTCGGTGAGACGGGCCAGCTGGGCGACCTGCCAGTCCGATCCCGGCTGGCCGAAGAGCCGGCCCGACCAGGTCGCGACCGGGTGCACGGAGTCGCCGTGGCGCGCGACGATCTCGCCCGCCTCGTGCGACCCGCGCAGCTCGAATCCGGCCTGCGCCGAAACGCTCGCGAGTTCGGCGTAGGCGAGCGGTGCATCACGCTCTACGCGCAGCTCGTACCCCATGAGCCGCGACCTTAGCGAAACTTGACCCGGCCGTGTCACCGGAAACAGCAACATCGGGAGTACCGCGTCCGAAATGCTGCGAAACGGCTGCCAACATGTGATCACCGGCGACATCCGGTCATCGGCGCAGCAGCGCGAGCGCGCCGAGGCAGAAACCGCCTGTTCCAAGCAGAACGGCGATGCCGTAGATCCAGAGCCTAACCGGATCCGGCCCCGGGCGCGCGGGGCCCTGCGATACCGGGCCCTTGCCGAAGTGCGCGTCGTCCTGGACCGCCGAGGCGGGACCGTATCCGGTCAGCTCTCCGGCCTTCCGCAGGGCCGCCGCCGCGTCCACTACGCCGAATCCGATTTTGTCGTCATAACCCGCGGCCGGGTGGGGCCGGGATGTCGAGGTCAGCGCGCGCGACACCAATTCCGGCGGCAAATCCGGATATTTAGCCTTTATCAGTGCAATAGTTCCCGCGACGATCGCGCTGGCCACTCCGGTCCCCGAAACGGTCCCGTGGCGGCCGCCGGCGAGAGCGGCCGGCACCCGGTCTCCCGGCGCGGCGACCAGGACCGAGAGGTTGTCGCTGCTGCCCGCGGTCTTGGCGCCCCGGCGGTCGGCGGCGGCGACGCCGATGACCCCGGGGTAGCCCGCGGGAAAGCCCCAGTAGGAGGTGCCGTTCTGCCGGGCATAGGGCGACCGGCCCGCGTCCCCCGCGGCCGCAACGAGCACGACGCCCCTGGCCAGCGCGAAGGAGACGGCGTCCCGCTCCGCGCGGTCCACGGCGTACACAGGGACGGGCAGGCAGATGACTTTGGCTCCCCGGCCGATCGCGTAGCGGATGCCGCGCGCGATCGGGCTGTCCTGCGACTCCCCCGCCGCGCCCTCGGGATCGACGGAGCCGCCCTGCGGCCGCCGGGCCACCACGGGCAGGGACAGCACCCGCGCCTCCGGCGCGACTCCGGAGATCCCCCCGCCGCGCCCGCTCCCGGCGATCACGGAGGCCATCGCGGTCGCGTCGTCGCCCGACTGCGCAGTCTCGTCGCCGAACGTCGTGCCCGTCATGTCCGGCCCGCGCTCGGCCCGGCCGCCCAGCTCGGGCACGCCGGTGTCGGGCTGCCCGGCGCCGAGCAAGGCGACGGTCACGCCCGCGCCCTTGCTGACCTTCCACGCGGCGGCGGCGCCGACGGCGTCGAGCGCCCATGTCGCGTCCTCGCCGCCCGGCGCCGCCGCCCAGGCCGCCGGCCCGGCCCCCAGCAGGACGGCCGTCAGCGCCGCGCAGGCGGAGGCCGGCCTCAGCACACGTTCCCCTGAGTGCAGCGGGGAACGTCCGGGGGCTCTCCGAGGGCGCGCGCGATGCGCCCGGCCACGGTCTCGGCCGCGGGCCACATCTCGCTGTTCACCTGTTCCTCCAAGGGGACGGAGGCACGAGTCCTGCCGTCGGTGTACCCCGCCGTGGAGAAGACGATGTACGGCCCCGCGCCCACCCATCCGGTGCGCTGGCGCTGGGCCGCGCCGAAGGTGTCGGTGACCGTGCCGGGGAAGGCCACCGGCCGTACGCCCACCCGGTCGTCCACGGGCAGTTCGCCGGCCGCGTCGGTGCGGGCCTGCTCGCTCGGCAGCACGGCGACGCCCACGGTGACGGCGAACGTCGAGGTCTGGTCGACGTAGGTGGCGCGCAGCATGGTCTGGCAGCCGTACTTGCGCAGCACCGACGCCACCGGCGAGTCGGCCGCGGCCCCGCACGCCGCCTCGGGGGCGATGCCGACCCGGTGCGCGTACTGCTGCGCGCGGCCGAGCGCCGTGTAGGGAAGTTCCTCGGGGAAGACCATCCCGGCGGGCCACGCGCGCCATCGCCGGGCCACGTCCTCGGCCACGTAGCGGGCGCGCTCGGCGTCGGTGAGCGGCCGGGACCTGTTCTCCTGGATCAGCCCGACCGATCCCAGCAGCACGTTCACCGCCGCGACCGCGAGCACGACGCCCATGATCGTGAGATAGAGCGAGCGGAAGCGGACGCCGCGCTCGAGTTCGGCCCGTTCCCTGGCCGCCAGTGCGGCGGCGGCGCGCCCTCTGGACGCCGTCCAGGGCCGCGCTCGGGCGCGGCGGGCGGACGCGCCGAGCGGCAGTGCCCGCGGGCCCGCCCGCCGGAGACCGGACGGCGTCCGTGCCGTCTTCGGGGTGCGGGACTGCTCGGGCGGCATACCTCGATGCTACGTCGGCAGGCCCGTCGGCCAAGGAGCCGGCGGCAGCGCGTCGTCCTCCTCCCGCTGCCGTCTGCGCGCCCGCCGCGTGAGCACGAGCAGGACGGCCACACCCGCGCCGGAGCCGGTGAAGGCGCCGAGCGCGATGCCGCCGTAGAGGAGGATCGCGCCGGTGTCGCGCTGGACGACCATGATCGGGTCATGCTCCTCGGCTGCGGAGCGGACGGGACGCGAGGGACTCTGCACACCGGCCCCCGACGCCGTGGCGCTGTGGCGGGCGAGGGTGGCCGCGACGCTCAGCGCCCGGTACGCGTTGACGACCCCGAATCCGGTGCCGGTGTTGTACGGCCCCCGGCGGGCCGGCGACGACGTGAGCGCCTGCGCGACGAGGGCGGGCGACATGCGGGGGTAGCGCGACTTGATCAGCGCGGCGACGCCGGAGACGAGCGCGGTCGCCTGGGAGGTCCCCCGGCCGACCCAGTACTCGTCGCCCGGCCCGGCCCCGAGGACGTCGACGCCCGGGGCGGCCACCATGACCGAGGAGTTGCGGTTGGAGAACGAGGCCCGCCGCAGCGTGGACGTGACGGCGGCCACCGAGATCACACCGGGGATCGAGGCGGGGTAGGAGTACGGCGCAGTCCGCTTGCCGGCACCGTCGTTGCCCGCCGCCGCGACGAGGACGACGCCCTTGGAGATCGCGTAGCGGATCGCCGTGCGCTCGTCCTTCGTGGGCATGTCCTTCGACAGCGACAGGTTGATGACCTTCGCGCCGTGGTCCACGGCGTACCGGATGCCCTTGGCGACCACGGCCTCGTACCGCGTGTCGGAGTTGAACGTGCGGAACCCGGGCTCCTCGTCCTCCAGGATCACGCGTACGGACAGCACCTTGGCCTCCGGCGCGATGCCGATGATGCCGTCGGCGCCGCCCGGGCCGTGCCCGTGCCCGGCGATGAGCGAGGCCATGTACGTGCCGTGCAGGCGCACCGGCTGCACCCCGCGCGGGTTCGCCCCGACGGTGAAGTCCCTTCCGGTGACGACCGACCCGGCGAGGTCGCGGTGGTCGGGATCGACGCCGGAGTCCAGGACCGCGACGGTGACGCCCCTGCCCCTGGTCAGCCGCCAGGCGTCGTCGACGTCGAGGGTGCGCAGCACGTCCTGCTGGCTGAGCCGTACGTCGTCGGCCCCCGCCGGGCCTGGGGCGAGGAACGCGCCGGCGGGCAGGGCGAGCAGCGCCGCGGCCGACGCGGCCAGGGCCTTGCGCCGCAGCGCGGTCAGCATCGCCACTCCTTGGCGGTGCAGTCCGGGGACGCCGGGGCGGTGAGGATCTCGCCGACCTTCTCGGCCAGATCCTCGGTGAACGAGAACATGGTGTCCCGCTGCTCCCCGAGCGCACGTGCCGGACGCCCGTCGACCTGCCCCGCCGTCGTCATGACGAGGTACGGCCCGGCCGCCCGCAGGGTCAGCGCCTGGCGTCCGCCCGCCGTGAAGCGGTCGGTCACCGTGCCGGGGAACGCGAGGGCGCGCAGCCCGGGGGCGGCCGACCCGTCGCTCGGGAAGATGGGGATGGCCGAGCGCGCCCCGAGCGCGTCGGGGAAGGCCGCAACGCCGATCGTCACCACGATGCCCTGCAGGGCGTCGAGGTAGGTGGCCCGCAGGATCGCCCGGCAGCCGGCCGCTCTCATCTGGCCGGCGATGGCCGCGTCGACGGCGCCGCGGCAGTCGGTGCGCGAGGAGATGCCCACCCGCCGCGCCAGCTCACGCCCGCCCTGCTCGCTCGTGTAGACCAGCGTGGCGGGGAAGATCCGGCCGGCCGGCCAGCGCTCCCATCGCAGCGCCGTCTCGGCCGCCTGGGCCTCGCGCAGCTCGGCGGCGCTCGGTCCTCTGGTCAGTTCGGCGACGGCGGCGCTGGCCGCGATCCCGCCGACGATCGCGAGGACGAGGGTGATCGCGGAGGCCACGGCCACGGCCGGCCAGGTCCGCGTCTCGCCCACTGCGCCTCCGTTCCCGTCGTGGCCTCCCTCCTTCAGTGACCTTAACGCGACCTACCGACCGGCATCCCCACAAATGTCATGGAAAGTACTTGACGCTTCGGAAAGTAGAAAGTACTTTCCATGATGGAAAGTGAAGCGAGAGGAGCCCCCCATGAACCCCGAGGAAGCGGCTCAGAGCCTGGCGGCGATCCGGCAGACCCAGGCGAAGGCCGTCAGATCCCAGCCCTGGTTCCCGGCCTGGTACGCCGTCGGGGTCGGGCTGTTCGTGACCGGCGTGCAGTTCGTCACCGAGCCGGGCACTCCCGTTCCGGTGACGGTGATCACGGGTGTCCTGCTGTGCGCCGGCATGGGCGCGCTGATCGCCGTCTTCATCCGGACGCGCACGATGACGACCCACCGCAGTCTCATGCGCGCGGACGCCCTCGCGGTCTTCGCCGTCTGGCTCTTCGTGAGCATCGGGATCTGCCTGGCCGTCGCCTTCCGCCTGAGCGCGGCCGAGGTGGCCTACGCCCGCACCTACGGCGGCCTCGCCATGACGGGGTTCCAGCTCGTCATCGGGCCCTTCGTCGGGCGCTGGGTCTCCGCGCTGCTCGCCCGCGGGATCGAGAACCGCTGATGGAGCTCGATCCGGTCATCCACGCGCCGACCCGGCTGCAGATCGTCTCGCTGCTCGCGGCGGCCGAGGAGGCGGAGTTCGGGTTCGTCCGCGACACCGTCGGCGTCAGCGACTCCGTCCTGTCCAAGCACGGCAGCGCGCTGGAGACCGCCGGGTACGTCACCGTACGCAAGGGCTACGTGGGCAAGCGGCCCAAGACGTGGTTCAAGCTCACGGAAGAGGGACGGGCGGCCTTCACCGCGTACGTCGAGAACCTGCAGCGCCTCGTCGCGCCCAGCGGCCTCACGGTCGTGCCGGACAGGCACGAATAGCACGAAGACGGCGCGTCACGACGACGGCCGCCGCCTCGCGCAGAGGCGGCGGCCGTCGTCGGTTCGCGTCAGTAGGTCGGCAGGCTGGGGTCGACCGTCTTGATCCAGCTCAGCACGCCGCCGCCCACGTGGACGGCGTCGGAGAAGCCGGCGTTCTTGAGGACCGCGAGGACCTCGGCCGAGCGGGCGCCCGACTTGCAGTGCAGCACGATCTTCTTGTCCTGCGGCAGCGTCTCCAGGGCCGAACCGTTGAGGAACTCGCCCTTGGGGATCAGCACGGCGCCGGGGATGTTGACGATCTCGTACTCGTTCGGCTCGCGGACGTCGATGAGCATGATCTCCTCGCCCCGCTCGCGCATCGCCACGAGCTCGGCCGCGGTGATCGTGCTGCCGGCGGCGGCCTGCTGCGCCTCGTCCGAGAGCGTGCCGCAGAACGCCTCGTAGTCGATCAGCTCGGTGATCGACGGGTTCTTGCCGCACAGCGGGCACTCGGGGTCCTTGCGGACCTTGACGTCCCGGTACTTCATCTCGAGGGCGTCGTAGATCATCAGGCGGCCGACGAGCGGCTCGCCGACGCCGGTGATGACCTTGATCGCCTCGTTCACCTGGATGGAGCCGATCGACGCGCACAGCACGCCGAGGACGCCGCCCTCGGCGCAGCTCGGGACCATGCCGGGCGGCGGGGGCTCGGGGTAGAGGCAGCGGTAGCAGGGACCGTGCTCGGCCCAGAAGACGCTGGCCTGCCCGTCGAACCGGTAGATGGACCCCCACACGTACGGCTTGCCCAGCAGCACCGCCGCGTCGTTGACCATGTAGCGGGTGGCGAAGTTGTCCGTGCCGTCCACGATGAGGTCGTAGCCGGAGAAGATGTCCATCACGTTGTCGGTCGTGAGAGCGACGTTGTGAATGATGACGTTGACCAGCGGGTTGATCTCACGCACGCTCGCGGCGGCGGACTCGGCCTTCAGGCGGCCCACGTCCGACTGCCCGTGGATCACCTGGCGCTGCAGGTTCGACTCGTCCACGACGTCGAAGTCGACGATGCCGAGCGTCCCGACCCCGGCCGCGGCCAGGTACAGCAGCGCGGGAGAGCCCAGGCCGCCCGCGCCCACACACAGCACCTTGGCGTTCTTCAGGCGCTTCTGACCCGCCATGCCGACGTCGGGGATGATCAGGTGGCGCGAGTAGCGGCGCACCTCGTCGACCGTCAGCTCTGCTGCCGGCTCTACCAGCGGTGGCAACGACACAGTTCCACTCCCGTTTTCGTGCCAATGTCGCGCTCGGCTCCATGGGCCCATCACAAGCTCTTCTCACAACTTAACCGGGGTGGCCCCGCATTCCCCAATCAGGCTGTTCGGCGCAGAGATTCCCTGGTGTAGGCCAGCAGGCGCCGCGCCTCCCGGGCCACGAGCTCGGGATACTCCATCTGCGCCACGTGACCGGCGTGCGGAAGTGTGACCAGGCGCACGTCGTGGAAGACCCGTCCGGCCCGGTGCGCCATGCGGGCGTGGACCAGCCGGTCGCGCAGGCCGTACACGACGAGGGTGGGCGCGGAGACCCGCTCGGCCTGCCGCCAGAGGTTGTCCGGGCCCAGGCGGAAGTACTCCCGCACGATCGCGCGGGCGCAGCCCACCATGGCCGCCCCCGCGTGCGGCAGCCCGTCGCGGCGGCGCAGTTCCTCGACCGCCTCGCGCAGCCGCTCCGGGTGGACCCGCCCGACGTCGGCGTAGCACATGCTGAGTGTCGCGTGGATGCGCCGCTCCGGCGGCAGCGCGCTGAGCCAGCGGGCGGCCAGCTCGCCCAGGCGCGGGGCGGCCGACATCGCGATCCTGGCCGGGCCGTACCTCGGCAGCAGGTCGGGCAGTGCCGGCGAGACCAGCGTCAGCGACCTGACGAGGTCGGGCCGTGTGGCCGCGACCCGGACCGAGACCGCGCCGCCCATGGAATTGCCGAGAAGGTGGACGGGCCCCTCTCCCAGGGCCTCCACCAGACGGACCACCGCTCCGGCATGGGCGGGAAGCGAGTAGTCGCCGTCCGCCGGCTCCGGGGAGTGCCCCGCCCCGGGCAGGTCGACGGCGACCCCCCGCACGTCGTCGGCGAGCTCGCCCATGAGGTCGGTCCAATTGGTCGCCGAACCCGCCAGGCCGTGCACGTATACGGCGGTCTCCGGCGGCCCTTCCGGGGTCGTCCGCACGTGGATGCGCGTGTCCCCCAGATCGATGAGCCGGCCGGGCCACGGTGGAATCGGCTCGACACCCACGCGTCCTCCCCTGTTCGCCTCGCGTTCTCGACCATAACCCCGCCCGTACGCCACCTCGGCGGGCACTCCCGCTACCCCGGGGGCACGGGATCGATCATCCGGGTTCGCCCCGATCGGCGAGAGCGACATAGGGCCAATATCACCCCTATTCGGACATTTCGAAATGCGGATAGGAATCACAATTCGGACCAATGCGATGCTACCGGTGCCAACGATGCCAATAAAGAGATAAGTGAATGGCAAAAGCCGCCGATCGCCGTTTGTCGCTCGGACGGTGAGGAAAACAAGACAATGCAGGGATGATCCACCAAGGATCATCAGTAAGGGCATTTTCCGAGCGACTTGGAAAACGCCGGAGTGTCGGGGCAACAATCCTTCAAGGAGGACATGAAATGCCCAAGTTCAACAACCTGGCCGGGATCCTCGCGATCAGCGCCGCGCTCACCGGCGGTGCCGTAACCCTGGGTACCGCTGTCGCCGCCACCAGCGCGAACGCCGCCACCGTGATGGGCGGCTACGTGGGCGGGGGTGGCTACTACCCCTACGCGAACTACAACCGCAACCGGAACGGGCAGCGGCAGAAGAACAAGGCCCTGAACGGCAACAAGAACAAGAACAAGAACAAGACGAAGCAGTGGCAGCACGAGCGGCAGAACCAGGGACAGCACCAGTTCCTGCTGCGTGACTTCACTCTCGTGCTCACGCCGTTCCAGAAGACGGACACCGACGCGCGGGCGCTTCCGTACAACTGGCAGTACGGCAGCACGCAGTCGTACCCGTACACGCGAACGAACAGCGTCAGCGACCAGTTCAACAACCCGCGTCAGGCCCAGGACACCGTGGACCAGCCGAAGACGAACACGGCCACCGAGGTCAACCCGCGCATCAAGAAGAAGGACATCGACGCGGACATCGACGTGGACGTGGAGAAGGAGAAGAAGTTCGAGAAGAAGGGCATGGACCAGCCGGAGATCGTGCCCTGACGGAATCCGCACGAGCGGCCTCGGTGAACGTCCCGGCCACGGCGGGTGACGCGGAAACCGACGGCCACCCGTACTCGTGACCCGCGGTCTCGTCTGAGCCGCGACCCGCGAGCGACGCACGGCACACGCGCGTGACGGAGCGGCGGACACCGCCCTGCGGGACGGGCGGCGACCGGATGACCGTGAGACACGGCGCCGGCGCCACCCGTTCGCCGCTCCGTCCGCGGTCCAACGAGCAGTTGAGAGAGCAGAGCACCGGCGGCGTGTTTCGAGGAGAGGGCCGCCGGCGCCGGCCCAATGCATCGCGCCGCGTCATACACGACGGCGCCGAACCCACTACCACCCGCCCTGGTCCCCTCACCGGATCGGGCCGGGGTCGCGATATTCAGAGGAGAAACACCCAAATGTCCGCGTTGAAGAACATCGCCGGGCTTCTCGCCCTCGGCACCGCGCTGAGCGGCGCGGCCATCGCGCTCGGCGGCGCCACCGCCGGCACGGCAAGCGCAACGACCGTCATGGGCGGGTACGTTCCCGCTCCGTCCGGCGGCGTCCGCTACGTCCGGCCGAGCTACAACCGCAACTACAACACCAACCGGCAGGCCCAGGGGCAGAAGGGCCGTAACAAGAACAAGAACAAGAACAAGAACAAGAACCACGAGTGGCAGCACGCTCGTCAGTCGGAGAACCAGAGCCAGTTCCTCCTGCGTGACTTCACGCTCGTGCTCACGCCGTTCCAGAAGTCGTCGAACGGCTCCGCCGCGGTTCCGTGGAACTCCCAGTGGTCGCAGAACTCCACGATTCCTTACACCAGCACCAGCGACTTCAACCAGCTGCACAACCGGCCCTGGCAGGACCAGTCCTCGCAGACCGAGCCTCGCACGAACACGGCCACTCAGCTCAACCCGCAGGCCAAGACCAAGGATGTCGACATCGACGTCGACGCCGACATCAAGAAGGAGGAGAAGAAGAAGGTGTCGAAGCCCGTCGTCACGACGACGCCGATGCCCTGATCCGGGATCTGCCTCGTCGCCGGGCGACCGGCCACGATGACACCCCAGCCATGGGCTTGGGAATCGAAATAAGGGGCGCCCGTGCCCGCCGCGTCCGTGGACCAGTGTCCACGGGTCCGCGGGGAGCACGGGCGCTCCGCGCGTGCCCGCATCTCCGGTCCCCCCTGTACGGCCGCGGGGCGCCCCTGCGGGGCGGACTACAGACACGTTTCTCCGACCACCCGGTCCGGCCGCGCGGCGTCCGCGCGCGCGGACTTCAGACACGTGCCCGGCGGACCACAATCCGGGGCCAGGCCGCCTCGCGGCTCTCTCCGATCGGCACGGCGCTCGCCGGATGCGGCCGCCCCGCCTCCGCCCCGCCTCCGCTCCGCCCCCGGCCCGGGCCCCGCCTTTCACCCGTCCGCCGCGCGGCTTCGCGCCCGTCGTAGGTACGCCGGCGTCGGCCGGCTCCACGAGCCGCCCCGGTTGTGTCCCCGCTCCCCACTTCCCCGCGCCCGCGTTTCCGCCGGGAACGTCCGCACGCGTCCGGCGTTCACCTCGCCTCGGCACGCCGTCCGTCTCTGCCACCGCCGACCCGGGCCGAAAATCGGACATTCTGGGACAAGTCGCCCTTTATTATTCTAAGTCCCGCCATAAAGCACTAATAGCTGATCAAAAGCCACAGAGGTGTGTTTGTCGGCCTCGCCCCTCGGACATCAACGTATCGCAGGAACCCGGCCCACGGGGGCCATAGAGATATTTCTCTCGTATCTCCAGCGAGAAATATCGAAGGATGCGGGGAATTCCAATTCTTTCAAGGGGGACAGCAATGCCCAAGTTCAAGAACGTTCTCGCCGGCCTCGCACTCGGCACCGCGATCGCGGGTGGCGCGATCGCCATGAGCGCCACAGCCGCGAGCGCCGGCTGCGGAGACGGCTTCTTCGGTCTCGGCGGCATGCCGCCCCAGAACAACAACTTCGTTCCCATCGGCCTGAACAACAACAACAATTGCGGCAACGGGTTCAACAACAACTGCAACAACAACAACTTCTGCAACAACAACCAGAATAACAACTTCTGGAACAACCAGAGCTTCTGGAACCAGAGCGCGTTCTGCGACAACCTCGACAGCGACTCCAACTTCGCCATCGTCGGCCCCTGCGCCACGATCGCCTTCAGCGACAAGACCAACCGCGAGAGCAACTGGTTCAACAACGGCTGGTTCCAGAACAACAACTGGTTCAACAACAACCAGAACAACTGCTGGAACAACAACAACAACAACAACTTCTGCAACTGAGAAAGGCGGGGCCGGCAACGGCCCGCGAGACGACCGCGCCGCTCGGAATCCTGGCAGGTGAAGGGATGACGGAAACGGCCGGCCGCACCGTCCTCCACCGCCTCGACAGGAGAACGGCGCCCTGAGGCGCAGTCACGTTCCCGCGGCGTCGCGAGCTCCGTGAGCACTCCACGCTCCGGGAACGGCCGTTCGATCCAGCAGAGACAAGGGCTCCGGCGAGACTCTCGCCGGAGCCCTGACTTTTTTCCCATACGGCTTTCCCGTACGGCGGACTCGGGCGCGGCACCCGAGGCGACGAACTCGTATGCCGGGCTCCGGCATGCGAGAGGCGCCAGGACGCCTCTCCCGGCCCGGCCGAGTGGGCCGGAGCAGTGCCGGTGGCACGGGCCCGACGACGCTCCACCGCCACATCCGCTCCGGTCGCCGCCTCCGCTTCGCTCTCCCCGCCGAGCTCTGAGGCGCAAGCGCTCCATCCACAAATCGGTCAATCGAGACATTTCTCTTTCAATGCCTCTATGTCAGTCCATAAGACTCTAACTAGTGATCAAAAGCCTCAGATACTCGTTTGTCCGGCCAGCGCGCTGGAAATCATGACAGCACAGGAAGTTAGGGCCCAATTGGGGGCCCGAAGGACATCTCTCATAATCAAGAGAAATGGCCTAAACAAATTCAGGGCTACTGAATCCTGTCAAGGGGGACACGCATGTCCAAGCTCCACAAGATCATCGCTGGTCTCACGCTCAGCACCGCCGCCGTCGGCGGCGCGCTCGCCCTGGGCGCCGGCGCCGCCGGCGCCGCGACCAGGACCGGCGATGTCGACCGTCCCATCGTCCGAGACGGCCTGGCCAACGGCGTCGACGACAGCACGGGCGGCATCGCCCAGGGCAACCGGGGCATCGGCGAGCGCGGTGATCGGGAGAACGTCTTCCCTGTCTTCTTCAACCCGAACAACAACAACAACAACTTCGATCGCAACGACCGCAACCTGAACCAGAACCAGAACAACAACAACAACTGGTGGAACAACCAGAGCTTCTGGAACCAGGGGGCGTTCGCCGACCGGCGCGACGACTTCTCCGGTTTCGGGCTCGTCGCCAAGGACGTCGCGATCGGCTTCCAGGACAAGACGAACAAGGACAACACCTGGTTCAACAACGCCTGGTGGCAGAACAACAACTGGTGGAACTGCAACGACAACAACTGGTGGAACAACAACAACAACGACCGCGTGAACTGAGAAGGCAGGTCCAGCGGCTCCTGCGAGACGATCACGCCGTTCCTATGAGGTGACGGATCCGGAGAACCTCCCACGAGGTCTCCGACCCCGGCACACGGACTGGCGCCGTTGAATGCAGAGACACGTTCCTCGACCGGCCGGCCGCTCGCTCAACGAGCGACGGCAGCCTGAACGGGGACGGCCGTCAATCCTCCTACAGTGACAACCAAGGGCTCCGGCGGGAAGGTTCCGCCGGAGCCCTGCTCTTTGCCCTGGCCGCCGTCACCGCCGCCACAGGCTTCCCTCCGCGCTTTTCCCCGCCCCGCGATCGCAGCCGCTCCCGGACCTTCCCGACCAGCCCCACCGCATCGCGATGCGGAAGACCGGCACCCCGGCCGCCGGACGTCAGAACCCGGCCACACCAGAGGGGCAAATCGTACCTATCACTACATAAGGCGCATTATCCATCGAATCAAGCCTATACGCAGCTAATCATTAACTAAAAGCAGCAGGCGTCAGTTTGTCGGGCCGCCCGGCAGGAAATCACCACTAGCGTCGGAAGCAAGGCTCGATAAGAGCCACGAAGGAATTTCTGTCCACAGCAGGCGGACGGGAAATGCCGACAGACGCAGGGCAATTCGAAATCGAATCCTGTCAGGGAGGAACAATAATGCCCAACCTCAAGAAGATTTTCGCAGGGCTCGCGCTCAGCACCGCCGTCGTCGGCGGGGCCGTCGCCATGGGTGCCACGGCCGCCAGCGCCGACGACAACCCCTTCTTCTTCAAGAAGAACGACAGCCCCATCGTCAAGGACGGCGCGGCCAACGGCGTCGACGACAGCACGGGCGGCATCGCCCAGGACAACAAGAAGGGGAACGACTTCCCGAACGCGTTCTTCCCGAACAACAACAACAACCGGGAGCGCAACGACCGCAACCACAACATCAACGACCGCAACCAGAACAACTGGTGGGACACCAACAACTGGTGGGGCCAGAACCTCTACAAGGACGACAAGGCTGAGCACGACGCCTTCGGCCTCGTCGCCAAGGACGTCGCCTTCGGCTTCCAGGAGAAGGACGACCGGGCCTTCAACTGGCTCAACAACAACTGGTGGGCCGACCAGAACTGGTGGGACAACAACAACAACGACTGGTGGAACCGCAACGACCGCGAGCACAACAACAAGAACAACAACAACCACAACAACGACGTCTGATCCGCGAGGCCTGACGCCTCGCGCGACACCGCGCCGTCCGGTCGGATGACAGAGCCCGGTGGGCGGGGCCTACGAGGTCCTCTCCGCCGCCGGCTGGGGACGACGGCGCAGATGAGTGCAGCCAGGTGTTTCCGGCGCCTCCGCGCACCAAGCGACAGGAAGCCCGGGAACGCCGTCCACCGGATGGCATGAGACAAGGGCTCCGGCGAGATCCTCGCCGGAGCCCTGACCTTTGCGCGCCCGGTCCCGCCCCGCCATCACCTCACCAGGCCGGTGAACCGGCTCGCACCGTCCCGCCCCACACCCCGCCGTGCCAGTCCCGAACCAGCGGCACAGCAGGGACGAAGTGCACGAGAACCGGGGATTGGGAACACCGCGCCGCGGACCGGGAACCCGCCCTACCCCGCATCCCGCCGGAACGCGTCAGACATGAACGTCGATCAGGTAAGCGATCACTCAACGCGAGGCGTCGCAGCACAACGCCGGCCCAAATCCCCTACGGCCGAGTTTGCCGGCAGGCCACATCGGCAATTAAGACGCCACGGGCGATAGTCGGACATACAGGACATCGCTCGGACATTTCCGACAGACCCTGGAAATGTCGTACTCGGGCACTCCATCCTTCGAGGAGGACCTCAATGCCCAAATTCCGGAACGTCATCACCGGTCTGGCGGTCAGTACGGTAATGGCCGGCGGCGCGCTCGCCCTGAGCGCCACCACCGCGCACGCGGCCGCCTCTGGCACCCCGACCATGACCAGCAACTGGGGCCACGGTGACCACTACGGACGTCGCGGTCGCGGCTGCCGTAACGCGGCCGTCAACCGCAACGACTTCCGCGTCTTCAAGCTCAAGTACGAGAAGGAGAAGAAGGTCAACCGGAAGAACGTGGCCTTCGCATCCGGTGACGCCGTCATCGAGATCGACGGCGACGACGACGACTGACACTGACGGGTGACACCCACGCGTACGGGGCCGTCGGCGCGAAGCCGCGGTGTCCGGGCTCGCCCTGATCACGCCTCCGCCACCTTCGTGGCGATCGGGCGGCGGTGAACGGGCGGCCGAGAGCTCACGGCCCTGTACGGATCGCCCACTTCCGTACCGTGAAGAAAGCCCCGGCGGACCAGTCCGCCGGGGCTCCTCGAACAGCTACAACAGCCTCGGACAGCTGCACGACAGCTCAGGACGGCCGGTTCACGCGGACCGGCGGGTCTTCCGCTTCTTGGGCGCCTTCTCCTCCTCGTCCGCGCCGTCCGACGCGGCCTTCCTGGCCGCGCTTCCGGAGGAGGCCGCGGCCTTGGCCTTGGCGGCCCTGCCGGGCGCCTTGGCCTCCGTGGCGCCCTGACGCTCCCGCTTGGCCGCCTCGACACTGGCCCGCAGCGCGGCCATGAGGTCGACGGCGGGGCCGGCCTCCGCGGGGGTCTCGGGGGCGACGAGCTCCTTGCCGGCCACCTTGGCCTCGATGACCTGCTGCAGCGCCTCCCGGTAGGCGTCCTTGTACTCGGTGGGATCGAAGTCCGCGACCATCGTCTCGATGAGGGACTCGGCCATCTTCAGCTCCTGGGGACGTACGTCGACGTCCTCCTCCAGGAACCCGAAGTCGGCCTCGCGGATCTCGTCGGGCCAGAGCATGGTCTCCAGCACGAAGACGCCGTCACGCACGCGGAGGGCGGCCAGCGACTCGCGCTGCCGCAGGGCGATCTTCACGACCGCCACCTGTCCGGATCGCTCCAGCGCGTCCCGCAGCAGCACGTACGGCTTGGCGCCCTGCCCGTCCGGCTCCAGGTAGTAGGACTTCGCGAAGTAGATGGGGTCGATCTGCTCCGCTGGGGTGAACTGCAGCACGTCGATCCTGCGGGAGGTGGTCAACGGCAGGTCGGAGAAGTCCTCGTCGGTCAGCACGACCATCTCGCCGGTCGCGAGCTCATACCCCTTGGCGATGTCGGAGTACGGCACCTCTTCCCCGTCGACCGAGCAGACCCGCTTGTACTTGATCCGCCCGCCGTCCTCCCGGTGCACCTGGTGGAACGCCACGTCCTTCTGTTCGGTCGCCGAGTACAGCTTCACCGGGATGGTGACCAGACCGAACGAGATCGCGCCTTTCCAGATGCTGCGCATAGCCACATTCTCGTCTCTGTGTTCGAACAACGCTATGGTGGGATTCAAGGGAGTTACCTGATGGGCAGGTACCCACTATGGCGGTGCCGTATCCGATCGAGCCGATGCTTGCCATCCCAGGAGAAATCCCCCTCGACCCCGAGGCGTACGCGCTGGAGGTGAAGTGGGACGGCATCCGCGCGCTCGCGTACGTCGACGGCGGCGTGCGGGTGACCGGGCGGCACGGCGCCGACTTCACCTCCCGGTATCCCGAGATCTCGGCCGCCATGGCGCCGCTCGCCGGCCGCAGGGCGGTCGTCGACGGCGAGGTGGTGGCCTTCGACCCCGAGGGCCGGCCCAGCTTCGCCCGGCTGCAGAGGCGCATGCACATCACCGATCCCGCCGGGGCCCACCTGCTCGGCCGGCTGCCGGTCTCCTACCTGCCCTTCGACCTGCTCCATCTCGACGGGCACACGCTCCTCGATCTGCCGTACCGGGACCGCCGGGCGCTGCTCGACTCGCTCGGCCTGGGCGCGCCGCCGTGCTTTCCCTGTGAACCGGCCGTGCTGGAGGCCACCAGGCGGCAGGGGCTGGAGGGCGTGGTCGCCAAGCGCCTCGACTCGCCGTACCGGCCGGGACGCAGGGCGGACTGGTGGATCAAGGTCAAGAACCTGCGCACCGCCGAGGTGGTCGTCGGCGGCTGGCGGCCCGGCAAGGGCCGCCGCGCGGGCGGCGTCGGCTCGCTCCTGGTCGGCGTGTACGCCGGGACCTCCCCGGCCGAGTTCCGCTTCGCCGGCCACGTGGGCACCGGGTTCACCGACGCGACGCTCGGCGACCTGCTCCGGCTGATTGAGCCGCTCGAGATCGGGCAGAGCCCCTTCTCGGACGGGCTGCCGAGGGAGATCTCCAGGAACGCCCGATGGGTCCGGCCGGAAGTGGTCGGCGAGGTGGCGTTCACCATGTGGACGCGCGACGGGCGGCTGCGCAACCCCGTGTGGCGGGGCGTGCGCGCCGACAAGGTCCCCGCGGACGTGCGGCGGGAGGAGCAGGAATGACCGAGAAGGTGCGGGTGAAGGTCGAGGGCCGCCTGCTGGCCCTGACCAATCTGGACAAGGTCCTCTATCCCGACGCCGCGTTCACGAAGGCCGAAGTGATCGACTACTACACCCGGATCGCGCCGGTCCTGCTGCCGCACCTGAAGGGGCGCCCGCTCACGGTCAAGCGTTACCCGAACGGCGTCGAGGGCCAGTTCTTCTTCGAGAAGAACGCCCCGGAGCACACGCCCGACTGGGTCCGTACGGTGACCCTGCCCGCGCCGGGCAGCACCAAGAACCGCGAGGAGATCGACTTCGCGGTGGTGGAGGACCTGCCGACCCTGGTCTACTACGCCAACCTGGCCGCCCTGGAGATCCACGTGCCGATGTGGCGGGTGGCCAAGGACGGCGAGCCCCAGCCGCCCGACACCCTCGTCTTCGACCTCGACCCGGGCGCCCCTGCCACCATCGTCGACTGCTGCCGCGTCGCCGTCCTGCTGCGGCGGGCCCTGGCGGACGACGGCCTGGACGGCTTTCCCAAGACCAGCGGGCAGAAGGGCATGCAGCTCTACGTCCCCTGGGACCGGGGACCGGGGACGTCCGAGTACGCCAAGGCGCTCGCCCGGCGGATGCAGGCGGAGCACCCGTTCGTGACCAGCGTGATGGCGAAGAAGGAGCGGCCGGGCAAGGTCTTCATCGACTGGAGCCAGAACAACCCGGCCAAGACGACCGTCGCGCCCTATTCGCTGCGCGCCGCCGGACGGCCGACCGCCTCCACTCCCCTGCGGTGGGAGGAGGTCGAGGCCTGCGACAGCCCGGACCAGTTGGTGTTCACCGCTCCTGACGTGCTGGAGCGGGTGGCGGAGCACGGTGACCTGTTCGTACCCCTCACCGCTTAGCCCTGCCGCTTAGTTCCGCCGCCGCCCTGGCCGTAGTGTTGGACCTGTCGCAGCCGACCTTCGAACGGAAGGACACGCAGATGCCCGAGATGGACCCCCTCGACGAGACGGTCGAGGAGATCTCGATCGAGGCGCCGGAGGCCGACGCTGTCGAGCAGCACCAGCTCGTCAAGGTCCCCGACGACCGGCGCTGGCCCGAGCGCGTTCCGTTCGACGCCGACCCGGCCGACGTGGTCGAGCAGGAGCGCACGGTCGACCTCGACGACGACGACTATCGTTGACCCGAGTTACCCACGCGTAGGATGAGGCCCCGGGGCGGGAGCCCCCGATGCGCATCTTCCAAGGAGACTGCCGTGACCGCTACCCCGGACGCCAAGCCCCGGGGCACCCGGCTACCCCGGATGGCCCGCCGCCGCCAGTTGCTGAGCGCGGCACAGGAAGTGTTCGTGGAGAACGGCTACCACGCGGCGGCGATGGACGAGATCGCCGAGCGGGCCGGTGTGAGCAAGCCGGTGCTCTACCAGCACTTCCCGGGCAAGCTGGAGCTGTATCTGGCACTGCTGGACCTGCATGTCGACGACATGGTGACCCGGATCCGGCAGGCTCTCGAGTCCACCAGTGACAACAAACAGCGGGTGCAGGCCGCCATCGGCGCCTTCTTCGACTTCGTCTCCAGCCAGGGCGAGGCGTTCCGGCTCGTCTTCGAATCCGACCTGCGCAACGTCGCGCCCGTACGGCAGCGGATGGAGCGTTCGCTGCACGAGAGCGCCGAGGCGATCAGCCAGGTCATCCAGGAGGACACCGGCTGTTCCAGTGACGAGGCGCACCTGCTCGGCGTCGGCCTGGTGGGCATGGCCGAGGTGAGCGCGCGCTACTGGCTGAGCAGCCACGGCTCGATCCCCAAGGAGGCGGCGACCCAGCTGATGGCGCGCCTGGCCTGGCGTGGCATCAGCGGTTTCCCGCGCACCGGCTGACCGGAATCCTGTTCGCTTCACGCGATCACAGGGCTCACCGCTCCCCGGGGGGACGACGATGGGTAGGGACCAGCCCTCGCGAAAGGGGAGCCCGATGGAAATCAAGATCGGTGTGCAGTCGGTGCACCGTGAGCTCGTCGTGGAGACCGACCTGTCGGCCGAGGAGATCGAGGAGGAACTCCGCAACGCGCTCGCCTCGGAGAAGGGCGTCTTCACACTCACCGACACCAAGGGCCGCCGCGTGGTCGTCCCCGTGGCCTCGCTCGGGTTCGTCGAGATCGGCGAGGACGAGACGCGCCCCGTCGGCTTCGGCGGGACTCTCTAACCCACCGCGACAGCCCACCGACAGCTCTCCGAGGCCGTCACCGGCCGGCGGCGGCGCGCGCCCACCACGCGCGCCGTCCCGGCGGCTGACCGTGAGGTCCGATGCGGGCTCCGTCGATCGGTTGTCCGGGAATCGCCGCGGGCTCAGGTGCGTCCGTAACCGCATCCGCGGGGACGGCGGGTCAGATCCGCGCGATGGGGATCCCGCCTCCCGCTGATCGTCGGACAGCCCGCGCTTCCTCTCCGCAAAATCGCACGCGGAGTCCAGGTGTTCGGCCCACATCTCGTCAAGGAACTGCCGTAGCGGCGCGAGGCCCTCATGCTCGCACCGTACATCCGTTTGGCACGTGCGCGACCCATGAACGCCGGACCGGCCGCCGCGCGGGGCCGCCTGCCGTACCTCCCGGCCCCCGCAGTCCCAGGAGTCTCGCCAGGTCAGCGGACCGGCAGGCGCACGGCATCGGCGCCCGCGACAACCGCGGAACCCGTGAAGACTACGGGCCCGGTGTGAGGCCGAGGGCCGCCATCCGCTTGCCGTGCTCCTCGGTCAGCCTGGCGAACATCCGCCCGACCTCCGCCAGGTCCTCACCGTTCTCGCCCACCAGCAGGGCGGCGAGCTGCGGCCGGGCCGCGGGGGGGGGGGGGCCCCCGGGCCCCCCCCCCCCCCCCCACCGCCGGGCCCCCCCCCCCCCGCGGCCCCGCCCCCCCCCGGGGGCGGGCAGGCCCCCGCGCCCCCCCCC
>NZ_JBSGHN010000023.1:0-100335 GCF_053604425.1 Microbispora sp. NPDC004025 | reverse complement strand
GTCGCGGTCACACCGTCCAGCTTGTTGAGCTTGCGCTCGATCCTGTTGGCGCACGACGCGCAGGTCATGCCGCCGATCGAAAGCTCGACCGCGCCGCCCGCGGTGGACGGCTTGTCGCCGGTGATGGAGGTCATCGCTCCTCCTTTCTGGATCATGCCCGGTGTCAGTGGCCGGAGTGAGAGTGTTCGGATTCGTGGTCCGCCGTGACGGAGGGGGCCGCCCCTGAGGGGTGCTCCGCCCGTACGGTGAAGGCGGCGGTGTGCACGGTCCCGTCGTGCTGGAAGTCGAGGAAGAGCCGGTAGTCGCCGCGGCTGGGGACCTCGGCGTAGAAGGTGATGCCTGGGCCGGCGGGGGTGATGCCGTCACCCGGAGCGCCGTCGGGGTGCACGTGGAGGTACGCGAGGTCGCCCGCGCGCAGCGCGACCAGGTGCCCGTAGGCCCCGAGATAGGGCTGCAGGTCGGTGACGGGCTTGCCGTCCCTGCTGATCTGTGCGGTGAGCTTGCTCGCAGCACCCGGTGTGAGGGTGCCGTCAAGCTGGACGGTGTATCCGTCGACAGTCGCCGTACGGCTAGGCGCCGGCAGCGGCCGGGGCGCGTAGTCGCCGGGGGCATACAGGTCGGCGCCGAGGGTCAGGCCTTCCCCGCCCTGCGGCGCGAAGTCGGCGAAGATCCGGTAGGCGCCGGCGTCGGGCAGGGTCAGCGGCACCGACCAGACTCCGTCACCGGCAAGCTCTGGGTGCAGGTGCCGGAAGATGGTCGCATCTCGGCTGACCACGATGAGGTGCAGCTTCTTGTCGTGCTTGGTCTGGTAGGCGGTCACCGGCCGGCCGTCTGGTCCGTTCACCGTGAACCGGAAGTCGGTCTCGGTCCCGGGGGTGATGGTCGTGGCCTGCGGGGTGAGGGTGTAGCCGTTCTGGGACACCTGAAGTCCTCCCGGGACGTGTTCCGTCTCCTTCACGGCCGCCTTCGCGTGCTCCGCGTGGCCGGTCTTCGCGGGTGCCGGTGCGGTGGCGCCGACGGCGCCGCCGATGCCGAACGCTCCTGCGAAGACCACGGCGAGACCGAGAGCGTAGGCACCCAGGGTGAATGACGCCTTCATGACTGTTCCGCCACTTCGTATCCGGCCTCCTCGACGGCGGCCCTGATGCGGGCAGCGTCGAGAGGGCTGCCGCTTTCGACGGTCAGAAGCCCGGTGGCCAGGTCGACCTCGACTCCGGTGACGCCGGGAACCTCACCGACCTCCTCCTTGACGGAGCTGACGCAGTGGCCGCAGGTCATGCCGGTGACGGTGTAGGTGGCGGTGGTCATGACGTTTTCCTTCGGTTGTCGATCGATCAGGAACGGACGAGACGGGCGACGGCGTCGGAGGCTTCCTTGATCTTGGCGTCGGCCTCGGTGCCACCCTTGGCGATGGCCTCGGCGACGCAGTGCGCCATGTGCTCGTCGAGCAGTTCCAGGGCGAACGCCTGGAGTGCTCTGTTGGCGGCCGAGACCTGGGTGAGGATGTCGATGCAGTACTTGTCCTCGTCGACCATCCGCTGCAGTCCGCGGACCTGCCCCTCGATCCGGCGCAACCGCCTGAGGTGGTCTTCCTTGGTCCCCGTGTATCCGGCCATCTCCCCGCCTTGCTCTGCTGAGGTCTGTTGTCTCTATTGAACACTCTACCCCCCTAGGGTATTTCGTGGGCCCGCCGCTTCCAGGGGCGGGCCCACTTACCGTCACTCACACGTGTGCGGATGTCGCATCGGCGTCCACTGCAGGAGACACGGCGGATGCGGGCTTGCGCATCAGCAGCAGGGTCAGCACGGCCCCCGCCGCGGCCACGACGGCCGCGCCGATGAAGGCGGCCTGGAAACCGTCGGTCAGCGCGGCCGGACCGGTCGCTGCGGCCGCTCCCTCGCTGGTGGCGAGCGCGGTCATCACGGCCAGGCCGAGCGCGGAGCCGATCTGGTAGGTGGTGTTGACGATGCCGGAGGCCAGGCCGCTCTCCTCGGGCCGAGCGCCGGACATGGCCGACATCATCGCGGGGATGTAGGCCAGGGACATGCCGACCGCCGCGACCAGCGAGGCGGGCAGCACGTCGGCGACGAAGGTCCCGTCCGGCCGGACCAGGGACAGCCCGGCCACCCCCGCGGCCAGTACGCCGAGCCCGATGACGATCAGCGGCTTGGCGCCGAACCGGCCGAGCAGCCGGGCGGTGATCCCGATCATGAAGATCATGATGGCGATCGTCATCGGGAGCAGGGCCGCTCCGCTGGGGAAGGCGCTGTAGCCGAGGACCTGCTGCAGGTAGAGGTTGAGGAAGTACCACATCGGGATCCAGGCCGCTCCCAGCAGTGCCATCGCCAGGTTGGCGACGGCCAGCCCGGGGGTGCGCCAGATCCCCAGCGGCATGAGCGGCTCCCGGATCACGCGCTGAACGATCAGGAACAGCGCGAGCAGCACGACCGCCCCCGCCAGTTCCAGCAGTGTGGCGGCAGATCCCCAGCCCTGCTCGGGCGCCCGGACGATCGCGAACACGGCCAAGGCGATCCCGGCGGTGACGGCGACCCCGCCGAGCACGTCCACCGACCCGCGCCTGCCGGCAACCGAGGGCAGCAGCGCGGGCACGGCCAGCAGGGTGGCGATGCCGATGGGGATGTAGACGATGAAGACCCACGGCCAGCTCAGATACTCGGTGATGACCCCGCCGAGGAACACCCCGGCGGTGCCGCCGGCCGGGGCCGCCGCGCCGTACAGCGCCATGGCCTTGCCGAGCTCCCGCGGATCGTGCGAGAAGAGCATCATGAGCAGGGTCATCGAGGCCGGAGCGATGAGCGCGCCGCCGACACCCTGCACACCACGGCCGAGGATTTCCACCCAAGGGCTGCTCGCCGCGGCGGCGACGGCCGACCCGGCGATCAGAACGAGCCAGCCCGTGGTGAAGACCCTGCGGGCGCCGAACAGGTCGGACAGACGACCTCCGAGCAGCAGCAGGCCGCCGAAGGCGATGACGTAGGCGTTGAAGACCCACTGCAGCGCGTCCGGGGAGAAACCCAGATCGCGCTGCATGTCGGGTAACGCGACACCGATGATCGAGGTGTCCATGATGACCATGAACTGCGCGGCGGCGAGCACGACCAGTGCCCGCCACCTGCGCGGATTGACGGCGTTCATGCCGCACTCCTGTTCTTCGCATCCGCCGTGATGGGAGGATGCGCCAGAGGGTTGGGTGTGATGCCGAATCGGACCGGCCCCGCAGGTGGGCGTGCATGCCAGTGCACGCCCACCGCCTTCTTCAGGGCGCGACCCGCTAGGACCGGCTCGCCAGCTGGTAGCCGGCCTGCTCCACCGCTGCGCGGATCTCCTCGTCGGTGAACCCCGCGCCGCTGACGGTGACCGCGCCGGTCGGCAGATCGACCACCACGCCGGTGACGCCGCCGACCTTGCCGATCTCCCCGGACACCGACGAGACGCAGTGGCCGCAGGTCATCCCGCTCACCGAATAGACCTTGCCGTCAGCCGCATTCGCCTCAGCGGTCGCCGCGGTCTGAGCCGACTCCGTACCGCACGCGCATGCCGTGCACATATCCGTCCTCCTTCAGTCGCTACCCCTAGGGGGTATGGCAGCGTGACCGTAACATACCCCCGCGGGGTTTGTCTTCCCCGGTCAGCTCCTGAAGAGAGCCGGGCGAGGGCTGTCGGCCGGCACCCACCCCGCCCCGTCATCGCCGTGCAGACGGAGACGTGGTGAAGATCGTCAGCATCAGGACGCGCCCCTTCATGGGCGGCGTACGGCTGGTCTCTTGAACCGTCACCGGAAGGCGTTCTCGTCAGGGGCGTCGTGCCGAGGCGAGGAACAGCGGTATCGCAAGGAAGAGCCGCCCTGTCTTGGCTCGTGCGGCCTGCTCCGCGATCCACATGTCGGCCTGCTCCCGGTCGAGTGCGCCCGGTCGCGCAGGCTCCCTCGGCGATGCCCGACAGCATCGGGCAGCATGGTGGCGTCGGTGAAGATGCCGGTGTGGACCTCTACCGCCACGTCCTCGAACCATCCGGGAGACGATCGCAGCCAGGGAGCCGGCGGAACGGCGCGTCATTCTGCGGCGTCTCGAGAACGATTTGGGGCGGCGCATCGCCCAGGCGGAAGCCTCGCTGGAGCTCATCCGATGTGCGCTGGACTGCGACCATGAGGACTTCACCTCGTGCGCGCACTTCCAAGCCATGGTCACGGAGAGGACCGCGCGGGAGGCGCGACCGTATGTCCCTGTCCGAGTACGCTGATCCGAACCGGAACCTGTTGGTGGGCGGAGATCAGTTCGGGGGGACGATTTTCAACGCCTGCCGAAGCGCTTCCGCCTCCGTAGGGGTCAGCTCGGAGAGGAAGTGGACGAACGCCGCAGCCTGGTTGTTGCTCGTGGCCAGCGCTCCGCGCATCAAACGAGCCGTGTACGCCTCGCGCGAGGCCACAGCCTCGTAACTGTAGGCGCGGCCCTCCAATCGACGGCGCAGCCAGCCCTTGCCGTGCAGGGTGTCCATCACCGTCATCACCGTGGTGTAGGCGATGTCGCGGCTTTTCTGGAGCTCGGTCAGCACCTCGCGTACGGACACGGGCCGGCCGAGAGCCCAGACGCAGTCCATCACCGCTGCCTCGAGCTTGCCGAACTCGCGCACGTCTCCTCCGCCTTCGTCCTTCCTAGGTAAGGTAGTAGATCAGGCCTGGTGCGACAAAGCGTCACCAGTTCCGGGCTCCTGTCGTAGGCGGTGGCGGTCGACCAACCGCTGCCCCCGGGATGCCACGCCGGAATCAGTGGTGTCTCCTCCGGCGCCGACGATCACACTATCCCTGTTCAGCCCCTCAACCGTCGACCTGCTGCCTGATGGCCGAGTCCGCTGCGGAGCGAGGTAGTAGTTCAAGGCGTAGGTGGCAATCGCGCTATCGGATGTCTCCCGATCTCCTGTCCTCCAGACGGCACCATCGCTCGCTTCCTTGCCTACGGTCTCGGCGACGATCGTGATCGAACGTCAGTGCCGATGGCCCGGCACTAGTTCGCCGGAGGCCATCACGATCACTAGTGCGGGTAGTAGTGAGCGCTTGGAAAGGCATAGCCGGGTGATGCGGGGAAGCGCCTGGATCCATGGCTAATGTGTCCACTGTGACTACGGACGGTGTGGCGCGCAGGCTCGCTTCCTTGAGCGGACTGCTCCTGCTTGCCGCCGTCCTGTGCGGCCTGCTCGCCATGCACGGGCTGCAGCCCTCACCAGGACCTCTTCCCACTCCTAACGTCCTGGCCCTGCACTCCGCTCAGAGCGACCATTCGGCGATGCCGATGGCCGGATCCCACGACCGGCACAGCGACGAACCCAGTTCTCCCCACCAGGGCCACGGCGGCGGCCAGGTCTGTCTCGCCCTCCTCCTGGGCGGGTCGGTCCTACTACTTCTCCTCGTCATGGTGGGTGCAGGCCGCTTCGGTGCCTCGCCGATCCGACTGCTCTTGCAGTCGTTCCTCCCTTGCGGGCCCACCGGCCGTCCCAGAGGGCCTACTCTCACGCAACTCTGTGTGATCCGGGTGTAGAAGGCGCACTCGACGGTCTGCCTCGCCGTCGAGCTACAGCGACCTGCATGCACCTACACACGGAGAGTGTTCATCATGAAGCGTCTTGCCATTCCCGCTGCCCTGCTCTCGGCCGGTCTGCTCACCAGTGCCTGCGGCTCCGCGGACACCGCCAGCCACGACATGTCCGCCACGTCGTCGATGTCCGCGATACCTGCCGAATCGCCGGCTCCTGTCACCAGCCCGGCCGCGGACCACAACGACCGGGACATCTGGTTCGCGCAGATGATGATCCCGCACCACCGCCAGGCCCTTGACATGGCGAAGCTGGCCGAGGATCGTGCCGCCGGCAGCAAGGTCAAGGAGCTGGCCAAGCAGATCGAAGCCGCCCAAGATCCCGAGATTCAGATGATGACCGGCTGGCTCGAAAGCTGGGGTGTCCAGGCCCCCGGTGAGGACGGCATGCCGATGGACCATATGGACCACGGCATGCCCGGCATGATGTCCGGCGAGGACATGAAGAAGCTCGAAGGCCTCAAGGGCGCCGCATTCGACAAGGCGTTCCTGACGATGATGATCCAGCACCATGAGGGCGCCATCACCATGGCCAAGGAGGAGCAGGGAGCCGGCGTCTACGAGCCGGCCAAGCAGATGGCCGACTCCATCATCACCAGCCAGTCCGCGGAGATCAGCACCATGAAGAAGCTCCTGCAGTAGTACTCCCGACGGGTGGGCGACGGGTCCCCCGTCGCCCACCCGCTCCCCGAATCCCAGGCGCTAGAAGGTGAGAACTGGGAATGATCGCCGCAATCATCGCCTTGGCCGCATGCGTGTTCCTGCTCGGGCACCTCGCGGGCCCCATGCTGCTGCGCGCGCGATGGTCGGCGGGGTTGCCCGGCACCGCCGTAGCACTGTGGACCGCCGCCCTCGCCGGCACCATGCCGGCCTTGACCGGGCTGACCGCTATCGCACTCGTCTGGCCCTCCGCTCCCGGTCGCCGGCTCGTCGACTGGCTTGCCGACTGCCTGCCGAAGGACGGCCATGCCATATCCCCGGTGGCGGCATTCGCGACGGTCCTGCTTCTCGCGGCGGGGATCACGTCCCTTAGCCTGGCTGTGCCCAGAGTGGTCCGGACCGTGCGGGAACGCCGCGAGCACCGGCAGATGCTCGACGTGGTCGCGGGGGATCTCGCCGGGACACCGGACGTCCGCGTGCTCGAGCACCCCATACCGGTGATCTACTGTCTGCCGGCGAGAGAACGGCCCATCGTCGTGACCACAGGCGCCCTCGACCGGCTCGGCCCGGCCGAGATGGAGGCGGTGCTGGCCCACGAGCGCGCGCACCTGCGGCAGCGGCACCACCTGGTCCTGATGCTGGCCGACGCACTGCGCGCCGCGGTTCTCTGGCTCGGTACGCTACGGCTCGCGCACACCACCCTGCCCGGCCTGCTGGAACTGGCCGCCGACGATCACGCGGCGCACCACCACGGAAGGGCTCCACTCATCGGTGCGCTACAGAAGCTCTCAGTCGCCGACCGTCCCGCGACCGAAAACCAGCGGCGATTTCACTGTGCGGGGGATGGCGGCCGGAGCATGGCCAGCAGTGTCGAGGTCAGCAGGCAGGGAGCGGCATCCTGCGTGACCTGTCCCGCCTCTACTTCGTCGGCTGCGGTGTGGATCAGGCTGAACAGGCTGGTGACCATCCAGTCGATCGGCAGGTCCGTGCGGAAGGCGCCCTCCTCCTGCCCCCGGGCGACGAGCTGTTCGACCCGGTGGCGTACCGGGTCGTGGTGTCGGTTGAGCCGTTCGATTCCCAGCGTGGCCGTCGCGTGAGTGCGCAGCCGCCGGTAGTGGTTGAGCACCTGCCAGGTCGAATCGATCAGGTCCGCCAAGGCTCGGTCCGCTGAGCCGTGGGAGCGGGCCAGGCAGTCGTCCATCGCCTGCTCCGCCTTGCTGATCGCGTGCACGACCAACGCGTCGATCAGGTCCGCCCGGGAGGGGAAGTGCGCGTAGACGGTGACCCGGCCCAGCCCGGCGGCGCGGGCGACGTCGGCCATGCTGACGTTGTCGTTCCTACCGAACAGGTCCAGGGCGGTGGCGAGGATGGTGGCGATGTTGCGCTCGGCGTCGGCCCGGCGGGGCGAGTCGTCCTCGTCCCGCCGCCCGTCCGCCGTACGGGTGTCGCGTGCCGTGACCATGGATGCAGCCTAGGTCCTCAGTGCGCGTGCGGCCCTGCGACGTGATGTGGTCTGCCGCGTGGGACCAGGACCAGGGTGACGAGGACGCCGAGAGCGGCACTGACGGCGCTCACGGTGAAGGCGGTGCCGAAGCCGGTGATCGTGCCGGTCTCGATGCCCGCGGCTGCGACGGTGGAGACGACGGCGACGCCGACCGACCCGCCGACCTCGTGGAAGGTGTTGACCACGCCCGATGCGAGGCCGGCCTCCTGATGGGAGATGTAGCCGAGTGCGGAGGTGGTGGCTGCGACGAACACCGCGCCGAGGCCGGCCGCGGCCACGGCGAAGCCCGGTATCAGGACCGCCCAGACGTCGGCCTCGGCGGACAGGCCGGTGAGAAGCCAGGCGCCGACGGCGGCGAGCGCCAACCCCGCGGCGGCGATCGGACGGCTGCCGGCGCGCCCGATGAGACGACTGCCGACGTGTGCACCGATGCCGGTGGCCACCGCGACGGGCAGGAACATGAGACCGGTGCCAAGGGCGCTGTACCCGCGGGCGTGCTGCAGGTAGACGGAACCGAGGAAGAAGAAGCCGATCAGCAACGCGCTGGCGACCAGCATGAGGAAGGCACCCGCGAGGACGGGACGCCGGGAGAGCATGCGAACGTCCATGAGCGGCGCGCGAACCCGCCTTTCCACGATCGCGAACCCGGCGTACAGCACCAGGGCGGCGATCAGCGGCACGAGCGTCGCCGCACCGCCCCAGCCGGTGTCGCCCGCTTCGACCAGTCCGTAGATGAGGGAGGCGGTCGCCCCGGTGACCAGCAGCGCCCCGAGCAGATCGATCCGACCCCGCTGAGCTTGGCGTGCCGGGGCCGGGACGGTGAACGGCACGGCGACCAGCACTACGACGCCGACGGGGACGTTGATGAAGAACACCCACTCCCAGCCGGGGCCGGCCGTTATCGCGCCGCCCAGGATGACTCCCGCCGCCGATCCGATGCCGCCCAGCGCGGCCCAGACGCCCAGCGCTCTGTTGCGCTCAGCACCGTGGAAGGCGGTCGTGACGATGGACAACGCCGCCGGGGAGAGCAGGGCTGCTCCGACTCCCTGCGCGACACGACCGGCGATCAGCACCGGTCCGCTCGCGGCCAGGCCCGTCCCGAGCGACGCGAGGGTGAAGACGGCGAGACCGGCCAGCAGGGTCCGTCGCGCGCCGAGTGCGTCCGCGAGCCGGCCGCCCAGCAGCATCAGCCCTCCGAAACAGAGGGTGTAGGCGGTGACCACCCACGTGAGCGTTTCGCGGTCCAAGTGCAGGTCGGCGCTCATGCTGGGTAGCGCGACGTTCACGACGGTGACGTCGAGGATCAGCATGAACTGGGCCAGGCACACCAACGCGAGGGCAACCCAGCGGAGCCGGTCAGGTGGGGTCTCGGGATGGGCCCGCACGTCATGCGGATGGCGAGCAGAGACGGGATGGCTCACGAGCGACCTCCGGAAGGGGACGTGAAGGCTGCACGACGAACCCAAGCGCGACAGATAAGTCGTACAACCGTGTACGGGTTAGCGTAGCCCAATAACCCGAACAGCGTTGTACGAGTTCTTGGTGCGGGCGTTTCAGCATGTGCAACATCTACTAGGGTTCCTAGTAGCATCGTCACAAAGACGGTCCCGGGTGCCCGCGAGACGAGGATTGCCATGCTTGCGACCCGGCGTCGCCTCCCTGGCATCGTCGCCCTGCTGGCCATGCTGGTAACCGGCTGCCAAGCCGATCTAGTCGATCGGCCCCAGAGCCAACGAAGTGAATCCATGGATCCGGGGATCGGCCACATCCACGGCCTCGGCGTCGATCCGGCTGACGGCGCGATTCATGTCGCCGGCCACTTCGGCCTCTTCCAGGTCAGGGCGACAGACACCGCCGTGAGAGTGGCCCCACGTTCACTTTCCTGGACGCGCTGGGCAAGGGCCTCGTCATTGGAGTCGCTACCGACGAGACGGTTCGTGTGAGCCAGGACGACGGGAAGCCCTGGAAGACGCAGGGAACTGTCCCCGGCCCCGCGGCTGTCGCCACCTCCGACGGACGCCGTCTCCTCGTTGCAACAGAGGATGGCACGGTCCATCAGTCCAATGACAGTGGCCGGACCTTCTCCGCGGCCTACAGGCCCTTCCGCGCCTGACGGCCCTCGGCGACCGCAAGTCTCATCGGCCCTCACCCTGTCGTCCGACGCCGACTCACGGTTGTCGCTTCGCCCGGTTCCGCTCGCCGTCTTGCCTATACCCCCCAGGGGTATTACCCTCGGACGGGTAACGAGGCCCACCTACTTGTGTCGGAGTAGCCATGACCGAGCAGCACCACCACGACCAGATGGAGCACGGGTACGGCGAGCACCCGCCAACCACGGACCATGCGGCCCATTCGCATCACGGCGTCGACATGAAAGCGTCCTGGCGGACGGCCGCGTCGGCGACGCTGCACTGCCTGACCGGGTGCGCCATCGGCGAAGTGCTGGGCTTGGTGATTTCCACCGCGCTCGGCTGGACCACCGGCCTGTCCGTCGCCTTGGCCGTCGTGCTGGCCTTCTTCTTCGGCTACCTGCTGACCCTGCTGCCTCTCCGTAAGGCTGGAGTGGGCTGGGGCAGCGCGATCAAGCTGGCGCTGGCGGCCGATACCGTTTCCATCATCGTCATGGAGATTGTGGACAACGGCGTCATGCTCGCGGTCCCAGGCGCCATGGACGCTACCCTGGCGTCCGCGCTGTTCTGGGGCACCCTGGCGCTTGCCCTGCTCGTCGCCTTCTTGGTCACCACGCCGATCAACAAGTGGATCATCGGCAAGGGCAAGGGACACGCCGTCGTCCACGCCTACCACCACTGAGCAGCGGTGTGGGCGGCCTGTTCGGTCAGGCCGCCGTGATGGGGGTCCCGTCGCGGCCTTCGCCACTCGGGACGGACGCCGGCTCGGTGCCCGTCATCTGTTGCCCCGGGGGACAGGTGTGCACCGAGGTCGCGCGAAGATCGCCGCCAAGAAATATCAGGGCCGGCGTTCGGTGAGGTCGCCGGTGGCGCGTCGCCAGGCGGCGCCTCGCAGCAGGCGTAGGCCGTTGAGGCCGACGATGACGGTGGAGCCTTCGTGCCCGGCGACGCCGAGCGGCAGTGGCAGGTCGCCGAGCAGGTCCCAGGCCACCAGTACGGCGATGAACATGGCGGCGATGGCGAGGTTGGCGATGACCAGGCGGCGGGCGCGGCGGGCCAGCGCGATCACGGTGGGGACGGCGTCGAGCTCGTCGCGGGTGATGACGGCGTCGGCGGCTTCCAAGGTCAGGTCGGCGCCGGTGTGGCCCATCGCGATGCCGATGTGCGCGGTGGCCAGGGCGGGGGCGTCGTTGACGCCGTCGCCGACCAGCGCCACCCGCGCCCCCTGCTGTTGCAGGCCGCGTACGGCGTCGACCTTGTGCTCGGGCAGCAGGCCGGCGCGGACGTCGGTGATGCCGGTCTGGGCGGCCAGCCGGGTGGCGGCGCGGGGGTTGTCGCCGGTCAGCAGCACCGGTGCGGCGTGGGTGAGGGCGGTCAGGTGGTCCACGACGTCGGCGGCGCCGGGCCGGATGCGGTCGGCCAGGGCCAGCACCGCGGCAGGGTGGCCATCCAGCAGCATCACCACGGCCGTGTGTCCGCCGTCTTCGAGCTCGGCCACCAGGGCCCGGGCCGGCTCGGCATCGGGTTCCCACTCGGGAAGCAGGTGGGCGGGGCTGCCGATCTGGACCAGGTGACCGGCGACATGAGCGCGCACGCCCTGTCCGGGCACTGCCGCAAACCCTGTGGCTGGGGGCAGTGGCAGGCCCTTGTCGTGGGCGGCGGCGGTGACGGCCCGGCCGAGGGGGTGTTCCGAGCCGTCCTCGGCAGCGGCGGCGAGCGTGAGCAGCTCACGTTCGCTGAGGGTGGTGCCGGGCAGGGCGCGGATGTGGGCCAGGTGCGGGCGGCCCTCGGTGAGGGTGCCGGTCTTGTCGAAGGCCACCTGGGTCACGTCGGCGAGCTGTTCCATCACCACCGCGGACTTGACGAGCACGCCGTGGCGGCCCGCGGTGGCGATGGCGGCCAGCAGCGGCGGCATGGTGGCCAGCACCACCGCGCACGGCGAGGCGACGATCATGAAGGTCATCGCCCGCAGCAGGCTGCCCCGCAGGTCCTGGCCCAAGGCCAGGGGAATCACGAACAGCGTGAGGGTGGCGGCGACCATGACCACCGAGTAGCGCTGCTCGACCTTCTCGATGAACAGCTGGGTGCGTGCCTTGGTGGCGCTGGCCTGCTCGACCATGGCCACGATCCGGGCGATGACCGTCTCGCCGGCCGGGCGGCCCACCCGCACGCGCAGCATCCCGGAGCCGTTGACGGTGCCGGCGAACACCTCGTCGCCGGCCTGTTTGTCCACCGGGATGCTCTCGCCGGTGATGGTCGCCTGGTCGACGTCGCCGGCCCCGGCGATCACCTGGCCGTCGGCGCCGATGCGCTCCCCGGGCCTGACCACGATGACGTCGCCGACGGCCAGAGCGGTGGTCTCGACGACCTCCTCCTGTCCCGCCGGATCCAGCCGGGTCGCCTTTTCGGGGGCGAGGTTCAGCAGGGTGCGCACCGAGTCGGCGGTGCGTTTGGTCGCCACCGCCTCCAGCGCCCCTGAGGTGGCGAAGATGACGATCAGCAGCGCGCCGTCGAAGACCTGCCCGATCGCGGCGGCGCCGATCGCCGCGGCGACCATGAGCAGGTCGACGTCCAGTGTCCGCTCGCGCAGTGCCCGTAGCCCGGCCAGCCCTGGCTCCCACCCGCCGGCCGCATAGCAGGTCAGATACAGGGCCCACCACAGCCAGGAGGGCGCCCCGGACAGCTGGCAGACGCCGCCGGCGGCGAACAGAACGGTCGCAGCGATCGCCCAGCGCACCTCGGGCAGTGATCCGGCCCCAGACCGCCACCAGGCCTGCTTACGGCTGGGTGCGGCCACGGCCCGGGGAGTGGGGCGCGTTGTCAGGTCTGTCGTCACCCTGCCAGCTTATATGCGCAGTCATGCAGGTACGCAAATAGCAGGGTTCGGGACTATGCTGGCGGCATGCACACCTCGCTGCCCGACTTCGAAATGCCGAACGAGGAACAGGTGCACTTGGCCGCCGAGTCGTTCCGGCTGCTGTCCGACCCCACCCGCATCAAGATCTTGTGGGCGCTGCTGCAGGGCGAGTCGTCGGTGGCCTGCCTGGCCGAGCTCGCCGGCGCGGCGCCGACCGCGGTCAGCCAGCACCTGGCCAAGCTGCGCCTGGCAGGGCTGGTCAAAGGCCGGCGCGAGGGAACCTTCGTCTACTACAGCGCCGCCGACGAGCACGTGCGCCGTCTGCTTGCCGAGGGCCTGTTCCACGCCGATCACATCGACCGCGGCGAAGACCACGACCAGGAGCCGTCCGGCGCTGCGACACGGCCTGCCCGCGCCGCCTCCTGACACACGCAGCCGGACCGTCCCCGCACTCAGCCTTGGCGGTGCGCGGCGGTGCGGATTCCGCTGTCGGTAAGGCGAAGGTGTGGCCGTGCAGGTGCATGGGATGCCACATCATGGTTCAGTGACGAACTGCAGCCGGACCCGTTCCCCGGGACGGATGGGCAGGACGGTCTTCGGGCCGTACGACCTGCCGTTGATGGCCCAGTTGTAGGCCATCATGCTGCCGGTCAGGGGATGGTCCGATCGACGACCTTCGACGGCAACCTCACACGCTGCGCGGGACGGAACTCGTCATAGCGGATGATCCTGCCCTTCAGCTCTCGCGGACGCGTCGTTGCCTGATAAGGAAGAGGTCCCAGGTTCGAGTCCTGGTAGCCCCACCACGATAAACGCCCCGGAGCGATCAAGCTCCGGGGCGCTTGGCTGCAACGGGTACTGCAACAGACTCACTCGAATAGTCCCGGCACCCTCTTGAGGGCATTCTCGCGGCTCTCGCCGTCCCCGTGCGTGTAGATCTCCATTGGTACCGAGATCCGGCTGTGCCGAGGATTTCCATCGCGTCACGCGGCGCGACGCCGAGCTTCTTGAGCATGGACGCTGCGGTGTGCCGGAGGTCGTGAACCCTGATCGGCCGGAGCTTGTGCGTCTCCATGATCCGGGCGAAGGACCGGGCGAGGTTGCGCGGCTCGATCGGCTTGCCCGATCTGGTGGTGAAGACGAGCCCGGTGTCCGTCCGGCCCTTTCCCGCCTCATCGCGGAGGATCTTCTGGTCCGCTGGATCTCCAACGCCTCCGTACGACGCCGAGGAGTGGCAGCGACCGGTTGCCGGCCCTCGTCTTCACCGGCCCGTGGTGCAGTTCCTTGCCGACCCGGATCGCAGGTCGGGGCCGTAGACGGTTGCGGTGCTGATCGTCTCGCCGCCGTGGCCCTGGCCCGCTCCCCTGACGGGTGGGACGACGGCGACGGGACGATCAGCCAGGGAGAACGCTTGCGGAATCCGCATACGCTCCCCTGTTCGAGGGACAACTGCCACAGCTGAGGGGTGAAGGCGAGCACCTCACGGGGTAGGTGACTCCTGCACGGCATGAGCAAGGACGGGAGGCCGTGCCCATGACGGACGTCGTACAACTTGTGCAGGACTTTTTCGACTCATACAACACCCACGACCTGGATGCCCTTGCGCGTTACTACGCCCCGGACGCGGTCTCGGTGTCACCCGGCGGTGTCGGCGATGGCCGGGACGAGATCATTTCGTATCACGCGCACATCTGGGAAGCGTTCCCCGACGTACACAACGCTACCCAACAGACGATTGCGCAGGATGACGACGTCGCTGCGCTGACCACCGTCAGCGGTACCCACAGCGGCCCTTTCCTGCTACCTGGCGGCGACATAGTCCCGCCTACCGGTCGGCGCGTTCATCTGCAATGCTGCTGGATCTTCGCGCTGGAGGCAGGCTTGATCGTCACCCACCGCCTTTACTGGGATCAACTGCAGGCATATGCCCAGCTTGGGCTACTGCCCCCTTAGCCGCGGACGTCTGCCGTACTGCAACGGCTACTGCAACAGGGGCACACGACGGCTCACGTCCACGACCGTCCAGCACTGATCAGGCGCAGGGCGCGATCCCGTGATCACGGCGTGGACAGTCCTGATAAGGAAGAGGTCCCAGGTTCAAGTCCTGGTAGCCCCACCACGATAAACGCCCCGAAGCGATCAAGCTCCGGGGCGCTTTGCTGCAACGGCTACTGCAACAGACTCACTCGAATAGTCCCGGCACCCTCTTGAGGGCATTCTCGCGGCTCTCGCCGTCCCCGTGCGTGTAGATCTCCATCGTCACCGAGATCTGGCTGTGCCGAGGATTTCCATCGCGTCACGCGGCGCGACGCCGAGCTTCTTGAGCAAGGACGCTGCGGTGTGCCGGAGGTCGTGAACCCTGATCGGCCGGAGCTTGTGCGTCTCCACGATCCGGGCGAAGGACCGGGCGAGGTTGCGCGGCTCGATCGGCTTGCGGCACTGTCGAGAAGAACGATCTTACAAAGATGCCGACTCGCGAAAGCGGGCTGCGGCCGCTAGCTTCCGGTCACGCGTTCCAGGCGACCGGAAGGCTCTTCACCCCGTAGATGTCCGCGATTTCCGGGCGCAGGTCGACCTTCTCCGCCGGTACGGCCAGGCGCAGCGTGGGGAAGCGGTTGATCAGCGCGGGGATCGCGACGCGCATCTCGACGCGGGCCAGCTGCGCGCCCAGGCACTGGTGGATGCCGTGGCCGAAGGCCAGGTGCCCGCCGTCCTGCCTACGAAGGTCGAGCACATGGGGATCGGTGAAGCGCTCGGGGTCGCGGTTGGCGGTGTTGTAGGACAGGATGACGGTCGTGCCGGCCTCGACGATCTGGCCGCCCAGCTCGACGTCCTCCAGCGCCGTCCTCATGAACGTCTTGGCGACGCTCAGATATCGCAGCAGCTCCTCCACGGCCCCATCGGTGAGCGCGGGATCGGCGCGCCATGCGGCCAGTTGCTCCGGATGGCGCAGGAGCGCGAAGGTACCCAGCGCCAGCATGTTCGCGGTGGTGTCGAACCCGGCCGACAGCAGGATCAGGGCGACCCCCTTCAGCTCCTCATCGGTCAGATCACTGTCGGCGAGTTCGCTGAGCACGTCGTCGGTGGGCTCGGCGCGCTTGGCGGCCACCAGCTCGGCGAGGTAGTCCTGGGTCGCGGCGTAAGCCGCGAACAGTTCCTCGTCGCCGGCCTCCCCGCCGAGGAACTTGTCGATGTGTTCCTGAAACGAGCCCCGATCCTCGTACGGCACGCCCAGCAGCTCACAGATGATGACGGAGGGGATGGGCTTGGCGAACGCGGTCACCAGGTCCGACGGCGGCCCGGCCTTCTCCATGGCGTCGAGGTGCTCGGCGGTGACCTGCTCGACGCGCTCGGTGAGCTGCCGCATCCGTCGTACGGTGAACCTGCCCACCAGCGGTTTGCGGTAGCGGCTGTGCTGCGGATCGTCCATCAGCAGGAACTCGCCGGGCGGCGCCGGAGGGACCTCGATGTCGCCGTAGTCGACCATCGGGTGGTGACGCATCAGCTCCCTGCGTGAGCTGAACCGCGAGTCGGCGAGAACCGACCGGACCAGGTCGTATCCGGTGACCAGCCAGCCCTGGTGACCGTCGGGGAAGGGGAAGCGACTGATCGGGCCGTGCTCCCGGGCCTGGATCAGCTCCTCGGGCGGGTCGAAGGGACAGCCGGGCCGACGCGCTGTTGGCATCGTCGTGACGGTGTGCAGGGACATGGCCTTTCTCCTTGTTTCGTCGATCATGGGCGTTCGTGTAGCTCGAATGTCGTGCTGCAATGAATGGCGGCGAGGTCAGTACGGGCGGTATGCCGATCCCTGTCGGTGGCATGGATCGCCGTGGCCGCGGTATCGCGGCGATATCAGCGCCTGCTTCATCGGGTACGTCCGCTCCGGCCCGCAATCCGACGGTGAGAACGATCACGTTGCCGGGCTCAGCGACGCCTGCTTGGAAGCCGATCGCCACTCATGGGCAAGAGTCAGCGGCTGCCGCATGTGCTCCGGTTAGTCCGTTCACAGCCCGGGGCTCATCTCGCGTAGATATCTCCTGGCGTACCGCGAACGGTGACGCGAGCGAGCCGAGGACATGCCTTTCTTGTCCATGGCCCGACCGATACGGCCTAGGAGATCTTGCGGTGGTAGGTGCGCATGGCGAAGGCGTAGGCGACGACAAGGATGCCGACGCACCAGGCCAGGGCGGTCCAGATGTCGGTTCCGACAGGCTGCTGGGTGAACAGGTTGCGGATGGCGTTGACGACGGAGGTCACCGGCTGGTGCTCGGCGAAGGCGCGCACCGGGCCGGGCATGGTGTCGGTGGGAACGAAGGCCGAGCTGAGGAACGGCAGGAAGATGAGCGGGTAGGAGAACGCGCTCGCGCCTTCCATGGTCTTGGCCGAGAGGCCGGGGATCACGGCGATCCACGTCAGCGCCAGGGTGAACAGGATCAGGATGCCGGCGACCGCGAGCCATGCCGTCGCCCCCGCCGTAGAGCGGAAGCCCATGAGCAGGGCGACGAGCACGACGACCACGAGTGAGATCAGATTGGCGACCAGTGAGGTCAGGACGTGCGCCCACAGCACCGACGACCGCGCGGTCGGCATGGACTGGAACCGCTCGAAGATGCCGCCCTTCATGTCCATGAACAGCCGGTACGCGGTGTAGGCGATGCCCGAGGCAACCGTGATGAGCAGGATGCCGGGCAGCATGTAGTTCACGTACGAATCCGACCCTGTTTTGATCGCGCCGCCGAACACGTAGACGAACATCAGCATCATGGCGATCGGCATGATCGCGGTCGTGATGATGGTGTCCGGGCTGCGCGTGATGTGGCGCAGGGATCGTCCCAGCAGGACGACGGTGTCGCCCAGGAAATGCTTGCTCATCGTTGTTCCCTACGCGTCCGTTCCGGCGTTGCGGTCATAGTCGTTTTGCCGTTGTCGCCGATGAGGGCGAGGAAGACGTCCTCCAGAGTCGGCTGCTTTTCGACGTATTGGACCTTGGCGGGTGGTAGCAGCCGCTTGAGCTCGGCGAGGGTGCCGTTGACGATGATCCGGCCCTCGTGGAGGATCGCGATTCGGTCGGCGAGGTGTTCGGCCTCGTCCAGGTACTGCGTGGTGAGCAGCACCGTCGTGCCTCGGTCGGCGAGCTCCCTGACGGCTTGCCACACGTCGACGCGCGCCTGGGGGTCGAGCCCGGTCGTCGGCTCGTCGAGGAAGATGACCGGCGGGTCGCCGATGAGGCTCATCGCGATGTCGAGGCGGCGGCGCATGCCACCCGAATACGTCGCCACCTTCCGTGCGGCCGCCTCCGTCAGGGAGAAACGCTCCAGCAGGTCGTCGGCGATCTTGCCGGGATTCCTGAGGTGGCGTAACCGGGCGACGAGCACCAGGTTCTCCCGCCCGCTGAGGATCTCGTCGACGGCGGCGAACTGCCCGGTGAGGCTGATCGACTCCCGCACCTTCGCCGCCTGCATTGCGACGTCGAAGCCGTTGACGCGTGCCGTGCCCGCGTCGGCCTTGAGTAGCGTGGACAGGATTTTCACGGCCGTGGTCTTGCCCGCCCCGTTGGAGCCGAGCAGGGCGAAGATGCTGCCTCGCGCCACGTCGAAGTCCACGCCGCGCAGCACCCGCAGTTGCTTGTACGACTTCTCCAGGCCCTGCACCTGGATCGCCGGGGCTTGCTGTGTCGTCATCACGTGGTCCTGCCTTGTCTTCCGGGCTCTTCGCCGGCGGCGCGTTCGACGGCGCTGATGAGGCGGTTCCGCACCCGGCGTCTCCACTGTCCGAGCGGGTAGTTGGCCGCGAACGCCTCCACGAACTCCACGGGGTCGTCCCCGAAGAGGTCGCGGATCGGGGTTCCGTCCGCCGCGCTCTGTTCGAACAGATCGGCCAGGTCCTCGTACATCGCCATCGCGCCGGCGCCGTCCGCCGGCCCGAGGAGCATCAGGTAGCGCTCCATCGCCTCGGCCGCCGTGCGGTAGTTCTCGGGAAGCTGCTTGATGCGCGCCTTGTACTGCCGGTAGCGCCGCTTGTCCTCCAGCGGCCCGGTGACCTTCTCCAGGTAGTGCAGATAGCGGCTTTTCGACTCGTCCGGCTCTGTGGCCATGTCTACTTACCTCCTTCGCGGAGCTGTTCGAGCCTCTCGGCGAGGAAGCTCCAGGTCCTCCAGAACTCTTCGAGGTACTCCCGTCCCTGGGTGTTCAGGGAGTACACCTTGCGCGGCGGTCCCTTCTCGGACGGGACCTTCTCCACGTCGACCAGGCCGCGTTGCTCGACCCGGACCAGCAGCGCGTAGATGGTGCCCTCGGCGATGTCCGAGAAGCCCTGGTCCCGTAGCCATGACGTGATCTCGTACCCGTACGCGGGCCGGCGGGACAGGATCGCCAGGACGATGCCCTCCAGCGTTCCCTTGAGCATCTCGGTCGCCTGCTTGCCCATGGAGACGCCCCTCTTCAGCTACTTGGTCTCGCTAGGTACCAGTACACAGTAACGCTGACTACCGGTACATAGCAACACCGAATAGTGAGAGGGAGGCGACCTGATCACTAGCTGAGCGAGACCGCCACCATCCCTTCGGCAGGAGACGGGCTGCGTCAACCGGCGCGAAGATGTCGACCGTCGGCTTCGCTGCCGCGGAGGCGGCGGGGTACCGGCACCCACGAGCGCAACCGCGAGTGCCGGAATCGCTGACGTCACCTGGCGTCCACCATGGCCGAACACGCTGATACCGCGCCTTCGCCGTCCTGACACGGCTGCTGATACGACATCGCAGACGACTTGATCGCCGTCGAAACCTCCGCTGGCCTGCCGCGCCGCCCAGCGCGGCTTCCGTCGCCAGTCCCACGGCGGCGCCGCTGACGGCAAGTCGCGTAGAAGGCCGAACGGCTACAGGTACGACGCGACTGGCGCAACTGCCGTATGCGGCCCGACCTGCATTCCGCGACCGCAGCAGGTTAGGTGATCACTCGACTGTGGCGTCAGGAACCAAACCGAGGACCCGGAGAATGTCAAACGTAGGAATGCGGTACGTCTCGCCAGCCTGGATCACCGGACAGGGGAACTCGCCGCGCTTGACGAGGCGGTAGACGGTGTTGCGGCTGAGGCCAAGGGCACGGGCAGCGGTCAGCGTCAACCGCCGTCGCCGTTGGAGCATCGGGGTAGGCGAAGGACAAGGCGCGCTCCGTGGGCGCTGTCCTCGACGGTCAGCGTCCCGCCGTGGCTTTCCGCGGTCTGCCGGGCGATCGACAGGCCGAGGCCGGTGCCGCCCGCGGCGCGGCTGCGTGCGGTGTCAAGCCGGGCGAACCGCTGGAAGACCACCTCGCGCTTGTCCGGCGGGATACCGGGACCGTCATCCAGGACCTCCAGAACGGCAGACCCCGCCAAGTGGGCGTCGTTCGTGGACCCCGGTTCGGTGCGGACGATCAGGGAAATCGTGCTGGTGGCGTGCCGTTCGGCATTGTCCAGCAGGCTGGTCAGCAGGCGGGCGAGTCGGAGGTTGTCACCGAGGACGCACACATCTGTCTGCAGGCTTGTAACGATCTTCTTCGTCGAGGGGCGCCGTACCAGTTCCTGGGAGACCAGTGCTGTCAGGTCGATGTGACGCCGGCCTGACTGCGGCATGGCGTCGAGCCGGGACAGCGTCAGCAGGTCCGTCGTGATCGCCTGTAACCGATCGACGCTGGGGATCAGCGAATGGGCCAGGGTGAGCACCTCGTCATCGGCGGAGGCGAGGAGGGCGTCCTCCACCTGCGCGCGCATCGCGGCGATGGGCGTACGCAACTCATGGGACGCGTCGGTGGTGAACCTGCGCTGTTGTTCCATGGCCTGTTCGAGCCGCTCCAGGGTGCCGTTCACGGTGAGGGCCAGCATGTGAATCTCGTCCCGGTTGGGCGGGATGGGCACCCTGCCTGTCGGGTGCGTGGCTTGGATCTCGCCGAGCTTGGTGCAGATGGTGTAGACCGGGCGCAGCGTCTTGCCCAGCAGCCGGTAGCACAGGAAGGTCAGGGCGCAGGTCAGGGTGAGCGCGCCGCCGAAGACCACCGCGGCGACAGCCGGGCGTACGTACAGGGGTACGGCGGGGGCGATGGCGTAGACCGTCAGGGGGGCGTGCCCGCTGCGGAAGGCCGGGACGGCCACGACGAGATGACAGCCCCAGATGGCCGGGCCGTGGTTGCACACCGTCGTGGCGATCGGTCCTTGCGTATTCGCCGCAGGGTGGAGGGAGACGATGGCCGGCTGGCCCCAAAGGCCGTGCGTCGCCTCGATCACTCGTCCCTGCTGGTCCACCACCTGGAGATGCCGGGCAGGCGGGCGTGGTGCAAGAGAGTATGTGGTTCCGGCAGAGACGGCGTAGGCGACAGGGTCGGCCACCGCCACCAGCCCAGCCACCAGGTATTCCGTGGTCAGGCTCCGGATGGCCATGAGGATGCCTATCGCCGACAGCAAGGAGAGCAGCGCCGAGACGGCTCCCCCAGCGAGCGTCAAACGTGCTCTTATAGACCAAGAGTGTAGAAAGCCCACATATGCCCCCAGAACTCTCAAGTATCCAGCAGTGCGGGGGCCTGTTCGCTCCAAGCATGAATCCTTTTGACCATGCCGAGCACGGACGTTTGCCCAGCACGCAGACGGTCGCCGCTCATCCGGGGCGGGCGTCCGGCGTGCGCATGGCGCGTCCCCCCCTCACTGCCGCAGCGGTCGGACCGCGAGGCCCGCGGCCGCCACGGGAGGGTCAGCCGATGCCGGCGGGATGCAGGACGACCTTGGTCCAGCCGGGATCCCTCCGGTCGAAGTGCTCGTAGCCGCCGGGCGCGTCGTCCAGATCCAGCTCGTGTGACACGACCCACGACGGCCGGGCCTTCCCCTCGTGGATGAGGGTGCAGAGCTGCCGGTTGTAGTTCTTGACGTTGCATTGACCGTTGCCCATGGTCTGGCCCTTGAACCAGAACATTCCGTAGTCGAAGGCGATCTCGCCCTGCTTGTAGAGGTCGTCGGGGCTGCCGGGATCCGTGGGGATGAACACGCCCACGACCCCGATCGTCCCGGCGAACCTCACCGACTTGACGAGGTTGTTCAGCGTCATGTTGGGATGCTCGTGGCCCTGGGGGTCGTGCGCCTGGTAGCCCACGCACTCGCAGCCACGGTCGGCGCCCCTGCCGTGCGTGAGCTCCATGACCTGGTCGACCGGCGACGTCGTGGAGTCGTCGATCGGGATCGCCCCGATCTCCTCGGCCTTGGCCAGCCGGTCCGGGTGGCGGTCCACGACCATCACCATGCCCGCGCTCTTGAACGTCGCGGAGTAGGCGGCCATCAGGCCGACCGGCCCCGCCCCGTAGATCACGACCGAGTCGCCGGCCTGCACACAGGCGAGCTGGGTCGCGTGCCAGCCGGTGGGCCAGATGTCGGCCAGCATGACGTAGTCGGTCTGCCTCTCCCGCGCGTCGTCCGGCAGGACCAGGCAGTTGAAGTCGCCGAACGGCACGCGCAGCAGTTCGGCCTGGCCGCCGTTGTACGGGCCCATGTCCGCGAAACCGTAAGCGGCCCCGTCCACCCCCGGCTCCGGGTTGGTGGTGAGGCAGTAGGCGGTCAGGCCTCTCTCGCAGTTGGCGCAGAAGCCGCACGCGACGTTGAACGGCACGCAGACCATGTCGCCGACGCGGACGCGTACCACTCCCGGCCCCACCTCGACCACCTCGCCGAGGTTCTCGTGGCCGAGGACACGACCCGGCTCCAGGTCGGTCCGGCCTTCGTACATGTGCAGGTCCGACCCGCAGATGTTGGTCGTGGTGACACGGACCAGGACGTCGGTGGGCATCTCTATCCGCGCGTCCGGCACGTTCTCGACGCCGACCTGCCGAGGTCCTTCGTATACGACTGCCTTCATGATGTCCTCGCTTCTAGAGCAGCAGCTCGAAAACGCGGATCACGCGTTCCCACTGCTCGGTTCTCGGATTCTTCAGGCTCGAGGCCCGCCCGCCGTCCTGAAGAACCGCTCGAACCTCGGCACCGCCATGACTTCTGCCATCGCCGGTCCCCTTCCTCCCCGCGTGGGCGGCTCAGCCCCTCAGCTGAAGGTGTTCGTGCACGAGGCGCACGGCCATCGCGCCCTCGCCGACGGCCGGCGGAGCTCGTCCACGGGCACGGCGAGCACCTCTCGGTGAGCTCATACGGCCAGCGCATCGCCGACCCACTTCCGCAACACGGGCGCGGGCGCCGCACCGGCCCGCTGGGCCACGACCCGCCCCAGCCGCAGGACGACGAGCGTCGGAACGGCTCGCACGTCGAAGCGCCGCGACGTCTCGGGCGCCTCGTCGATGTTCACCTTCACCAGCTTGATCCGCCCGGCCAGCTCGGTGGCGACCTGCTGGAGCGCCGGGCTCACCATGCGGCAGGGCCCACACCAGGACGCCCAGAAGTCGACGACGACCGGTATCCGCGCCGCCTCGGCGACCTCGGCGAAGTCCTCGTCCCCCGCGTCCACCACCCAGGGCAGCGACTCGCGGCACTCGCCACAGCGCGGCGCTCCCGCCCCCGTCTTGGGCACGCGGTTGTCGCGGCCGCAGTGCGGGCACCGGACGACGCTCGACTCCACGACCTTCGGCGGCATCGATCAGCCCTCCGGGTTGTCGTACGTGACCACGATCTCGCCGCCGGACAGTTCCACCCGGATGGTCGCGCCGTCGCGGACGTCGCCGGCGACCAGCGCCCGCGCGACCCGGGTCTCCACCTCGCGGGCGATGTAACGCCGCAGCGGGCGGGCTCCGTAGATCGGGTCGAACCCGCGCTCGGCGATGTGGCGGACCGCCTCCGGGCTGATCTCGAGCGTCATCCTGCGCTCGGCGAGCCGCGCTCTGATGTCGTTGAACATCAGCGTGACGATCTGCTCGATCTCGGCCTCGGTGAGCGGCTTGAACAGCACGATGTCGTCGATGCGGTTGAGGAACTCGGGGCGGAAGCGGGCGCGCAGCTCCGCCATGACCATCTCGCGCACCTCCGGGTCGACCTCGCCCGACGGCGCCGCCTTCTCGCTGAGGTAGTGCGAGCCGATGTTGGACGTCATGATGATCACGGTGTTGCGGAAGTCGACCGTGCGCCCCTGGGCGTCGGTGAGCCGCCCGTCGTCCAGCACCTGCAGCAGGGTGTTGAACACGTCCGTGTGTGCCTTCTCGATCTCGTCGAAGAGCACCACGGAGTAGGGCTTGCGCCGCACGGCCTCGGTGAGCTGGCCGCCCTCCTCGTAGCCGACGTACCCGGGCGGGGCGCCGACGAGGCGGCTGACGGTGTGGCGCTCCTGGTATTCGCTCATGTCGACGCGGACGATGTTCTCCTCGGTGTCGAACAATGCCTCGGCCAGCGTCTTGGCCAGCTCGGTCTTGCCGACTCCGGTCGGCCCGAGGAAGATGAACGACCCGATCGGGCGGCGGGGGTCCTTGATCCCCGAGCGCGCCCGGATGATGGCGTCGGCGACCGCCCGCACGGCCTCGTCCTGGCCGATCACCCGCTGGTGCAGGATCTCGTCGAGCCGTAGCAGCTTCTCCCGCTCGCCCTCCTGCAGGCGGCTGATCGGGATGCCGGTCCACCGCGACACGATGCCGGCGATCTCCTCCTCGGTCACCACCTCGCGCAGCAGCCGGCGCCCGCCCTGCTTGCTCTCCAGCTGTTCCTCCGCGGCGCGCAGCCTGCGCTCCAGCTCCGGAAGCCTCCCGTGCCGGAGCTCGGCCGCGCGGTTCAGGTCGTACATGCGCTCGGCCTGCTCGGCCTCCCGGCGTACGCTCTCGATCTCCTCGCGCAGCTGCTGCACCTTGCGCAGGGCGTGCCGCTCGGCCTCCCACTGGGCCCGCATGGCGTCGGCCTCGGCCCGCAGGTCGGCCAGCTCCTTGCGTAGCGTCTCCAGGCGCTCCCGGCTCGCCGGGTCGTCCTCCTTGGCGAGCGCCGCCTCCTCGATCTCCAGCCGCGTCACCCGGCGGGTCAGCTCGTCCAGCTCCGCGGGCATCGAGTCGATCTCCGTACGGAGCATGGCGCACGCCTCGTCGACCAGGTCGATCGCCTTGTCGGGGAGGAAGCGGTCGGAGATGTAGCGGTGGCTCAGCACGACCGCGGCGACGATCGCGCCGTCCTGGATCTTCACGCCGTGGAAGACCTCGAGCCGCTCGCGCAGCCCGCGCAGGATGGAGATGGAGTCCTCGACCGACGGCTCGTCGACGAAGACGGGCTGGAAGCGGCGCTCCAGCGCGGCGTCCTTCTCGATGTGCTTGCGATACTCCGTCACGGTCGTCGCGCCGATCATGTGCAGCTCGCCGCGGGCCAGCATCGGCTTGAGCATGTTGCCGGCGTCCATCGCCCCCTCGGCGGCGCCCGCGCCGACCACCGTGTGCACCTCGTCGACGAACAGCAGGATGCGTCCCTCGGACGCCGTCACCTCGGTGAGCACGGCCTTCAGGCGCTCCTCGAACTCGCCGCGGTACTTCGCCCCGGCGACGAGCGCGCCCATGTCCAGGCTGAAGATCGTCTTGTCCTTCAGGCCCTCCGGTACGTCGCCGCGCGCGATGCGCTGCGCGAGGCCCTCCACGATCGCCGTCTTGCCCACGCCCGGGTCGCCGATCAGGACCGGGTTGTTCTTGCTCTTGCGGGACAGGATCTGGACGACCCGGCGGATCTCGCCGTCCCGCCCGATGACCGGGTCGAGCTTGTCCGCCCGCGCCGCGGCGACGAGGTCGCGCCCATACTTCTCCAGCGCCTCGTAGGCGACCTCCGGATTGGCGGAGGTCACCCGCTGATTCCCGCGTGCCTGCGTCAGGACCTGCAGGAAGCGCTCACGGGTCAGCCCGTGTCCCTTGAGCAGCCGGCCCGCCGCGCTGTCGACGCCCTCGTCCAGCAGCGCCATCAGCAGGTGCTCGACCGACACGTACTCGTCCTTCAGCCGGCCGGCCTCCCGCTCGGCGGCATCGAACAGCCGCGACAGCCGTTGGGTGACGTAGACCTGGCCGGGGGCGGCGCCGGGACCGGTGACGCGGGGCCGCCGCTCCAGCTCGTGCTCCAGTTCGAGCCGGAGCTTGTCCGGGTCGGCGCCGGCGGCGGACAGCAGGCGCGGGACGAGCCCGTCGGGCTGCCGGACCAGCGCCAGCAGCAGGTGCTCCCCGTCGACCTCGGTGTGTCCGAAGCGGATCGCCGCGGTCTGGGCGTCGTGCAGGGCCTCCTGCGACTTCTGCGTCAGGCGGTTCAGGTCCACGATCTGTCTCCGGTCCATCTCGTATGGGTGCGCAGAGCCGCTTCCAACTCCGCGATGCGGTCCAGGAGGTCCGTCACGAGGCCGAGGGAGGCGTAGTTGACGGCGAGCCCCGCGTGCAGGCGCTGAAGGCGCCCCACGGCGGCGACCTGGGCGGGCGGGAAGCACAGGCCGCCCGAGAAGCCGGTCCAGGCCTCGATCAGCCCGAGCGCCACCAGGCGACGCACCAGTTCCGGGTGCAGTCCCGTGGCCCGGGAGAAGGACTCCAGGTCCAGGTGCCCGACGTCCACCTTGGCGAGCCGGACGAGCGGATAGGTCATGACGGGCTCCTCGGGTTGAACGCCGAGATCCTGGCCAGTTGCTCGTACAGACGGCGCTCCTCGTCGCCGAGCGTGGGCGGCACCATGATCCGGACCTCGGCCAGCAGGTCTCCGGGCCGGCCGCGCGGGTTCGGCATGCCCTGTCCGCGCAGGCGCAGGCGGCGCCCGGACGAGGTGCCCGGCGGCACCTTGACCTTCGCCTCCCCGCCGGGCGTGTCGACCGCTACGGTCGCCCCCAGCGCGGCCTCCGACGGCGTCAGCGGAAGGCGGACGTGGATGTCGCGCCCCTCGAGTCGGTAGCGGGGGTGGTCGGCGATCCGCGCGATCAGGTAGAGGTCGCCCGCCCTGGCGCCGTCGCTGCCCGCGCCGCCCTGGCCCGCGAGCCGGATCCGCTGGCCGTCGGTCACGCCAGGGGGAATGTTCACCTGGAGGGTCCGCCCGCCTCCCGGGCCGGGGATCGTGATGGTCCGCCGGCCGCCGCGGTAGGCCTCCTCCACCGTGAGCGGCAGCTCGGCCTCCTGGTCGGCGCCGGGCACCGGGCCCCAGCCGCGGCCGGTCGCGCCGCGCCTGCGCCTGCCGAAGACGCCACCGAGCAGGTCTTCGAGGTCGATGCCCTCGAAGCCCTCGCCGGTGGTGAAGTGGATCTCCTCCCCGCCGGGTCCGCGCGCCCAGGCGGGCCCCGGCCCCGCCCAGCCCGGCCCCGCGCCGGCTCCCGCTCCGGCGCGGGCGCGCGCGTACGCCGCCGGGTCCACGCCCTCGGGTACGCGGCGGAAGTCCGGCCCGAACGCGTCGTACCGCCGCCGCGTCCCGGGGTCCGACAGCACCTCGTACGCCTCCGAGACCTCCTTGAAGCGGTCCTCGGCGTCCGGGGCCTTGTTGACGTCGGGATGGTAGGTGCGGGCCAGCTTCCGGTAGGCCCGCTGGATCTCGTCCTGGTCCGCCGTTCTCGGCACGCCCAGGATCTCGTAGAAGTCGCGCTCCGCCATCACTCGTCGGCTTTCGTGGAGACGACGACGGAGGCCGGGCGCAGTTGCAGCGCGCCGTCGCCGTAGCCGGGCCGTACGACCTCGACGACGGTGCCGGGGTCGGCGTCCGGGACGGCGACCGTGCTGACCGCCTCGTGCCTGGCGGGGTCGAATCGCGTCCCGACGTCGTCCCTGCGCGGGAAGCCGAGACGCGCGAGCACGCCGACCGCCTGGTCGCGGACGGCCCGGACCCCCTCGATCACCGCGTCGGCGTCGGCGCCCGCGTGCTTCAGCGCGAGTTCGAGGTTGTCGATCACCGGCAGCCACTCGGCCGCGACACGCGTACGCTCCTCGATCCGCTGCCGGTCCATGTCGCGCGCGACACGCTTACGGAGGTTGTCGAGGTCGGCGACGGCCCGCAGCCACCGGTCCTCCAGCTCGGCGAGCTTCTCAGCAACGGGTTCCTCGACGGCCTGCCGGGGCTCCGGAGGTGGTGTCTCATTCCGCTCGGTCATGTCATGTCACGGGCTATTCGGAGCTGGTGAACTCGGCGTCGATGACGTCCTCGTCCGAGGAGCCGGCGGCGGCCTGGCCGGGCCCGGCCTGAGCCGGCCCCTGGGGCTGGGCCTGGCTCTGGGCCTGGGCGGCGGACGCCGTCATGCCGAGGCCGTGGTAGACCTGCTGCAGCTCCGCGGTCAGGCTGCGCAGCCGATCGACGGGCACCTCCTCCTTGATCGCCTGACGCGCCTCCATGATCAGCTGCTCGGCCCGCGCCTTCTCGTGCACCGGGACGGCCTCGCCCAGCTCCGACAGCCGGCGTTCCACCTGGTGGGCGACCGAGTCCAGCTCGTTGCGCGCGTCGATCGTGGCGCGGAGCCGCGCGTCCTCGTTGCGGTGCCGCTCCGCGTCGGCGATCATCCGGTCGATCTCGCTCTTGTCCAGGTTGGAGCTCTCGCTGATCGTGATGCGCTGCTCGGCGCCGGTGTCCTTGTCCTTGGCGGAGACGTTCAGGATGCCGTTGGCGTCGATGTCGGTGGTGACCTCGATCTGCGGCACCCCGCGCGGCGCGGGCCGGATGTTCTCCAGCCGGAACCGGCCGAGCACCCGGTTGTCGGCGGCCCGCTCGCGCTCGCCCTGCAGGATGACGACGTCCACGGCCGACTGGTTGTCGTCCGCCGTGCTGAACGTCTCCGTGCGGCGGGCCGGGATCGTGGTGTTCCTGTCGATGATTTTCGTCATCACGCCGCCGAGCGTCTCGACGCCGAGCGACAGCGGCGTGACGTCCAGCAGCACGACGTCCTTCAGCTCGCCCTTGATGATGGCCGCCTGGACGGCCGCGCCGACGGCCACGACCTCGTCCGGATTGACCGTCATGTTCGGTTCCTTGCCCGTCAGCCGCCGCACGAGTTGCTGCACGGCCGGCATGCGGGTGGAGCCGCCGACGAGGATCACCTCGTCGAGGTCGTTCGTCGTCAGCTTCGCGTCGGCCATGGCCTGCTCCACCGGACCCCGGCAGCGTTCGAGCAGGTCGTGGGTGATCTGCTCGAAGGTCGAGCGCATGAGCGTCGTGTTCAGGTGTTTGGGGCCGGTCGCGTCGGCCGTGATGAACGGCAGGCTGACCTGTGTCTGGGTGACCGCGGACAGCTCCACCTTGGCCTTCTCCGCGGCCTCGAACAGCCGCTGGAGGGCCTGCGGATCGCGCCGCAGGTCGATGCCCTGCTGCTTGTGGAACTCGTCGGCCAGATGGTCGACGATGCGCCGGTCGAAGTCGTCGCCGCCCAGGTGAGTGTCGCCCGAGGTGGCGCGGACCTCGATGACGCCCTCGCCGATGTCGAGGACGCTGACGTCGAACGTGCCCCCGCCCAGGTCGAACACGAGGACGGTCTCGTTGCCCTTCTTGTCCAGGCCGTATGCCAGGGCCGCCGCGGTCGGCTCGTTGATGATCCGCAGGACCTCCAGACCGGCGATCTTGCCGGCGTCCTTGGTGGCCTGCCGTTGCGCGTCGTTGAAGTACGCGGGCACCGTGACGACGGCCTCGTTGACCTTCTCCCCCAGGAACTTCCCGGCGTCCGAGGCCAGTTTGCGCAGCACGAAGGCGGAGATCTCCTCCGGTGCGTACAGCTTGTCGCGCACCTTGAACCGCACGGCGCCGTCCGGGCCCGGCACGACGTCGAACGAGACCGCCTTGATCTCGCTCTGCACCTCGTCGAACTTGCGCCCGATGAAGCGCTTGGCCGAATAGATCGTGCCCTTCGGGTTGAGGATCGCCTGGCGTCTGGCCATCTGGCCCACCAGCACCTCGCCCTGGTCTGTAAAGGCCACCACCGAGGGAGTCGTGCGCGACCCCTCGGCGTTCGGGACGACCGTCGGATGCGCGTCCTCGGTGGTCGCGATGACCGAGTTCGTCGTGCCGAGGTCGATGCCCACCGCCTTGGCCATGTCCTCATCCCCCTCCTTGCGCTCACCTGAGCGCAGCGGCCTCACGAGCGTGCGTGAGCACGCGCCGGGCCTCGTCGGCGAACTCCGGGTCGACGAGGATGTCGTAGTGGTCGGCGACGACCGCAGGCATCGAGGCGAACGCCCGGTGCCGCACCACGTGACTGATCGCACCCCAGACGACGCCGAAGATCAGCCCGAGCACGATCGAGGAGCCGATGGCCCATCCGGCCCACGGGCTGAAGATCGCGAACATCAAGCCGATGAGAAGACCGATCCAGCCACCGGTACCCGCGCCGGTGACAAGCGCCCTGCCGAGGCCCCATCGCCCGAGCACCTTCTCCTCCCACCGCAGATCGCAGCCCACGATGGTGACGTGTGCGATCGGGAAGTCGTGGCGCGCCAAGACGTCCACCGCGTGCTGGGCCGCGTCGTAGCCGCTGTAGGTGGCCAGCACCACCTTGTGGGGCCCTGCCGTTCTCGGGACGCTCACGGGACCAACCCCCTCGGCTATTCCAGCTCGTGAAGGCGACTCGCTCCGCCGCCGATGCGCATCGGCGGGAGCGGGAGAACCGGAATCCACGCCACCTTCGACGTTGGCGGCATCAGGGGCTCTACCAGCGAGAACAATCCCTATGACGCGTGTCCCCCCGTCGGCTTGTGGAACACCCGACGGGATTTTCGTCTCCCATGCCAGGATCCCGCCTGCCGTTCCCTCACACCACCCTCCCTGCCCCTCATCTGCCTCCCATGAGCAGTAGCAAGTCGCCCAGGGGGAGCACCAGATCCGAAGGAGCACGTGGAGCGGCGAGCCCGCTCCTCGCCCGCGCACGGACGAGGAAGCAGGGCCCGGTACGCGTCCGGCAACTGGACGGTGACGTCGAAGAACTCCTTGTCCGTAATGGCCTCGCGCAACGTGGCGAACACGGCGGCGGCCGAACGCATCCGCCGACGATGGGGCGGCGCCACCGTCCAGCACAGACGCCGGCTCCCAGTTCTCGGAAATCCCGTACGAGGCGTGCTGGGCGACCACAGTCGCAGGGGAAGCGGCCAGGCGCTGCCGGCTCGCCCTGCGCTCGTGGTCATGGCCCGGCAGCACGCCGACGCGGCGACCGCCACACCTTTCCGAACCCAATGAGCGTACTGTTTTCGCTGGTCAGAAGGTTATGGGTTCGTACTGACGGGCAAAATTCACATATGCCGAGCTTGTGTGGACAACGGCACCGGGCGGTGTGGGGCAGCGGCACTGGTTCATGGAGCCGGCTACGGAAGACGCTGGGGGTGCCGACTGTTCTGCTCGTCGGCGTGATCATCGTCTACCGGCTGCTGCGTCGGGTCGGCGGGATCTCCGACGACCTCGCCCGGATCAACATCAAAGATGAGTACGACCAGATCACCCAGCGTCGGGATCCGACGCAGATGACCCAGCTGGTCGGCAACATCAACGTGAGTTTGGACATGCTGGACCGCGAGCGGCAGTTCGCCTCCACCGTCGCCCACGAGATCCGCTCCCCGCTGGCCGGCATACGCATCAGTGTGGAAGAGGCGATCGCCGACCCTGATCACGCCGATTACCCCGGCGCGTTCAGGGATGTGCTGCGGGAGGTGGATCGACTGGAGGCGCTCGCGACCGACCTCCTGCTGATCGCCCGGGGTCGTATCGCCCAGAGAAAGGAGAGGATCGATCTGTGCGAGCTGGTCAGGCAGGAAGTCGCTGCCCGAGCCGACCCGATACCCGTCGAGGTGAGTTCCACTTCCAGTGGTCAGGTCGAAGCCATGCATACACAGATGTGCGAAATCCTGACCAACTTGCTCGATAACGCCCAGCGCCACGCCAGGCACAGCGTGCGAGTCGACGTCGGATGCGGCGACCGCTTCGCACGGCTGGCGGTGTCCGATGACGGTCCCGGCGTTCCGCCGCAGGAGCGGGAGCGTGTCTTCGATCGGCTGTACCAGCTCACGAGCGAGTCTCTGCGCGGCGACACCGGCGCGGGCCTCGGACTGAGCATCGTCCGGGAGATCGTCAAGACTCACAACGGATCCGTGTGGGTCGAACCATCTCCCAGTGGCGGGGCCTGCTTCGTCGTTCAGCTGCCCCTCGCCCCCTCCCCGGCGTCGACGGCCTGACCCACCCGGTCCCGCCCCACACCCGGCTCGACCTACGCGGCACCGCCGGAGGACGTCACGGCGTACGACCCTGGAGCACGTGGAGCGGCGAGCCCGCCCGTCGCCCGCTCACGGCGGGAGGGACAGCGCACCGAGTTCCGGTACGGCTCGTTCACCCGGTCGTTCACCCGGTCGTGCGCGCTGCCGGGCCCCGCGCGGGTCTGCGCGGGGCCCGTGCTCGTCAGGCGGGGGTGCACGTCACCTGGGACGGAACCGAGTTGGTGCCGTTCCAGGAGCCGTTGAAGCCGAACGAGGCGGACGCGCCGGCGCCGAGCGTGCCGTTCCAGGACAGGTTCGTGGCCTTCACCGTCGATCCGTTCACCGTGTATGAGGCGTTCCAGAGCTGGGTGATCGTCTGGCCGTTGGGGAAGGTCCAGTCGATCGTCCATCCACTGGTGGTGCCGGTCCCGGTGTTCTTCACGGTGACGGTCGCCCCGAAGCCGCCGGGCCACTGGCTGGTGACGGCGTACGTCGCGGTGCAGGCCTTACCGGTGCTCGCCGAAGGCGAAGGCGACGGCGACGGGGAAGGAGAGGGGGACGGGCTCGCCGAAGGCGACGGCGACGGGGACGGCGAAGGAGAGGGAGACGGAGACGGGCTGGGGCTGGGGCTGGGCGAAGCCGAGGGCGACGGTGACGGTGACGGTGACGGGCTCACGGAGGTGCCGACCTTCTCCGCGGTCCAGGCGCTCACCCAGGCGAGCACCGCGTTCCAGTTGATGGCGACCTCGTTGACCGACCAGGCGTTGATGTCGTCCAGGTAGCACTTCTGCGGCCTGCACCCGCTGAGCCTCTCCTGGGCGACCGGGTCCTGCAGCCCGCTGTTGGGGCCGCCGGCGAGCGCGCCGGGCGGCGCGATGGGCAGCGACGAGTCGAGCTGGTGGGCCCAGAAGCGGTGGTGGACGTTGCGCGAGGGCTGGTCACCGTACCCGGTCACGTACGACTGGCCCAGTGGGTTGCGGCCGAACTCGTAGGCCATCGTCTCGAACACCCCGGTGCGGAAGCGTTCCTGCCCGCTGAAATCGTAGGCGAGTGCGAGCAGCACGGCGTTGTTGAGGATCAGGTTGTTCGAGCCCCAGATGTAGCCTCCGCCGGGCGGCGCGAACGGCACCGGGTAGCCCTGGCCGCGCATCGCGGTGAGCAACGTGTCGCCGTTGCTCACGAAACGGTTGCGCAGCTGCGTCCCGATCGTGGAGGTCAGGCCGTTCGGCACGAGCGCGAGCGTGATGTCGCCGAGTGAGCCGACCTCCGACCACTGCGCGCCCTCGTTGGTGAAGCTCCTGCCGTAGTAGAGGGACGAGCCGGTGAGGTCGTCGCGGTAGGTCTGCTTGCCCGTGGTGACGTACAGCTCGGCGGCCGCCCAGTAGAACTCGTCGGTCACCTTGGTGTCGACGTAGGAGCCGCCGCCCTGGTCGTCGCTGCTCGGGGCGATGATGGACGGGTTGGCCTTGGCGGCCGCGTACGCCCTCTCCGCGGCGGTGAGGCAGCGGCTGGAGAAGGCCGAGTCGATGGAGGCCCACACGCGGGCGCACTGCGCGGCCGACGCGGCGAGGTTCAGCGTGGCGGCGGTGGTGGGCGCCGACAACAGCCGGGGCTGGGGGTCCTGGTCGGGCCGCATCGGCAGGCCGGTCCACGCCTGGTCGTGGATCTTGGCGTGTGCCATGCCCGCCAGCGGCCTCCCGCTCGGGACCTGCATCTTCAGCATGAAGTCGATTTCCCAGCGGGCCTCGTCGAGGATGTCGGGCACGCCGTTGCCCCGCTCCGGAACGGCCATGGTGCCGTCGCCGAAGGCCGCGGGGTCGGCGCCGGAGACATGAGTGGCCCGCTCGTAGACGTTGACGAGCTGCCAGGCCGACATGCCGCCGTTGACCACGTACTTGCCGTGGTCGCCTGCGTCGTACCAGCCGCCGCGGACGTCCAGCGTGTATCCGCAGCTCGTGCGGCAGGGCACGCTGTTGTCGCCCTGGTTGGGCGAGACGTTCACGTGCCCGGCGGGCCGGGCGTACTGGTTGCCCACGTACTGGGCCTGGATCGCGATTCCGCTGCGCTGATGGTGGAAGAACGCGAGTGCGTCGTACGGCAGCTTCTTCCAGGCGTCCGCCCCGATGTCGAAGGGCCGGCTGGATTCGTTGCCCACGGTGAGCACGAAGTTCGTACCCGTCCCGGTGTACGACGAGAAGTCGATTTTGTGGACGGTGTCGCCCGATGGCGCGTCCTGCCCGAAGACAGTCGTGGTCCCGGTCGCCACCACCTGGTCGGAGCCGTCGAGCAGGTTCCACGTCAGCGGCGAGGCGGAGGAGGTGACGACGGTCGCCTGCTTGGGCAGGCCCGGCGCGTAGGCGACCTGGTTGACCTTGATGTTCTGCCCGAGCGGCGGCCGCGCGACGGCGTGCACGGGGCTCGTCGCGGTCACGACGGCGAACGACGCCGCACCGACGGCGAGCGCCAGGGACAGCGCCGCTCTGGGGCGACGCGTCCAGCCTGGCTTTTTCATGATTAACACCTCCGGCCTTTATGTTTCGTGATCGCATCATGGGCGCGAGATCGGCTGGAGGACATTCATCAGGCGGACCTGTTTCGTTTCCGCAGGTCCTGGGATCGAGTTGACGAATGATTCTGAATATTTCACGAATGCTGTCGTGAAATCCCTAAACTTCCGTGTGTGACCGGCACAAGCCTTCCCGCTGAGCTAGGACCGCGGCGCCGCCAGGAGATCACGGTCGCGCAGATCGCCAGACTGGCCGGGGTGTCCCCGCCGACCGTGTCCAAGGTGATCAACGGGCGCCCCGGCGTGTCAGCCGCCACTCGGCGCCGGATCGAGGAGCTGATCCGTGAGCACGGCTGGCAGCGCCGGCCGGAGAGGACCGAGTCCGCGGCCATCATCGAGGTCCTCTTCCAGGCCCTCGACAGTCTGTGGGCGCTGGAGCTCATCCGCGGCGTCAACGAGGTCGCCCAAGCCCACGGCCTGACCGTGGCTGTCACCGACATGCACGGACACAACTCGCCGCACCGCGAGTGGATCGAGGAGGTCCTGGCCCGGCGCCCCGCCGGTGTGATCGCCGTCTCCGCCGAGCTGAGCGACCACGAGCACGCGCAGCTCGCCAGCAGGTCCATCCCGCTCGTCGCGCTCGACCCGTACGGCGAGCCGAGCCATCGCGTCCCCTCGGTCGGCGCGACGAACTGGAACGGGGGACTGTCGGCCACCCGCCACCTGCTGGAGCTCGGGCACCGCAGGATCGCCATGATCAACGGCCCGGCGACCCTGATGTGCTGCCGTGCCCGGCTCGACGGCTACCGCGCGGCCATGGAGACCGCGGGCGTGCCCGTCGACCCCCGGTTCCTGCGGACCGGTCCGCTCTACGTGGAGACCGGCCGTACCGAGGCGCAGGCGCTGCTCGCCCTCCCCGACCGGCCCACCGCCGTCTTCGCCGGCAACGATCTGCAGGCACTCGGGATCTACCAGGCAGCCCTGCGGGCCGGGCTGCGCGTGCCCGACGACCTCAGCGTCGTCGGCTTCGACGACCTGCCGCTCGCCCAGTGGACGGACCCGCCGATGACCACCGTGCGTCAGCCGCTGGCCAAGATGGGCGCCGCCGCCGCGGAACTGGTCATGGCGGTCGGCGCGGGCGACACGTCCGAACATCACCGCATCGAGCTCGCCACCCACCTGGTCGTACGCGGCAGCACCGCCGCACCGACCTGACCGGCGGCAGGCGGAAGCGCAGGAGAACGGCCCGCGACCACTGCCTACGAGGCTGAACCCATCCGGCCGAGCGTGGGCGGGGTCATGCCGGCACGATGCACGCGAGGAGAGCCAGCTTGTCGGCACTGTCGGTGCCGGGGTCCGGGTGGAGGACGACGAGCGTCTGACCTGTCGCGCCGCTGACGCCCAATCGCTCCCGGTTCAGCCGGAGGCCACCGACCTGAGGGTGCTCGATGTGTTTGGGCGTGCCTTCGCAGGTGTTCACGTCGTGGCGGGCCCACAGCCTGCTGAAGAGAGGGCTGGCGAGGGAGAGTTCGCCGACGAGTTCGATGAATCGGGGGTCGTCCGTGTCGGTGCCGACGGACTCGCGGAAGCCGGCGACCATGCCCTGCGCGGCGTCCTCCCAGTCCGGGTAGAGGGCCTGCTCGGCGGAGTCCAGGAACACGTCGCGCAGGCGGTTGCGCCCCGCCACGAGTCGCGGCGACAGAGCGGTCGCCGACCTGTTCGCGGCGAGGACGTCGAAGTAGCGGCCCTCCACGTACGCGGGGAGCGGGAGCGCGGCGACGAGCTTGGCGACGCCGGGAGGGACGGTCTCCTTCCGGGGCCGCCGTCGCCGCCGGGGTTTTCCCGCCCCGAGACGGAGCAGGTAGGCCGTCGCGTCGTCGTCGAGCCGCAGCACGCGGGCGAGGGACTCGAGGACCTGCGTGGAGGGGTTGCGGTCCCGGCCCTGTTCCAGGCGCAGGTAGTAGTCGGCGCTGATGCCGGCGAGCATCGCGACCTCCTCCCGGCGCAGGCCCGGCACGCGCCGTACGCCCGCGGAGGGGATACCGGCCTGTTCGGGCGTGACGAGCTCCCGGCGGGCGCGCACGTAATCGCCCAGGAGGTTGGACTCGCCGCTCATGACCCCACTGTAGGTCGCGCGGTTTCGTGCGTGCCTGGTCCTGTCACCCCCAGGATCGCGGGGACTCTGGCTCTGCCGGCGGGCCGGCGGAAACCTCACCTCCGGGACGAACGCCGGCTGAACCGGCTGGTGGTCCCTTCCGCGAACCGAGGAGCCACACCATGTCGACCTTTCTGCTCGTACACGGGGCCTGGCACAGCGGGCGATGCTGGGAGCGGGTGGTCCCGTTGCTGGCAGCGGCCGGGCATCGGGTGGTCGCGCCGTCGCTGACCGGCCACGGCGACAAGGCGCATCTGCTCGGCCCCGAGGTAGGGCTGGACACGCACGTCGACGACGTCGTCCGACTGATCACCGAGGAGGACCTCACCGACGTGATCCTGGTGGGCCACAGCTACGCCGGGCTGGTCGTCTCGTCCGCCGCCGACCGGATCCCGGATCGGATCGCCCATCTCGTCTATCTCGACGCGATGGTCCCGGAGGACGGCGAGAGCGCGGTCGACGTGCAACCCGTGACCCAGGCTCTCATCGACCGCGCCGCGGAGTCCGGGGCAGGCTGGCGGATCCCGCCGATGCCCGAGATGCCGCCGCCCCTGGGCCTGTTCGGGGTCACCGACCCGGCGGACGTGGCGTGGCTGCGGACGATGTTGTCGGATCAGTCGGTGCTCTGCCTGCGGCAACCCGTCCGGCTGGACAACCCGGACGCGCGCGCGATCGCGCGGACGCACATCCACTGTGTCGCCGGCGTACCGGAGGGCATCGAGCGGCGGCCCGTCCCGGCGACACAGCCCAACGGCAGCCCGGCGCAGGTGTGGGAACTGGAGACGGGCCACGACTGCATGATCACCATGCCGGCCGAGCTCACCGAACTGCTGCTCAAGCTCGGCTGACCCCGCGGACAGGGGCGCCCTGGCCGACTCCGCCTTTCGTCGGTGGGACCTTCCTGCCGCTACTAAGGTTGTGGACGTGAGTCCGAGGCCGGTGCGCGCGGTGGACGCCGAGGAGAAAGTCGACCGGCAGGCGCGGATCCTCGAGGCGGCGCTCCGGCTGCTGTCCCTGCAGGGCATATCCGGCGTCAGCATGCGTGCCGTCGCACGCGAGGCAGGGGTCTCGCTGGGGCTGGTGAACTACCACTACGAGGACAAGACGAGCCTGATCCGTGCGGCCCTGCACCGCATCGAGGAGCAGGACATCGCGCTGGTCGAGCCGGACCTCACTCTGGAACCGGAGGAGCGGCTGCGGGCCGCGCTGAAGCGGGTGGCCGACCCGGAGTTCCTGACGACGGAATACCTGTCTCTGCGACTGCAGCTCTGGGCGCTCGCCCAGGCCCATGAGGACTTCGAGCGCATCAACACGGCGGCCCAAAGCCGTTACCGCGCCGGGCTGGCCGCCCTCATACAGGCGGCCCGCCCCGGGCTGTCACCCGACGAGTGCGGCGAGCGGGCCGCCGACATCGACGTCATCCAGAACGGCCTGTGGCTCACGGCCCTGCTTGGGCTCGACCGCGACTCGATCGACAGGAGCGTCCGTCGCTGTGAGGAGATCGCGCTCGCCGACTGACCGCCTCCGCGACGACGACGAATTTGAACGATCGTTCAGGGACATATTGAACGATCGTTCAGGCGAACGTATGCTCCGATCATGGCACCAGTCACGATGGCCGACGTACACCGCGTCGGCACCGGTTTCCACCAGGACCCCGAACGATCGATGTCGCTGCGGTCGGAGGCGTACACGGACCCGCGGTGGCTCGAGGCCGACATTCGCGCGATCTTCGCCCGCACGTGGCAGTGGGTCTGCCACGTGGAGAAGCTCCGGTCACCCGGCAGCTACGTGTCGGCCACGGTGGCCGGCATGCCGATCGCGATCGTGCGCGATCGTGACGGAGCGCTGCGCGCGTTCTACAACGTCTGCAAGCACCGCGCCCACGAGCTGCTCACCGGCTCCGGCACCACGCGCAACATCGTCTGTCCGTACCACGCGTGGACCTACGGCCTGGACGGCCGGCTGAAGGCGGCCCGCCGCGCCGACAGGATGCCGACCTTCGACAAGAGCGAGATCTGTCTCGACCAGGTGCCGGTGGAGGAGTTCGGCGGCTTCGTCTACGTGAACCTGGACCCGGGCGCCGCTCCCCTGGCCGAGCAGGCCGGGGACCTGGCGGCCGAGATCGCCAGGTGGGCCCCCGACGTGGCCGAGCTGACCCTCGCGAAGCGGTTGACCTACGACATCGCGTCCAACTGGAAGAACGTCATCGACAACTTCCTGGAGTGCTACCACTGCCACGTCGCCCACAAGGAGTTCGTCGACCTCGTCGACATGGACACCTACGAGGTGAAGACGCACGGCATCTGGTCGAGCCACTTCGCCGAGGCCGGCAAGCAGGAGAACGCCGCGTACGACGTCGCGGGCGCGTCGGTCACGGAGCACGCGGTCTGGTGGCTGTGGCCCAACACCTGTCTGCTGCGCTACCCCGGCCGGGGCAACTTCATGGTCCTGCAGGTGATTCCGGCCGGTCCCGACCGGACCCTGGAGACCTGGGACTTCTACTTCGAGACGCCCGAGCTCATGGGCGCCGAGGTGGAGGCGGTGCGGTACATCGACGAGGTGCTGCAGCAGCAGGACATCACCATCGTGGAGAGCGTCCAGCGCGGCATGAACACCCCGGCCTTCGACCAGGGCCGCATCGTCTACGACCCGTCCGGCTCGGGGCTGTCCGAGCACGGCGTGCATCACTTCCACGGCCTCGTCCTCGACGCCTACCGGTCGTGGGTGGAAGGGACCGGCGGAGGCCTCGGCACGACCGCCCGGGACGCGATCTAGCCGCGCGGCGCGTACATGATGACCAGGACACCCAGCAGGCAGACGGCCGCCCCGATCAGATCCCAGCGGTCGGGGCGGAAGCCGTCCACGACCATGCCCCAGATCAGCGAGCCCGCGACGAACACGCCGCCGTAGGCGGCGAGGATCCGGCCGAAGTTGGCGTCCGGCTGGAAGGTCGCCACCAACCCGTAAAGGCCCAGGGCGACGAACCCCGCCCCGACCCACAGCAGCCCGCGCTCCTGTCTCACTCCCTGCCAGACGAGCCAGGCACCGCCGATCTCGGCGAGCGCGGCGACGGCGAACAACAGGAGAGAACGCGCGACGGTCACGGCTGCGACTGTAGAGGAACGGCCACCGTCTCCTGCTTGCGGCAGCCGCGGGCGGCCCCGACCGCCCAGGCCGGCGGTAAGTCTGCGCGTCGGTACGGGAGGCAATCCTCGATGTGCCTTCTATGGCGGTTCATCCCTGTTCCTTCGGCGGGGGGTATCCTGCTGCGCACGTGTCACCGACTTCCCCTGGACATCAGCGGGGCCCGCCGCGTGGCAACGGCACGGTACGGGAGTCCGGCGCGGGTGAGCTGGGCTCGGCGTGAACGGAGGGGTGTCGAGTGACGCGCTGCGAGGACGCTGAGCAGCAGCCGCGGACAGCGGCAGGCGCCGGGGTGTTCGCCGCCGACGACGAGATCGGCCGGGACCTGGCTTTGGTGGACTGGGCCGCGACGCCCCTGGGACCGCCGGACGAGTGGCCGCAGAGCCTGCAGACGGCGGTGAGCATCCTGCTGTCGTCCCGGTTCTCCATGTGGATGGCGTGGGGGCCGGACCTGACGTTCTTCTGCAACGCCGCCTACCGCCGCGACACCCTGGGCCGGAAATACCCGTGGGCGCTGGGCCGGCCCGCCAGCGAGGTGTGGGCGGAGATCTGGGGCGACATCGGCCCCCGGATCGAGGCCGTGCTGGCCACGGGGAAGGCGACCTGGGACGAGGCGCTGCTGCTGTTCCTGGAGCGGGCCGGCTACCCGGAGGAGACCTATCACACGTTCTCCTACAGTCCCCTGCGGGACGACTCCGGCGCGGTGGTCGGGATGTTGTGCGTCGTCAGCGAGGAGACCGAGCGGGTCATCGGCGAGCGGCGCATGGCGACCCTGCGGGACCTCGGCTCGGATCCCAGCGTGGTCCGCACCGAGCAGGAGATGCTGGCCTTCGCCTGCCGGCAGCTCGGCCGCAACCTCCACGACCTCCCGTTCACCCTGACCTACCTGTACCAGGAGGGCGGCGGCGTGCGGCTGGCGGGGGTGACCGGGATCGCCGCCGGGCATCCGGTCGCCCCCCTCACACTGCCGGCCGGCGATCCGGACGCGATATGGCCCTCGACGGTGCTGGCCCGGGGAGAGCCGGTGCTCGTCCCGCTCGACGGCGCCGCGTATGCCGGTCTCCCGTCCGGAGACTGGCCGGAGCCGCCCGTACAGGCGCTGGTGGTGCCGCTGCTCCAGCAGGGCAGTGCGCCGTACGGGTTCCTCGTGACCGCGCTCAACCGCTACCGCCGCCTGGACGACGCGTACCGCGGGTTCATCGAGCTGGCCGCCGGGCACGTCGCGGCGGGCGTCGCGAGCGCGCGCAGCTACCAGGCCCAGCAGCGGCGGGCGGAGGAACTGGCCGAGCTCGACCGCGCGAAGACGGTGTTCTTCTCCAACATCAGCCACGAGTTCCGCACTCCGCTGACCCTGATCATGGGGCCGGTGGAGGAGCTGCGCGGCCGTCTCCAGGAAGCCGACGCGCACGTGCGCGAGGAGCTGGAGGTCATCCGCCGCAACGGGTTGCGGCTGGGCAAGCTGGTGAACACCCTTCTGGACTTCTCCCGCATCGAAGCCGGCCGGATGCAGGCCAGCTACGAACCGGCCGACCTGGCCATGGTCACCGCCGAGCTGGCGAGCCTCTTCCGCTCCGCGATCGACAAGGCGGGGCTGGAGTTCCGGGTCGAGTGCTCTCCTCTGGACGAGCCGGTCTACATCGACCGCGGCATGTGGGAGAAGGTGGTGCTCAACCTGCTCAGCAACGCGTTGAAGTTCACCTTCGAGGGCTCGATCGGCGTCGAGGTGCGCGGGGAGGGCGGCCACGCGGTGGTGACCATCACCGACACGGGCATCGGCATCCCCGCGACGGAGTTGCCCCGGCTGTTCGAGCGGTTCCACCGCATCGAGAACGCCCGCTCGCGGTCGAACGAGGGCAGCGGCATCGGACTGGCACTCGTGCAGGAGCTGGTCGGCCTGCACGGCGGCACGATCACCGCGGACAGCACCGAGGGCGAGGGCACCCGATTCACCATCCGCCTGCCGTACGGCGCCGCGCATCTGCCCGAGGACGCGATCACGACGGCCGGCGCCGGCGCCGGCGGCGCCGTCGCCGATCCCTACGTCGAAGAGGCGCTGCGCTGGCTGCCCCCGGACGACCGGGGCGAGTCCGCCGGGACCGCCATGGAGGTGGTGTCCCACGAGGGCCTCGCGGCCCGCTCGGGGGACTCCGCGGCACCGGCGCGTGTGCTGGTCGCCGACGACAACGCCGACATGCGCGGGTATCTCGTCCGTCTCCTCAAGGGCGTCGGCTACCAGGTCAGCACCGCGGGCGACGGAATGGAGGCCCTGGACGCCATCCGCGCGGACGCCCCCGACCTGGTGGTCAGCGACGTGATGATGCCGCGCCTGGACGGCTTGTCCCTGGTCGCGGCGCTGCGGGCCGACCCACGCACCGCGACCGTGCCCGTCGTGCTGCTGTCGGCGCGGGCGGGCCAGGAAGCGTCCATCGAGGGGCTGCAGGCCGGGGCCGACGACTACCTGGTCAAGCCCTTCGCCGCCGCGGAGCTGCTCGCGCGGCTGCGGGCCACCATGGACATGGCGCGGCTGCGCCAGCACCAGGCGCGCTGGCGTACGGCACTGGTGAACTCGCTGCAGGAGGGGTTCTTCGTCTGCGACGAGGACGGCGCCGTCGTCGAGATCAACAAAGCGTTCACCGACATCCTCGGCTACGGCCCCGAGAACCTGCCCTACACGCCGATCCACCCCTGGTGGCCCGACGCCGCGGGCGACCCCGAGGCCCACAAGCAGGTCGCCGACGCGTTCAGCGGCCTCCTCGGCCCGGGGCAGGGCAGCTACACCATCCCCGTCACCCACAGTGACGGGCACCGGATGTGGGTCAGCGTCACCTTCAACCAGGCACAGGATCCCGACACCGGACGCCGGGTCGTCGTCGGCACCCTTCGCGACGTCACGGCCGAGCACTACGCCATCCAGCGCGAGAGCGCCCTCGCATCCCTGAGCACCGGCCTGTCCCAGGCGGGGAGCCTGTCCGACGCGCTGACCGGCGCGCTGGACGAACTGCGGAACCTGTGGCGCGCCAAGTCCGTGCTGGCCGCCGTCTTCAGGCAGGGCGACGAAGAGCCGGCCCTGACCGCTACGGACCCCTCGGTGGACTGGCGGGGGCTGCCCGCCGAACGCCGCCGGACGCTCGCCGGCATGCCGCAGCGGCCGCTGCTCACCCCGGTCGCCGAGCGCGACGGGGTCGGCATCCTCCTGGAGCACCCCGACGGCCCGATGGCGCTGTGGGTCGATCTGGGCGACCGGTCGTTCACCGCCGAGGACCAGCTGTTGCTGTCGCTGCTGGCCGGGCGGCTGGCCCAGGGACTGGTTCGCGCCCATCAGATCGACCAGCAACGCGAGACCGCGATCGCGCTGCAGCGCGCCATCCTCGGCCCCTCGCAGCTGCCCGACGGGTTCGCCGTACGCTACGAGCCCGCCACCCGGCCCCTGGAGGTCGGCGGCGACTGGTACGACACCATCGCCCTGCCCGGCGGACGCATCGGCATCGTCGTCGGCGACTGCGTCGGCCGCGGGGTGGAGGCCGCGGCCGTCATGGGACAGCTGCGCAGCGCCTGCCGCGCGCTGCTCCTGCAGGACGACAGCCCGGCCCGCGTGCTCATGGCCCTCGACCAGTTCGCCGCCGGTGTTCCCGGTGCCCGGTGCACCACGGTCTTCTGCGGCGTCCTCGACCCGGAGACCGGGCACCTGTCGTACTCCAGCGCCGGACACCCCCCGGGCATCCTCGCCCACCCCGACGGCAGCACCGGCCTGCTCGACGGCGGGCGTTCCGTCCCCCTCGCCGTCCGCCCGGGCGCGACCCGCCCGGAGAGCGAGGCGGTCATCCCCGCGCGTGCCACGCTCATGCTCTACACGGACGGCCTGGTCGAACGGCGTCGCAGCTCGCTGTATTCGGGCATCGACCAGGCCAGCCGAGCCGTACAGGACGGCAGGAACGTCGCGGTCGACGACCTCGCCACGCAGGTGATGATCCGCCTGGCGCCCGCCGACGGCTACGACGACGACGTCGCTCTGCTGCTCTACCGGCACCCGGCCCCGCTGGAGATGACGTTCCCCGCCGAGTCGTCGCAGCTCGCGCCCGTCCGCAAGGCGTTGCGGAGCTGGCTCGGCCAGTGCGACCTGCCTGCTCAGATCGTGCAGAACGTCCTGGTCGCCGCCGGTGAGGCGTGCGCCAACGCCATCGAGCACGGCCATCGCCACGCTCCGGGCGACATCGTCCGCCTCCGGGCCGAGGCGTCCGTCGACAACCTGCGCCTCACCGTCGCCGACACCGGCCGCTGGAAGTCCCCGCAACCCGAGGTGAACACCCACCGCGGCCGCGGCGTCGCCCTCATGCGCGCCATGATGCAGCAGGTCACCATCACCCCGGGCCCGTCCGGCACCACCGTCGACATGCAGATGAGGATCGCCTGATGACCACGCCGCTCACCCTCACCCCCGGCCATGGCCCTGACGGCGCCGCCCTGCTGACCGTCGCCGGTGAGATCGACATGAGCAACACCGACACCCTCGCCGCCGCCCTCGACCGCACGCCGGGCCCCGTCGTCCTCGACCTGACCCTCGTCGAATACCTCGACAGCGCTGGCCTGAGCGTCCTGTTCGCCCACGCCGACCGCATCACCCTCATCGCCAACCCCCTGCTGAGCCCCGTCCTGACCATCTCCGGGCTCGCCGACCTCGCCACCGTCCGGGACGGCGATCCCGACGTCCGGTGAGGCCGGGTCCTGCGGCCGGACCGGTAGGCACATCCGTGGAGGGTTGACGCGAACGGGAGGAAGGGATACGTTCCGGTAGATTTCACGATCGTCCAAGGGAAATCCGGTGAGATGCCGGTGCGGACGCGCCACTGTATCCGGGACGTACATCCCGGGAGCCAGGTCGCTTGGGCCTTCGTGACCTCGCATGGTGGGACGCGTCATCCCTGAGGAGGCCTTTATGAGTGGAATGTCCACTTCTTCTGTCATCTCGATCCCTCGGCTGAGGCTCTGGCTGCTGACCGTGCCGGTGTTGCTGCTGATCGCCTACCTGGTCCTGATGGACAACGGGGCGATCTCGCAGACCGGTGCCTATCTGCACGAGCTCATGCACGACGGGCGCCATCTGCTCGGCGTGCCCTGCCACTAGGCGCGGGCGTGGTACGCACCCTGGTGGTCAGGGGCCTGCTTCTGGGCCTGCTGGCCGGATTCATCGCGGGCGGCTTCGCCTTCGTCGTCGGCGAGCCGCGGGTCGAGAGCGCGATCGCGCTGGAGGAGGCCCACGCCGCGCACGGTCACGGTCACGACCACGGCGAGGAGGAACTGGTCGGCAGACCCGTGCAGAAGGCCGGGTTGTTCCTCGCCACCGGCCTGTACGGGCTCGCGGTGGGAGGGATCTTCGCCCTCGCGTACGCGGCACTGCGCGGGCGGGTCGGCCCTCGATCGGAGGGCGGGCTGGCGCTCGCCACCGCCGGGACGGCGTTCGTGGCGATGATTCTGGTGCCGTTCGTGAAATATCCGGCGAACCCGCCGGCTGTCGGAGACCCGGAGACCATCAACAGCCGCACCGTGCTCTACCTGGTGATGGTCCTCGTCGGGCTCGCCGCGGCGGTGATCGCGGTGGCGACCGCGCGCAGAGTCACCGCGGGGCCCTGGGCACGGTGGACCGCGGCGGCGCTGGCGTTCCTGGTCCCGGTGGTAGCCGCATGGATTCTGCTGCCCACCGTCGACGAGGTGCCCGAGGGCTTCCCCGCCACCTTGCTGTGGCACTTCAGGCTCGCGTCGCTGGGGACTCAGCTGGTCTTCTGGACGGCCTTCGGCGTGCTGTTCGGGTGGGTGAGCGACCGGGCGGCGGGACGCGCGCGGGCCGTCCCGGCCACCGCCGCCACGCAGAGCTGAGCCGGGCACGGTGCTGCTCGTCCGGCACGCCACCACGCCGGAGATGCGGGCCGCCCGGTTTCCCCTGACCGATCGGGACGCCGACCCGGCGAGCCTGGCCAGGGCCGCCGCCCTGGCTCCGATGACGGCGGGCTCGGCCGGGTGGGCCGGTCCCGCCGTCGCCGCGCGCCAGACCGCCGCCGCCATCGGCCTGCGGGCGCGGGTGGCGCCGGCGCTCGCCGAGGCGGACGTCGGCCGGTGGCGCGGCCTGCCGTACGAGCAGGTCGCGCGGGAGGAGCCGGACGCCTTGGTGAGCTGGCTGACCGACCCCCACGTGGTTCCGCACGGCGGCGAGAGCCTGAGCGCGCACGCCGCGCGCGTCGCCGGCTGGCTCGACCTGATGCGCGCGGAGCCGGGGGTCGTCGCCGTGTGCGACGCGGGCACGATCCGGGCGGCGATCGGTCATGCGCTGGGGCTCGATCCGCCGGGCGCCGCCCTCTTCGATCTCGCGCCGCTGTCGGTCACCGAGTTGCTCGCCACCCGGGACGGCTGGCGGGTCGGCTACGTCAACCGGAAGGTCCCGTCGTGAGTCCGCGCGAACGCGGCGAGCCCGGCGGCAACGGCGCCCACGTCACGGCACCGGCTCCCCGCCTGCTCGGCGCGCTCCGGGTCGCCCTGGCGGTGCTCCCCGGGGTGCGGGAGCGCGGGCGGGGCCACGCCGGACTGGACACCTGGTGGAAATGGCGGTCCCACTCCGAGCCGGCCGACGGCTGACTTCGGCCGGGCGCCTGCCGAAGGCGCCCGGTGTCTCCCGCGGGCCGGCCGAGTTGCGCCGACATGCGCGAATGCGAGTTTCCTCGCCGGACGCCGCCCGGGATCAGGCCGGAGTTCTTCCAATCCCTTCTCCGATGCGTGAGTGCGCCGGATTTCCGGCCGGACCGGGACTTTCGCACGGATGATGAATGAGGCGTCACCCGATGAGAAACTTGGCCTGTGGAGACTTCGGTGCCAGGGCGAGCCGAAACACGGCTCCAGGCCAAAATCCTTACGCGATTGCGGGACGCCGGTCCGCAATCTCGCATTCAGCTGTCGGAACACTTCGAAGTGTCACGAACGACGATCGGGACCGAACTCGGCCGGCTCACGGCGCTTCATCTCGTCGAGGAAATCGGACCGGCCGCGTCCCGCGGGGGCCGCCGCTCGACCGTCATCGATCTCGCCGGTCACGTTCGGTTCGTCGGCATCGCCATCGGCGCGACCTCCGTCTCCACCGCGGTCACCGATGGCCGGCTGCGAGTTCTCGCGTTCGAACGCACCGAATGCGACGTACGCCGGGGACCTGAGCCGGTGCTCGAACTCGCCGCGGAACAGAGCCGCCGGCTGCTCGTGAAATTGGGAGTGGACAGGCCGCTGGGAGTCGGCGTGGGCGTGCCCGGCCCCGTGGACTTCTCCCGGGGTATCCCGGTGTCGCCACCGATCATGCCGGGTTGGGACGGTTATCCGGCCCGCGATCTGCTCGGCCGACGCTTCGATTGTCCGATTTTATTGGACAACGACGTCAATGTAATGGCGCTGGGTGAACAACACGCCGGTGCGGCGGGTACCGTGGAGAACTTCCTGTTCGTCAAGGTCGGCACGGGTATCGGCTGCGGAATCGTGGCCAAGGGCGGGCTCTATCGCGGCATGGACGGCTGTGCGGGGGATATCGGGCACATCCCGGTCGCCGATTCGGACGCCGTCTGCGTGTGCGGAAACACGGGATGCCTGGAGGCGTCCTTCGGCGGTGAGGCGCTCGCTCGCGACGCCCTCGCCGCGGCCCGGTCGGGGCGCTCGCCCCTGCTGCGGGAACTGCTCGAACGCACCGGGACGCTGACCGCCGCGGATGTGGGCGAGGCGGTCGGCGCCGGGGACGCGGCGTCCGTCCAGATGGTGCGCGACGGCGGACGGCGGGTGGGCGAGGTGCTGGCGGGCCTGGTGTCGTTCTTCAACCCGAGCCTCATCGTGCTGGGCGGCGGGCTCACGCTGCTGGGCCACGTCCTGCTCGCCGAGATCCGCGGGGCGATCTACCGGCGCTCGCTGCCGCTCGCCACCAGGAATCTGCCGATCATGATGAGCGAACTCGGCCCGCAGGCCGGCGTGATCGGCGCGGCCAGACTCGTGAGTGAGGAGGTCTACGGGGTCGCCAGGTGATCGGCGCTCCCGCCCCGCACTCGCTCCGCACTGGCATCCAGGCACCCCCGCGCCCCCGCACCCGGCACCCTGAACCCCCGGCACTCGTCCCCCCCGGATCCGGCCGCCGGCGAGATTGCGTACGCGCTGGATTGCATGATCATGCATTCCCGTGTATATATTCTAGTCGTGTCCAAGGTGCTCACTTCTCTGCCTGTCGGCGAGCGTGTCGGGATCGCCTTCTCCGGTGGCCTCGACACTTCGGTAGCGGTCGCGTGGATGCGGGAGAAGGGTGCAGTGCCGTGCACCTACACCGCAGACGTCGGCCAGTACGACGAACCCGACATCGTCTCGGTGCCCGGGCGTGCCACCGCGTACGGCGCGGAGATCGCCCGGCTGGTCGACTGCCGGGCCGCCCTTGTCGAGGAGGGGCTCGCGGCCCTGGCCTGCGGGGCGTTCCACATCAGGTCCGGCGGCCGCACATACTTCAACACCACCCCGCTCGGGCGGGCCGTCACCGGCACGCTGCTGGTGCGCGCGATGCTCGAGGACGGCGTGCAGATCTGGGGCGACGGCTCCACCTTCAAGGGCAACGACATCGAGCGGTTCTACCGTTACGGTCTGCTCGCCAACCCCTCGCTGCGCATCTACAAGCCGTGGCTGGACGCCGACTTCGTCAACGAGCTCGGCGGGCGCAAGGAGATGTCCGAGTGGCTGCTCTCCCACGGGCTGCCCTACCGGGACAGTGTCGAGAAGGCCTACTCCACCGACGCGAACATCTGGGGCGCGACGCACGAGGCCAAGTCCCTCGAGCACCTCGACACGGGCATCGAGATCGTCGATCCCATCATGGGCGTGCGCTTCTGGGACCCCGCCGTCGAGATCGCCACCGAGGACGTCACGATCGGCTTCGAGCAGGGGCGTCCGGTGACGATCAACGGCAAGGAGTTCCCCTCCGCCGTCGATCTGGTGCTGGAGGCCAACGCCATCGGCGGCCGGCACGGCCTGGGCATGTCCGACCAGATCGAGAACCGGATCATCGAGGCCAAGAGCCGCGGCATCTACGAGGCGCCGGGCATGGCGCTGCTGCACGCGGCCTACGAGCGGCTGGTCAACGCGATCCACAACGAGGACACCCTCGCGGCCTACCACAACGAGGGGCGGCGGCTGGGCAGGCTGCTCTACGAGGGCCGCTGGCTGGACCCCCAGGCGCTGATGCTGCGCGAGTCGCTGCAGCGCTGGGTCGGCATGGCGGTGACCGGTGAGGTGACCCTGCGGTTGCGGCGCGGTGAGGACTACTCCGTGCTGAACACGTCCGGACCGGCGTTCAGCTACCACCCGGACAAGCTCTCGATGGAGCGCACCGAGGACTCGGCCTTCGGCCCGGTCGACCGCATCGGGCAGCTCACGATGCGCAACCTCGACATCGCCGACTCTCGCGCCAAGCTGGAGCAGTACGCCCGGCTCGGCATGGTCGGCACCCAGCAGCCGGCCTTGATCGGCGCGGCGCAGGCGGCCTCGACCGGCCTGATCGGCGCGATGGCCGAGGGCGGGGCCGAGGCGATCGCCTCTCGCGGCGAGGCTCCCACGGAGGAGGAGCTGCTCGACCAGGCCGCGATGGAGCTCGGCACCGACTGAGGCCACGACGTTCGCCGAGGGCGCCCGGCACGCCGGGTGCCCTCAGCGCGTCCTCGCCGGTCGCCGCCTCAGACGTGGACTCGGGGATCGAGGATCTCGGTGATCCGGATGAACCCGTCGGCGCCGTGGCCCTTGTCGATCACCCGGCGTGCCCAGCCCTCGGCCGCGCGCATCACGCTCGCGTCGATGCCGTGCGCCTCGGACACGTGGACGATGTGGGCCATGGACGAGACCGCCGAGGTGATCGGGTTGCCTTCGCCGGGGAACGCGCCGCTGTCCACGTCCCGCGCCGCCTGCTCGAAGAGGGGCGGCAGGATCGCGCCGATGCCCTTGGCGAACGGCGCCAGCTCGCGGGCGGTCACCCCCTCGGCCCGCGCCACCGTCAGCGCGTGCGCGTAGCCCGCCATCGCGGTCCAGAAGACGTCGAGCAGCGCGATGTCGTACGCCGCCGCGCGGCCGATCTCCTCGCCGAGATGGGTGTGCGTGCCGCCGAGGGCGTCCAGCACCGGGCGGTGCCGCCGGTAGAGCTCCTCCGGGCCGCTGTGGAGGAACACCGCGGCCGGGGTGCCGATGGTCGTGGTCGGCGTCATGATCGCGCCGTCGAGGTAGCCGATGCCGTGCTCGGCCGCCCAGGCTCCGGTGCTCCTGGCACGGTCGGGGGTGTCGGCGGTCAGATTCACGAGCGTGCGTCCCCTCAGCGCGCCGGTGACCGCGTCGCGCCGGAGGACGGCGTCCGCGGCGTCGTAGTTCACCACGCAGATCACGGTCAGCCCGCTCGCCGCGACCGCCGCCTCCGGCGTGGGGGCGGCCACCGCGCCCCGCTCGGCCAACCCGCGATCTCTGCCCGGTGTCCGGTTCCAGACCGTGGTCCGGACGCCGGCGTCCAGGAAGGCGCCGGCCAGGGCCCGGCCCATCGGGCCCAGGCCGAGCACGGTGACGGCAGACTGGTCGGTGTGCTGGATCAAGTCTCAACTCCTGTGTGCGTGACAGCTGAACGGGATGGACGATGACGCGTAGCCGTGCCCAGGACCCGAACGTCTGCGGGGTGACCGCCGCGATCGCGGTGATCGACGGCAAATGGAAGACGATCCTGCTCTGGCTCCTGGAATCCGCGCCGCGTCGCCCCGGCGAGCTGGTCCGGCGGCTGCCGGGGCTCACCGAGAAGGTGCTGACTCAGACGCTCCGGGAGATGGAGGCCGACGGGCTCGTGCACCGTGAGGTGCACGAAGGCCGCCCGCTGAAGACCGTGTACTCACTGACCGAGTTCGGCCGTGAGCTGTCCGAGGCGCTGGCGCCGCTGTCCGACTGGGGACACCGCCGCCTGGAGAGGCTGGCCCTGGAGATGCCGGCCCCGGAGAGGCCGGCGGAGACTGGGTCGGTCTCCTGACACACCGCCGGCACCTCCGTTCCGCCTGAAGCCGGGCCGGCCCTCCGGCCGCCCGGAACCAAGCTTCACGCCGCCCCGGCAGCGCGGACAAGTACCCACAAAAAGGTGGGTAGGCCGGCGCGTTCGGCTGTCGACACTTATTTGCACAGTGCATACGTTCCCTTTGCACGGGTAGCGCGGCCTTGTTCGCGAGATCGACCCCCGAAGGGGGAGCGTGGTGACACTGCGAATCGAGGACTACGGGCTGCTCGGTGACCTGCACACGGCCGCGCTGGTGGGGCGAGACGGGGCGATCGACTGGCTGTGCCTGCCCCGGTTCGACGCGCCCGCGTGTTTCGCCGCCCTGCTCGGTGACGACCGGGCGGGTTTCTGGCGCCTCGCCCCCGCCGCCGGCGGGCTCTGCACGCGCCGCCGCTACCGCGGCGACTCCCTCGTCCTGGAGACGGAGTGGGAGACCCCCGAGGGGTCCGTACGCGTGATCGACGCGATGCCGCCACGCGGCGAGGCGGCCGACGTGGTGCGGGTCGTGGAAGGCGTCAGCGGGCGGGTGCCGATGCGGATGGCGCTGCGGCTGCGGTTCGACTACGGGCACGTCGTGCCCTGGGTGCGGCAGCAGGACGGGCGGCTCGCGGCGGTCGCCGGTCCCGACGCCGCCTGGCTGGCGACACCGGTGCCGCTCCGCGGTGAGGACATGACCACCTACGCCGAGTTCGAGGTGACCGCCGGGCAGCGGGTGCCGTTCGTGCTGACCTACCGGCCCTCGCACGAGCGCAGGCCGCGCCCGGTCGACGCGGACAAGGCCCTCGCCGACACCGAGGCGTACTGGACGTCGTGGATGCGCGGCTTCCGATACCAGGGCCGGTGGGAGGAGGCCGTACGCCGGTCGCTGGTCGTGCTGAAGGCGCTGACCTACGCGCCGACCGGCGGCATCGTCGCCGCGGTCACCTCCTCACTGCCGGAACAGCGGGGCGGCCCGCGCAACTGGGACTACCGGTTCTGCTGGCTGCGCGACGCGACGTTCACGCTGCAGGCGCTGCTGGGCACCGGCTTCGTCGCCGAGGCCAAGGCCTGGCGGGAGTGGCTGCTGCGGGCCGCCGCCGGAGATCCGGCCGACCTGCAGATCATGTACGGGATCGACGGCACCCGCCGTCTGCCGGAGTACTCACTCGGCTGGCTGGCCGGCTACGAGGGCTCGGCTCCGGTCCGGGTGGGCAACGCGGCGTCCGGGCAGTTCCAGCTCGACGTGTGGGGCGAGGTCCTCGACGGGCTGCATCTGGCCAGGACGGCCGGCATTCAAGCCGAGGAGCCGGCCTGGGATCTGCAACGGGCGCTGCTGGACTTCCTGGAGGGTCACTGGGACGACCCGGACAACGGGCTGTGGGAGGTGCGCGGCGACCGCCGCCACTTCGTGCACTCCAAGGTCATGGCGTGGGCGGGCCTGGACCGGGCCGTGCAGGCCGTCGAACGCTTCGGCCTGGACGGGCCCGTGGACCGGTGGCGCGCGACCCGCGACAGGATCCACGCCGAGGTCTGCGACCGCGGCTATGACCCCGAGCGGGGCACGTTCACCCAGTTCTACGGCTCCACGGGGCTGGACGCCGCCCTGCTGCTGATCCCCCGGGTGGGGTTCCTGCCCTGGGACGACCCACGGGTGGCGGGCACCGTCGAGGCGGTGCGGCGCGAGCTGTGCTCCGAGGGCTTCCTGCTGCGCTACCGGCCGCGGGCCGACGGCAACGTGGACGGCCTTCCGGGCACCGAGGGTGCGTTCATCACCTGCACGTTCTGGCTCGCCGACGCCCTGTACGGCATCGGCCGGCACCGGGAGGCGTACGAGTTGTTCGAACGGCTGCTGAGCCTCCGCAACGACCTCGGCCTGCTGAGCGAGGAGTGCGATCCCGCCACCAGCCGGCAGCTCGGCAACATCCCGCAGGCGTTCAGCCACGTCGGGCTGGTCAACTCCGCCCGTCACCTGTCCGGCACCCGGCCCGCCGAGCACGTCGCGCACGGCCACGGCCACGACCATGACCACGGCCATGTCGGAAGCGGGCACTCGTGACGGCTCTCCGGTTCACGGCCACAGGAGCAGCACGGCGGTGAGGCCGAGGCTCAACGCCACGAAGCCGGCCGTCCTGGGCTGCCTGGCGGCCTCCCGGCGCGAGGAGACCACCAGCACGGCGCCGATGGCGAGCGCCACCACGAGGTGCAGGCCGTACCACACGGGGATCGGCACCCTGGCCAGGAAGGTTCCGGACAGGAGGTCGTCGGCGGACCCGTAGCCGGCGAGTGCGCCGAGCGCGGCCAGGCCCAGCACCGGGAGCGCGTACCGGTACCGGCCGAGCAGGGCCCAGACGACGGTCCCCAGGGCGAGCAGTATCTGGAAGCGGTGGTGCAGCTGCCGTGCGATCAGCCCGCCGTGGTCGTCGAAGCTGATGTCGAGGATCGAATGGTAGGCGGCGGACATCGGGACGCCCCGCAGCGGCTCGTAGGCGCCGGTGTAGGGGACCGTCTCACCGCTCGGCACATAGGAGAACGCGAGGTAGCCGCCGGTGAGCAGGACGAGCACGTAGCAATAGATCAGCATCTCGCCCATCAACTGCCTCGCCCGATTCACCGGCATATTTCAGCACATGCGGGTGCTTCAGGAGGGCGGAAACAAATGGGCCGCCTTGGCGGGTGTCTCCCGGGTCGTGAACGGAACAGGACTGAGCGCGTCGAGGCGCTCGGCGAACTCGGCCGCGAGGCCGGTCAGGACCAGCATCCCGGCCGTCGTCTCCGACACGCGCTGATAAGCCATGATCAGAGCGGTGATGCCGGTGCTGTCCCAGTAGGTCACCGCGGAAAGGTCGATCACCAGCCCCGGCGCCGGCGTGCCGGAGACGATCTCGCCGATCGCCACCCTGATCTTGGGGGCCGCCTGCTCGTCTAGGGCGCCGTCCAGCTCCAAGACGGTGTGCGACTCGAGACGACGCAGCCGTGGAGTGGCGGACGGCGACGCGGGCCCGGGGAGGGCGAAGTCGGCCGTGGCGAGGGTGCCGTCCGGGCCGGAGGCGATCGTGAACCGGTCCGACAGGTAGCGGGCGAGCCACAGCCCGTGCCCGTGCCTGACCGGCCACGCGGCGGTGTCGTGCCCCGACGAGCCGGGGTCGCCGATCTCGCACCGCAGCACGCCGCCGAACTGCCGGATCCTCGCCCGTCCGGTCCCCGAGCCGTGGAAGACCGCGTTGGTGGCGAGCTCGTGGACGGTGAGCACCAGGTCCACGGACCGCCCGTGTGGAAGCCCGGCGTGGACGACGTGTGCCTGCAGGATCTCCCGCAGGGGGTAGAGCGAGCCGCGGTCGAACGCGTGGTCGAGGATCAGCACCGACGTCCCGGCGTTCCGATTCCCGCTGCCGGGGCCCGAGGCGACATGGGAGGCATGATCGGTCGCGTCATCGCTCATGCAGCGGTCACCAGGCTGATCCCGGGAATGCCGTGAGCGCCGAGCAGCACGAACCGCGGCACGATGGCGGGATTGCACCGCAGGACGACCGTACGGGCCGGCGCGAGACTCCGGGCCACGTCGATGATCGTCCGGGTGCAGGAGAGGTCGATGAAGGACAGCTCGGCCATGTTGATCGTGAGGGGGCCATCCGTCCTGATCGCCTCGCTCAGCGCCAGGGCCAGGGCGTCCTCGGCCGCCCGGTCGATCTGTCCCGCCATCCGGATGCCGGGTGGCGCGTACTGGCGGCAGATCCGCAGCAACGGGTCGTCGTAGTAGGTGGCCGCGGTGACCGCCCGGGTGTGAAACGGGGAGACCGAGGCGAGGGTGCCCGGGTCGAAGCGTTCCCGGTCGTACTGGCACAGGACCGACGCGCTGCTGTCGGAAAGGACCGTCGCGATCTTCTCCTCGAAGGCGGGCAGCTGCTCCACACCGTGGACCGGCCGCAGCGCCCAGCCCATGTCGAGGGCCACCCGAAGGCCCGAGTAGCCCTCGCGTGAAGTCAGCTCCATCTGGGAGCTCAGCCATCCCATCGCGTGATCCACGCTGAAGGTTTGTCCGGACAGCAGGCCTTCCTGAGAGGCGACGACGTCCATCCGTCCGTCGGCGGTGGCGGACCGCACGGCGATCCCGCGGCGGCTCAGCTCGGCCACGGCTCCCTGGGGCTCCTCGCACAGCCAGACGACCCGCAGTCCTCCCGACAGCCCGTCACGTACGTACGCCGCGGTGAGGTCGAGCAGCTCTTCGGGCTCGCCGAAGGTCAGACACGCGTGATCGTTGATCGTCAAATCAGTGATCTGCACCTCCGCACCGACCGTCACCGCGCCACCATCCTCAGGCGGTCCCGCCGCCCACCGCCACATCGAGGTACCCATAGTAGTGACGGGCATACGTCAAGAATCGGTCTCGGCGGCGCGACTACAGGTACGTCGGTGTACGACCGGTCCGGTGGCGGAACAACCACCAGTTCCACGCCTGTGCGAGGAGCATCAGCGGCACCATCACCACGGCGAAGCCCACCAGGATCCGCAGCGTGGCCGCCTCCGCCATCGCCTCCGACAGGCGCAGGCCGGTGCCGGAAGCGCCGGAGGAGACCAGTACGAAGGGGTGCAGGCCCGCGCCGAGGGCGACGACGGGCAGGGCGGCCGCGCACGAGGTGGCGGCGAAGGCCCGGCCGGGGCGTCCCGCACGCAGCAGGGCCGCCCCCGCGAGGAGCGCGACCACCAGGGCCACGCCGGCCACGAGCGCGGGCCGGGAGTTCACGACGGTGTGCCGCGCCGAGGAGAGGAACCCGGCGACGAGGACGGCCGCCGCCGCCCCGGCCGCCACGAACAGGGCGCGCCGGCCGGCCCTCGCCGCCCGGGCGCCCGGCTCGCCGCCGGTTCGCCAGGCCAGGAAGGACGCGCCGTGCGCGAGGAACACCGCGGTGGTCGTGGCGCCGCACAGCAGCACGAAGGGGTCGAGCAGGTCGGCCGGGCCGAGGGAGAAGGCGTTGCCCGCGTCGAGCGGTACCCCGGCGAGCAGACGGCCTGTCACGAGCCCCCATCCCGCGGCGGGCACCAGCCCGCCCAGGAAGATCAGCCCGTCCCAGAGACGGCGCGCCGAGGCGCTCCGGTGGCGGCTCCGCACCTGCACGGCGGCGTTGCCGACGACGATCCCGGTCAGGATCGCCGCGAACAGGAAGTACATCCCGGACAGCAGCCGCCCTTCCAGGAAGGGGAAGGCGCCGACCAACACCCCCGCCGCGGCCACCAGCCAGACCTCGTTGCCGAGGAAGAAGGGGCCGAAGGCGTTGAGCAGTGCCCGGCGCTCACCGTCGTCGCGGCCGAGCGTGGGGGCGAGCAGCTGCACGCCGTAGTCCAGGCCGGCCAGGACGAAGTAACCGGCGAGCAGCAGCCCGAGCAGGGCCGGCCACAGGAGTTGGAGAGTCACGGGTTCCTCTTGGCAGGTCGAGCCACAGGTCGAACCACAGGCCGAGTCACAGGTCGGGTCACGGGTCGGGCTACGGGGCGAGTCACGAATCGGGCTACAGGGCGAGCGACGTGGCGGGTCGCTCCGCGTGCCCGTCGCGAGGCGCGCCGCCCAGGTCGGTGTCGGCCGGGCCGCGGCGCGCGTACCGGGTGATCAGCGCCCAGTCGGCGATCGCCAGGGCGAGGAACACCGAGCCGAACAGGACCAGGGACGTCAGCATCGAGCCGACGTGCGACCGCGCGGCGGCGGTCGTGAGCTCGCCGTACACCGCCCAGGGCTGACGCCCCACCTCGCGCAGCAGCCATCCGCCGAGCGCGGCGACGAAGGGCAGGGGAACCGCGACGAGCATCAGGTACGCCGCCGGGCGGAACCGGAGATACCAGTCCCGGTAGAGCAGGACCAGAGCCACGACGATCAGCAGGAGGATCAGGTAGCCGACGTCCTGCATGACGTCGAAGGCGGTGGCGATCCAGGCGGGCGGCCGGTAGTCGCCCGCGCCGAACCGCTGGACCAGTTGGGCCTGTACGTCCTCGACCCGCAGGGAACCGATGTCGTCGACGTGACCCCGCAGGGTCGCCGCCTTCATCGGCTGGGTCTCCACGAGCGTCGGGATCTGCACGAATCCGTAGTAGAGCGCCACGAACGCAGCGGGCGTCGCCACGAACAGGCCGAGGCGCAGCGAGGCGCGGAAGAACGCGCGCTCGGCCGTGCGCTTGAGGAAGTGGTAGGAGCTCACCCCCGCCATGAAGACCCCGCCGGTCATCAGGGCGGCGGCCGCGGCGTGCACCAGCGCGTCGATCGCGTTGGGGTTGGTGAGCATGGCCCCGAAGTCGGCGAGCCGGGCCACGCCGTCGCGCACCTCGTGTCCCACCGGGTGCTGCAGGAAGCCGTTGGCCACCATGATCCAGTACGCCGAGGCGTACGCGGTGAGCGTGACCAGCCAGATCAGTGTGACGTGCACCGCTTTCGGTAGCCTGCCCCAGCCGAAGATCCACATGCCGAGGAAGGTCGACTCGGCGAAGAAGGCGACGATCGTCTCGAGCGCGAGCGGAGCGCCGAAGACGTTGCCCGCGTACTCCGACAGCCCGCTCCATGCGAGCCCGAACTGGAACTCCATGACCAGGCCGGTGACGATGCCCAGCACGTAGTTCACGACGTAGATCTGGCCCCAGAACCGGGTCATGCGCTCGGTGAGCGGCGAACCGCGGAGGGCGTGCCGGGTGTGCGTCACCGCGATCAGCGGGGCGAGCCCGAGGGTGAGCATCACGAACAGCCAGTGGAAGCCGGCCGTGGTCGCGAACTGCAGGCGCGCCAGCGTCTCGTCCGTCATCGGCGGTCCATAACCCGGAGGAGAGAGGCCCAGGACGCATGGTGAAGCGACAAATCAGCCCTTTTCTCGCAAAGCCCGCAAGAGTGGGACGGATCATATCTCTCCGCCACGTCTCGCCGGGAGCGAGGCCCTCGGCCCGCCGACCCGGCGCGATGGTTATTCGGGGCCGATGAGGAAGGTCTGTCCAGGCGCGGAGGCGCAGGGCCGTTCGACGGCCTCCGCTCCGCGTGCGTCGTCGACGGCGAGGCACAGGTCGCTCGACGCCGGCCGGATGCGGTAACCGCCTTCGCCGACGGGTTCGAGCCGGAATCGCTGGTTGGGCCTGGCGCCGGTGCAGTCGCTCCAGGGCTGCAGCATGCCCGCCGTGGGGCCCGCCGGAATCACTGTCAGGCAGCCGACGCCCTTCGCCGGGTCGGGGTGGTCCCACTGCAGGTGGACCAGCCCGCCACCCGCCGGGGTGAGGAAGGTCCGCGGCGGGGCCGCCGTGGCGCAGGGGCCCAGGACCGCGATCTCGGGATCGTACGGGACGTCCCTGGCCCGCCCCGCCGTCAGGCACAGGGACGGATCGGCGGCCGGCCGCACGCGAACCCACCTGCGGGCCGGCGCCGGCCCGCCCGCCCCGGCGGCCGCGCCGGCCGCTGCCGGAGCGGACGGTGCCGGAGCGGACGGTGCCGGAGCGGACGGCGCCGGGGCGGCCGACATCGACGAGGAGGGGCGGGAGGCGGCCTCCCCGGTGGGTGAACGGTCGAACTGCCAGACTCCGACCAGGCAGAGCAGGGCCGCGGCCGCGGCGCCCGCCACCGGTCGCCGGGCCCGGGCCTTCCGCCAGGCCTCGCCCACGGGAGACGAGGCCGGGTCCCGGCCGGTGCCCCTCCCGCCCGCGCCGAGGTCCAGGAGTTCGTCCGGCCGGGAGACCTCACGTCCGGGAGCCGGCGGAGCGGACGCGGACGGCGGCACCGGCGGCATCCCGGCGGAGGCCGCGACGCGCGTCCCGTCCCCGGGGGCGGCAGGCGCGTCGCCGGGCAGCGGGGTGGTCGTCTCGCGGGCGGCGGCCAGGCGCCGGCGGGCGTCCACCCACTCGGCCACGGTGTCGTCGTCCGCCCCGCACGCCCGTACGAACGCGGCGAGCAGGTGTTCGCGCGGCAGATCCCGGCGACTGAGCGCGCCGGCCAGTGTGGCACGCGGCAGGACGTCGCCCACGGCTTCGGCGCGGCGTTCGAGCTGCCGGTAACTGCACCCGCTCCACGCCCGGAGCCGCCTCATCAGGGCGACGAACTCCGCGGGCGTGGCGGCGGTCCGCGGCTGCGGCCGGGTGTCGGTCACGCTCACTCCATCCCGTAGATCCCCTGCGCTCCCACGGCAGCCTATGCACGCTTTCCGGGTGTCCGAGATCGTCCGGAAGTGTCCGGGACACCGCCGATGTGTGGACGTGAGCCCGCGTGCCGGGCCACGGTGGCCTTGCACAACGGCCCGTCGGCGCCGGAGCACCCAGGTGCTCGGGGGCGGCGTCACGGGGGCGGGCCGTGGCGGCGGACGTGACCGCCCATTCCGGCACCGAGTGGCGGCGCACGCATTCTCCACGGCCGACTGGGCGCACGTCCGCCGCCGCATCTCACGCGACATGAGGGATACGAACCATGGGACGCATAGTTCTGTCTGTTTTCACCACCCTTGACGGCGTCATCGAGAACCCGCACGAGTGGGCTTTCGGCTTCGTCAGCGAGGACTCGATGAAGGCCGGCCTCGACCAGATCCGCGCGGCGCGGGCACTGCTCCTCGGACGGGTCACCTACGAGGGCTTCGCGGCCTCCTGGCCGTCGATGACCGACGAGGTGGGCTACGCCGACGCGATGAACACCCTGCCGAAGTACGTCGTGTCGACCACGCTGACCGAGGCCGGCTGGAACAACAGCACGATCATCGGTGCGGACGCCGCGGCGCGGATCGAGGCCCTGAAGAAGGAGGTGGACGGCGACATCCTCGTCTTCGGCAGCGCGGCGCTGGTGCGGTGGCTGCTGCGGGAGAACCTCCTCGACGAGATGCGTCTGGCCGTCTATCCCGTGCTCGCCGGTCGCGGCGCCCGCCTGTTCGACGACGACTCCGCGGACCCCGCCTCGCTGCGGCTCGCCGGCACGCAGGCGTTCTCCTCCGGCGTGGTGCTGCTCACCTACGAGCCGACCGGTGAGGGCCTCGCCGACCCGGCCGCCGCACGCCGGGCGGCCGAGGCGAACGCCGGGGGGTGACCGAGCGTCCGCGACCCGGCTCAGCGGCGCAGCCGGGTCGCGGCGGCGTACAGGGTGAGGGAGACGGCGGCCCAGGCCAGGGTGGCGGCCGTGAGGGACAGCCACAGCGGCCAGACGGCCACCGTGGTCGTCACCACGACGGCGAAGCCGATCAGGCCGAGGGCGCCGAAGGCCGCCCCCCACAGCTCCTGCCCGGCCTGGCGTACGCCGTCCTCCTTGGCGATGAGGGTGACGCTCGCGAGGAGGATCGCCGGGAACGCGAGGAAGAGCCCGCCGGCACGCGGGCCGGCCAGCACCGACACCACGCCGGCCAGCGCCGACACCCCGGCGCCGAACGCGAACCGGACCATCCAGTCGCGCGGGGGCGGCCGCCTGAGCTCGCCGACGCGCAGCCGCACCCTCTCACCGCCGCCTCGAGATCGGCCGTCGTCTCGAGATCGGCCGTCACCATCAGCTCGGCCGTGGCCATCAGCTCGGCCGTGGCCATCAGCTCGGCCGTGGCCATGAGGCCGGCCGCCGTCACGATCGGCGCTCACGGTTCCGGCGCCAGCGCGTACCCCGCGGCCACCGTGGCACCCCAGACCGCGAGCGCGGCCAGCGCTCCTCGCCAGGCGCCCCACCTGCCCAGAAGGGGAGCGGCGACCAGGCAGTAGAGCACGAAACCGGCCGCGCCGATCCACATGCCGCGGGCCGAGGCGAGCACGTCCGGCACGCCGGTGAAGCCCGCGGTGACGATGAGGCTCGCCAGGGCCACGGAAGGAGCGGCGCTGAAGACCCCGGCGAGCCCCTTGGGTGTCAGCGTCTCGGCCAGCGCCGCGAAGGCCAGCACGAACACGCCGCCGGCCAGGGCCTTCAGGACGACCTCCAGGATCACGCCACTTCCGTCGTCCACGCCGCGTCCCCTCCCCGGAGCCGACACAGGTGTTCGGGGGGCGCCGCTCGCCGGTTGAACCGCGTTGATTTCCGGCACGTGCACGCCCGAAACCCCCGGCGTGGCGCGCGTACAGGGGGCGTCAATACTCGGTGCGAACCCGTATGAAAGCCGTCAAGAGCGGTCATATGCCCCCGATCTCGGACTTTGCTTGTGCTGAGAGTGCCGCAGCAATCACAACCGAGGAGTGGGCATGGCGGACGTCGTCTTCGTCGCCCTGACGATCGCGGTCTTCATGATCGTCGGGCTCGTCGTACGGGCGGTGGAGCGCCTGTGAGCGTGGTCAACGCCGTAGGCCTCGGAGTGGCCGCGGCCCTGCTGGTGTTCATGGTGGCGGCCCTGTTGTTCCCGGAGCGCTTCTGATGGGCGCGGCAGCGGCAGGGGCCGTGCTCGTGCTGTCGGCCGTCGCGGTGCTCGCCGTCGTCTACCTGCTGCTGGGCGACTACCTCTACCGGGTCTACACCGGCACCCGGCACAGCGCGGCCGAGCGGCTCGTCTACCGCCTGATCGGCGTGCGGCCGGACGCCGAGCAGCCCTGGGCGGTCTACGCACGCGCCCTGCTGGCCTTCTCCGCGGTCTCGGTGCTGGTCGTGTACGGCATGCAGCGCCTGCAGGACAGGCTGGTCCTCGGCCTCGGACGGCCCCCGGTCCCCGCCCACGTCGCCTGGAACACGGCCGTCAGCTTCGTGACGAACACCGACTGGCAGGCGTACCCGGGCGAGACGGTGATGGGTCACCTGGTGCAGATGGCCGCCCTGGCGGTGCAGAACTTCGTCTCGGCGGCGGCCGGCATGGCCGTGGCGGTCGCGCTCGTGCGGGGCTTCGCCCGCAGGCAGGCCGACACCATCGGCAACTTCTGGGTGGACCTCGTGCGCGGCACGTTGCGGGTCCTGCTCCCGATCGCGTTCGTCGCCGCGCTGGTGCTGGTCGCCGGTGGCGTGGTGCAGAACCTCGCGTCGCCGCACACAGTGACGACGCTGACCGGCGCCACCCAGGCGATCCCCGGGGGCCCGGTGGCGAGCCAGGAGGCGATCAAGGAGCTCGGCACCAACGGCGGTGGTTTCTACAACGCCAACTCCGCCCATCCCTTCGAGAACCCGGCCGGATGGACGAACTGGCTGCAGATCGTCCTGCTCCTGGCGATCCCGATCGCGCTGCCGCGCACCTTCGGCCGGATGGTCGGCCAGGTGCGGCAGGGCCACGCGATCCTCGCCGTCATGGCGGTGATCGCCCTGGTGAGCGTGCTGCTGACGAACGTCTTCGAGCTCTCCGGCGAGGCCACGGTCCCCCAGGCGGCCGGCGCGGCGATGGAGGGCAAGGAGGTCCGCTTCGGCGTGCCCGGCTCCGCGACGTTCGCCGCCGCCACCACGCTGACCTCGACCGGCGCCACCGACGCCGCCCACGACTCCTTCACGCCGCTCGGCGGCATGATGACGATGCTGAACATGATGCTCGGCGAGGTCGCGCCCGGCGGCGCCGGTTCCGGCCTGTACGGCATCCTGGTGCTGGCGGTGATCACCGTGTTCGTCGCCGGTCTGATGGTGGGCCGTACGCCGGAGTATCTGGGCAAGAAGATCGGCGCACGCGAGATCAAGCTGGCCTCGCTCTACTTCCTGGTCACCCCGGCCCTCGTGCTCGCCGGCACGGCCGCGGCGATGGGCAACCGGGCCGGTCTCGCGGCCATGCTGAACGGCGGGCCGCACGGGCTGTCGCAGATCCTCTACGCGTTCACCAGTGCGGCGGGCAACAACGGCTCGGCCTTCGCCGGGATCTCGGCGGGCACGCCCTGGTGGTGCGTCGCGCTCGGCCTGTGCATGGCCTTCGGCCGGTTCCTGCCGATCGTCTTCATCCTCGCCCTGGCCGGGTCGCTGGCCCGGCAGGCGCCGGTGCCGGTCTCCGCCGGGACGCTGCCCACCCACCGCGCGCAGTTCGTCGGGATGGTGGCCGGAGTCACGGTCGTCCTCGTCGCCCTCACGTTCCTGCCGGCCCTCGCGCTCGCGCCGCTCGCGGAAGGACTGTCCTGATGCCGAAGTCAGCGCGGCGCGTGAGCGGCGGGATCGGCGGCGGCCTGCTCGACCCCCGGCAGCTGGTGCGGTCGCTGCCCGGTGCCGTACGCAAGCTGAACCCGGCGACGCTGTGGCGCAACCCGGTCATGTTCGTCGTCGAGATCGGCGCGTTCCTCACCACGGGCCTGGCGATCGCGGACCCTTCGGCGTTCGCCTGGGCGATCACGGTCTGGCTGTGGCTGACCGTGCTGTTCGCCACCCTGGCGGAGGCGGTGGCCGAGGGCCGCGGCAAGGCCCAGGCCGCCACGCTGCGGGCGGCCAAGCGCGACACCGTGGCCCGGCGCCTGCCCGACCCGCGCGACCCCGCCCGATGGGAGGTCGTCGGCGCCCAGGAGCTGCGCCAGGGCGACCATGTGGTCGTCGAGGCCGGGGAGGTCATCCCGGGCGACGGCGACGTGATCGAGGGCATCGCCAGCGTGGACGAGTCGGCGATCACCGGGGAGTCCGCGCCGGTGATCCGCGAGTCCGGCGGCGACCGCTCCGCCGTCACCGGCGGCACGAAGGTCCTGTCGGACCGGATCATCGTACGGATCACGCAGAAGCCCGGCGAGAGCTTCGTCGACCGGATGATCGCCCTGGTCGAGGGGGCGGACCGGCAGAAGACCCCCAACGAGATCGCGCTGAACATCCTGCTGGCCGCGCTCACGATGATCTTCCTGGTCGCCGCGGTGACCATGCAGCCGCTTGCGATCTACTCCAAGGCCCAGAACCCGGGCGTACCGGACACGCCCGCGCTCGGCGCCGACGGGGTGAGCGGGGTGGTGCTCGTGTCGCTGCTGGTCTGCCTGATCCCGACCACGATCGGTGCGCTGCTGTCGGCCATCGGGATCGCGGGCATGGACCGTCTGGTGCAGCGCAACGTGTTGGCGATGAGCGGGCGGGCGGTGGAGGCCGCGGGTGACGTCACCACCCTGCTCCTCGACAAGACCGGCACGATCACCCTCGGCAACCGGCAGGCGTCGCAGTTCGTCCCGGCCGAGGGCGTCCCCGAGCTCGACCTGGCCGAGGCGGCGCAGCTGGCGAGCCTCGCCGACGAGACCCCCGAGGGGCGTTCGATCGTCGTCCACGCGAAGCACGCCTACGACCTGCGCGAACGCCAGCCGGGGGAGCTCGCCCACGCGGAGTGGATCGCCTTCACCGCCCAGACCCGCATGTCCGGGGTGAACGTGGACGGACGGCAGGTCCGCAAGGGCGCCGCGACCTCGGTGATGAAGTGGGTGCGGGACAACGGCGGCCATCCCACCGGGCAGGTCGGGCATCTGGTGGACGGGATCTCCGCCTCCGGCGGCACGCCGCTGGTGGTCGGCGAGGTCAGCGGCGGCACGGCCCGGGTGCTCGGCGTGATCCATCTCAAGGACGTGGTCAAGCAGGGCATGCGGGAGCGGTTCGACGAGATGCGCCGGATGGGCATCCGCACCGTGATGATCACCGGGGACAACCCGATGACCGCCGGGGCCATCGCGAGGGAGGCCGGGGTGGACGACTTCCTGGCCGAGGCGACCCCCGAGGACAAGCTCGCGCTCATCCGCAAGGAGCAGGAGGGCGGGCGGCTGGTCGCGATGACCGGAGACGGCACCAACGACGCCCCCGCGCTGGCGCAGGCCGACGTGGGGGTGGCGATGAACACCGGCACCTCGGCCGCCAAGGAGGCCGGGAACATGGTCGACCTCGACTCCAACCCGACCAAGCTCATCGAGATCGTCGAGATCGGCAAGCAACTGCTGATCACCAGGGGAGCGCTGACCACGTTCTCGATCGCCAACGACATCGCGAAGTATTTCGCGATCATCCCGGCCATGTTCGCGGCGGTCTACCCGGGCCTGGGCGCGCTGAACGTGATGCGGCTGCACAGCCCGCAGTCGGCCGTCCTGTCCGCGGTGATCTTCAACGCGCTGGTGATCGTGGCGCTGATCCCCCTGGCCCTGCGCGGGGTGCGTTACCGGCCCTCCAGCGCGTCCACGCTGCTCAGCCGCAACCTCTGCCTGTACGGCCTGGGCGGCGTCGTCGCGCCGTTCATCGGAATCAAGATCATCGACCTGCTGGTCCGGTTCCTTCCGGGGATGTCCTGATGGCTGGAGACGTGATGGAACGCCTGCCGAACACGCTCCGCCGGCACCTCGCGGCGGTCCGCGCCGTCGCCCTGCTCACGCTGATCCTGGGTGTCCTTTATCCCCTGCTGGTGACCGGGGTCGCCCAACTTCTCCTGCCCCACCGCGCCGGCGGTTCGATCGTCCGCGCGGACGGCAGGGACGTGGGCAGCGCCCTCGTCGGCCAGTCCTTCGCCGACCGGTACGGCCGCCCGGTGCGCGGATACTTCCAGAGCCGCCCCTCGGCGGGCGGCTACGACCCGGCGGCCTCGGGAGCGAGCAACCTCGGCCCGCAGGACGTCGTCGACCGGCTGCCCGACCCCCGCGGGACCGGCGAGGCCGCGCGGAAGGGCAGGATCTCCCTGCTCACCCAGGTGTGCGCGCGCTCCAAGGCGGTCGGCGGGCGGGAAGGCGTCAGCGGGGCCAGGCCGTACTGCACCGCGGACGGGACAGGCGCGGTGCTGAAGGTCTTTCCCGCCGCCGGCAGGCCCACAAGGGTCGTCAGCGTCAACCAGGCGTGCCCGGCGGTGCCGTTCGTCGCCACGTACCAGGGCGTGAAGGTCGAGTGCGGCAGGCCCGGCGAGGACTATTCGTCAGGGCGTACGGTGCCGGTGCGCGGAAACGCCCGGGTGGTCGTCCCGCCGGACGCGGTGACGGCGAGCGGCAGCGGCCTCGACCCGCACATCTCCGTCGCGTACGCCGAGCTGCAGGCCCCCCGGGTGGCGAGGGAACGCGGGCTGGACGTGCGCCGGGTGCGCACACTGATCGAGGAGCACACCACCGGACGTGCCCTCGGTTTCCTGGGGGAGCCCGGGGTGAACGTGCTGGAGCTCAATCTGGCCCTCGACAGGGAGAGGTGAGCGGCCATGCCACGCGGGCGGCTGCGGATCTACCTCGGCGCGGCACCCGGGGTCGGCAAGACGTACGCGATGCTCTGCGAGGGCCACCGCCGCAGGGAACGCGGCACGGACGTCGTGGTCGGCCTCGTGGAGACCCACGGCCGCGTACGCACCGCGCAGCTGCTGGAGGGACTGGAGATCGTCCCCCGCAGGAGCGTGACGTACCGGGGGGCGGCCTTCCCCGAGCTGGACGTGGACGCGGTCGTCGCCCGGCGCCCGCGGGTCGCCCTGGTCGACGAGCTGGCGCACACCAACGTGCCGGGCTCGCGCAACGCCAAGCGCTGGCAGGACGTCGACGAGCTCCTCGACGCCGGGATCGACGTGATCTCCACGGTGAACATCCAGCACCTGGAGTCGGTCAACGACGTCGTGCGGCACATCACCGGCGTCCCGCAGCGCGAGACCGTGCCCGACGAGGTCGTACGGCGGGCCGACCAGATCGAGCTGGTCGACATGTCCCCGGAGGCGCTGCGGCGGCGGCTCGCGCACGGCAACGTGTACACGCCGGAGAAGGTGGACGCCGCCCTCGCCAACTACTTCCGCGTCGGCAACCTCACCGCGCTGCGCGAGCTGGCCCTGCTGTGGCTCGCCGACGAGGTGGACGAGCAGCTCGACCGCTACCGCGCCGAGCACGGCATCGCCGACACGTGGGAGGCGCGCGAACGGGTCGTCGTCGCGCTCACCGGGGGACCCGAGGGCGACACCCTCGTGCGGCGGGCGGCCCGCGTCGCCGCCCGGACCAAGGGCGCGGACCTGCTCGCCGTCCACGTCACCCGCGCCGACGGGCTCGCCGGCGGCGACCCGGCGCTGCTGGCACGCCAGCGCGCCCTCGTGGAGAGCATGGGCGGCACCTACCACCAGGTGGTGGGCGACGACGTGCCGCGGGCGCTGCTGGAGTTCGCCCGCGGCGTCAACGCCACCCAGCTCGTGCTCGGCGCCTCCCGGCGCGGCCGGTTCGCCCAGATCCTCAGCAGGGGGGTGGGCGTCGAGACGACCGCGCGGTCCGGCTCGATCGACGTCCACATGATCACTCACGAGCACGTCAACAAGGGAAGGGAGCGCCCGCGATGGTCGCGGGCGGCCCTCACCCGGCGGCGCAGGCTGGCGGGATGGGCCGTCGCCGCCGGCGGCCTGCCGCTGCTCACCGCCGCGCTGCTCCCCTTCCGGGGCACGCTGGCCCTGCCGAGCGTGATCCTGCTGTTCCTGACCACCGTCGTGGGCGTGGCGCTGATCGGCGGGATGTGGCCGGCGATCACGGCGGCGGTCGCCGGCTCCCTGCTGCTGAACTTCTTCTTCACCCCACCGCTGCACACCCTGACGATCGCGAATCCCGAGAACCTCTTCGCCCTGGTCGTCTTCGTGTTCGTCGCGGCGGCGGTCAGCATGATCGTGGACGTGGCGGCCCGCCGTACGCGGGAGGCCGCCCGCGCGGGGGCGGACGCCGAGATCCTGTCCGCGCTGGCCGGGCACGTGCTGCGCGGCGAGGCCGCCGTGCCCTCCCTGCTCGCGCGTACGCGGGAGACGTTCGGCCTGGCCGTGGTCACGCTGCTGGAACGGCGCCCCGAGGTGGGGCAGGGACCGGACGACCGGTCCGACCCGGGCTCCTGGCGGATCGTGGCCACCGCGGGGGGAGAGCCGTGCGCCTGCCCCGGCGCCGCCGACGCCGACGTGGACATCGACGACAACCTCGTGCTCGCCGCGCGCGGCCGGCTGCTCGACGCCTCGGAACGCCGCGTGATCGAGGCGTTCGCCGCGCAGGTCGCCGTGGCTCTGCGGCAGGAACGGCTGCAGGAGGAGGCCGAGCAGGCCAGGCCGCTCGCGGAGGCCGACAGGATGCGCACCGCGCTGCTCGCGGCGGTGAGCCACGACCTGCGCACCCCGCTCGCCGCCGCCAAGGCCGCCGTGGAGAGCCTGCGCGCCACCGACGTCGAGTGGTCCGCGCAGGACCGTGCCGAACTGCTGGAGACCGCGGACGAGTCGCTGGCCAGACTCGACCGTCTGGTGGCGAACCTGCTCGACATGAGCCGCCTGCAGGCCGGGGTGCTCGGCGTGGCCGCCCAGCCGGTCGCCGTCGAGGAGGTCGTGCCCCGGGCGGTCGACGACCTCGGGCCGCTCGCCGCCGAGGTGAGGCTCGACATCCCGCCCGACCTGCCCGAGGTCGTCGCCGACCCGGCGCTGCTGGAGCGGGTGCTCGCCAACGTCGTCGCCAACGCCGTCCGCTACACCCCCGCCGGGGAGAGCGTGCTCGTCACCGCCAGCAGGTACGGCGAGCGGGCCGAGATCCGGATAATCGACCGTGGGCCCGGTGTGCCGCGCGACGCCTACGACCGGATCTTCCTGCCCTTCCAGCGGCTGGGGGACCGGGACAACCACACCGGGGTGGGGCTGGGCCTGGCCCTGGCGCGCGGACTGGCCGAGGCGATGGGAGGAAAGTTGACACCCGACGAGACTCCCGGGGGAGGGCTCACCATGGTCCTCACCCTGCCCGTGGCCGTACACGCCGGCGACGTGCCCGGGCTTCCGCTGGAGCTCGGCGGCGGAGCGCCGTGAGCCGCATCCTCGTGGTCGACGACGAGCCGCAGATCCTGCGCGCGCTGCGGATCAACCTGGCCGCGCGCGGATACGAGGTCGCCGTCGCGGCGGACGGCGGCTCGGCGCTGCGCGAGGCCGCCGACCGGCGTCCCGACCTGATCGTGCTGGACCTCGGGTTGCCCGACATGGACGGAGTCGAGGTGATCCACGGCGTACGCGGCTGGAGCAGCGTGCCGATCATCGTGCTGTCGGGACGCACCGGCAACCAGGACAAGATCGACGCGCTGGACGCCGGGGCGGACGACTACGTCACCAAGCCCTTCGGGGTGGACGAGCTGCTGGCCCGCGTGCGGGCGGTCACCCGGCGCACCGGCCCCCGGGAGAGCGAGCCGGCCCGCGTACGGATCGGGGACCACGAGGTCGACCTGGCCGGCAAGACCGTCTCCGGCGACGTGCGGCTGACCCCGACCGAGTGGCGCATCCTCGAACTCCTCGTCCGCAACCCCGGCAAGCTGATCGGCCAGCGGCAGCTGCTGAGCGAGGTGTGGGGCGTGCGGTACGTGAAGGAGACGCACTACCTGCGCCAGTACATGGCCCAGCTCAGGCGCAAGCTGGAGGGGGATCCCGCCCATCCCGTCCACCTGATCACCGAGCCCGGCATGGGCTACCGTTTCGTCCCCTGACGCCCCCGCCCGGGCTCAGTCGTCGGGGTTCGTCGTGCCGGCGAGGAACGTCATCTCCAGCAGGGCGGGGGACAGGTCCACCCCGGTGACGAGGCCCGCCAGGGCGAACGCGGCGGCGATCGGATCCCGCGGCATGGGGTCGTCGAAGCCGTCGCGGCCGAGCCCCACGTCGCGCATCTCGCCGAGCCACCGGTCGGGGTCGTCGCCGGACCGCAGGTGCGGCGCCAGGGGTTCGAACTGCGTGATCACCCGGCCGTCGATCGCGTGGGCGAAGTCGTCGGAGGCGTAGTCGTGCCTGCTGACCGCCACGACCTCGGTCCCCCGCGACACGCGCTCGAGCACGCCGGTCTCGGCGGCGACCCGCCAGCCGCCGGGCTCGACGAGGACGGTCCAGTCGCCCAGCCGCACGGCGCCGGCCCAGGCGGCGTCCATGCCGTCCGAGCTCTCCAGGCACTCCTCCGCGTTCTCGTCCAGCTCCTCGAACGTCATCTCGTCGATGGTGCTCTCGTCCACGCCCAGGCGGACGAGCACCTCCCGGGGCGCGAGCCCGCGGACGAAGGACACCCCGAAAATGGAGCCCAGCGGCCCGTCACCGGATAACCAGCCGAATTTCACGTCGATGTCCGACATGGCGACCTCTCTCATCTGCTGCCGGACATCATGGCAGCGATCACCGTTCGGCGCCCGGCCTCCCGGCCGTCGCCGGGGGCGGGAATGTCGGTCGCGTGCGGAAGAATCGCTCTCATCATGACCACCACCACCGCGCCGATCGAGGTGCCCACCCGTTCCCTGCCGGTCGAGCTGGTCGACGGTCCCGGGGGCAGGCTCTACCTGCTTCCCTTCGCGCCGCTCACCGCGGACGACTGCGAGGCCCTGTCCGTGCTCCTCGCCGCCCGGGCCGCCGCCGTACGGCGCGGTGAAGCCGTGGCGCCGGAGCAGACCCGGCCGGAGTTCGACGCGTGATCATCTGGCTGAACGGGACGTTCGGCGTGGGCAAGACCACCACGGCGGCGGAACTCGTGCGATCGATCCCACGGGCGCACTTCTTCGACCCCGAACAGGTCGGCGTCATGCTCACGCACGCCACGGGCCTGCCGGAGGTCGGGGACTTCCAGGACTGGACGCTGTGGCGGACGCTCGTCGTGGAGACCGTCACACGGCTGGCCGGCCAGGTCGGCGGCGTCCTCGTCCTGCCCCAGACCGTCCTGGTCGAGGACTACTGGCAGGAGATCCGCGCGGGCCTGGAGGCGTCCGGCGTCCCGCTGCGCCACTTCGTGCTCCACGCCGACCGGGCCACGCTCCTGCGGAGGATCGAGGGGGACACGCCCTCGAACTCGCGGTGGAGGCTCGACCATCTCACCGTCTACCAGGACGCCCTCCCCTGGCTCCGCCGCGAAGGCCGGCTCGTCGACACGACCGGCATCCCGCCTGCCGGCGTCGCGGCACACATCGCCGCCACCGTCGCGCCCGACCAGCCCTGAACCGCCGGAGGCCATTCCGCAGGGCGATGTGGCGAGCCTCACATCGGGTGCGTGTCACATACGGCCGGGCCGTTTCCATCTGCTGGTCGTCAACGGTGAGACGAGGAGGCGGAAACGATGAGCGCACGGCACGAAAACGGCGCGGCGACCACACACCGGGTGGTGATCCTGGGCGCGGGGTACGCGGGCCTGTCCGCGGCGATCCAGCTCGCGTCGCGGGTCAAGCGGAGCGGCAATGTGCGGGTGACCCTGGTGAACGCGCAGGAGCGGTTCACCGAGCGGCTGCGGCTGCACATGTCGGCGACCGGGCAGCGGCTCGCCGAGCTGAACATCCCCGAACTGCTTGCGGGCACGGACGCCCGCTTCGAGCGCGGGTGGGTGACGGCGGTGGACGCGGACGCGAAGACCGTGCGGATCGACGACGAGCGCGTCCTGCCCTACGACACCCTGGTGTACGCGCTGGGCGGCGTGGCCGACACCGCGGCGGTGCCGGGCGCCGAGGACCACGCGTACACCCTGGACAGCGCCCAGGACGCCGGGACGCTGGCCGACCGGCTGTCGCGGCTCGGCGGCGGCACGGTGGCGGTCGTCGGCAGCGGGCTGACCGGCGTCGAGTCGGCCGCGGAGATCGCCGAGCGGCACCCGGAGCTGCGCGTCGTGCTGCTGGGCCGCAGTGAGCCCGGCGCGGGCATGACCCCGAAGGCCGGCGCGTACGTGCGGTCCGCGCTCGAGCGCCTGGGCGTCGACGTACGGAGCGGGGTCGAGGTGGTGAAGGTGCTGCCCGGCACGGTCGAGCTGGCCGGCGGGCAGAGCGTGGCGGCGGACGCCGTCCTGTGGACGAGCGGCACGCGGGTGTCGCCGCTGCCGGCCGCCGCCGGGCTGACCGTCGACGCACACGGCCGCATCGTGACCGACGCCGCCCTGCGCTCGGTCTCCCACCCCGACGTGTACGCCGTGGGCGACGCGGCGGCGATCCGCCAGGGCTACGGCGTCATGCACGGCACCTGCCAGGGCGGCATGCCGACCGGTGTCCACGCCGCGGTGTCGATCGTCCGGACGCTCAAGGGCAAGCGGCCCAAGCCGTTCCGCTTCGGCTACTACCACACGCCGGTCAGCCTGGGCCGGCACGACGCGGTCGTGCAGTTCACCCACCCCGACGACAGCCCGCGGCGGCTGTACCTGACCGGCCGCGTGGCGGTCCGCTATAAGGAGACGGTGACCGCTTCACCCTGGCCCACGTGGGGCCGCATGAAGAAGATGCCGGCCTCGGGCGCGTTCTGGCCGCGCGGCGGCCGCTTCACCCGGGCCGGGGAGGCGCGGTGACCGAGACCGCCGACCTCGGCCAGCAGGTGTTCGTCCGGCATCGGAACCTGCTGTTCTCGGTGGCCTACCGCATCCTCGGCACCGCGGCCGACGCCGAGGACGCGGTCCAGGACGCCTGGATCAACTGGTCGGCGGCCGACCGCTCGCAGGTGGCCGACCCGAAGGCGTACCTGACGCGCATCGTGTCGAACGTGGCGCTGGAACGGCTGCGCTCCACCCAGCGCAAGCGTGAGGCCTACGTGGGGCCGTGGCTGCCGGAGCCCGTCCTCACGAGCGGCGACACCGCCGAGGCCGTCGCGGACGCCGAGTCGGTGTCGATGGCGATGCTCGTGGTGCTGGAGACGCTGAGCCCGCTCGAGCGCGCGGTGTTCGTGCTGAAGGAGGTCTTCGACTTCAGCCACGCCGAGATCGCGGAGGCGGTCGAGCGCTCCGAGGCCGCGGTGCGGCAGGCCGCCCACCGCGCTCGCGAGCACGTGCGGGCCCGGCGGCCTCGCTTCGCCGCCGACCGGTCGCGGCAGCGCGCGGTGACCGAGCGGTTCTTCGCCGCCGCGACCGGCGGTGACGTGAACGCCCTGATGGAGCTGTTGTCCCCGGACGTCACCCTGTGGACCGACGGCGGCGGCAAGGTCCGCCAGGCCCTGCGCCCGGTCGTGGGCGCGGCGACGGTGGCCGCCTGGTTCGCGGCCATCGGCACCGTCGCCTATCAGGGCATCGAGCCCGCCGACATGACCACCGAGCTCGCCGAGATCAACGGCGGGCCGGGTGTCGTCTTCCGCGGACAGGGTCGCGTGATCGCCACCGTCACCTTCGACTTCGACCCCGAGGGCCGGATCACCGCCATTCACAACGTCGCCAACCCGGACAAACTCCAGGCGATCGCCGATGGCACCGCCCGCAGTCTCGAAACCCGGTGAGCGCCGGTCCCCGGCGGGTGCGGCGGTGACCGCCGCCGCACCCGTGCGGCCGCAGGCGGGTCAGAGGCGGGCGCCCACGTCGGCGCCGTTGCGGGGCCGCAGGAAGTCCGAGGGCGGGATGGAACCGTCGGCTCGCCGTGGTCCGGTCAGCGTCGAGGGGTCGATGCTGACCAGGGCGGCGTCGTTCCAGGTGCCGCCGATGTCCCAGGAGTTGCCGCTGCCGGTGGCCGCGGAGCCGAGGACGGCGGCGGTGCCGTCGCCGACGGACAGGTTGCGCGTGAGGGTGGCCGCGGCGTCGGAGGCGTCGAAGCCCGTCTTGCCGTTGCGCCAGGTCGTGCTGTGGTCGATCGTGATGGCGCCGGGGTTGGCGTTGTCGACGAAGCCGCCCGCGGAGTTGCCGTAGGCGATGCTGTCGCGCACGACGTGCGCGGCGGGCGGGTCGACGTCGCCGCCCCCGCCCAGCTTGAAGCCGTTGCCGTCACCCGTGTAGCCGGGCAGGTTCCAGCGGTTGTAGCCATTGCCGTACGCGACGCTGTCCTCGATCGTGATCGGGGACAGGAATTCCCAGGCGTCGAAGCCGTCGTCGGAGTTGTTCCACAGGCGGGCGCCCCGCACGACGTTCCCGGTGCCGCTGCCCTCCTTGATGCCGAGGCCGTCGGCGCTCTCGCCGCTCTTGCGCGGGTCGCGGTTGCCGTAGCTGTCCAGGTCGAGGACGAGATTGCCGCTCGACGCGCCCTGGATCTGCACACCGGTCTCGTAGTTGTCGTGGGTGGAGAGCCGCTCGAAGACGTTGTCGTCGCAGCCGTCGCAGTACAGCGCGTACGGGCCGTTGACGATCTCCAGGCCGGCCAGGCGCCAGTGGGACGCCTCCATGTGGATCGCGCCGCGCTGGGCCCTGGGGATGCTGCCGCCGACCGGCGCGGGCGTGTTCGGAAGCGGCTCGCCGTCGATGACCACGCGCTCGTCGCCGTACGCCGTCATCGTGATCGGTCTGTCCGCGGTGCCGCTCTTGAGGATCTGGATGTTCGCGGTCAGCGGGTAGGTGCCGCCGCGGATCTCGATGACGGTGCCCGGCTGCGCGAGGTCGACGGCCTTCTGGATCGTGGCCAGCGGCCGGTCGAGCGTGCCCGGGTCGGTGTCGGCGCCGCTCGCCGCCACGACGAGGGTTCCGGTCGGCGGCGTGCCGCCGGGCGACGGCGAGACCGACGGGGACGGGGAAGGCGACGGGGACGGGGAGGGCGAGGGGGAGGGCGAGGCCACGTCCCCGGCTGAGACGTCGTCGAAGGACGCGGTGGCGCCGGACGTCTGCAGGCCGACGCGGCCCCTGCCCGACTGGCTCGCCCCCGAGCCGACCGCGACGCCGTTCACGTAGCCGCGCACGGTGCCGCCGGACTCCTCGATCCTGAGCGTGTACCAGCTTCCGGGAACCACGGCGAGGGGGACCGAGGCGAGCACGCTGACGGCGCCACTGCGGACGGCCTGCAGTTCGGCGCGGCCACCGCCGGTCAGGATCAGGCGGTCGAACGTGGTGGACGAGGTCGAGCGGGCGGCCAGGCCGGCGAACGCCGTGGCTCCGCTCAGCGTGATGGGCCGCACCCGGGCCTGTACGGCGTAGTCGGTCCAGCCGGTCGAGCCGGCGAAGACCCGGGCCAGGTCACTGGGCAACTTGCTCTGGCGTAACGCGGCGGATCCGTCGGACACCACCGACCAGGTGCCGCCCGACTTGGACCAGCCGCTCGCGTCGCCGTCCTCGAAATCGTCCCCGAACAAAGCGGCGGCCCGCGCTTGCGGGGCGGGGACGAGGGCCGTCAGCGTGGCCAGCGCCGTAGCGACCGCCGTGGCGACCACCGGAGCGGTGAGCCAGGGCACGCGTGTTCGCCGTCTTGCCGTTGTCGATCGCATCGTGTCTCTCCCATGCGGCGGAACTCGAGAGAGCCGGGCGCACGCCCGGCCCTCAGGCAGTCGCCATGCACGTCAGGCAGAAGAGTCCCTGACCATTGACCTTCCGGCGCGCATGGAAAAGCGTGGAACCCACGGCTGGGTCACGCACTGGGAACGCTGACACGGCTGCCGCGAGGATGTCAAGATCTCATGTGCGGCTCAATGCACGCAGCAGGTGGAGCAGGGGTCGGCGTCCGGCAGCGTCACCCACAGGCAGCACGTGCGGCGTCGGTATCCGTCGCCGTCGGGCACGAGCAGTCCGGCCACGGGCGGCCCGATCTCGTCGAGCAGCCGGGCCGCCTCGTCGTACGACCCGAGCGCGAGCAGCGGGTGGGCGACCGCCTCGGCGGTGGACCCCCACAGGGTGCGCTCGCCCACCTTGGTCGCGGCGCTGAGGGCTCTGACGAACGGATACTGGCTCTCCAGGAGCGCCTCCCTGATGGCCGCCGCGAGATCGGGGACGACGACGGTGCCGTCGGCCCCGGCCAGCGGGTCGCCGGGGAGCACGGCCACGGTCACCCGGGACGCCGCCACCGTCACACCCGCCGCGGACGGCCTGAGCAGCGTGTCCTCCAGGCGCATCAGCGGCACCCGGCGGCCGAGAGCCCAGCCCAGGGCCATCGGCATCGTGTGCCAGTATCCGTAGGTCTTCCACAGCAGCGCCGCCGCCACGTGACGCGGCGCGCTCCACTGGGCCGCCGTCGCGTCCACCAGCGCGAGCAGCCCCTCGTACGGCTCCCGCACGAGGGAGGCGGCGGGGATCCAGCCGGGGGAGTCGTCGGCGATCAGCCTGGGCAGGACCCCCAGCACGCCGTCCCGCTCCGCCGCGAGGCCTTCCAGATGGTCGGAAAGGGCGTCGAGCAGCACTCGCACTCCTTGTGTCAGCGGTCGTCTCTGGTCAGGAAGCACAGCCGGGCCCGCTTGTCCGGCAGGTCGGCCTCGGGCCCGAGGGTGAAGCCGGTACGCAGCATCCGGGCGATCACCTTGTCGTTGCGGGCGTCCGGCTCGGCCACGATCCGGGTGTGGCGCGGGTCGGAGAACGCGTACGCGACGAGCACGGACAGCAGGGCGCCGGTGAAGCCGCGCTCGCCCTCCCCCGCCGCCGGCCCGAGGAGCAGGTGGACCCCGAAGTCGCCCGGCTGGACGTCGTAGCACTCCCCGACCGGGTCGGCCCCGGGCTCGTACGTCTGGAAGAGCGCCACCGGCAGGTCGTCGCGGTGGACGAGATAGGCGTGGTGGGTGGTGAGTCCGTCCAGGTGGTCGTAGATCTCCAGCACCCGGTCACGGCTCGCGTCCAGCATGCCCCAGAACCGGGCCCGTTCCTCGGTGACCCAGGAGTGGATCAGATCGGCGTCGGCCGGCGGGTCCACCGGGACGACGCGGACGGTGCCGAACCCCTCGACCGTCTGCTCCCACACGGCGTCGCGCCGTGCGGAGGCCGTGGTGTGCGCCCCAGTGGTCAGCGGCTCGGTGGTCAGCGGCTCGGTGGTCAACGGCTCGGTGGTCAACGGCTCAGTGGTCATGCTGCTCCTCGGTGAGTAGGTCCCAGTCGGTGACCACCGGCGCGAGTTCGCCGCGCAGCCACAGCGGGTGCTGGTCACGCCGATGGGGGTCGCCCGGCACGCCGCTCGCGCCGAACGGGACGATCCACAGGCTCCCGTCGCGCCGGGACAGGTCCCACACGTAGCGTGCGGCGGGCCCCCGGGCGAAGTGGTGGGTGACGCCGGGCACGCTCGACGTCGACAGCACGCAGTCGTGGTCGCCGGAAAGGCCCGCCTCCGCAGGCGCCGCGTCCGGGGTCGCGTCCGGGGTCGCGGGGAACGGCACCGCCCGCCAGGGGTCGAGCCGGTGCAGGTCGCCCCACCGGACGCCGGCCGCCTCGCCGCGTGCGGTCACGTCCTCCAGCGCCGACCGGGCCAGGTCCGCGAGGGCAGGCCGGTCCAGCCCGGGCAGCCGGTCGGTCGTCAGCAGGTTCTCCAGCGCGTACGCGACGCGGGGAGTGAGCGCGAGCCACGGCCGGAAGACCTCGGGCACCTCCGCGTCCACCCCGGCGAGAGCGGCCAGGGCGGGATGTGCCGCCAGGCGCCGCACCACCTCCGCCCGGAAGGCGGCGTACTCCGCCGCGCCGGTGCTGCCGGCGTCCATGCGCCGGTCCCAGCCGAGCAGCCGGTCCCGCAGGCGTACGGCCTCGGGGCCGAGCCGGTCCAGCCCGGCGAGCAGGTCCAGGAGAGGGCCCGCGCCCGGCACCAGCGTGTCGGTCTGGACGGCCGCCATCTCCCTCGCCGACCAGCGCGGCGAGCCGTCGAGCAGGCCGCTGATCCGGGCGGCGCGGTACGGCGCGGCGAACTCGACGCCGAGCGGCGCGGCGAGCCCGCGCTCGTTGGCCATGACCGTGATGCCGGAGACCGCGCGGCGCGGCATCGGCGCATACCGGCCGCTCCATTCGTACCCCGGTTCCCAGGCGGGCACGATGCGCAGCGCGTTGTCCGGGTGGCGCACAGGCACCACACCGGCGACCCGGTGCAGCAGCCCGCCGTCGACGTCCGCGGCGAGTACGACGTTGACGGGCTCGGCCCAGCGGTCGAGCGCCTGGTCGACGTCGGCCACGGTCTTCGCGCGCAGCAGCGCGGGCAGCGCCGCGAACCCCAGGTCGCGGCGCACCCGGGGCGGATACCGCAGGCTCACCGCCTCCCACGCGGTCTCCCGCTCGGAGCCGCCGGGCATGACGACCGGGCCGCGCCCGGTCTCGACGACCTCGACCTCGACCGGGCTCTCCCCCGCCACCTCGACGACCTCGACGTGGGCGGCGCACGGACGCCAGCCGTCCGGCCCGAGCGCCTCGACGCGACCGTCCACGCGCCGGAGCCGCTCCCGGTAGAGGTCCTGGTAGTCGGCCATGGCGTTGGTGATCGCCCAGGCGACCGAGCCGGCGTGCCCGAAGTGGGCGATGCCGGGCACACCCGGCACGGCCAGTCCCACCACGTCGAACTCGGGACAGGCCAGGCGGATCTGCTGGTAGAAGCCGGGGTCCTCGATGAACCGGTGGGGATCGCCCGCGATCAGGGCCGCGCCGGTGACGGTGCGGTCGCCGGGGACAAGCCAGCCGTTGCTGCCCGAGGTGCCCGGCCCGTCGGCCGCGAACAGCGCGACCGCCTCGGACCCCAGCCGTTCGGCCACCGCCTCGCGCCACAGTTTCGCCGGGAAGTGCGCGAAGAGGATGTGGTGGGACAGCCAGACCGCCATCGGTGTCCACGGCTCCCACCGGCCCGGCGCGAGCCCGGTCACGTCGGGTCCTGTCGCGTGGGGTTCTGCCGCGTCGGACCCTGTCGTCTCTCGCGGTGCGGTTTCCCTCGCGGTGGCGAACTCCGGTGCCCGGCGCGCCCCCTCGGGAAGCCCGGCGTTGACGCCGTCCACGTAGGCCCGCACCCACGCCGCCGTGTCGCCGTCCAGCGCGTGCAGGCAACGCTCGGCGGTGTCCGCCAGCCGGGCCTGCCGGGCGAAGCGGTCCCAGGGCACGGAGTCCGGCCCGAGGACCGCCGCCGACGTGCCGGTCGCCCGGCGCCGCTCCACCTCGATCTGCCAGGCCCGGTCCAGGGCCGTGACGCGTCCCTGGGCGAAGGCCAGTTCGTACGGATCGTCCGCGCGCAGGTGGGGGATGCCGAAGGCGTCCCGGTACAGCCGGCTCATGACGCCGCCTCCGGCAGCGGGATGCTCACGACCACGGGGATGCTCACGACGCCGCCCTCGCCGCCGATTCGGCGCGGCGGCGGGCGGCGGGGACGACCAGCGGAGTGCCGGTCTCGGGGTCGTCGATCACCCGGCAGGGCAGCCGGAAGACCTCCTCCACCAGGCCTGCGGTCATGACCTCTCCGGGCGCGCCGGCGGCCACGACCCGGCCCTCGCGCATCGCGATGAGATGGCTGGCGTAGCGGGCGGCGTGGTTGAGGTCGTGGAGCACCGCCACGAGTGTCCGGCCGCGCTCCTCGTGCAGCCGCGCGCACAGGTCGAGGACCTCGATCTGGTGGGCGATGTCCAGGTAGGTCGTCGGCTCGTCCAGGAGCAGCAGCGGCGTCTCCTGGGCCAGCGCCATCGCGATCCACACGCGCTGGCGCTGCCCTCCGGACAGCTCGTCGACCAGGCGCCCGGCCAGGTCGGCGACCCCGGTGGCCTCCATCGACTCGCGCACCACCCGCTCGTCGTCGGCCGACCACTGGCGCAGCAGCCGCTGGTGGGGATAGCGCCCGCGGCCGACCAGCTCGGCGACCGTGATGCCGTCGGGCGCGACGGACGTCTGGGGCAGCAGGCCGAGGGTCCTGGCGACCTTCTTCGCGGGCAGGGAGGTGATGTCACGCCCGTCGAGCAGCACGGTCCCGGCGGCGGGCCGGAGCGTGCGCGCCAGCGCCCGCAGCAGCGTGGACTTGCCGCAGGCGTTCGGCCCGATGATCACCGTGAAGGACCGGTCGGGGATGGTGACGTCGAGGCCCTCGGCGACGACCCTCTTATCGTAGGAGAGGGTCAGCGCGCTGCCGCTCAGGCGCGGCCCGTCCTCGTGCATGCCCGCCACTGCCTTCCTGTCCACGATGGTCTCGGTCATATCCGTCCCGCCTTCCGCTGGGCGGCGAGCAGCCAGACGAGGTAACCGCCGCCGAGCACCCCCGTCACCACCCCGACCGGCAACTGGTGGCCGGCGAAGAGCCGCTGCGCGGCCAGGTCGGCGCCCGTCAGCAGCGCCGCGCCCGTGCACGTCGCGACGAGCAGGTTCGGCCCGGGCGCCCCGGTCATCCGCCTGGCCAGGTGCGGGGCGGTGAGCGCGACGAACGACACGGGCCCGGCCGCCGCCGCCGCCAGGGACGTGAGCAGCACGGCCGCCCCCACCAGGACCAGGCGTATGCCCTGCACCCGTACACCGAGGCCGCGCGCCAGGTCGTCGCCCATCTCGGTGATCGCCAGGGGGCGCGCGCAGCCGATCAGCACCACCGGCGCCAGCACCGCCATGGCGGCGAGCAGCGGGAGGACGTCCTCCCAGCCGCGCCCGTCCAGGCTGCCGGTGAGCCACAGCATGGCCCGCGCCGCCTCCATCAGGCGCCCCTGGGTGAGCAGGTACCCGTTGACGCCGGTGAGGATCGCGGTGGCGCCGATGCCCACCAGCACGAGGCGGTGACCGTGCAGGCCGCCGCGCCACGCCAGGGCGTAGATGGCGACTCCGGTGACGACGCCGCCGAGCACCGCGCCGCCCGCGAGCGCCGCGCTGCCGCCCCCCGAGACGACCACGAGGAGCGCTCCGGCCGCCGAGCCCTGGGTGAAGCCGAGCAGGTCGGGGCTGCCCAGCGGGTTGCGTACGAGCGACTGGAAGACCGCGCCGGCCAGCGCGAGGGCCGCGCCCACGAGCAGCGCGGTGACGACGCGGGGCAGCCGGAGCCCGTGCACGATGAAGTCCTCGGCCGGGCTGCCGCCGCCCAGCACGGTGCGTACGACGTCGGAGGGGCTCATCGGGTAGTCGCCGCCGCCGATCGCGAGCACGCCGAACACGAGCGCGAGCAGCAGGCAGCCGGCTCCCACGGCCACGGCCCTGAACCGCAGGGGCATACCGCCGGCGATCCTTCGCACGGGCATGGGTCCGACACTCATACCCGGACCTTCCTTCGCACGAAGTACAGGAACAGCGGGCCGCCCAGCACCGCCGTGACGATGCCCGCCTGCAGCTCGCCGGGCCGGGCCACCAGCCGCCCGAGCACGTCGGCGCCGAGCAGCAGCACGGGCGCGAGCAGCGCGCAGCAGGGGAGCATCCAGCGCTGGTCGGGGCCGGTCAGCGCCCGGACGAGGTGCGGCACCATGAGCCCGACGAAGACGATCGGCCCGCAGGCCGCCGTCGCCGCCCCGCACAGCAATGTCACCGCCACGATGGCGCCCGCGCGGACCCGGGCGGGGTGCGCGCCGAGCGAACGCGCCGAGTCGTCGCCGAGCGCGAGCGCGTTGAGCGGCCGGGCCAGGGCCATGGCCAGCAGCAGCCCCGCCGCGATGAACGGCGCCATCATCGCCGCGGTCCCGCCCTGCGCGCTCGCGAGGGAACCGACGGTCCAAAAGCGCATGGTCTCCAGCGAGGCGGCGTCGAGCAGCATCGTCCCGTTCACGTACGAGTAGAGCGCGGCGTTGATGGCGGCTCCCGCGAGCGCCAGCCGCGCCGGTGTGGCCGTGCGCCCGCCGCCCACCGCGTACACCAGCACCGACACGGCCGCCGCGCCGGCCAGGGCGAACCAGACGCGGCCCTGGAACGACGCCACGCCGAGCAGTCCCGCGGCGGTGGCCACCGCGGCCGAGGCGCCCGCGTTGATCCCCAGCAGTCCGGGGTCGGCCAGCGGGTTGCGGGTGAGCGCCTGCATGACGCCGCCCGCGACCCCCAGCGCGGCGCCGGCGAGCAGCCCGAGGAGGGTGCGCGGCAGCCGCATCTGGTGGACGACCGTGTAGGCGGCCGAGTCGGCGTCCACGAGTCCGTGCCAGACCTCCACCGGCGAGAGCTGCCGGGCGCCGAGCCCGAGGCTGAGCACGAGGACGGCGGCCAGCGCGATCGCCGAGCCCAGCAGCGCCGCCGCGCGCCGACCGATTTCCGCGCGTTTTGCGGGCGCCCTCGCAGGCCTGCTGATCTGCGAAGACTCTGTGACGACCACGACCTGCTCCGGTGGGGGGCCGGGGACGAATTTCATCGCCCCTCTGGACAAGAACTTAGGTAAGGGTAACCTAACTAGCGATCAACCCCAAGGGCCGCGTCGGCAGAAGCCCGTGCCCGACAAGAGAAAGACGAACCGTGCGAAACCTGAACACCACGATGTCCCGCCGCGGTCTCCTCGCCACGGGCGGAGCCGCCGTCCTCGCGTTGGCGCTCGCCGCCTGCGGGTCGAGCGACCCGGCGCCCTCCGCGGCGGGCCAGAACGCGACGTCGGGTCCGAGCGCGACGTCGTGGTCCTTCACCGACGACAGGAAGGAGGCGGTCACGGCCGCGGCCGTACCGTCGCGGGTCGTGGCGTTCACGGGCGCGGCGGCGGCGCTCGCCGACTACGGGGTGCAGGACAAGATCGTCGGCGTTTTCGGCGAGACGAAGCGCGCCGACGGCTCGCCCGACCCGCAGGCCGGCGACCTCGACGTGAACAAGGTGACGATCCTCGGCAACGTCTGGGGCGAGTTCAACATCGAGAAGTACGCGGGGCTGCGCCCCGAGCTTCTCGTCACGCACATGTACGACCCCGGCGCCCTGTGGTACGTCCCGGACGAGAGCAAGGACAAGATCGTCCAGCTCGCCCCGACCGTCGCCGTCAGCGCGGCCCGCGTCCCGATGACCCAGCCGATCGAGCGCTACGCCGCCCTCGCCGAGTCGCTCGGCGCGGACCTGAAGGCACCGAAGGTCGCCGAGGCCAAGGCCCGGTTCGAGGCCGCCGCCGAGAGCGTGCGCAAGGCGGTCGCCGACAACCCCGGCATCAAGGTCCTGGCCGCTTCGGGCAGCCCCGACGTGCTGTACGTGTCCAACCCGGAGGTCAACACCGACCTCATGTACTTCGCCCAGCTCGGGGTCGAGATCGTCCAGCCGGACAAGCCCGGCGAGGGCGGCTACTACGAGAACCTGAGCTGGGAGAACGCCGACAAGTACGACGCCGACCTGATCCTGCTCGACAACCGGAGCACCGCGCTGCAGCCCAAGGACCTGACGTCCAAGCCGGCCTGGGCCAAGCTGCCCGCCGTGGCGGCCGACCAGGTCGTCGGCTGGGACCCCGTGCCGCGCTTCTCGTACGCCGGAGCCGCCCCGATCCTGGAGAACCTGGCGACGGCGATCCGCGACGCCAAGAAGCTCGGCTGACCACACGCCGGAGAAATCACCCGGGGACACGTGTCGACTCCCAAAATTTAGGTTCGCCTAACCTAACCTCTTACGGTAAGGATGACAATGACCTATCCCCATGCCGGGGCCGCGCGGGCGTACCTGTTCAACGACCGCACGGTGGAGGGATACCGGCGGGCGATGGCCGCCGGGACCGAGCGGGTGGCGGAGCGTATCCGGCGCGCCGACCGGCCGTTCAGTGGCGTGTCCCCCGAACGGCTCGCGCCGCGGATCGCCGCGATCGACCTCGAACGGCCGCTGCACGACCAGGCCGCCGTCCTCGACGAGCTCGAACGGGTCTACCTGCGCGACGCCGTCTACTTCCACCACCCCCGCTACCTGGCGCACCTCAACTGCCCGGTGGTGATCCCCGCGCTGCTGGGCGAGGCGGTCCTGTCGGCGGTGAACTCCTCGCTCGACACGTGGGACCAGAGCGCGGGCGGCACGCTCATCGAGCGCCGCCTCATCGAGTGGACGGCCGGCCGGATCGGCTTCGGCCCCGCCTCCGACGGTGTCTTCACCAGCGGCGGCACCCAGTCGAACCTCCACGCCCTGCTGCTCGCCCGCGAGGAGGCCCGTATCGGCGCCTCACCGGCGCGGCTGCGCGTGATCACCTCGGAGGCCGGGCACTTCAGCGTCCGCAAGGCGGCGAACCTGCTCGGCCTCGGCCCGGACGCGGTCGTGACCGTGGAGACCGACGCGCAGCGGCGGATGCGGCCGGCCGCGCTCGCCCGCGAGCTCGACCGCTGCCGCCGCGCCGGGCTGGTGGTCATGGCCGTGGTGGCCACCGCCGGCACCACCGACTTCGGCTCGATCGACCCATTGCCGGAGATCGCCGATCTGTGCGAATCAGCCGGGGCGTGGCTGCACGTGGACGCTGCCTACGGCTGCGGGCTGCTGGTCTCCCGCAGACGGCGGCACCTGCTCGACGGGATCGAGCGGGCCGACTCGGTCACCGTCGACTTCCACAAGTCCTTCTTCCAGCCGGTCAGCTCCAGCGCCGTGCTGGTGCGCGACGGCGCGGTCCTGCGCCACGCGGCCCACCACGCCGACTACCTCAACCCCTTGCGGATGGCCGAGCAGGGCATCCCCAACCAGGTGGACAAGAGCCTGCAGACCACCCGCCGCTTCGACGCGCTCAAACTCTGGCTGACGCTGCGGATGATGGGCCCGGACGCGGTCGGCGAGCTGTTCGACGAGGTCGTCGACCGCGCGGCCGAGGCGCACGCCCTGATCACGGAGGACCCGCGTTTCGAGGTCGTCACGCGGTCGCAGCTGAGCACGCTGGTCTTCCGCTACCTGCCGCCGGAAGGTCCCGGCCGCGAGCTCGCCGACGACGCCAACCTGTACGCCCGCGAGGCGCTGGCCGCCTCCGGCGCGGCGGTCGTCGCCGGGACCACGGTCGACGGCCGCCACTACCTGAAGTTCACCCTGCTGAACCCCGAGACCACGCTGGACGACATCGCGTACGTCCTCGACCTCCTCGCGGGGCACGCCCGGCGCTACGTGGACGAGCTCGCCCCGCACGCCGACCATCCGGGAGTTACGCATGTCCACGCATGACTTCGTCGCGATCGGGCTGGGGCCGTTCAACCTGGGCCTGGCCTGCCTGACCGAACCCATCGCCGAGCTCGACGGCGTGTTCCTGGAGGCGAGGCCCGGCTTCGCCTGGCACCCCGGGATGATGCTCGACTCCGTGACGCTGCAGACGCCGTTCATCGCCGACCTCGTCACGCTGGCCGACCCGACCTCGCCGTACTCCTTCCTGAACTACCTGAAGGAGACCGGCAGGCTCTACCCCTTCTACATCCGTGAGAGCTTCTACCAGCTCCGGGCCGAGTACGACGCGTACTGCCGCTGGGCCGCCGGGCGCCTGGGCAGCGTCCGCTTCGGCCACCGGGTGACCTCCGTGACGTACGACGAGTTCGACGGGCACTACGTCGTGCGCGCGGTGACGGACGATGGTGAGGAGACCGAGCACCGGGCCAGGCACCTCGTGCTCGGCACCGGCACCCCGCCGCACGTGCCGGAGGCCTGCCGGGGCCTCGGCGGCGACCTCGTCCACAACACCGGCTACCTGGACGCCAAGGCCGCGCTGCAGGCGAAGGAGAGCATCACGGTCGTCGGCAGCGGGCAGAGCGCCGCCGAGATCTACCGCGACCTGCTGGCCGACATCGACACGCGCGGCTACCGGCTGAACTGGGTGACCAGGTCCCCGCGGTTCTTCCCGCTGGAATACACCAAGCTGACCCTGGAGATGACGTCCCCGGAATACGTGGACTACTTCCACGCACTGCCCGAGGACACCCGCTACCGCCTCGAAGCCGAGCAGAAGTGCCTCTACAAGGGCATCGACGCGGCGCTGATCAACGACATCTTCGACCTGCTCTACGCCAAGACCGTCGGCGGCCCGATCCCCACCCGGCTGCTGACCTGCACCGAGCTGCGCGAGGCGGCCTACGACGCCGGCCGGGGCGAGTACACGCTCGGGCTGCGCCACGTGGAGCAGGAGCGCGACCACACGCTCGTCACCCAGGGCCTCGTGCTGGCCACCGGCTACCGCTACGAGCCCCCCGCCTTCCTCGAGCCCGTACGCGACCGGATCCGGTGGGACCGGCACGGCCGGTTCGACGTGGCGAGGAACTACAGCATCGACGTCACCGGCCGGGGGATCTTCCTGCAGAACGGCGCCGCCCACGCTCACAGCGTCACCTCCCCCGACCTCGGCATGGGCCCGTATCGCAACTCGTGGATCATCAGCCAGATCCTGGGCCGCGAGTACTACCCCATCGAGAAGGCCATCGCCTTCCAGGAGTTCGGCGCGCCCGAGGGCGTGGTCGCATGAGCGAGGTCCTGTTCCGCCGTGCGGACGACCGGGTCGGCGAGCTCGCCGTACGCCGCCTCGACCCGGAGGCCGACGCGTCGGTGGTGCACGCCTGGGTGACCCATCCCAAGGCGGTGTTCTGGATGATGCGCGACGCCGGCGTCGCCGACGTGGCGAAGGAGTATCGCGAGATCGTCGATCACCCGCACCGCGACGCGTTCCTCGGGCTGGTGAACGGGCGCCCGGCGTTCCTGGTCGAGAGCTACGACCCCGCCCGGGTCGAGCTGGCGGGGCTCTACGAGGCCCGGGACGGCGACGTCGGCATGCACTTCCTGTGCGCGCCGACCGGCGCCCCGGTGCACGGCTTCACCCGGGCCGTGATCACGACGGTCATGGAGTTCCTGTTCGCCGATCCCGCGACCCGGCGGGTCGTGGTCGAGCCCGACGTGCGCAACACGGCGGTCCACGCGCTCAACGCGGCCGTCGGCTTCGAGGTGGCCGGCACGGTCGCCAAGCCGGAGAAGGACGCCCTGCTGAGCTTCTGCACCCGCGAGCGGTTCCTGGCGGCGACCCGGGAGGCGACGGCGTGAACCCTATCCATGCGGTCTCCCACCTCACACCGGAGCTGTGGGAGAAGGCCAACCGGCGGCTGGTGCGCAAGGCGCTCGCCGAGTTCGCCCACGAGCGGCTGCTCACTCCGCGCCCCGTCGGCGACGGCAGGTGGGCGGTGCGCGCCGATTCCGGCATGGTGGAGTACCGCTTCACCGCGACGGTGATGTCCCTCGACCACTGGCACATCGGCGAGGTCACCCGTCACCGGGCCTCGGGCGAGGTCCTGCCGCTCGACGCGCTGGAGTTCGTCACCGAGATGCGCGGCGCGCTCGGGCTGAGCGACGAGATCCTGCCGGTCTACCTGGAGGAGATCACCTCGACGCTGGCGAGCCTCGCGTACAAGCTGAGCCGCCGGCCGACCGGCGCGGCCGAGCTGGCCAAGGCCGGTTTCCAGGAGATCGAGGCCGCCATGACCGAGGGCCACCCGTGTTTCGTGGCCAACAGCGGCCGGATCGGCTACGGAATCGACGACCACCACCGGTACGCCCCGGAGGCCGCCGCGCCCGTACGGCTGATCTGGCTGGCCGCCCATCGCGACCACACGACGTTCACCTGCTCGCGCGACATCGACTACGAACGGCTGATGCGCGGGGAACTCGGCGAGGATGTCCTGGCCCGCTTCGCGGGCACGCTCGCCGGTCTCGGGCTCGACATGGCCGACTACCTGCTCGTGCCGGTGCACCCCTGGCAGTGGTGGAACAGGATCTCGGTGACGTTCGCGGCGGAGGTCGCCGAACGGCGCCTGGTCTGCCTGGGCCCCGGCGACGACGAGCACCTCGCCCAGCAGTCGGTCCGCACGTTCTTCAACGCCAGCGCGCCGTCCAGGCACTACGTCAAAACGGCCCTGTCGGTGCTGAACATGGGCTTCATGCGGGGTCTGTCCGCGGCGTACATGGAGGCGACCCCGGCGATCAACGACTGGCTCGCCGGCCTGATCGCAGGCGACGAGGTCCTGCGCGCGACCCGGCTGACGATCATCCGCGAGCGGGCCGCCGTCGGGTACCGCAACCCGCGGTACGAGGCGGCCACCGACCGCCACTCGCCGTACCGGAAGATGCTGGCGGCGCTGTGGCGGGAGAGCCCGGTCGCGGGGCTGGAGCCGGGCCGGCGCCTGGCCACCATGGCCTCCCTGCTCCACACCGACGAAGAGGGACGGTCGTTCGCGGCGGCCCTGATCGAGCGGTCGGGCCTCGCCCCCGAGGTGTGGCTGCGACGCTACCTCGACGCCTACCTCGTCCCGCTGCTGCACGCCTTCTACGCCTACGACCTGGCGTTCATGCCGCACGGCGAGAACGTCATCCTGGTCCTGGACGGCGGCGCGGTGGAACGGGTGATCTTCAAGGACATCGCCGAGGAGATCGTGGTGATGGACCCGGACGTGGACCTGCCGCCCGAGGTCGGGCGGATCCGCGCCGAGGTGCCCGAGGAGCAGAGACTTCTGTCGATCTTCACCGACGTGTTCGACTGCTTCCTGCGCTTCCTCAACGCCGTGCTGGCCACCGGCGGCGTGCTGGACGAGGACGCCTTCTGGCGGACCGTCGCCGACTGCGCGACGGCCTACCAGCGGTCGGTCCCGCACCTCGCGGAGCGGTTCCGGCGCTACGACCTGTTCGCCGAGGCGTTCGCCCTGTCGTGCCTCAACCGCCTGCAACTGCGCAACAACCGGCAGATGGTGGACCTGACCGACCCGTCGGCCGCGCTGCAGATGGCCGGCGACCTGGTCAACCCCATCGCCCGCTTCGCCCCGGTTCGTCGTGAGGGCGGAGGCGCTACGCCGGCGAGTACGTGAGGCAGTCGGCCTCGTCCAGGGAGTAGCCGATGTCGATGCCGGGCGCCTGGCATTCCAGCTGCACGTTGTGCTGGCAGTCGGACATCTTGCAGGCGCCCACCCGGCCCGTCGTGGACGGGTCGCCTCCCGGCGCGGGCGCGCTGAAGAACGTGTCGCAGTGCGCGTGGGACGCGTCCCCGACGGTGATGGCGGTGGCGTGGCACATGCGGTCGCGGTTGTACGCGCACGAGGTGGCCTCGCATCGGTTGACGACGGGCATATCCATGAGCTTCTGTTCTCCCTTTGACGATCGCGGCTTTCGTCCTGGCTCATACCGCCGGTGACCAGGTCGGCAATCTCAGCCGCCGCCCCAGACTCCACCAAGCGTCCGCCGCCGGGCCAGACGACACTTCCCGGCACAGGAACGGCCGGGATCGGTCGCCGCGCGAGGCGTGACCTCGGTGGTCGTTCAGGAGGGCCGCTACCTCGCCGATCGCGCTGTTCGTCCGCACTCCGCCCGTATCCGGATCACTTGGGAGAGTCGTGCTTCAACAGCAGTACGGGCAATTCGCCCCGGGAGGTGACGCCGAGCTTCGGATAAGCGTTGTAGAGGTGATAGCCGACCGTCCGAGGGCTGAGGAAGAGCTGGGTGCCGATGTCTCGGTTGCTCAGGCCGGTGGCCGCCAGCCGGACTACTTGTAGTTCCTGGGGCGTGAGGCGGCTGAGCGGGTCGTGGTCGTCCGCGTGCGACGTCAGGCTTTCGCCGGTGGCGCGGAGTTCGGTGGCCGCGCGATCGGCCCACGGCTTGGCCCCCAGGCGTTCGAAGCTCTCCAGCGCGAAGCGCAGCCGGACGCGAGCGTCGGTCCTGCGGTGTTGTCTGCGTAGCCATTCGCCGTATAGGAGCTCGGTGCGGGCGCGTTCGAACGGCGGGCCGCCGTTCTGGCGGTGCAGGCGCACGGCTGCTGCCCAGTCGTCCTCCCCCGCGCCGAGCAGGGCCCGACACCGTGCGGCGATCGCCTGTCCCCATGGCCGGGCGGTGTGGTCGGCCCAGTCGGCGTACCAGCGAGCGGCCTCCTGGGCCTCTGCCGGGCGGCCCGCGCGTGCCGCGGCCTCCACCAGGTCGGGGATGCTGTGGAGGGTGCCCAGTTTGTTCGGGCCGTTCACCGCCTCGCTCAGCTTCTCCAGCGCCGCCTCGTGCCTGCCGAGGCCGAGGTCGAGCAGGGCGTTGATGACCGTGGCTCTGGAGTAGCTGGGTGCCGCGCCGTGTGTCGTGATCTCTACCGTCAGCTCCTTGCAGCGTTCCTGGTCGCCCTCGATCGCGGCGAGTTGCGCCAGGACGGCCCAGAGGAAGACCGAATTGTGGCTCTGGCCCGTGTCGTGGGCGATGCGTATGCCCTCGGTCGCGCTGGTCCGGGCATCGCGGTGCGCGCCCAGCCAGAGCTGGGTGCGGGCGAGCAGCATCAGCGCGCGTGGCAGCACGCCGATCGCACCCTGGGCCCTGCTCTGCCGTTCCAGGTGGAGGGCTCGTTCGTGGGCGGCGCGGTAGTCGCCGAGCAGGATCTCCCACCACGCGATCCTGGCGTTCTCCCGCAGACCGAACGGGCCCGCGGCCAGATCCCGGTCGAGTAGCAGGCGTACGGCGAGGGAGGCTTCGACCACGCCGCCTCCAGGACCGCTCAGCGTGGTGATGTGGCCGGCCAGCTCGCCGATGCGCCGGGCGTCGGGGATCTTCATTCTGTATGCGTGGTCGGCCACGGATCGTACGGCGTGGAAGTCACCCGCCGTCCAGGCGGTCTCGACGGCGGAGAACAACAGGTCGGCCGCGAGGCCGGGAGCCTGTCCGGCGGCGGCGCAGGCCGCCTCCCCCAAGAGCCGGTGCGCGGAGGCGGCGCCGCCGCGCTCGTCCGCCAGCTGTGCCCGGAACCGGGCGATCTCCGCCGCGGCCACCGGGTCGGACGTCAGGGCGGCCGCGTCGTCGGCGAGGATCGCCGCCCGCTCCTGCTGGCCGGCGTCGGCGGCGGCACGGGCGGCGTGGGCCAGGCGGCGCCCGCGCTCGTGCGGGTCGGCGCTGAGCCTGGCGGCGCGTTCGAAGGCGGCGGCCACGGCCGCGTGTCCGCCGCGGTGGCGCGCGCTTTCCGCGCTGCGTTCGAGCTCGGCCGCCACCTGCTCGTCCGGTCCGGTGCTCGCCGCGGCCAGGTGCCAGGCCCGCCGGTCTCCGTCCAGCACCTCGGCGAGCGCCCGGTGGACGGCCAGCCGCCTGCTGAGGGTGGCACTGCGGTAGGCGGCGGTCCTGATCAGCGGGTGCCGGAAGACCAGGCGGCCGCCGGAGATGCCGAGCAGGCGCCTGGTCTCGGCCGGCTCCAGGTCGGACACCTTGGCACCGAGGAGTTCGGCCGCGCCGAACACCGTCGCCGGATCGCCGTCCTCTTCGGCGGCGGCCACCAGCACGAGCGTCCGGCTCGGCTCGGGCAGCGTGGCGATGCGGTCGGCGAAGGTCTGCTGGATGCGGCTGACCGCGGAGGAGACGCGCAGGCCGTACGGGACGGCCGCGAACTGGCCCTCGCGCTGGGCGGCGAGCAGCTCCAGCACGGCGAGTGGATTGCCCGCGGATTCCTGGAGGATCTGATCACGGATGTGTCCAGGCAGCCCTTCCGCGTGTTCGTCGAGCAGACGCGCGGCCGCCTCCGGAGCCAGACCTGCCAGCCGCAGCTCGGCCACACCAGGCGTGGGAAACGGCGGAGCGTGCACCTCCCTCGCGGCAAACAGCATGACGACGCCCTCCGCCTCCAAGCGGCGGGCGGCGAACAGCAGTGCCTCCGCCGACGCGCCGTCGAGCCAGTGCGCGTCATCGATGACGCACAGCACGGGTCGCTCCTCGGCCAGGTCGGCCAGCAGCATGAGCACGCCCAGGCCCACGAGGAAGCGGTCGCCCTCCACTGCGGCGGCCATTCCGAGCGCGCCGCGCAGTGCCTGTTCCTGCCTCTGCGGCAGCGCGCCGATCCGGTCGAGCACTCCTTTGAAGAGCAGATGCAGGCCTGCGAAAGGCAGTTCGCTTTCCGCCTCGATCCCGGCTCCGCGGATGACGCGCAGGTCGGCGGCGGCCCCTACCGCGTGGTCGAGCAGCGCGGATTTGCCGATCCCCGCCTCGCCCCTGAGCACGAGCGCGCCACTCCTGCCGTGACGCGCTCCCTGCAGAAGCCGGTCGATCACGGCCGTTTCCCTGCGCCGCCCGTGAAGCATGCCGAAAAGTCCTACCTCTCGGGACAATAATCGACAATTACGGACTTAGTATCACCTTGCCGACAGTGTTCCTGGACTCCAGCGCGGCATGAGCGGCGGCCGCCTCGGAGAGGGCGAACCGCTGGACCAGCGGAGAGAACGTGCCGTCCGTCCCCATGATCAAGGCACGTTCCTCCAGCCTGCGCACACCGCCCGGCTGGCTTGGCATGCTGGGTCCGGGGGCGGCGCAGAGGCTCAGTCCGTGCTCGTAGAGCTCGCGAGAGGACACTTCGACGGGGTGTCCGCTCACCCAGCCATAGAGAACCAACCGTCCGCCGTGTCCGAGCAGGTTCAGGGCGGTACGGCCGATGCCGCCGCCGATCCCGTCGAACGCCACGGTGACTTCCCTGCCCTCCAGCTCCTCGCGGACGCGCTCGGCCCAGCCCGGCCGGGTGTAGTCGACGGTGACGGCCGCGCCGAGCCTGCGCGAGGTAGCGATCTTGATTGGACCGCCGGCCGCCGCGACGACGGTCGCGCCCCTGCGTACCGCGGCTTGGACGAGGTGGCTGCCGACGCCGCCCGCCGAACCGAGCACCAGCACGACGTCCTCCGGCTCAAGGCGGGCGACGTCCAGGACGCCGACCGCGGTACGCCCGGTGCCGATGGCCGCCACCGCGGCATGGTCCGGCACGCCGTCCGGGATCTCATGCACCGCGGCGACCTCACGTACCGCGAACTCCGCGTAGCCGCCGCTGGCCAGGCCGAGGCAGGTGACGACACGCCGTCCCAGCCAGCGCCGCTCGACTCCGTCGCCGAGGGCCTCGACCACGCCCGCCACCTCCCTACCCGGGATCGTCGGCAGCTCGGGCAGCCACCGGCCGATGCCCGCGCGTACGGCGAGGTCGAGCCGGGTGACCCCGGCGGCGGCCACCTCGATGCGCACCTGACCCGGGCCGGGTTCGGGGACAGCGACGTCAGACTCCAGGATCAGCTCACGTGCGCCGCCGAAGGCGTGCTGCCTGATGGCCCTCATCGTCAGGTGCCGTACGGGTGCTCGGACCTGGCGGTCTTCAGCGCGCATCCCCACCATACGAGCTGGCCCAGCATCGTCTTGGCGGCCCGCTCCGGGGCCGCGGGGTCGGCGAGCCGGCCGTCGGCGTCGAAGGCGTGCCAGGGATCGACGAAGCTGACGGTGTCCCTGATCGTGACGGCGTGCAGCTCGGCGAACACGGCTCGCAGCGCCTGGGCGGCGTGCTGGCCGCCGGAGATCCCGCCATAGGAGACGAAGCCGACGGGCTTGGCCTGCCACTCCCTGTAGTGCCAGTCGACGAGGTTCTTGACCGAGGCCGGGAAACTGCGGTTGTACTCAGGAGTCACCACTACGAACGCGTCGGCCGCGTGCAGCCGCCGCGACAGATCGGCTATCCGAGGGGTGGGCGGCAGGCCGGGAGGCAGCGCCACGGGCAGGTCGAAGTCGGCCAGATCGATCACGTCGACCTTGAGGCCGCCGTGCGCCTTCGCCTGGGCGGTGAACCAGTCGCCCACCACGTGGCCGAAACGTCCTTCCCTGGTGCTGCCGATGATGATCGCCACGTTCAGCACGCTGTGTGTCCTCCTTCGGTTGAGCCGAGGGGAATGACGCTAGGGCGACCGGCGGCGACTGCTCCTCTGTCGATTGACTGGGGTCTGCCGACCTGGACGGCCAACCCCAGTCGATCGACAGAGGCGACGGTCGGCGGGCCGCTCGTAGTTTTCGGGACATGAGCGCGACTGTGACGTTCGTTTTCGACATCCCCTGCGTCTGGTCCTACTTCGGCTTCACGCGCATGCAGCGGGCACTGGCCCGTTTCCGCGCCGAAGGCGGCCAGGCTGACGTCGTCTTCCGCCCGTTCCAGTTGGATCCGGACGCGACGGTGGAAGGAGAGCCGAAGATCGAGGTGCTGCGCCGAGCCTTCGGCGACGAGGCGGAGAACGCCGTGGCCCGGATCACGGCCATGGCCGCGGAGGAGGGCCTGCGCTTCCGGCACGACAGGGCGATCTACTCCAACTCGTTCGAGGCCCACCGGCTCGTCGCGGTGGCCGCGCGCCAAGGACTGGGTGAGGAGATGGTCGAGCGGCTCTTCCGGGCCCACCACTCCGACGAGCTCAACATCGCCGATGCGGACACGTTGAAGGCGCTCGCCGACGAGATCGGCGTCCGCTGGAGCGACGAAGGCGCCGAGGAGACACGAGCCGAACTCGACCGGGTACGGCGCTCAGGCATCCGGGCGGTGCCGGTGTTCCAGTTCGCCGGCCGGCCGGCGTTGAGCGGCGCCCAGTCGGAACGCGTCCTGCTGGCCGCGCTCACGTCACCCGACCAGCGTCCATGAACTGTGAGGAGACGCAGATGACACAGATCACCCATCATCACGTACAGGTCGGCGACCTCCGCATGCATGTGGCCGAGGCGGGTTCGGGCCCGTTGGTCATCCTGCTCCACGGCTTTCCCGAGTCGTGGTACTCCTGGCGCCACCAGCTCGTGGCGCTGGCCGAGGCGGGATATCGCGCCGTCGCGCCCGACCAGCGCGGGTACGGCGGCACCGACCGGCCCGCGGCTGTCGAGGACTACACAATCCTGCACACGGTCGGCGACGTCATCGGTCTGATCACCGCGCTCGGTGAGGAGCAGGCCGTCGTCGCCGGCCACGACTGGGGCTCGGGCGTCGCCTGGCACAGCGCGCTGATGCGGCCCGACCGGGTACGCGCGGTGATCGCGCTGGGCGGCCCGTACGGGGCGCGGCCCGCCACCCCACCGCTGGCCACCATGCGTGCGCAGGCAGGAGAGAATTTCTACGTCGCCTACTTCCAGCATCCGGGAGTAGCGGACCGCGAATTGGCGCAGGACCCGCGCGCCACGATCCGCCGGGCCCTCTATGGCGCCTCCGGCGAGGGGTACCCGTGGAACCCGATCGTCCCGCAGGGCGGCGGGCTCCTGGACACCTGGCCGGAGCCCGCCGAGCTGCCCGGCTGGCTGACCGAGAAAGACCTCGACGTCTACGCCGCGGACTTCGAACGCACCGGGTTCACCTCCGCCTTGAACTGGTTCCGCAATCTCGACCGCAACTGGACGCTGACCAGCGCATGGCAGGACGCCGTCGTCACCCCTCCGGCCCTCTACATCACCGGTGACAGGGACAGCGCCGCGACCCTGCCGGGCGGCAAGGAACTGATCGCCGGCGCCTCGCCCCTCGTACCGAACCTGCGGGATTCGGTCGTGCTGCCGGGCTGCGGCCACTGGACGCAGCAGGAGCGACCCGAGGCGGTCAACGCGGCGGTCATCCGCTTCCTGCACTCCTTGTGACGCGAAATCGGCGAACGACGTACACCGCGGCAGATCGACGACCGACCATGGAAAGCGAGAGAAACATGACTGAGCGGCCTAACGCCTACCACTTTTCCGCCGACGAGCATGACATCCGTCAGATCGAGCGGCTCGTCAGGGACATCGAGGTCGGCTTCAACGGCAAGGACGCCGCGGTGCTCGACGGCCGGTTCACCGCCGATGCGATCCTGACCGTGCCTGACGGCACGATGCTCAGGGGATGGGACGAACTCTTCGCGTACCACACCGCCCGCCTGACGGGCCCGGTCAGCGACTGGAGCACCCGGCTCTCCATCCTCAGCGTGAGTTCCCTCAGCACGGACATCGCCGTCGTCCATGTGCGGCAGGACACGACGACCCCGGACAGGGCCTTCAGCAACCACGGCATCATCGTGGCGGTCAAGAAGGACGACTCCTGGTGGATCAGCGCCATGCAGAACACCACCGTGACGTGATCGGGTGACTGATCAGACGGAGCGCCGCTGGGCCGACCACGGCGACCCCTCCAGCAGCGGGAGCCGCATCACGGCCAAGGACGATCCCGCCGGCTCGATTGACCTCTCACGGGCGACGGACACCGCGGAAGTAGGCGTTGGAAACGGGGCTGAACACCAAGGCCATCGCCGACGGCACGGCTCGGCCGTGCCCCCACCCGATTCATCCTCGTGATCGCGCCCATACCAGTCCGCGAATCCCCAGCCGCCGCGCCCGTCGCCGGCCGTTCCAGGCCCGTACGTAAACTGGGATGCGCCCGTTCGGAATGCGCTCCCCTCACCGGCCGCAGCGGGGAGCGGACGGGCCGGGGCGAGGACGAGGAGGACGGCGTGGGCCGGCGCGTACACGGCGATCGCGAAGAGACGGATCTGCCGATCGACCCCGACGTGGACCTCCGCCACGAACGGGACGTGTTCCGTCCGCCGACGGCCCCCGCCCGTCACCGGACCTGGGACGTCCTCGCGATGATCGCCCTCGGCGGCGGGGGCGGCAGCGTGGCCAGATATCTGGTCGGCCTGGCGTTCCCGGCGTCGCCCACCGGATTTCCCTGGGGGACGTTCGTCGCCAACGTCACCGGCTGCCTCGCGCTCGGGGCCCTCATGGTCTTCGTCCTCGACGTCTGGCCGCCGCGCCGCTACGTCCGTCCGTTCCTCGGGGTCGGCTTCCTCGGGGGATACACGACGTTCTCCACCTTCGCCGCGGAGATCGTGGACAGGTCGGCGCGGGGCGCGTGGCACACGGCCGCCGTTTACGCCGTGAGCAGTCTGGCCGCCGGGCTGGCCGCCGTCTGGTGCGGCATCGTCCTCGCCCGCGCCCTGGCGGGCCTGCCCGTACGGCGGCGCGGCACGGGGGACGCATGAGATCGCACGGCCCGGCGCAACGACTGACGATCCTGGTCGGGGAGAGCGACCAGTATCGGCACCGGCCTCTGTACACCGAGATCGTGCATCGGGCGCACGCGATGGGCCTGGCCGGAGCGAGCGTCTTCCGGGGCGTCGAGGGCTTCGGCGCATCCTCGCGCATCCATACGAGCCGCCTGCTGTCGCTCGGCGAGGACCTGCCCGTCGCCGTCGTCATCGTGGACGTCCCGGAGAGGATCAGCGCGTTCCTGGCGGAGCTGGACGAACTGGTGACCGAGGGCCTGGTGATGGTCGATCCCGTGGAGGTCTACCGCTCCGTGAGGCGTGCGGAGCGGTGATCCTCCTGCTGGTGTTCCTCGGCGGCGTGGTCGGCGCGCCCGCCCGTTACCTGGCCGACCGGCTGGTCCAGCGGTTGCACGACAGCGTGTTCCCCTGGGGCACGCTGTCGGTCAACCTGGCCGGGTCGCTCGTGCTCGGGGTGCTGCTCGGCGCGCGGGACGGCGTCGGGCTGCCCGCCGACGTGGTCACCCTGCTCGGCACCGGTTTCTGCGGCGCGCTCACGACGTTCAGCACGTTCGGTTTCGAGACCGTACGGCTGCTGGAGGAGGGCTCGGTCCTGGAGGCCTGTCTCAACGCGCTCGGCAGCCTGGTTCTCGGCGTCCTCGCCGCCGCCGCCGGATTCGCGCTGGCCGCCCTCCTCCTGTAGACACCCGTCGGATCAGTGGTGGCCGTGCCCGTGGCCGTGATCGTCGTGCTTCTGGGTCCAGGGGCCGGTGATCGCGAAGACGTAGCCGGGGCTCTGGATGTTGGCGAACAGGATGCGGCCGTCCTCGCTGAACGTCGGGCCGGTGAACTCGCTGTCGTTGAGCTCGTTGCGGGCCATCGGGTAGGGGGCGCCCTTGTCGGTGACGCCGACCAGGTGTGACAGGCCCTCGCCGTCCTCGGCCAGGATGACGCCGCCGTACGGCGAGACCGTGATGTTGTCCGGCCCGTCGTAGTTCGTGTCCTGCTCCGGGTCGGGGTTGACGCCGAAGATGGTCTTGAGCGTGACGGTCTCCGACTCGGGGTCGTAGAACCAGACCTGGCCGTCGTGCTCGTTGACGCTGCCGTCGTCGTGCCGGGCGAAGCTGGCGACGAAGTACGCGCCGCCGTCGCCCCACCAGGCGCCCTCCAGCTTGCGGCTGCGGGTGACCTGGCCGTCGGTGAACTGCTTGCGCACCGAGGTGGTCTTGGCGTCCCGGTCCGGGACGTCGACCCACTCGACCTTGTAGCGGGTGCCCGGCTGGGTCGCCTCGGACAGGTCGGCGATGTGCCTGTTGCCCTTGCGGCACCGCATGGCCTGCAGCTTCCCGGCCGTGTCGCCGCCGGGGCCGAGGGCCAGCGCGCGCAGCGCCCCCTTGCGGCCGCGGAAGCCGTGGGGCGGGGTCCAGCGGAAGTACAGGCCGTTCGGGCCGCCCGCGTCCTCGGTCAGGTAGATCTCCGAATTGCGCGGGTTGACCGCGACGGCCTCGTGGGAGTAGCGGCCGAGGAACTTCAGCGGCACCGGGTCCTTGTTGGCCTCGCGGTCGAACGGGTCGACCTCGAAGACGTAGCCGTGGTCCTTCTGGTACGCGCCGCCGGCCCGCTGTTCGGTCTCCTCGCAGGTCAGCCAGGTGTTCCACGGCGTGATGCCGCCCGCGCAGTTGTTGTGCGTGCCGGCCACGCTCACGTACTCACGGACCCGGTTGCCGTTCCTGTCGACCTCGATGGTCGTCGTGCCGCCCCTCGCGCCCGGGTCGTAGGTCAGGCCGGGCAGGGGCGGCACTCCGTAGGGCTCGTTACTGCCGATCTCGTGGTTGTTCACCAGCACCCAGCCGTCGCGGCCGCGGAAGCAGCCGGTGCCGTCGGCGTCGCTGGGGGTCGGCTCACCCGACTCCAGCATCGTCTTGCCGGCCTGGGCGACGATCTTGTAGGAGAAGCCCTTCGGCAGGGCGAGCAGACCGGCGGGGTCGGCGACGACCGGGCCGTACCCGGTCGTCCTGCCGATCCCGGCCTGGGCGGCCTGGGCGGCGGCGGGACCGGCGATCGCTTCGATGCTGCCGGCGATGGCGATGCCGAGACCACCGGCGGCGGCCGAGCGGATGAGATCGCGGCGGGAGAGGGAGGAACTCACAGACGTACCTTTCGGTGCATTCGGCAGGCCATGTGATCCCATTCCCCCGGACTGAACCCCTCCTTCCGCGAAACGGACGCGGGGGTTAACACGTCGCGACGATCTCAGGAAGGCGGATCCCGCCCGGGCGTCACTTGGCCAGGAAGGCGATGAGCGCGTCGGTGACCTCCTGGGCGTGGGTCCACAGCAGGCCGTGCGGGGCGCCCTCGATCTCGACGTACTCGGCCTGGGGAAGCGCCCGGTGGAAGGGCCGGCCGGTGGAGTCGATGGGCAGGATGCGGTCGGCGGTGCCGTGCACGATGAGCGCCGGTACGTCGATCTTGGGGATGTCGGCCCGGAAGTCCGTGAGCCAGGTGGGGACGACGGCGGACGAGGCGTACCACGAGGCGCCGGCCGCGGTGTTCCAGTTGGCCCGGACGACCTCCTCGCTGAGGCGGGTGCCGAGATTCTCGTCGGTGTTGTAGAAGGCGTTGTAGAAGTCGGTGAAATAGGCGTAGCGGTCCTTGGTGACGGCGGCGGAGATGCCCTCGAACACGCTGCCGTCGACGCCCTCCGGGTTGTCCTCCGTCTTCAGCAGGAACGGTTCGAGGGAGGCCAGGAACGCGGCCTTGGCCACCCGCGCCGAGCCGTACGTGCCGAGATAGCGGCCCACCTCGCCGGTGCCCATCGAGAAGCCGACGAGGATCACATCGCGCAGGTCGAGGGTCTCCAGCAGGGTGTTCAGGTCGGCGGCGAAGGTGTCGTAGTCGTAGCCGACCGTCGGCTGGCTCGACCGGCCGAAGCCGCGGCGGTCGTAGGTGATGACGCGGTAGCCGGCGCCGAGCAGGGCGGGAATCTGCTTCTCCCACGAGTGACCGTCGAGCGGGTAGCCGTGGATGAGCACGACCGGCTGCCCGCTGCCGTGGTCCTCGTAGTACAGGTCGATGTCGGTGCTGTTCTCCTGGCCGACCGTGATGTACGCCATGGCGCGCTCCTTCTGCTCTCCGCTGCGTTCCGCAACCGGTTTCTCAGTACGCTCTAGACACTAGTCCACAATTAAATTGTGTGCAAGGTAATTGCGTGCGTGCGTGGTAGGCCGGACGATGGGAGGAGAGGGTCAGCCCCTCCGGTTCGCGAACGCGGTGACGTTGTCCGTCAGGCGGCGCAGCGTGGCGAGGGTGCGGGCGAACTCCTCGGGTTCGAGCGCCATCGCGTCGCCGACCGCGGCGAAGACGCCGTCGCTGCGCTCCCGGAGGTTCGAGCCCTGCTCGGTCAGCGTGATCTGCACCGTGCGCTCGTCGTCGGCGCGACGCTCCCGGCGCAGCAGGCCGTTCGCCTCCAGGCGCTTGAGCAGGGGGGTCATCGTGCCGTAGTCGAGGTGCAGCGCGGCCCCGAGCTCCTTGACCGTGACGCCCTCCTCGGGGCCGTCCCACAGGACCAGCAGGACCAGGAACTGGGGGTAGGTGAGGCCCATCTCGTCGAGCAGGGGCCGGTAGAGGCCGGTGACGGCGCGGGAGGCCGCGTAGAGCGCGAAGCACATCTTGTCGTCGAGGACGCGGGGACGCCGCTGCTCACTCTGGGTGCTCGTCATCCATCCACTGTAGGAGCCTGGCCCGCCATCTGCACGTGCGCCGTCCAATCGGGCACGAGGTGCCGAGGATGGCGTGACCCGGCGGGGGCCGGGTCACGCCCGTCCTGTCAGCGGCACGCGCGCACCACTCGATGGGTGCCGCAGCCCGGCGTCCCCGCGCCTGCGCCCACCCGTGCGTCCAGGTCGAGGTCGACGGCCAGGTCCACGACGAGGCCGAGGCCGAGGCCGAGGTTGGCGTCGACATCAAGGGCGGCCGTGGGCTCGGCGGCGGCCTTCGGCGCGTCACAGCCGCACGCGGCGTACGCGGGAGCGGTGGCGAGCAAGCCCGCGCAGGTCAGGGCGGCCACGGACAGAAGGCGGATAGGGCGGCGCATGAAGATTCCTCATCTCAGATGTCACTAATCGTGTTCGATCACCACTCTTCGTATCCGATCATTGGTTGTGACAAACCCAGGGCGCTCCCGGCGGAGCACCAAGAGCCGGAGTGAAGAGGCCATTGCCCGCGGGAGCGCCCGGACGTACCGTCGACTCGTGGCCGTCATCCACAGGGAACGTGTCGCGTGGGAGAGCGCGAGAGTGTTCGTCGCGGCCGCGACGGACGACGCCTACTGGTGGCTCGGCGAGACGCTCGGCCGCCATCTCGGGCAGACGTACGAGCTCGATCTGAAGCGCACCCGCCTGCGCCTGCGACGGGACGACGACGTTCCGCGGGCCGGCCGGGCGCACGAGGACGCGCTGTCCGCCGAGGTCGCCGCCTGGCGAGCCCGGATCGAGGACGTCCTGACGGAGCGCCCGGAGATCGCGCCGGTCCTGCGGCAGGTGACCGAGGAGACCCGCGACCGCCTGCGTCGCTGACGACCGTGTCACGACGACCGTGTCACGACGACCGCGGCCGGGTCGTCCACAGGCTGTGGACGACCCGGCCGTGAAACCCTCTCAGCGGAAGCGCCGCAGGCGGAGGCTGTTGCTGACGACGAAGATGCTGGAGAAGGCCATCGCCGCTCCGGCGATCATGGGGTTGAGCAGCCCGGCGGCGGCCAGCGG